>JBBRXA010000023.1:0-37511 GCA_038248855.1 Bacteroidales bacterium | reverse complement strand
CTGGTGGTACCACAACCTTAAATCGCAGACCGCTGTAAATCAATAATTTACGGCGGTTTTTTTATTTCTTGTTGACGGAACTGGTGACGGATTTTCTGTTTAAAGGTAATTGGAATTGCCGTTGCCTGTTTTGCCTTTTTTATTTCAGATCGCTGCCAGCTTTTAATAATTAACTTTTTAGTCTCCTTCCAATTAATCCCTCCAGCATCATCAGATCAACCAGCACCAATGCTGTGGCAGCTTCTGCTACCACCGGCACACGGAGTGCAATGCAGGTGTCATGTCTTCCCTCAATCTCCAGGTCGACCATTTGTCCGGTGACAAGATTTATAGTATGTTGTTTCAGATGCGTACTAGAAGTGGGCTTCACGGCAATACGGAATTCCAGATCATTGCCGTTCGTTATCCCGCCATTGATTCCTCCTGCATTGTTGGTATTTGTTTTGCCTTCAGTAGTGATCAGCATATCATTGTGTTCGCTTCCCCACATACGTGAACCTGCAAAACCAGATCCGAACTCCAATCCTTTTACAGCCGGTATTGAAAACATCATGTGACCTATTAATGATTCCACTGAATCAAAGAAAGGCTCTCCCAGGCCAACCGGCACACCGCTCACTGTACATGCTATGATGCCACCTATGGAGTCTCGTTTATTAACCGCTTCATTAATTGCAGCTTCAACATCTGTTGTGCCCCCGGCTTCCTGAAGAGTTGCAGTCACCAGTACCGGGGTAATCAGCTTTTTAGCTATTACGCCGGCTGCTACCAAACCCAGTGTAAGGCGACCGGAAAAATGGCCTCCCCCGCGGTAATCTTCAAATCCCCCATACTTCTTCATGGCTGTGAAATCAGCATGACCTGGTCTTGGCGTTTCCCGGATCTTGAGATAATCCCGCGACAGTGTATTGGTGTTGTCGAACAGGATGGTCAGTGGTGCTCCGGTAGTATATCCGTTGAAAACACCGCTCTTTATCTTAAGCTCGTCGGGTTCTTTGCGAGGTGTGGTGCCTTTAGCTCCGCTGCTGCGCCTGCTTAAATCGTATTTAAAATCGGCAGGAGATAAGGGTAGTCCTGCCGGGCAGCCGTCAATTGTAATACCTACACATTCCCCGTGCGATTCACCGAAAATGCTAATACTGAATTGTTTCCCAAAAGTATTCATGTTCGTAAGATTTCCTTTCACTCATTCATAACTCTTGTCTGATGATTAATTGACTCCTCATGTATTGCCCTGAATACTTTTACGATAAACTCCTCTCCCAGTCCTATTTTTGCTGCGTGCTGATGATTTCAAAAGTGATAATTACCAGAAAGAAAGGGTTTTCCATTATCATCGGATCAACTTTATGTTAGCAACCATTGTATGAGGTTCTAACTATCTGAAAAAGAAAACAACTTTGCACAACCTTTGTTTACCGGTTTTTTAAAGTAAGACACCCATTGTTTTGGGCAAAGTATAGACCATTGCCGCAATACGCTGATACGGGCAACCGGACAATCTTACAGCAGTCGCTTCCAGTCTCTGCGTTCCAGCCATTTGATACCGATGAAGTTAACAATGCCGATAAGTAATATGATGCCTCCGAAGAGGGGATATGCCCTTCGCCAGTTTTCAGCACCGGTCATCATCGACCACTCACTCATGCCGAAAATGCCGGCAAGAAGTGTGAGAGGCATGAATATGGTTGTGATTAGTGTCAGCCTTCTTACTGCAGCGTTTGTCTGGTTTGAGTCGCGCGCCATCTGGTTGTTGAGCATTGATGCATAAAGTTCCATAAGGCTGGTAACATTATCGCGGTGGCTCTCTGTCATTTCCAGGAAGTTGGAAAGATGATCGAAGATGTCACGATAGTGAACTGTCGCCTTTTCAGGCACCCACTCACAGTCATTACGGGAGATCTTGGTAAGTATCTCGCGCTCGTGAAACAGACTTTTACGAAGGCCAAGCAGGGTGCGGCGAAGGTAGATCAACTTGGCCGGATTGAAGGCTGATGGTGATTCAAGGATAGTCTCCTCCGCCTGGTCTATGTCAGCTTCGGCCCTGTCGACGGCATCAGCCATCTGGTCAACAATATAATCGAGGATGATATGCATAAGCCATGCGGGTCCGCGGGTGAGTCCTGTCAGATTCCTTTCAAGCACGGCATTGAGACCCTCCAGCGGCATATGGCTTTGCTCCGAGTGGCCGCTTACGGTTACAAGAAAATTCCTTCCTATGAAAAGGTCCACTTCATCTGAGAACAGATCCTCATTTTCATAATAAAGGGCGTTGAAAACGATGAAAGTATATGCCGGTAGCTCGTCCATCTTGGGTACCTGCGACTCATCAGTGCAGTCCTCAATGGACAGCGGGTGTAGCCCCAGCGGAATTATCAGCTCCGAAAGTTCTTCCCGCGAGGCTTTGCGAAAATTGAACCAGACGTACCCGTCACCGTTCAGCGCTTCTGTCGCCTCTTTCAGTGTCCCAAGCTTCTCCATTGCCCCGGGAGCAGCTATGCGGTAAAACTCAGATTTGCCCATATGTTTTATTCTTTTTTACTATTCCAGTGCTCTTACCACCATTGTCACCAATTCGCCGATTTTTGAAGGCTCTATCCAGCGTACAACAATTACGAGGTCATTTTTCTGATCAACCACCACGTAGTTTCCTCCCATGCCTGTTGCATAGAACACTGATTCGGGTACCCCTTCCCATTTTGTTACACCTTTCAGCAGCCACCACATATAACCGTAGCTGCTGTTAGCCGGAGAGGGTGCGGTGGCATGCCTTATCCATTCCTCAGAAAGGAGCCTCTTGCCATTCCACAGTCCGTTGCGAAGAAAAAGAAGTCCGAAGCGCGCATGGTCGAGGGTGCTTATGATCAATCCTCCGCCAAAGTGAGCACCTCCGCTGACTGACTGAATCATTTGACCGTCTATTGTCACCCATGAATTGTCATAGCCGTTCCAGCGCCAGGTTGTTGAGGCGCCGATGGGATCCATAATCCGCTCTTTCAGTATTGCCGGCAAAGGCCTCCGGTAAACCTGTAAAAGTGAATAAGCCAGCAGGTTTACGCGTACATCATTATATTCAAAAACGGTTCCGGGCGCCACCAGCGGCCTTCTCTGCCATTCTTCCGGCGTGCCTGATCGGGGTGGCCTGTCGGCCCAGTCAGGCACATCAAAGAGCGTCCCTGACCAGTCAGAGCTCTGCGTCAAAAGGTTCTCCCAGGTGATCTGTGAGTTATGCGGACCGGCAAAGGTGCCGTCTGTGACATACTTGGCAACGCTATCCTTCACGCTGATTAATCCGTCGTCGTAAGCAAGTCCGGCCACAGTTGAGAGGTAGCTTTTTGTGGCGCTGAAAGTGAGGTCTGTTCTTCCAACATCTCCCCACGCGGCGGCAATATACCCGTTTTTAATGATGAGCCCGGCAGGGCCGCCGCGGTCAGCAACAGGCCCTGCGATCCGGAATCCGGGTTCGCTGCCGTAAGCCTGCAGAATAGCAATCCGGAGATCCTTCGGATAATTTATTTCATTTTTTATTGCGAAGCTTACAGCCCCCTGAAGTGCTGCTGTGTCAAATCCCATTTTCTCAGGCTGCCGTTGTTCCCATTGCCCGTACGGAGGGTAGTAGAGCGGAGCCTGTTCAGCTTTTTTCTTCTGCTGAGCGAATGAGGCTGAGGTTAAAGTCAGGAGAAAGGCGGCAAGAATGATCAGCCTGCTGGGCGGAAAGTTATTATTTACTGAATAGAAGCGTTTCATCATCGTCTTGCGGTTGAAAGGTGAAGTTATTAATATTAGTAACCAAGTTTAAATATTGAATTCATTTTTCAGAATCAAGGTGATTATTCGCTTCAGCTGCGGCAAATCCTTATTAATTGTTTCCCAGATTACTGTATTCTCAATGGCATGATATTCATGCAGTATAAAATTCCTGAGTGCCCTCACCTTATACCAGGGGAAATCATAAATATCAAGAATTTCTTCACTGACATGTGTAATTGCCTCTCCGATAACCGCAAACTGAAATAAAGTTGCATCAATTGTCTTTCGGTCATCAAGAAATTCATCCCTTGATGATTTACCGGTAAATAGTTCGATTGCACTTATTGCATCAAGGATGTGATTGAGTCTTTCCCTGTCTGATATTTTTCTATCCCTCATAAATCAATATAAGTTCAGGATTTATGCGCTTCATCACCTCAGGGCTTACAGCCCCCTTCATAACAATGTCTATTCTGCCCGAAATCAGCTTTCCTAACTGATGCTGAACCTCAGCAAGGTCAAACAATGAAAATGATTTGTCATTCCTGATTTGGATCATTATATCAATATCGCTTCTGAAATCATGTTCCCCCCGGGCATAGGAGCCAAAAAGCCAGGCTTTCAACACCTTGTCCTGCCCGTCAAAATACTCTTTTATCTTCAGTTTGATGAATTCAATGTTAAAGGTGGAGGTTGAAATGTATTTTAATCTTTCCTCCGCAACCTTCATTGCAGCATTTGCAAGATGTTCTCCCCGGAGTTCATAAGTGATTTTATCTGACAGCCAGAGAAGAAGGAGATTGTCGGGTTCAATTCTGTAATATTCAGCAATCTTGAGTACCTGGTCTCTGGATGCCTTTCGCTTCCCGTTCTCAATTTTACTTAATATTGCCTGATCAATATCCAGAAAAGCGGCAACCTTTCGGAGCGGGTCACCGCTTTGAAGTCTTAATTCCTTCAACTTTTCAGAGAAGAGTTTCATTTTGAACGAAGTATTTTGACAAAAATAGTCAAAATAAATAAAATATCCAATTTCTAAGCTTCAGTTAGGTGCGAAGTCAGGATTGTGGCCAGATTTTCAAATGAGACACTGTATCCCTCATTCTCAAGGGAAGTCACAAACTCTGTGTGGGTTCTGTTCTGCCTGTAATCGGGCTCACGCCGCGGATGACGGAGATATCTCTCAAATATTATTGGATCCTCACTAAGATTAAGCACCGCATGGTAAACGAGCCGGCCATCGCGGCGGTGCATCGATGACCCCAGTATTTTGCGGTTGCCGACAGTTATATCAGATATGCCCTTTGCACTGAGGTCCCTGACACCAAGGTAAGTAAGAGCTGCCGTGATTATTGTGTTTACCTCTTTGAAAAACTCCTTTGAGCCTGTCATTTCACTGAATTCCCTGGCAACAGTTATCACGGCCATCCGCGGTGTCAGCACCACCGCCTCACCCCCGGTAGGGCGTTTGGTGACTCTGATTTTATCCGACGTGACATTCTGTGCAACCAGTGACGACTCAGCCGTATTGCTCTGTCCGAGAACAATATATATATCATCGGGTTGCCATACAAGGAAACCGTCTCCGGTACCGCTGAAAAGGGAGGAATCGGTGAGGTCGTATGGTCTTACCTCCGGAGTCATGATAAATACTTAGCCTTTGTGCACCGGTTTGCCCACTGCATCTGACCCTGCTTCAAGGAATACTTCAGAAATGGTGGGGTGGGCATGCATTGTACGCGCCACATCCCATACAGTGCTTTCAACTGCCATGTAAGCTGACGCCTCACTTATGAGGTCTGTCGCGTTGTGTGCGATTATCTGGACGCCAAGGACCTCTCCGTATTTTGGCTCGGAAAGTATTCTGAGGACGCCCTCCGGCTGACCCTCGGTGAGAGCTTTTCCGTTTGCAGAAAGAGGAAACTCGTTGACTTTATATTCAGTTCCACCGGTTGTCAGCTGCTGCTCAGTCTTGCCTATCTGGGCCAACTCGGGCTCAGTATAGACTGTCATCGGAACCCTCTCCGTCTCCATCGTTTCGGTAATTCCCAGGATATGGTTTACGGCTGCCAGTGCCTGTGCCGAAGCAGCGTGCGCATAGATGCTCCTGCCGTTGACATCGCCTACAGCGTATACACCCTTAACGCTTGTCATGAAATGTTCATCGGTGACGTAAAAGCTGTCAGCCGAATCAGGTTTAATTGATCCTGCCGGCTTAATGCCCTTACGGGGCATACAGTTTATGACACCTTCATAATCAGCAAGATTCAGCGATTCATACCCTGCTGTACCTTCGATGATCTTTATCTTCATCGACTCAAGCTTGCGTGAAATGAAGTTGCCCATATAATCATCAAGCGCAGGGAAGATCTTATCCGCGGTCTTCAGGAGAGTCACATCCTTACCTATCAGGGCAAGCAGCTGTGATACCTCGGCAGCTACAGGACCCTCACCCGCTACGAGGAGCTTCTGAGGTATCTCCTTCATTGAGAAGAAGTTCTCAAGATTCAGGATCTTTTTTTCGGGGACCTTGAAAGGCAGCGGCCTCGGATATGAGCCGGTGGCGATTATAATATTCTTTGCAGTCAGATTCCGGTTGTCAACCACCACTGTTCCTTCACCCTCAAGCGATGCAGTGCCGGTAATTATCTCGACATTGTTCTTCTTCAGGAGGAATTCCACACCCTTGGTCAGCCGGCGTACGATACGTTCAGACCGTTTCACACCCTTCTCCCAGTTGAAGGAGAGGGTTTTTGGATCTAAGCCCTCAACGCCGAATTCTGCTGCCATCGACAGCCTTGAGTAGTATTTTGCGCTCTCGAGCATCGCCTTCGAAGGGATGCAGCCCCAGTTGAGGCACATCCCCCCGACGTGCTTCTTCTCAATAATTGCAGTCTTCAGTCCTGCCTGTCCTGCCCTTATTCCTGCAACGTATCCTGCCGGGCCTGCTCCGATGATAATCAGATCGTAATCCATTTCCTTTGCTTTTATTATTGCCTCATTATCAGTGACAGCGGATCTGCAATGCCTGCTGCCACATCAAGCAGAAACTCAGTTGCACCTGCACCGTCAACAATCCGGTGGTCAACAGAAAGAGAGAGGGGCATCACGTTGCCAACTTTAATCTCCCCGTTCTCCACCACAGGTTTCTGATAAATGCGGCCTATCCCAAGTATGCCGCTCTGGGGATAATTAATCACGGGAACACCAAACCATCCGCCTAATGCTCCGTAGTTGGTGATCGAGAAGGTGCCGTCCTTCATATCGTCAAAGGTAAGTTTGCGGTCGCGAGATTTTACAGCCAGATCAGCAACGGCAATGCTCAGCTCTTTGATGCTCAGTTTATCAGCATTCTTTATCACCGGAACTACAAGTCCTTCGGGTGTACTCACCGCAATACCAATGTTATAGTAATTCTTATATATGATATTTCCTTTTTCCTGGTCCATCTCTGCATTCAGGTCCCGGTAGCGCTTCAGTGCCGCCACAACCGCCTTGATGACAAAGGGAAGATAGGTAAGGCTGATACCCTCTTTTTTGAACTCCTCCCTATATTTTGCCCTGGCGGCCACCAGTGCCGAAACTTCAGGTTCCTCGAAGAGGGTCATATGTGCCGTGCTCTGTTTGGAGCGAAGCATGTTTTTGGCTATGGACTTGCGCATCTGGCTCATCGGAACCACCTCGACAAGTTCTCTGCCAGCGGTGGGGACAGTGGTTGCAGAAGGAGCAGCCTTGACAGTTGCGGCCACACCGTGGAAGCTCTGAATATCACTCTTCATTATTCTTCCGGCCGGCCCTGTGCCAGTGACGAGATTGATGTCGATATTCATATCGCGTGCCATAGCTCTTGCCACCGGTGTGGCAAGCACTTTACGCGTACCGCCTTTTACGGCGGCAGGTCTTACTTCCGTTCCTTCATCACTGGCCGGGAGATATGCGTTATTCGAAGCAACCTCCAGGGTGCCGACAACTCCGGCGCCTTTTTCTTCCACCGCTTCAGTCTCAGTGCCCGTTGTTTCTGCAACGGTTGCAACGGCTGCAACGGCTACACCGGCTACATCGGTTGCAACGGCTGCCCCGGCTGCCCCGGCAATCTCTATCTCTACAAGGGTCTCTCCCACGTGGACGGTCTCGCCCACTTTGCCGTAGCGTGCTGCTATGACACCTTCGCGCGGCGAGGGAATGTCGGCGACTACCTTGTCAGTCTCCATCTTCACCAGCGGTTGTCCCACCTTCACGGCGGTGCCCTTGTCAACGTACCACTCGATCACGATGCCTTCGGTAAGGCCTTCACCTATATCCGGGAATTTAAAAATATATCTCATCACCTCAGAATTTTACTGTTCGTTCAATCTCATAGAAGATCTTCTCGGGGGAGATCATAAAGTGGTGTTCGCCGCGCGGGTAGGGAACAATCACATCGAATGCAGTGACACGTTTCGGCGGTGCCTCGAGATGAAGAAATGCCTCATCATTAGCAAGTGCCATTATCTCTGAACCAACGCCGAAGCTGCGGGGCTCTTCGCCTACAAAGATGACCCTCCCGGTCTTCTTTATGGAAGCTGTAACGGTCTCTTTGTCAAGCGGGTATATAGTTCTCAGGTCTATCAGTTCAACAGAGATTCCTGCCTCTTTCGCCATCATCATTGCCTTCTGCACCTCGCGTATCATGGCGCCGTAGGCCACCACTGTAACGTCGGTGCCCTGGGCAAGAACCTTTGCTTTACCAATAGGCACTGAGAATTTTTCTTCACTTACTTCCTGCTTTATTGCGCGGTAAATGCGTTTAGGCTCCAGGAAGAGAATCGGGTCATCACTTTCGATGGCTGAGACCATCAGACCCTTTGCATCATGCGGGGTTGAAGGCACAACGATCTTCAGTCCCGGTATATGTGCGAACATCGACTCCATACTTTCCGAGTGGTGCTCCAGTGCGTTTATTCCTCCTCCGTAGGGGAGGCGTATTACCATCGGGACACTGTGCCGGCCGCGTGACCGGTTGTGCATGCGTGACACATGTGATATTATCTGATTGAATGCGGGGTAAATGAAACCGCAGAACTGCATCTCAACCACCGGCCGAAGCCCTGCCACGGCCATGCCTACCGCGGTGCCGACTATGCCTGACTCGGCCAGGGGTGAATCGAAAACGCGTTCCACACCGTATTTTTTCTGCAGACCTTCGGTGACCCTGAAGACGCCTCCCTCCAAGCCCACGTCTTCGCCGTAAACAACAACATTTTTATCTTCAGACAGTTTGATGTCAAGTGCGTCATTGATGGCACTGACTATATTCATTGCTTTCATTTGCGTGCGTTTTTCCATTGTAAGAATTTTTCATGCTCAATCTGCTGGTCACGAAGATCCTGCGGTATCTCGGCATACATGTATTTAAAGATATCTTCGAGCGGATACTCAACAGTAGCCTCTGTCTCCACAAACTGACGGTCTATCTCTTTTTTATATTCCTCGCTTATTCTCTCCTCTTCGGCATCACTCCACAGCTTCTTCTTTTCAAGGAAGAGTTTCATGCGCCGCAGCGGGTCCTTAAGGTCCCATTCCTTTTCCTCTTCGGTAGTACGGTATTTTGTGGGGTCATCGGAGGTGGTATGCGCTCCCTTGCGGTATGTGACTGCTTCGATGAGCACAGCCTGGCTCTCCTTCCTAACATATTCATGGGCGAACCTGAACGCTGCAAGCATCGCGAAGATGTCATTCCCGTCGACCTTCAGTCCTTTAATGCCGTAGGCCATTGATTTTATGGCCATATTTATACTTGCAGTCTGCATTTTTACCGGCACCGAGATTGCATACTGGTTATTCTGAACAACGAAGATTGCAGGGACCTTCCAGACACCTGCAAAGTTCAAAGCCTCGTGGAAGTCACCCTCTGATGTTCCTCCGTCACCAACGAAAGCGAAGGTCACCTCGTCTTTCTTCTGGTATTTAACAGCATAGGCGATACCTGCTGCGTGGAGAAGCTGAGAAGCAATGGGCACCGACATTGGGAGCATATGATTTGTCTCCTTCAGCCTCAGCCCTTCTTCAAAGCCCATATTAAACATGAATATCTCTCTCAGAGACATACCCTTCGCCAGGTATGCTCCAAGTTCACGGAAGGCAGGGACGAGCCAGTCATCATGCCTCATTACAGCTCCGGCAGCGACACTGATTGCCTCCTGACCGTGGTTTGGCGGGTAAGTGTAGAGTCGCCCCTGGCGCTGATATGATACTATCATGAAGTCAAGCGTACGAACGAACAGCATGTCTTTATAAAGCTTAACCAGCTCATCATCAGTGAGCTGAGGCATCCACTCCTTATTGATAACCTTACCGTTGTTATCTATTACCTGGAACATCTTATTGTCAGCAGGATCAAATTGGTCGAACATGGTATATTTTGTTTAACGTTTCTGTAATAAAAGACAAACAACCGAGGCAATTGTTCATAATAATCACATAATGGCAACGTGATGAATAACCAGACAGAGAAATGACTAATAGTCTATTCTCCATTTAAACTCATCACCTGTGAAGCTTACCAAAGTGATTGTCCGTATATTCTCTTTTTTAATGTTTGAGAGGATTTTGCATCCCCTGGCTGTTATCACTTTGGTATTGTAAGAGTCAGGCTCATACACCACCATTTTATAACTGTCTCCTTTTACAGGTTTGCTCCTGCCACTGAGAGTCCTGTTTTCCCATCTGACCTCAGAAAGATCAGTCGCTCCGCAGCTAATATGCCTGTCGGTGGCCACTATCTGCGGATGGTCTTTCTTTTCCCTGAAACAATACAACTGACAGTTAAATCCAGGGTCAATGTCCTCAAAGACAAGTTTCTCTGTCACTGATCCTAAATAATTATATGACCAGAATTCATACACATGGTATTCGGTTCCTTTTTTGAGACCAAGGTCTTCAAGGGTTATCTCTTTTTCTACTGTCCCTGTTCTTCCCAGTACCATCCAGTTCTCCCATGGCATATTCAGCTCCAGAACAAAGAGGTCAATGGGTGAATTTCTGCTACCGTCAGCTGCTCTTTCTCCTGAACCGCTCATTTCTGTCATTGTGCGGTCAAGCAACATAGAGCGGGAAGGGTCAAGATCAAAGAGTTGTCCTGGCATGGTAAACAGTACAGGCAATGATTTGCGGGCGGGTTCTATGATCTTCGTTTCATAGACTCCAGGTTTATCAGTAACCATGAATAGCGATCCGGTAAGTGAGGTAACCATACATGAACGGTATGCCTCAATCGTCGTAAGTTCAATATGGTCAGGATCATTACGCCAAATGACATTATTGAATGAGTTATACTGAGCAAGAGCAGCATAGCCATAACCGTCATTGCCGATACGGCATCCGTCAACTATCCCCACAACGGCAGGTAGCACACCCCAGCAGGAGAGCAGAAAATTTTCCCGGCCAACATCTTCCCGAACGCGTTCCACAACATTTCTGAATGCTGTTTCCCTGTTTATGCCGGCCTTTTCAAAGTACTGGCTATGGCTGTTATAACCTTCGAAGAGCAGGTGACGGAGGGCATCCAATTTGAAGTATTCCCAGCCTGTTTCACTGAAGCGTCTGTAAACAGGTGAGATCATTGAATCAAGAGCAACAGGGTTTGAACCGTCGAGCGGAAAACCTATCCATCTCCCTGATGCAGGTATACCGTCAGGGTCAGTGACAAACCATTGTTTATGAGACGCTACATACGTCGAGTCGTCTACGGCAACATTCGTCCAAATTCCCGGCTTCAGACCCCGTGCTTTGATATAGGCGGCCAGGCTTTCAAGGCCTGAAGGGAACTTGTCATTTGGTACTATCCAATGTTCGGGCTGTCCGCCAACCTGCTGATAACCATCATCAATCTGGAAATACTCAAGTCCGTATGGTTTCATGGATTCGGAGACAATATCTGCCGTCTGTTTAATATTTTCCTCGGTTATGCCCGTCTTAAAGGCAAACCAGGAACACCAACCGGCAACTGATTCTTTCCAGACACTGTATTTCCAGGGTTCAAAGTATGAGAGCCCACGGTGTTTCTGAAAATAACGTGGTCTGAACCTGAATGTAACCTGGCTGCCTGTCATCTCAATCCTGAACCTGTTGGTTATACTGTCACTAACCTCCGGCATTACAGTCAGGTCAGCAGAAGTATATGATTGATCAGCGGAAAGAAACCAGTCAGCGCCCCTGTCGTAGACAGCCCTGTTAAGGTTGTTATGACTCGGACCGTAAACATGACGCACTGCCTGAGTCCCTTCTATCTTACGTTCGGCCTCACAGGTGAAAGACTCCTTGCTGCCTGTAACCTGCCCACTGATAAAGAAAGGTTTGCCACTTTGTGATGTGATTGTGAATAGATGAGTAACCTTTTCATTTCGGGTATCCTTAAGTTCACTCACCGTGATTGAGTCCTGGCTTCGGGAAACAATGAGGGTCAAAATATCAGCGCCTCCGTAACCGAATATAACAGTATCACCTTTTATCTTTAGCTCCCCCGGTGCATTTGCTGGAGCATTATCTGCAGCAGGAGGAGTACAGGAGTAGAATGTGCTAAGAAGGAAAGCAACGCCTGAAATAATGAAACGGTTCATCATGTGACATAATGGTTCAGTCAAAAATAGTTAATATTTATACCTCGGGCGGCAGAAATATTATTGAGGCCTGAAATATTGTGAAGAAATGTTAATATTAAAATTAGGCGGATAATTTCACTTAAATTAGCTTGCAATATCAGACATCATTTAACCCTAACCGTAAAACCATGAGAAATCTTCTTAAAACTGCACTGTTATTAGCACTGGTTTTAATGACTTCCTGCAAGGAGAAAAAGACCGGTGATGAGCTTTCACTGCCATTTGAAAAATACGAGCTTGACAACGGCCTGAATGTAATTTTGAATGAAGACAAATCAGATCCTATTGTATCGGTGGCAATTTATTATCATGTCGGTTCAAACCGCGAAGTGCCGGGCCGTACAGGCTTTGCCCATCTGTTTGAGCATATGATGTTCCAGCAGAGTGAAAACGTTCCTGAAGATCAGTATTTCAGACTGATACAGAGCGCCGGCGGAACCCTTAACGGCTCTACCAACCAGGACAGAACCAACTATTATGAGACTGTTCCGAAGAATGCACTTGAGATGGTTCTCTGGATGGAGTCAGACCGCATGGGTTATCTTTCAAATACTATTACCAGACAGGCTCTGGCTGTTCAGCAGAATGTGGTGCAGAACGAAAAGAGACAGAACTATGATAACAGGCCATACGGTCATTCTTCAACTGTGATGGCAAGGGCGATGTTCCCGGCAGGCCATCCCTACAGTTGGACTACAATTGGTGAAATTGAAGACCTGTTCAACGCAACTGTCGAAGATGTGAAGGAATTTCACGGACGTTTTTATGTTCCCAACAATGCCACCCTTTCAATTTCGGGCGACTTTGATTCTGTTCAGGTCAGAGAGCTTGTTCAGAAGTATTTCGGTGAGATCCCGGCCGGACCGGCAATCGAAAAGCTTGAGCCGTTACCTGTAACGCTTGCAGAAACAAAGAAGCTTTATCACGAAGACAACTTCGCAAATGCTTCTCAGTACACAATGGCACTGCCGACGTCCGAGAGGTATTCCAAAGACTCATATTCGCTCTCGGTTCTTGCCGAGATACTCGGCGGCGGCAAAAAGTCCCCGATGTACAGTGTGCTCGTGAAGGAAAAGAAACTTACTTCCGGGGTCGGCGTCTTTAACATGGCCCAGGAACTTGCAGGAATTTTTCGTATTTCTGTGACTGCAAACCCCGGTGTGGCTCTTTCAGAAGTTGAAAAAGCTATCAATGAGGCTTTTGCACGGTTTGAAACTGAGGGCTTTACCGAGAAGGACCTGGAGCGCATCAAGGCAAGCCAGGAGACAAGCTTCTACAATATGATAAGCAGTGTCAGCGGCAAATCTTTCAGGCTGGCCGAATATGACATTTTTGCAGGTGATCCGGGTTTTTATAAGAATGACATGGCAGGGATGCAGGCAGTTACCGTTGCTGACGTGAACGATGTCTACGAAAGATATATCAAGGGTAAAAATTATATTGCAACAAGCTTTATTCCCAAGGGCAAGCCTGACATGGCTGCTGATGGTTCTGTGAGTGCCGGAATCATTGAGGAGAACATCCTCACCGCCACAGAGGTTAAGATCGAGGCAGGCTCTGGTGAAGAGATACAGAAGACACCCGGGTCATTCGACCGTTCGGTACAACCGCCACTCGGACCCGATGTATCAGTTACAACACCTGCAGTATGGACCTCAACTCTTTCAAACGGTATGAAAATTTACGGCATCGGGCATAACGAAGTTCCCCTGGTGCAGTATAACATTGGCATTGAGGGCGGACATATGCTTGATGATATCAGCGCACCGGGCGTTGCCAATATGGTTGCCGTGATGCTTAATGAAGGAACGGAAAATATGACTCCTGAAGAGCTCGAAGAGTCTATAGAAATGCTGGGTGCAATGATACGTGTCTCTGCAGATGATGAGGATATTACGGTCAGTGTGAACACACTTGCCCGTAATTTTGAAAAGACGCTGGCAATTGTTGAAGAGATGCTTCTGAAACCGCGGTGGGATTCACTTTCATTTGAACTGGCAAAGACACGCATTTTGAACGATATCAGACGGAATGCAACTGATCCGACATACCTGGGATCAAGGGCTCTGTCAAAACTGGTTCTGGGTGCGGACAATATATACTCCACTGATGTAAACGGCACCGTGGAGAGCGTCAGTGCAATGACGATCGATGATCTTAAGGCTTTCTATGAGAAGAACTTCTCGCCTTCTGTATCACGTTTCCTTGTGGTAGGCTCTGTTGACCAGCCGAGGGTTGAGAAGGCGCTTGCCTCCCTGAATTCCGGATGGGCTTCAAAAGAGGTTGCCTTGCCGTCATTCACATTCCCGCAGGCACCTGAAAAATCAGCCGTTTATTTTGTTGACGTGCCAGGTGCAAAACAGTCCAACATCTATATCGGCGCTCTCTCGATTCCGAGGGGTAATCCTGATTTCAATGCAGCCACTGTTGCAAATTTCAAGCTGGGAGGTTCATTCAACGGTTATGTCAACCTCGTCCTCAGGGAGGAGAAAGGTTTTACATACGGTGCCCGGACAAACATATCAGGGCAGAAAAATGTGGGAACATTTACGGCCAGTTCGGCAGTTCGCTCTACAGCAACACTGGAATCAGTCGAGATATTCAGGGATCTGATGGTAAAATACCTCGCAGGTGTTTCCCAGGGAGATGTCGATTTTACAAAGGACGCACTTCTGAAAGGCAATGCCCTGAGGTTCGAGACACAGCGTGCTCTCCTGGGGATGCTTAACAACATGGCACTATACGGACTTCCGGCTGACTATATAAGCCAGGAGGAAAACTATGTACGGAACCTTACCGTTGAGGAGGTCAATGCCCAGGTTCAGAAATACATTGACCCGATGAAAATGTACTATGTTGTGGCCGGTGATGCCGCCACCCAGATGAAAGAACTCAACAAGCTTGGGTTTGGTGAACCGATTCTGATAAAATAAAATTTCGAAAATATGAAAAAACTAATTGGATTATTATTGATTGCTGGAATGGCCCTGGTTACAGGATGCAGCCAGCAGGAAAAGTCTTCACTTTCCATACCGTATGAGACATATAAGCTTGACAACGGGCTTACTGTGATTCTGAATGAGGATAAGTCGGATCCAATCACCTCACTGGTGATTCTTTACCATGTTGGATCAAGCAGGGAGGTGCCGGGTAAAACGGGATTTGCCCATTTGTTCGAGCATATGATGTTCCAGCGTTCAGAGAACGTGGGGGAGGATCAGTTCTTTAAATATATTGAAGGAGCAGGAGGAACACTTAACGGAGGTACCAGCTTTGACCAGACAATTTATTTTGAGGTAGTACCTAAAAATGCACTGGAGATGGCAATGTGGCTCGAGTCTGACCGCATGGGTTATCTGATCAATACTGTTACGCCACAGTCTTTTGCATTGCAGCAGAATGTGGTTCAGAACGAAAAGAGACAGGGTGTTGACAACATGCCTTATGGATTTACCGATTATATTATCCTGAAAAACCTGTATCCTGAAGGGCACCCCTACAGCTGGGATGTAATCGGAGAAATGGAAGATCTGAAAAATGCAACAGTGGAGGATGTGAGGGAGTTTCACCAGAAATTCTATATCCCCAACAATGCAACACTCGTTGTTTCAGGCGATTATCAGGTTGCGGAAGTGAAGGCACTTATAGAAAAATATTTCGGTGAGATACCTGCCGGGGCTGACCTTTCAGATCCGGAACCGAAGAATATTACGCTGAATGAAACAAAGAAATTCTTCCATGAGGACAACTTCGCCCGTGCACCACAGTATACAATGGTTTTCCCCACAAATCAGCAGTACACGAAGGACGCATATTCCCTTGATGTGCTTGCCCAGCTGCTTGGTCAGGGAAAGAAATCACCTCTGTACAAGGTCCTGGTGAAAGAGAAAAAGCTTACCTCAAATATCAGGTCGTTCAACCGGGCCCTGGAGCTTACGGGGAATTTCCAGATAAACATAACTGCAAATCCTTCTACCAGTCTCAACGATGTTGAAAAGGCTGTCTTCGAATCATTTACAAGGTTCGAGACAGATAAGTTCACGGAAAAGGACCTGGAGAGAATCAAGGCAAGGCTGGAGACTGATTTTTACAGGACTATCAGCAGCGTCATGTACAAATCGTTTATGCTTGCAATGTACAGTGAATATGCAGGTTCTCCCGACTATATGCTCAAGGAGCTTGAGTTGATGCAGAGTGTCACCATGGATGATGTATGGGATGTTTACAACCGTTACATCCAAGGGAAGAATTATGTGGCAACCAGCTTCGTACCGAAAGGTCAGGCGGACTTGATTGCTGAAGGGTCTGTGAATGCAGGCATTGTTGAGGAAGACATAACAAATGCAACCAAGATGGAGGTTGCCGCGATAGCTGAAGAGGTTATTGAGAAGACACCCAGCAAGATAGACCGTTCCGTAGCTCCTGTGCCAGGACCAGATCCTTCGCTTACACTTCCGCAGGTATGGCAGGCAGAGGCTGCCAACGGGATGAAAATCTACGGCATAGAACAGCACGAGCTGCCCCTCATAACCTATTCCATAGTCATGAAGGGCGGTCATATGCTCGATGATATCAGCAAGCCGGGTGTGGCAAGATTCACCGCCCAGATGCTTAATGAGGGAACGAAGAACAAGACTCCTGAGGAGCTTGAAGAGGCAATACAGCTCCTCGGATCAAATATCACTGTAAGGGGAGGTGAAGAGAATATTACTGTCTCTGTAAGTTCCCTTGCCAGGAATTTTGAAAGCACCATTGCATTGGTTGAGGAGATGCTGCTTGAACCGCGTTGGGACGAAGAGCAGTTCTCTCTGAACAGGACCCGGACAGTAAATAACCTGAAGCGTAACCTGGCAGACCCCAATTACCTTGCAGGCATGACTTTAGGCAATCTGAACTTGGGTCAGGAAAACATTTTCTCGACAGATGTCAGCGGTACGGTTGAAAGTGTTGAAGGTATCACCATGGATGACCTGAAAGCTTTTTATGGAAAGAACTTCTCACCGTCTGTTGCCAACTTCCTAATTGTGGGTGACGTTGATCAGGCAAGAGTGGAGAAGGCCCTTGCAGGTCTTAATGAGCGCTGGCCGGCTAAAGAGGCTGCCATGCCTGCATTCACATTCCCCCCGGTACCCGAAAAGGCTTCACTTCATTTTGTTGATGTTCCCGGAGCCAAGCAGTCGGTGATCAGCATTGGCAATCTGGCCCTGACACGTGACCATCCGGATTTCTACAAGGCTGATGTTGCCAACTTTATGCTGGGCGGCGGCGCCAGTGCCCGTCTTTTCATGGTTCTCAGGGAAGAGAAAGGATTCACCTATGGAGCATACTCTTATTTTGAAGGGCAGAAAAGCTATGGGACATTTACGGCAAGTTCTGCCGTACGGTCCGATGCAACCCTGGAGTCTGTTCAGCTCTTCAAGGATATCATGCTTGAATACAGGGCCGGGGTTCCGAAGGAGTATGTGGACTTTACAAGAGGGTCATTGCTGAAGATGAATGCATTGCGGTTTGAAACAATAGATGCCAAGCTGGGGATGCTGAACACGATGACATTCTACGGGCTTCCGATGGACTATATTAAGCAGGAGGAGGATTACCTGCGTGGGCTTACCGTTGAACAGGTAAATGAAACAGTACAGAAGTATATTGATCCGATGCGGATGTTTTATGTGGTGGTAGGCGATGCCGCCACGCAGATGAAAGGACTGGAAAAAGCCGGGCTGGGCGAGCCGGTTCAGGTTAAATAATTATGAGGGCGCCTCGCTGAGAGGCGCCTTTTTTTTATGTCAGGAGAAAAGGGGGAAATTATATATATTTGCCCCGCAATACCGTTGCCTGGCAAAACATGCGCCCGGCAAAACATTTGCCCGGATGGTGGGGGCGATCCGCCAGCTGGCGGAGAGCAGCCTGCCGGTGGAGGGCCATTCCACCATCCGGTAGATTAAACTTACTATCTTTACGCTGTCATTGCCCGGATGGTGGAATGGTAGACACGAAGGACTTAAAATCCTTTGGCCGTTAAGGCTGTGGGGGTTCAAGTCCCCCTCCGGGTACCAAACGAGACAAGAGGTCAAATTCGACCTCTTGTTTTTTTTGGAATTTCTCAGAACCTCACAAATCCTTAGGATGCGTTGGACGGATTCGGTGAATGTACTTGTTGCAACTCAATTATTGTTAAAATTTCTTTGAGCTATTTTTGGTTATTGAGATTATTACCCTTGTAAAATAATATCACTATCAATATTGAGCCTTTTGTTTAAAGCCCTTGCAATTTCTATAGTGATATCCCGCTTGCCGTTAAGATACTCGCTAATGCGTGATGTACTTGTTTCAAGTAGTTCAGCCAGGTCTTTCTGCTTTAGCTTCATTTCAAACATTCGAAGCTCAATAACTTCTCTTAGGGATGGCATTCCGATTGCGTAATGTTCGCTTTCGTAACTCTCAACCAGGTCTGAAAGGACAACAAGCTCCTTCATGTTGGAATTTTCTTTTGCCGTGCTTTCATCTACTAATGGTAAAAGCTCCTCAATCCTTTTTTTTGCCTTCCTGTACCCGCTCTCACTAATGTTTTTCATACTCCTTTAAATTTTATCAATTCTTTTAATCTCTCCCGGGTAAATTCCCCGCAGCTTGCTGCGGAAAAAGAGTCCAGAGCTTGCTCTGGGGTAAATACCCATTTATTTTTATCATAGTCTTTATGGGTTCCAACCCATCGTATATATACCCTCTTTATCTGGAACAACACAAGCGTAACAATTCTATAGTGGTTTCCTTTAACATTAAAAACATACCTTGAATTTCCAACAGAATCAGCAGAGTTAAATGTTTTTTTTACATCTGCGAAATCTTCCCATTCAGCCCTGGTTGTCCTCTTATACCAATCCTGTAATGCAACTCTTGAATTTTGGTCCTGCTCAAAGAACTCTCTAAGTTTTCTAAAAGAAATTATCTGCATAAATCACAAATATCGTTTTACAAATATAAGAACAATATTCTATAAATACAAATATAATTACATTATGTGTAATATTATTTTACCTTCTTTCTGTTTCATGCCAATTATACTATTTATAAAACGCCTAGGCTTTTTCGACCTCTTGTTTCTTTTTATGAAATCCTGAAATCCTCACTAATTAAAAGGATGAGATGAACAGTAATTTTCACGAAAAGGGTCGCAACTTTTTTTTTGAAGAAAACGAGTTTTTTTGCAGAGTTGCACTCCAAGTATCCTTTTTTGTGTCTCTCATCAATCAAGGATTATCTTCCAGGTTGACATGTCGGACTTTCTGTAATTACAGAAGATTCTCTAACTTATTGTACCCCAATGATAGCTTATGTGCATTATAAGATGCCATTTAATAACATTATATGTATATTTAAGGTCCTAATAATTATAAAATATGAATATATTATGGTCCGTTAATTAAATATAATTTATCTTAGACAAAAGTAAAACAAATGCAATATATTGAAAGAAAGATCGACAGGGACCTGCTTGCCTGGAAAAGTCAAGCTTCCAGAAAACCATTGCTGCTCAGGGGAGCAAGACAGGTCGGAAAATCTTCAACAGTCAGAAACCTGGGTCATACTTTTGAGTACTTTATTGAGGTGGATTTTATTTCAAATAAGTCGATTCACAAACTTTTTGAAAGTGACATTAACCCAATTAATATTTATGAAGAATTATCCCTGATCTTCAATACACCAATAATCCCTAACAAAACATTGGTATTTTTTGATGAGATACAAGCATGTATCCCAGCCATAACATCACTAAGGTATTTTTATGAAAAAGCTCCTGATATTCACCTAATTGCTGCAGGATCACTTTTAGAATTCGCCTTAAAAGACTTACCCTCATTTGGAGTCGGCAGAATAAAGTCCTTATATCTATACCCCTTTTCATTCAGCGAGTTTCTGGTTGCATTTAATGAACGGCCTTTAGTTAATCTCATAGATAAAACTACCAATGACAAGCCTCTGACAGACCCCGTTCATAATAAGCTCAGGCAATATCTTATCAGGTTTATCACTATTGGCGGAATGCCTGAAGTCGTAGCCTCTTATGTAAATGGGGCATCACTGCTTGATTGCCAGGGGATATTGGAGGAGTTAACAAGTTCTTTATATGATGATTTTTCAAAGTATAAAGCAAGAGTCCCATCATCAAGGTTAAGGGAAGTATTTTCTTCAGTTGTTATGCAAACCGGATCAAAGTTTGTTCTCTCACAAGTAGATTCCAGGGCAAACCGTCTTCAATTAAGGGAAAGCATGGAACTCCTGGAACAGGCTGGAATTATTTATCCGGTAATCCATTCATCAGCAAATGGAATTCCGCTTGGTGCACAGACAAATGATAAGTTTAGAAAATATTTATTTTTTGACACCGGGATATTTCAAAGGTTCTTAAATCTGGACATGTCCGAATTATTCCTGAATACAGAAATCTCACTGATAAACAAAGGTGCAATCGCTGAGCTTTATACAGGCTTGGAGTTTATTAAAAGCCAGCAAAATAATCAGTCCCCGGCTTTATACTATTGGCAAAGAGAAAAAAAAGGAAGCCAGGCAGAGGTTGACTATGTAATTGAACTTGGCAGCACGATTGTTCCTGTTGAGGTCAAGTCCGGTATAAAAGGTAAGATGCAGAGTCTTCGGATTTTTATGGAAGAAAAAAACAACAAATTCGGGATCCGGACTTCTTTAGAGAATTTTAACAGGATGGGAAATATAAAAATTGTTCCCCTATATGCTGTCGGAGCAATCATGAAAGTCAGGGAGAATTACTCCTTACTATAAGTTAATCAGATTTTTCTGATTGCAACTTTTGACCGCTACGTTTTAATTCAGTTCGTTCATGGAGCTCGCAATGTTCCATTGCTCGGTTTTCAATACTCACTCTCACATCCACTTTTTTTTTGGAATTTCCCAAAACCTCGCTGGCATTGAGGATGAATTGTATGTATAGAGTGAATTAAAGAGTAACTTCCCCCAGTTCTGTCTTTTGGAAGACGTGTTCGATCATTTCTGCATTAATCATACCATCTTCTTCTTGTTGTATAGCCACCACCGCCGCCAAGAAGAAGAACAAGACCCAAAATAAATCCCAACCAATATATCGTACCTGCATTATGTTGGGCATACAATCCTATATGCGCCCCAAATAGTCTTGCAATTAGTACGAAAGGCGAAATGAACCCGTGAACAATACCATAAAGGAAACCATATTCCTCCTGGGACATGCCCACAGGGGCACATGAAGTAACAAAAAACAGAACCAGCAATATTGATGATCCAACAAGTGCCCTTTTTGTTTTCATAATGATTTAATATTATTAGCAAAGTTACACAAAATTGCAAAGTTAGATCATCTTTCAGGGTATAAGTACTATATAATTCCTCAAATAATTTACATTATCCTCACATTTCCCTTCTCAATATATATAACATATTTCAATATTAAGTGTTTAATGCTTATATTGAGAATATATGCAAGCTTCGGAATAAAAGGAAGAGTGAAAAAATGGGCAGCATAAAAAAGACCTTTGTAGAATCTTTATGGGAAGAAGGTTTCAGATTATTGAAGGAACTTTTTTTAACAGCGATTATTTATTTTGTAAAAGAACCTTTAAAAAAAGACGCTTTAAGATCATTAAGAACAATTAAGATAATATACTATGGCAATTCTTAAGGTATGGGTCGAAGAGGGGTGTACAGCCTGTGGGTTGTGTGAAGAAATTTGCCCAGAAGTTTTCAAGGTCGAAGATTTGGCAACCGTAATTAAAGGCGTAAACCTCTCCGATTATGAGGAAAAAATAAAAGAGGCAGCCGATAGCTGCCCGGTAGAGGTCATTAAGTTCTCAGAGTAGAGATTCACAATTCTGTTTAATAAGTGAGCCTGCAATCAGCCTGCCAAACGGGCAGGGATTATGCATGCAAACTCCTTCTGCGCACCAGTTGGTATCCGGATCTCAAAAGATAGGCAAACGGATATACCAGCATGTGCATCAGCTTGGTGAAGGGGAATACTATAAAGATCAAAAGACCGGTGACGATATGGATCTTATACTGAATGGTATGGGTTGCCAGCAGCGCGCCTGCATCGGGCTGAAATGTGACGACTGCCTGAGCCCATTTGCTAAGAGCGGCATATTGTTCAATCGGGGAAGTGGCAGTTCCGGCAATGGAGCTTATTCCCAGGCCAGCCTCTACCAACAGTAAGATGAGAATGAGATAATCGGAGGAGTTGCTCTGATACTTTATGCGTGGTGAGAAGAAGCGCCTGGTTACCAGGATAGTCATTCCTATGATTGCCATCGTACCAAAAAACGAACCCAGGCTCAGTGCTATTATCCGCTTGGTTTCCGTAGTCATCACCAGATGATAAAGCGATTCAGGGATAAACAGCGAGAGATGGCCTATGAAAACAAAGATGATGCCGACGTGAAAAAGGTTGCTGCCCAGTTTAACTCTTTTATCAGTCAGCAACTGTGTAGATTCGGCCTGAACGGTTTTATTGACCAGAATAAGCCGGGTGATAACCCCGAAGAACAAAACTGCAAAGGCTATGTGTGGCAGATAAGTGAACAGGAAGTTGTTGATATAGTTGTCCATGGCTGTTGATTTTGTAGTTGAAATTGCAGGGTTCTGTCTGATTTTTTCTTTTCTGCCGGATGTTGTTTACCACCTATTCTTCATTGCTTCCCTTTCCACGCAGGGTTACCGGAGCGGCCTCCGCTTCACATCCTCCAAAATTCACCGGGGCCTCTTCATATTCGGCATCCAGGTCGAGTGGCTTTTCATTTTTTATCATTTCGAGGATGATTTCCTTATCAGGCTCCCTGGCCGATAGTGAAATGATAGCCTGAAAGAGTAGGCTGTAGAAATTTCCCTTTTCACAAAGTGCCACATTAATCCTGTCCACTATGTTTACAGTCTCTCCCAGCAGTTCGGCAGATTTTGACGGAGAAAGTGTGGAAAGAAACTCCAGAAACACCGGGATATAGTCTGGCAGCTCCCTGCTGATAAGTTTCATGCCATTCTCCCCGTAAAACTCCATAAGATTGACCATCGCCTGACCGCGGTCTTTCGAGTCGCCCTTCACATGTTCAAAAAAATGTAGCGAAGCACTCCTCGAGTAATCGAACAGTTGTACATATTCCGCCTGCCAGTCAGTGAGGTCAGTATTGACAAACCGTCTGCAAAATTCTGCTACCCCGTTTATCTTGTCCTCTGGAAGCAAAGCTTCTTCCCGCAACTCGTTTTCTGCTTTGGACAAAAATTCCTGCAGCTCAAGGTTTGGGTAAGAAAGCAAAAGAGATAATATCTTATAGGTTTTTATCATGATCAGATACCTCCAAACAAATTTTTAAATTTTTTGGCATCAGGACCTTCTCCATCGGGATAGCCTCCTCCCGCCTGAATTTCATATACGTTTTCAGCCTCCTCCCTATGGCTGGTGGGTATCACGAACCGGTCATCATAGTTGGCAATAGCCATCAGATGGTACATTTTCTCTGTTTGTCCGGGGGTAAGCCCTGTTCCTGTTAAAACCTCATTGTTTATCTCATTGTCAGTTGTTTTACTTCGCATGTAGGCCCGCATAGCCAGCATGCGCTTAAGCGCTTCTCTTACAGGCTTTTCGTCACCCGCCGTAAAGAGATTAGCCAGATATTTATGTGAAATGCGCATATCATCAACATCGGGCAGAATGCCATTCATGCCAATGGCCTGACTGTTGGCAGCCGACTGGATGGGCGACAGAGGCGGTACATACCAGACCATGGGCAAGGTCCGGTATTCGGGATGCAGGGGGAAGGCTATCTTCCAGTCGATGGCCATCTTGTAAACGGGTGACGCTGCTGCAGCATCCAGAACGCTTTGCGAAATACCCTGCCTGAGGGCTTCCGCAATCACTTCCGGGTCATGCGGATTGAGAAACAGGCTCAGATGCCCTTCGTAAAGATCTCTTTCATCAGGTGTTGCTGCGTTTTTTTTAATATTATCGGCATCGTAAAGCATTATACCGATATATCTCAGCCTACCCACGCACGACTCGCTGCAGATGGTTGATTCACCCGCTTCAATACGCGGGTAGCAAAAAGTACATTTTTCTGACTTATGAGTCTGCCAGTTGAAATAGACCTTTTTATAGGGACAGCCGCTTACACATTGGCGCCATCCGCGGCAGCGATCCTGGTCGATAAGTACGATGCCATCCTCCTCACGCTTATAAATGGCTCCCGATGGACATACTGCCACGCATGTGGGGTTAAGGCAATGCTCACAGATGCGGGGCAGATACATGATAAATGAATTCTCAAACTCCGCATATATATCTTTGGGGACATCCTTAAAATTCACATCCCGGCTTCGGTTTTCAAACTCACCGCCAAGGTCATCCTCCCAGTTGGGTGTTTTTTCTATCTTCTCCATCAGCTTACCGGAAATGATAGAGTGCGGGCGTGCCGTGGGCGGGGTTTTAAACCTGGAGCCCGTGTGCAGTATGGAATAGTTAAACGTGAAAGGCTCATAATAATCGTCAATGACAGGCATGGTAGGACTGGCAAAAATATTTGCCATGATGCCGATCTTGCCGCCCATCTTAGGCGCCAGTCTCTCCTTGTCAACCTTCCAGCCGCCTTTCCACCGGTCCTGGTTCTCCCACTCGTCGGGGTAGCCTATTCCGGGCTTGGTCTCCACGTTGTTAAACCATACGTACTCCATGCCTTTTCGTGAGGTCCATACGTTTTTGCAGGTTACCGAACAGGTGTGACAACCAATACACTTGTCGAGGTTCATAACCATTGCTATTTGTGCGCGTATCTGCATGATGATCTGTTTTAAGATTCTTCTATGGGTTGGTCATTCCACTCCAATTTATCAAGCTTGCGGATAATCACAAACTCATCACGATTGGCGCCAATGGTGCCATAATAATTAATGGTATAGCTCAATTGTGCGTAGCCGCCTATCATGTGGGTGGGCTTCAGGCACAGCCGGGAGACGGAGTTGTGTACTCCTCCGCGATGTCCGGTTATCTGGCTCACCGGCATGTTCACCGTTCGTTCCTGATTGTGATACATGATAAGTGCACCGCTGGGTATTCTCTGTGACACCACCAGACGTACAACGGTAGCCCCGTTTTGATTAAAAACCTCCACCCAGTCGTTGTCTTTCAGACCAATGCTCCCTGCATCCCCTTCGTTCATCCATGCCACGGGTCCCCCGCGTCCAAGGGTAAGCATCAGAAGATTGTCTGACCATGTGGAGTGGATGGTCCACTTGTTATGCGGGGTCATCATATTGATGATCATGTATTTGCCCTTGCCTTTCAATTTCTCTACGAGCCCTTGAATCGATTTGGTGTTGATGGGTGGCTTGTAGCAAACCAGGTTTTCACCAAAGGCTATCATCCATGGATGATCCTGATAGAGCGATTGCCGGCCGGTGAGGGTACGCCAGGGGATAAGCTCATGAACATTGGTATATCCGGCGTTGTAGGATACTTTGTGCGACTCCACTCCGCTCCAGATGGGTGAAGTGATGATCTTCCGGGGTTGTTGAAGCAAGTCTTTGAACCGGATCTTTTCGTCTTCGCGTGCGGCAGCCAGATGGATGTGCTCACGCCCGGTCACTTTCTCCAGGGCTTTCCAGGCCTTTACAGCAACTTTCCCATTGGTTTCAGGGGCCAGCGTCAGAATCATCTCGGCTGCATGAATATCAGTTTCAATATTTGCCAGTCCGTTGGTTTCACCTGCGTGTTCAGAGGTTTTGTTCAACTTCTTCAATAGCTCCACCTCTTCCCGGGTGTCCCAACTGATGCCCTTTCCGCCATTTCCCAGCTTTTCCATCAGTGGTCCAAGGGTTGTATATCGCTGGTAAGTTGCTGGATAATCACGGGTTACCTCTATGATGTCCGGCATGTTCTTGCCCGGCTTCAGCTCCAGATCATGCTCCTTCCAGTCACGGGCGTATGCAGTCTCCGAGAGCTCCATGGGCGAATCATGTTGCATGGGTAGTAACACCACATCTTTTTCTTTGCCGAGATGGCCCGGTGAGAGTTCGGAGAATTTCTTCGCCAGCCCTTTAAAGATATCCCAGTCGGTGCGCGCCTCCCAGGCCGGGTCCACTGCACTCGAAAAGGGATGGATAAACGGATGCATATCGGTGGTGCTCAGGTCATTCTTTTCGTACCACGTAGCTGCCGGTAGAATGATATCGGAGTGCAGGGCTGAGGTTGACATCCTGAAATCGAGTGTTACCAGCAGGTCCAGTTTCCCTTCCGGGCCCTTATCGTGCCACTTTACTTCGCGGGGAAGCTGTCCGCCATTTACCTTCAGATCATCACCCAGCACACTGTTCTGAGCGCCCAGCAAATGTTTCATAAAATACTCCATTCCTTTGGCGCTTGATGCCAACAGGTTTGACCGCCAGATAAACATGTTCCTCGGGAAGTTTTTGGGGTCATCAGGGTCTTCTGAGGCGATACTCAGTTCATTACTCTTCAGTTTTTGGGTAATAAAGGTTTTGATATCTTTTCCTTCCTCTGCGGCTTGTCTGGTCAGATTAACAGGGTTGTCGTTCAGTTGTGGGCTCGAGGGCAGCCAGCCCATCCTCTCGGCTTTCACATTGCAGTCGATCACCGACATTTTACTCCACTTTTCTTTATCGGCCAATGGGGAGATCAATTCTGACAATCCAACTTTTTCATAGCGCCACTGCCCGGTGTGCATATAAAAATAAGATGTGGCGTTCATGTGGCGCGGTGGCCGGTTCCAGTCAAGTGCAAAAGCCTGGGGAAGCCAACCGGTTTGCGGGCGCAGTTTCTCCTGTCCAACGTAGTGCGACCAGCCTCCGCCAGATTTTCCAATGCACCCACAAAATACCAGCATATTAATGGCGCTGCGATATATCATATCAGTATGGAACCATTGATTCACTCCGCAACCAATGATGATCATGGATCTTCCTTCTGTCTTTTCCGCATTCTCGGCGAACTGGCGGGCAGTGGAGATAACCTGCGAAGCAGGCACACCTGTGATTTTTTCCTGCCAGGCAGGGGTGTAGGGGACATCTTCGGAATAGTCAGGAGAAGATGGCCCTCCCTCAAGCCCGTGGGAGAGACCATAATTGGCTATAATCAGATCGAATACAGTGCAATACAAAAAAGTGCCATCGGATGACTTGCATACCGGTATTTTCCTGTTAATGATCTCCTCATGCGCGGTGGCATTAAAATACTCGTGCTTGTAATCACTGCCACCAAAATATGGAAACGCCACCTCTGCCACTTCGTCATAGCAGTCTGCAAAAGAGAGTTTTGGCAAGATATCTTTCCCGCTTATTGCATCCACAAATTCCAGGTTCCATTTCTGGCTCTTGTCCCAGCGTGAGCCGATGGTACCATTGGGGATGACCAGTCCTTTACTGATCTCGTCGAAGAGTACCGGCTTCCAGTCGGCATTTTCAACCTTGGCAACGCTTGTCAACATGTCGCCGGCCCTCACAAGCCTCCCCGCTACAAAGCGGTTGTTCTGTTTCTCAATTTTGACCAGAAACGGGAAGTCGGTATATTGCCTTACATAATTTTCAAAATAGGGTGTTTTTTTCTCCAGATAAAATTCCTTGAGTATCACGTGCCCCATGGCCATTCCCAGGGCGGCATCGGTGCCTTGTTTGGGTTTTATCCAGAGGTCAGAAAACTTGGCTGCTTCATTGAAGTCGGGCGAGATATTGATGGTTTTTGTGCCTTTATACCGTACCTGGGTATAGAACGGAGCATCAGGCGTACGCGTGACGGGTATGTTGGAACCCCAGACCATCAAAAATGAGGAGTTGTACCAGTCGGCGCTCTCAGGTACGTCTGTCTGTTCGCCCCAGGTCTGTGGTGAGGCGGGCGGCAGATCGCAATAGAAGTCGTAAAAGCTGAGCACTGTGCCTCCCAGCAGGCTAAGGTAGCGGGTGCCTGAAGAGTAGCTTACCATTGACATGGCAGGTATGGGGGTGAAGCCTGCCAGACGGTCGGGACCGTATTTTTTAATGGTATAGATATTTGCGGCGGCTATTATCTCCTGCGCCTCCTCCCATTCAAGACGGATGAGGCCGCCCAGTCCGCGCTCCTGTGTATAGGCATCACGTGTTCCTGCCTCGTTCATGATACTCTCCCAGGCAACAACAGGATCTTTATGAATCTCTTTGGCCTTCCGGTAAGCCCTGGCCAAGGTGCCTCTTATCATGGGGTACTTTACCCGGCTGGCACTGTAAAGATACCACGAGTAGCTCGCACCGCGGGGACAGCCGCGCGGCTCATGATTTGGCAGGTCGGGGCGGGTTTCGGGATAATCGGTACTCTGGAGCTCCCACGTAACCAACCCGTTTTTTACAAATATCTTCCATGAGCATGAGCCTGTGCAATTGACGCCATGCGTTGAGCGCACCACTTTGTCATACTGCCACCGGTTGCGGTAAAAGCGTTCCCAGTCACGGGGCGTATCGGTTGTGACCACATACTTGTCAGGACTTACGGATGCTTCTTTGCTGAAGTAGATGAGTTTATTGAGTAAGCTCATAAGATGGAGTGTTAGGTAAGGTAAATATAACCCGAAACTTTTACACGGTTAATGTACGAAAAGACGTTAGGATTTCCATCTAAGCAGGGGTGTAATTTATCGGTTTGGCATTTAATCACTATGGTAAATTAGTCTCGCCGAGCTCTCCGCCTGTCGGAGGCTCGGTTGGTTTCGCCGAACTCTCCGCCAGTCTGCGGCTCGGGTCACCGCAGTCTGCTGCGGAATATATGGTCGGAGCTTGCTACGGGATCAATACATTTGTTCTTTTCCGAAAAAATAATCCCTTCCAATGAGATAAATCATGCAGACGGCAGTAATGCTCCATGCCACTATGGCAATATAAACAAAAAAGGAGGGGATGACCATTAAGAATGGAAGGTCAAGAGCCTGCGAGAGTCTAAAGGTGCATACGGTGTACATGCCTATAGGGAAGATCATTCCCCAGTATTGGGGATGATATTTGAAAGGGAGTTGTTTAAATACATGTCGCCAGATGCCAAGGATCACTATGAGCGGTATCCACCAGGTGCCTGTTGCCCAAAAGAAGAGTGTAAACCCCTTCAGGAACGGGAGCAGGGAGATGAGAAAATCCGCTTTCAAGGCATTTAATATAAGAGTTGAGCCTGCCAGAGTGGAGATGGCAACGGCCCCCATGTTAATCCAGTAGGGAGGGGCAAACTCTTCGGCTTTCATTCTGAAAAACGACATGCGATAGACAATAAGAGTTATCACAATAATGTAAAGCATACAACCGCAAAGAAACATGATCAGCGAAAAAAAGAGCGTTTTCTCATAACCAAAAGGCAGATAACCGGCCAGTTGAGTCGCCAGGATGGAAACCGACTGGGTCGATACGATGATAAGCAGCCACAACCCGCTAATTGCATCATTGATGGCAGGCTTTTCGTCCTTAATGGTAAAGACAGTAAATACGAAATAAATGAGAATGAGCCAGCCGATGGTGCCGGTATAAAACAACATTGAGGCAATCTGTAAATTATCTGAAATAAGAACAAACTGGCTTCCAAGCACGCAACTACCGGCAACAAAAGTAAGTAAACCCGGACTCTTTGCGTGATCACTGGCATCAGCCTTAAAGTCCGGGAAATAGAATAAAATCCTCAAAAGGTACAGAATACATAGAAAAAGGTAGGCCGCAAAGTTGAAGTAAAAAAGCAGTCTCGAAACGAGAAAAAAGTTATAGTTATGAGCGGCAATGGATACAATGCCTGTGGCCATCACCAGCGCGAAATAAGCGGTAGACAGGTTCCTAAGATCGTGGAGGAAAGTATCGGCAAAAAGTTTTGCTCTATGCATCAGGAGTCATTTGGGGAAACACAACAACGTCTTCCGGAATATCCAGTTCATGTTAAAAATAAAGAAACTTTCGTGATATTCGGATCATTTGAAACTGGAAAATATTCCATGATCTCATAAAAAGCCAAATTAGCTTAGGCCGATAAGTCCAGAACAACCCTGACAACAGTATAGGAGATCCCTTGGCATACCGGACAAACAGGCAGGAATTTTCTAAATAGAAATGATCTCTTCACTATTGATGATCCTTGCGCCCCTTTTTATAAGATCTTCTTTTATGAATGCAAAGGTTTTCTTGTTCAGGGGACGTGAGGCATCCTCAATCAATGTTGATGAGAAACCTTCATTTAATGCATCAATTACAGTGTAACAGACGCAGATATCGGCAGCCAGGCCACAAAAGTACAATTCAGTAATTTTCTTTTCTTTCAGATAACCCGAAAGGCCTGTACTTATCTGATACATGTTATCATAAAACCCGCTGTAGCTGTCAACCAAAGGATTCATTCCCTTACGAAAAACCGCAGAAATTGCGTCAGTTTCAAGATCAGGATGAAACGAGGCTCCCTTAGTGCCCTGTACGCAATGGTCCGGCCAGAGAATCTGATCATCTCCGTGCAGGTCAATTTTACTAAAAGGCCGTTTTTCCGGATGGTTTGATGCAAAGCTTACATGGTTTTGAGGATGCCAGTCCTGTGTGATTACAATCAGATTAAATTTCCCTTGTATCCTGTTAATTACCGGGACTATAAGGTCTCCATCAGGTACTTCAAGAGAGCCGCCGGGCATAAAGTCATTCTGAACATCAATAATAACCAGTGCTTTCATCAGGTTTTTTTGTACTCTGCTATCAGTCTGTCCCGCTCATCACGGAGACTGCCACTAAGCCCGACTTTATAAACATGAGGATAATTAAACCGTTTAAATTCCCCCGGCAGTTGTTTTAATCGTTCCTTACTGTACTGAGCTATTTCCGTTAAACGGACAGGCTCAGACAGCCGGGCCCCGTTCCCCATTACTTTATGTAGCAGAGTCTCTTTTTTCCTATCCTGAACTGACAGTGATTTAAGAGGATACAGAGGATGATACATGACATCCAGGTCTTGCTCGTTAATAAGAGTAACTGCATCAGCTCCGGAAAAGTTATTGTCATTATCAAGTATTCTGAAGACTTGTTTCCGGTGAGGAAGTGTAACTTTCCCCACGTTCTCCGACAGTTTGATACGTGGCTTGCCATTTGAAAAGGCCAGCTTATAAACTCCATCCAGGGCAGCATCAGGGTAACCGGTTACCAGACTGGTTCCTACTCCAAACACGTCAACCGGAGCCTGCTGATCCAGAAGACTTTTAATGATATGCTCATCCAGCTGGTTTGAAACAGCAATTTTTACATAGTTCAGACCAGCCTTATCAAGCATTTCACGGCTCTTTTTAGCCAGGTATGCAAGGTCACCGCTGTCGAGCCGTATACCACTCAGCCGGTGTCCGCTCTCTTCCATTATTTTTGCTGTTGTGATGGCATTGGGCAGCCCGCTTTTTAATGTGTCATAAGTATCAACAAGTAGCACGCAGTTATCAGGCTGCTGATCAGCGAAATCTTTAAATGCGGTAAGCTCATCATCATAACTTTCAATATATGAATGTGCCATAGTTCCTGAAACAGGAATGCCATAATCGCGGCCTGCAACAACATTGCTGGTGGCATCAAAGCCACCGATAAAGGCTGCCCTGCTGGCATAATAACCTCCGGTACTCTGTGCCCTCCGCAATCCAAAGTCAACTAATGTGCCATCTCCGGCAGACAGTCTTATACGGCTGGCTTTTGTGGCAATCAGAGTCTGAAAATTAAGAATATTCAGAAGGATTGTTTCAATGATCTGGGCTTCAATAATGTTTGCTTCAACCTGTAAAACAGGTCTTATGGGGAAGACTATGTCGCCTTCTGACGATGAATAGATATTGCCTGAAAACCTGAAGTCTTTGAGGAACCGGATGAAATCACTATGGAATCCTTTTTCCTTCAGGAAGTCAAGGTCCCTTTTATCAAATCTAAGAACCTGAAGCGTATTAAGTAAGTCCTCCAGGCCTGCAAATATTGCATAACCCCCTTCGAAAGGCAGTTTGCGAAAGAAATAGTCGAACACGGCATTATTCTCTTTTTGCCCCTTGAGAAAATATGCCTGAGCCATGGTCAGCTGATACAGATCGGTATAGGTGGCGGTGTAATTAAACATCTTATTTTACAGTTAACAGATTAGCCCACCATGAACTGGCATACACAAAAAATATAACAATTTCTACCGGAATATCTTTTGTTTATGCAAGAGCAGTGCTCACGCAGTTGCCCTTCCCTGTTTGTCTGTTTTAATCTCTCCCGGGTAAATTCACCCGCAGCTTGCTGCGGAAAAAGAGGCCAGAGTTTGCTCTGGGGTAAATACCCATTTAATTGACTGACTTGCGGTATTCATGATTGTACCGATTATCAGAAGACCATCAGCCACAGGCGTGAATTATCTCTCATCCGTAGCCATGCCCTTCATTTGTCTGGTACCTTCGCGGGTCAACAGATTCTTTAAATGTAAAAGGACTGGCTACTGACATATAAAGTTCAATTTCAACAGGCTTCCCCGCCAGATCTGATGCAAAGCTCCAGCCTTTGCACATCTCTTCCTGAAATGTATATCCGTTTATACCTGGAGCCCGAAACCTGATAATAGCCCAGCACTTTTTCTGCAAGATCATTGGTATTATCAATGTTGCATATTATCAGGAAAGCTGCTTATAAAAAAAACTAAACTACACCACTCATTATAAGCGATGACTAAAGTCCTTCAATAATTTTATCCAATTCCTCTTTAGTCTTGCCAAGTTTGGCTTGAAGTTTTCCAAACATCTCTTCTTTTTTACCTTCTTCAAACATAAGGTCATTGTCTGTTAAGACTGCAAATTTCTGTTTGAGCTTACCTTTCTGCTCATTCCAATTGCCTTTTAATTCAGTTTTGTTCATTTTTTTTAATTTTAATTATGAATGTACTTCCACAAAATAAAGGTGGATCTGTTTCTTAAAATTTGGATAATTAAAGAATACTTATTCCCAGGTAAAACTGAAACGATGAATTACCGGCATCAGGAATTCGTCCTATTATGGGCCTCTCTTTTCCAACAGGTGTCAAACCATAATCGTAACGGAGCCCAATGCTGAATTTTTCAAAATCAAGGCCTACACCGCCTACCAGACCATAATCAAGCATTTCAAAATCGGATTTTTCCATTTCATTTTCAAAATTGAATAGACCAACGTCAGACACATTTTTCACCTTAGCGCTTATTAATGAAGCTATATAGACACCACCGTGGAGGTTTAGATTTTTTGTGAGGTTAATTACAGCAAGTAATGGTAACTCAATATAGCTAAGCGTAAAACTGCCTGTCCCGGTAACCAGGATATTGTCATATTTCAGTTCTGCACCCTTCGTGGTATATAATAATTCAGGCTGAAATGCGAAGTTCTCAGAGATTGGCACTTTAAGAAAGAGACCTCCATTAAACCCAATTATCATATTTTTATCAGACAAGTCTTTGGCATCCATGTTTGAAAGATTTACACCCCCCTTAATGCCGAATCTGATATTTTGTTTATCACTTTGTGCAGAAACAGAATTCGTGAAAAGTAGTGTAGCAAAAATCAGTATTGCAACTACTTTGGTGGTTAAGCTTTTCATTTTGAATGAGAAGTTTAACATTCCATTGTTTTCGTTTTTCATAATCGATTTATTAGTTTAAATAATAACCAGATTGTTACACTGCAAAGGTGATAACATCCATTCTGAAAAGTATTACATAACTATATTAACAAGTTATATGATTCACACATTTCAGAGGGCAATGTCACTTTAAACGGAGAGCGATCACGCTCGTCTCTTTTTACCCGCTTTCACTCTCACGCTCACACTATCTCCAAAATGAGTTTTTAGGCAAAGGTGCAACAATGGATCTTCTTCCCGGTGACACAAACTGACCTCCTTTATATTGCCTTAAATTTAATCTCATTAATAAAAGCATAAGATGTAGCCTGAGATAAATTCATTATTTTTGGATAACTGCACGACCCGCGCCAAGGCAATATTTTAATCCCATGGATTTAACAATACATGCTATGCTGACAAAAGAATTAGTGCTGGAGTTATGGAGCAAAACATACAACACCGAAGGCCAACCTGACTGGTCGCACATTCTCCCATATTATGATAGTGACATATATTTCAGGGATACCATACAGAAAATACGTGGAATCGAAGAATTTACAGCAATGACGGAACGCCTGACCAAGCGCTCAAAAGATCTGAAAATGAACATTGTCAAGGCTGTTATGGAGGATAATATGATTTTTATCGAATGGGAAATGACCATCAAGTTTAAAAAGAATCCGAGTTCCGTATTATATGGCACAAGCCGGCTTACTTTAAATGATAAAGGAAAAATTATAGAACAAAGAGATTATTATGACTTATGGGGAGACATTTTTGACAATATTCCAAGGTTTGGCAAAGCCTACAGGAAATTTATGAAAAGAAAGTTTGGATAAAAAAATATTCATAATAATTTACACCCAAACCAGTTTACATGCATTCGTAATTAAATAACGCAGATTATGAAAAAAATAATTTATTCGTTACTATGCTTACCTCTTTTTCTGAATAGTTCTTTATCTGCTCAAACCGGTGTCCGTTTTGGAGTAAAAGGTGGTTACTGTATGGCCAGTCAATATGGTATTTCTCCTGCTGACCAGACTTTTATTGTAGATACGAAAAGCAGGCACGGGTTTGCCGGAGGTGTATTTGTTTATTTCCCGATTACTGAATCAGTAGGTATTCAGCAGGAATTGCTGTATTCTATGAAAGGGTCCCGTCAGGATGTAACATTTGCAGATCTTTTTCCAATAAACACTGTGTCTGAATATAATTTGAACTATTTTGAAATGCCTATTCTATTACGTTATACTTTTTTAAAGATCAAGAATGTTGGTATTTATGGAAGTACCGGTATAGGTCTTTCATTATTATTGAACGGGGATTATAACATTACCACAACAATTGAGACTGGTGGACCACCGATAGTTATAGACGAATCAGGAGATATGAAAGGATTGGATACATTTGACTATTCATTCCTTTATGGTGCCGGTGCGAATTTTAAGCTTCTCAGCATGGACTTTTTCCTGGAATACCGTATGACAGTTGGCTGGAATACATTAGCAATGCCAAACGCTTCAGGGGCAGGCCCGGTTCCGCTGCGAAATATGGATTATATTTTTTCACTGGGAATGATTTTTTAAAGGTGTTAATTAATAGTTTTATTTAAGGATTACCTGAAATTTATGGAAGGTAGTTCTGTAAAATGTTTATATGAAAAATAAGAAGTTTGCCAAATACTTCAAGGAATATGAGTGGTCTAACATATTTGCGATGATCAGAAATAACCGGTTAGACCCCAAAATATGCACTGAAGACTTTAACGGTAAGCTTGTTGTTATAACCGGAGCTACTTCTGGCATCGGCTACCATGCAGCCAAAAAGTATGCAGCTCACGAAGCCAACTTGCTGTGCATAAATCGGAATATCCAAAAATCAGAGGCCTTGTGCAAGGAGATTAAAAATGAATTTGGAGTCAGTTGTGAATATAAAATTGCCGACCTGAGTAATTTACAGGATATTCATCGGGTGGCAGAGGAACTTTCAAAGCTTGATAAACCAATTGATGTACTGATTCATAATGCAGGTATTTACCTGACAAAAAGAGAATTAACTCCTGCTGGAATTGAAAAGGTCTTTGTGATTCAACATCTTGCTCCCTTTATTCTTAATTTCATTTTAATGGATAAGCTCAGGTCACAGGAACACGCCAGAATTATCCTGGTCAATTCCGAAGGTCATCGTTTTGCTGCCTGGGGATTGAAATTGGACGATTTGAATTGGGAAACGCGTCGTTATTCCGGTCTAAAAAGTTATGGCTCTGCTAAACTGGCCCAGCTTTTATCAATGATCGTTTTTAATGAACATTTTCAAAATACCGGAGTATCTATAAACGCCATGCACCCGGGTGCGGTAAAAACCGATACAGGCCAGGAAAATGGGCCGATGTACAGATGGTATAAAAAGAACTTTATCGATAAAGCTCTAAAATCACCTGAGATTTCAGCCGAGGCATTGTATTATCTTGGCGTTTCAAAAGAGCTGGAAGGAGTTAGTGGAAAGTTCTTTAATTTAACAACTGAAGAAGTGCCCGCACCACCAGCTCTTGACAAAGAAGTAGCATACAAACTTTGGGAGAAAAGTCTTGAATTAGGTGGATTACCTGGCTCAAGATCGCAAGAATTATTCCCGAGTCAGTTTTGAAGTTTATGATTTTTAATAATATGACCGATAAAATATACGATACAATAATCGTTGGAGGTGGAATTGCAGGATTGACTTCTGCAGCTTATCTCTCTCGTGAAGGACAAAAAGTGTTGCTTATTGAAAAAAACAGTGAATGCGGGGGCCTTGTTAATTCATTTACCCGTGACGGCTTTCATTTTGATGCCGGAGTAAGAGCCCTGGAAGATGCTGGCATTATTTTACCAATGTTAAAGGATTTAGGCATTCACCTCGAAGTTGTTAAAAGTCCTGTTTCGATAGGTATTGGGAACGAAATTTTACATATCAGAAATTTAGACAGTCTGGAAAAATACAGAGGTTTACTTATAAAATTATACCCGGAAAGTGAAGGAGAAATTGATGAGGTCATAAAAATAATACGGAAAATAATGAAACACATGGATGTGCTCTATGGAATAGAGAATCCTGTGTTTAAAGATTTAAAGCGTGACAGAATATTCATTTTTAAAAAACTTTTGCCCTGGCTGCCGAAATTTATCTTCACTATTGGGAAAATTAACAAGATGAATATGCCTATTGAAGATTATTTAAAAAGGATAATTAAAAATCAGTCACTACTGGATATTATTTCACAGCATTTTTTCAAAAATACACCAACGTTTTTTGCGTTAAGCTATTTCTCGTTATATCTTGATTATTTCTACCCTAAGGGTGGAGTCGGGAAATTAGCGGAGGTAATGGAAAGTAAAATTATCGGGTGGGGAGGGCAAATAAAGACTGAAACAATAATAACTGAAGTACTGGCAGATGAACGCTCGGTAAAAGACGAAAATAATGTCACATATAAATACCATAAT
>JBBRXA010000022.1:0-38414 GCA_038248855.1 Bacteroidales bacterium | reverse complement strand
CATGCTGGCCCCCTCCCTGTTATTGTTCGCGGAAAATCCTGATTCCGGTCCCTTCGCCTGACATCGGTTGCTGAATTTCCTCATGCTGGCCCCCTCTGCGTTATTGTTCGGAGAAAATCCTGATTCCGGTCCCTTCGCCTGACATCGGTTGCTGAATTTCCTCATGCTGGCCCCCTCTGCGTTATTGTTCGGAGAAAATCCTGATTCCGGTCCCTTCGCCTGTCATCAATTTCGGAATTCTCTCATTCGGGGGATGAGGGAGAGCAGACCGACAGTGACAAACCAGAAGGGATAGGGGACGTCCATTATTATAAACAGAAGGAGAGGCAGGTGCTCCTCCTGTTTTTTTAGAGCATGGCGGGTGAGGAGGTAGTCGGGCAGCAGGCGTATGGCGAGGAGGGTTGCCAGGAGAGGCAGGAAAGAAGGCACGAAGAGTGAGGCGGCGGCGGCGGCGGTGACGGCGGCGTGGCACGCCGCCGTGGCTGCGGCGAGGGAGAGGGTAGCGCGGTCACGGTAGCGCCCCGCCTTGGAGGCCCATCGCGCGCGCTGCCGCAAAAGCGCCGCAGCCGATACCGCGGCAGCGGTATGCACCACCGCCGCCCCGTCACCGTAATACCGGATATCTCCTCCGGCTTGCTTCACCGAATGAAGCAGAAACATGTCATCACCCGAGGGAATCTCATCATGAAGCCGGCGGGCATGCTTTAAATATGTCTCCTTCCTGATCCCCATATTGGCACCGTTGCACATCACGGGATGACCCGCCCTGGCCGTCGCCTCTGTCACCGCCTGCAGGGCGGCGAACTCGAAAGCGCCGAACCGCTGCACAAATCCCCCCCCAGCCCGCTGATGCACCGGCGCCAGTATCATGTCAGCACTTGTAAAAGCATAGTTACCGGCCATTGCGGTTACCCACCGCGGACCCATTGTGCAATCGGCATCAGTTGTAAGTATAAACTCCCCGGTCGACTTTTCAACACCGTGACGCAGAGCGCTTTTCTTTCCATTGAAAGGATTGTTGATAAGCCTGAAAGACTGTTTTAGCCGCAGACGGTCATCTGAAATAAATTCGCTGACGGCAACCGGAGTCCTGTCAGTGGAGTTATCGTTTACAATGATTATTTCAAGCAAACCTGCAGGGTAATCCTGAGCAGCAAGACTCTCCAGCAGTGCAGAAATATTTGCCGCTTCATTACGGCAGGCGACAACTACCGAGACTCTTGTTGACGGAATGATATCCGGCACTTGTGCATCGGTTTTCTTCCGGACTGAATACCACAGAGCAAATATTATAACTGAATAAAAAGCTACGGGTATAATGAACAGCCAGGTCATTCTTGTCCTTCAAGTTATTTACTCCGGATTTCACCGGTGCTTATTGCTCCATGCTCCATGCTCCCTGTTCCTGCCCCATGCTCCCACACAATCTGTCTGCTCCCTAAAATAATCCGCCAGCTGGCGGACAATTTCTTTACGGTCGCCACCCCACTGTCTGTCTCCTCCCTAAAATTGTCCACCGGACAATTTCTTTACGGTCGCCACCCCACTGTCTGTCTCCTCCCTAAAATTGTCCACCGGACAATTTCTTTACGGTCGGTCCCCCATCCACTCAAACATTCTGTAGTGCGAGCCGTCCATCCCCATTGCCTCATAGGTCTTCTGCGCCCGGTGGTTCTCCGATTCCACATATAGACGGAGTCCTGCTATACCCACTTTTTCACCTTCTGATCTGACAAAGCCGTACATCATCCTGAAGATGCCAGAACGACGGTAGTCAGGTATCACGTACACCGACTGAAACCACCAGACATTGGCATTACGCCAGTCGCTCCACTCGTATGTTATCATCAGCGATGCCACCACTTTTCCCTGGTCCTCGGCAACATAATATTCTCCTTTGCCGGGATCGTCAAAGACGGCTTTCACGCCGGGAGTGATAATTTCAGTTTTGAGTTCCAGACCTTCCGTCTCCATGGCCATTGCCTGCTGGAATGAGATGATTGCCGGTGTGTCGGCGGGGGTTGCTTTTCTGATTATGATCATTGCTATAATAATGTCACCCCTTCGGGGCTAATTGGTTTTTATTCTGTCAATCCAAAGTGCTCACACACTATCTGCCTCCTCACTTTAATTGTCCGCCAGCTGGCGGACAATTTCTTAACACTCGGACCTCTATTCCTGCTCCCTGCTCCCTGCTCCCTGCTAGTACTCGTCCCACGCCTTTATTTCCAACTCTGCTTCGGATACGGTACAGAAGGCATGAATGAATGCCGATGCCAGCCGGGCATTTGTAATGAGCGGGATGTTATAGTCCACCGCACTGCGCCGTATCTGGTAGTCGTTGTTCAGCTCGGTCGCCGACAGGTCCTTGGGAATATTTATCACCAGGTCGACAACCCGGCTCCGGATCAGATCGACGGTGTTGGGCGAGCTTTTCTCATCGGGCCAGAATGCCACCTCTGCCTCCACTCCCGCATTGTTCAGAAAAACCTGAGTGCCTCGCGTTGCATATAATTTGTATCCGCGTTTCTGTAGCAACCGTGCCGCTTCAATAAGATCAGCCTTAGATTTTGCAGGTCCTGAGGAGATGAGCACAGCTTTTTCAGGCATCCGGTAACCAACTGAATACATCGCCTTTAGCAGGGCTTCATAGAAACTGTCGCCGATGCACCCCACCTCACCCGTGGAGGCCATGTCTACTCCCAGAACCGGGTCTGCCTTGGCCAGACGTGAGAAACTGAACTGCGAGGCCTTGACACCTACATAGTCGAGATCAAACACCGACTTATGAGGCTTCTCCCACTCTGACCCCAGCATCACCCTTGTCGCCAGCTCGATCAGGTTCGTCTTCAGAACCTTTGACACGAACGGCATGCTCCGGCTTGCACGCAGGTTGCACTCAATGACCTTGATGTCATTGTCACGTGCCAGGAACTGGATGTTAAAGGGCCCTGATATTTTCAGTTCCCTGGCTATTTCCCGCGTTATGCGTTTTATTCTCCTGACAGTCTCAAAATAGAGCTTCTGCGGGGGGAAAACGATCGTGGCATCACCTGAATGGACACCGGCATATTCGACATGCTCGCTGATGGCATAGGCTATTATCTCGCCTGCAGAACCAACGGCATCAACCTCGATCTCCTTCGCATACTCAATGAATTCGGAGACAACCACCGGATGCTCCTTGGAAACGCTGGCCGCAAGCTCCAGGAAATGAACTAGTTCCGTCCTATTTGAGACCACATTCATCGCCGCACCGGAAAGAACATATGAAGGACGAATCAGCGCCGGAAATCCGATGGTCTCAATAAACCTGTCGATCTCATCGAAGTTGGTCAGCTCTTTCCACCGTGGCTGATCGACACCGAGAGTATCGCACATCGATGAGAATTTATGCCGGTCTTCAGCCCTGTCAATAGACTCCGGAGGCGTTCCCAGGATAGGCACTCCCTGCCTGTGAAGTCTCATTGCCAGGTTATTGGGTATCTGTCCGCCCATAGAGAGAATCACCCCGCGCGGAGTCTCGAGGTCGATGATGTCCATCACCCGCTCAAAGGAGAGCTCGTCGAAATAAAGACGGTCACACATGTCATAATCGGTGCTGACGGTCTCGGGATTGTAGTTTATCATCACCCCCCGCAGCCCTTCCTTACGTATGGTGGTAATTGCATTTACCGAACACCAGTCGAATTCGACACTTGACCCGATGCGGTAAGCACCTGATCCAAGGACTATCACCGAACGTTTGTCATTTTCAAACCAGATGTCGTGCTCCATGCCGCTGTAGGTCATGTAGAGATAGTTGGTGACGGCAGGGTATTCGGCAGCCAGGGTGTCTATCTGCTTGACATAGGGAACAATGCCCTTGCTCTTTCGGTAGTGCCGGACGCTGAGCATTGCGTCATTAATCTTTCCGGCGCCCGGCTTAATCACGTGGCGTGCAATCTGAAAGTCGCTGAATCCGTTGATCTTTGCATGAATCAGCTCTTCAGCCGGCAGGCTCTCCACGGTGTCGAACGCCTCCAGTCGCTTTTTAATGTCAGCGATATTACGGAGTTTGTAAAGGAACCACCTGTCGATCTTTGTAAGATCGTGGATGCGGTCCACGTCAAGGCCTCTTTCAAGCGCTTCGGCTATAGAGAAGATGCGCATATCCGTCGGGTCCGACAGCTCCTTTTCGATATCCTCGAAGCTCAGGTTTCGGTTGCTCACAAAGCCGTGCATCCCGAGACCGGTCATCCGAAGTCCCTTCTGGATGGCTTCCTCGAAGGTGCGCCCGATGGCCATTATCTCACCTACGCTCTTCATGCTGCTGCCAATCTCGTGAGCCACACCCTGGAATTTGTTCAGGTCCCAGCGCGGTATCTTGCATACGATATAATCGAGCGCAGGCTCGAAACAGGCTGTGGTTGTCTTTGTAACCGAGTTTTTCAGCTGGTGGAGACCGTAGCCCAGGGCAAGTTTTGCAGCCACGAACGCCAGAGGGTATCCTGTAGCCTTGGAAGCCAGGGCACTGGAACGTGAAAGTCGCGCGTTGACCTCAATTACCCGGTAGTCCTCTGAATCAGGGTCAAGGGCGTACTGAACGTTGCATTCGCCAACTATTCCGATGTGTCTTACTATCTTTAAGGAGAGTTCCCTGAGCTTGTGATATTCGCTGTTGGAAAGTGTCTGCGAAGGAGCGACCACGATGGATTCTCCCGTGTGGATACCCAGGGGGTCGAAATTCTCCATGTTGCAGACCGTTATGCAATTGTCGAAACGGTCGCGTACAACCTCATACTCCACTTCTTTCCAGCCCTTGAGCGACTCTTCCACCAGTATCTGGCCTGAAAAGGAGAAGGCACGTCCGGCAAGGTTCTTCAGCTCTTCAGATGTCGAGCAGAACCCGCTTCCCTGGCCACCAAGTGTATAGGCAGCGCGTATGATTATGGGGAAACCCAGTTTCTCCGATGCCTTCAAGGCATCATCGACCGTTGTGACGGCTATGCTGCGCGGGGTTTTGACATCTATTTCATCCAGCTTTTTTACAAATAGTTCCCTGTCCTCAGTATCCATTATGGACCTGACGGGTGTTCCCAGCACTTTCACTCCGTATTTTTCGAAGACCCCGTCACGAAATAGTGCAGTTCCGCAGTTCAGTGCCGTCTGCCCACCGAAAGCAAGAAGGACCCCGTCAGGGCGCTCACGTTCAATGACGCGTTCAACAAATTTCGGGGTAACCGGAAGGAAGTAGATCTTATCGGCAATTTTCTCAGAGGTCTGAACGGTGGCGATGTTGGGATTGATCAGAACCGTAAAAATACCCTCTTCACGAAGTGCCTTCAGAGCCTGTGACCCAGAGTAGTCAAATTCGCCTGCTTCACCTATTTTCAGAGCTCCGGAGCCCAGCAGCAGAATCTTTTTTATCTCTTCCTTCATCGTCCAATTTTGGAAAACAAAAATACATAAAAAATGAGGTCAACTCAGAAGCACGGTGCGACTAAAATGACATTAGACCAGTTAAGAGTTCAGTTTGTGGCAGTCTGCAGGGGTTAAAAAAAATCTGAAAAACAATTTTGCAATAAGAAAAATGTATAAATTTGCATCTAAAATGAAAATAAATACAAAATGAAGAGAACATCGAGACTGATCCTTATAGAGAAACTGATAACAGGCAATGTTGTCACTACCCAGGAGCAGTTGTTGAGTCTTATGGAGGGTGAAGGGATCAGGTGTACGCAGGCTACGCTGTCCCGCGATTTAAGGCAGATGGGCATCAGCAGGAATTTTGACGGCCGGGGCGGTTACCGGTATCTTCTCCAGGGTAAAGCCGGCCGCAGGACTGAGATCCTGCCGGGTCAGGAGACTGAGAGTGTAACCGGCATGACATGGGCCAGGGGGATGCTGATAATCAACACTCCTCCCGGTTTTGCCTCAGCGGTTGCGATTAAGATAGACATGGCAGGCCTTTACGAGATCGCCGGAACCGTTGCCGGAGACGATACAATCCTGCTGATTCCCCGCGATGATATAAGCAATGAGGCAATTGAGGAGTGTCTCAAAATGATATTTAAAATCAATAATTGAATAAAAATACAATATGAAAAAAGTAATGCTTGCATATTCAGGCGGACTTGACACCTCCGTGATTCTGAAATGGCTGATAAATAAAGGATACGATGTAATTGCCTTTGTGGCAGATGTGGGTCAGGATGACGATTTTGAGGCAGTACGTGATAAGGCACTGGCAATAGGGGCCTCGAAAGTGATTATCGAAGATCTGAAAAGGGAATTTGTAACAGACTACATTTTCAAGGCCGTCAAGGCAAATGCGGTATATGAAGACCGATACCTTCTCGGCACAGCCCTTGCGCGTCCGCTGATAGCGAAAAAGCAGATCGAAGCTGCCGTTGAATACGGCGCCGACTATGTAGCTCACGGCGCTACAGGCAAGGGCAATGACCAGGTACGGTTCGAGCTTGCCTATTATGCCCTCAAGCCTGATATAAAGGTCATCTCGCCCTGGAAGGACGGTGAGTTCCTTTCACAGTTCCAGGGCAGGTCTGATATGATCAGATATGCTGCCGGTAACCGCATTCCGGTCAAGGCCTCCATCTCAAAGCCCTACAGTGAGGATGACAACCTGATGCATATCAGCCATGAAGCCGGAATTCTTGAGGATCCGCTCTTTTTTGCTGACAAGGACATCCTTGAGAAAATGGTAATGCCGATGGATGCCCCTGATAAGGAGACCCGTATCTCCGTGACTTTCAAAGACGGCATCCCGGTGAAAGTAACAAACAGGGATGACGGAACAACCTGTGAAGACCCGCTGGAGCTGTTCATCTGGCTCAATAAACTAGGCGGACAGAACGGCATCGGGCTTCTTGACATGGTTGAGAACAGGTTTGTCGGAATCAAGTCGAGGGGAATCTATGAGACACCCGGAGCCACCATACTTTATGCTGCTCACAGGGATATAGAGGGTATTGCAATGGACCGCGAGGTGATGCGTCTGCGGAATATGCTCGCACCGGTCTTTGCTGAACTGGTCTATAACGGCTTCTGGTTCTCTCCTGAGATGGAGTTTCTGCAGGCGGCAATGGACAAGAGCCAGGAAGTTATTGACGGCACGGTACATATGATACTCTACAAGGGCAATATTATAATTGAAGGCCGTGAGTCGCACTCCTCCTTATATAATAAGGAACTCTCAAGCATGGACATAGAGGGGGGCTTTAACCAGACAGACAGCCTTGGATTCATCCGCATCAATGCGATACGTCTCATGGCACATCATGCCATCATCGAGGCAAACAGGAAAAAAACCGACGAAAATGCACCTGTGGAGTAAAGGCGGAAACACACGCGAGTCTCTCATAAGGTTCACCTGTGAAAGTGACAGGAGATATGATGAGAGGCTTGCGCTGTACGATATAGCCGGGTCGATGGCTCATGCGGTCATGCTTGCAAAATGCGGCATCATCAGCGCAGATGAGAAAAAACTGCTGTTGAGCGGCCTCTCTGAGCTCTTTGAAGAAGCCGGGAAGGGAAATGCCGGGATTGGTCCGGAATATGAAGACATCCATTCTTTTGTCGAGTTCCGTCTCCGGGAGTTTGCCGGAGATGTCGCCGGGAAACTTCATGCGGGCCGCTCGCGCAATGACCAGGTGCTGACTGACATATATCTGTGGCTGAGACATCACTCTGCAATGCTCGCAAACGAACTGTACGGTACCGCAGGGTTGTTCCTTGACCTGAGCGAGAAGCACCGCATTGACCTTTTGCCGGGTTTTTCACACATGCAGCCGGCCATGGTCTCTTCCTTCGGCCTGTGGTTTGCCGCGTATGCCGAGAGCCTGTGTGACGATATCCGTCTACTGGCCGGGGCAAGAGCTTTTTCCGGAGCGTCGCCCCTGGGCACTGCTGCCGGTTACGGGACCACATTGCCGGTCGACCGGGAATATACTGCACTGCTGCTGGGTTTTGACAGACTCATAGTAGCCTCACCATATGCCCAGATGAGCAGGGGCCGTACTGAAAGAATCATGACACAGGCAATATCATCGGCGGCCAATACACTCGGAAGGTTCGCATCTGAAGTGGTGCTGTATATGTCGCCGGGATTTGGCTTCCTTACAATGTCAGACGAGTTTACAACCGGTTCGTCAATAATGCCCCAGAAGAAGAATCCTGACCTCTTTGAACTTATCAGAGCCCGGTGTAACAGGTTGCAGTCAGTGCCGGATGAGATCACGCTGATGACAACAGGACTGCCTCCCGGGTATAACCGCGATTACCAGGAACTGAAGGCGATTCTGTTCGATACATTTGACGGTATCAGGGAAATTTTGTCTGTGATGCCGTCAGCACTTGAATCACTTGTGGTCAGAAATGATATTATGAAAGAGGAAAAGTACAATGTCATTTTTGCCGTGGAGGAGGCAAACAGATTGGTTTTGGAAGGCATTCCGTTCAGGGATGCCTATAAGACCGTTTCGGCGAAATTGGGCACGGAATTCTTCCGGGCAACCGGCCTGGCTGATTATACCCACACCGGCAGTATAGGCAATACCGGCAGCGGGCTGATCAGAGAGAGGCTGGAGAAAGTTATGGAGTCCTTTAACGGTGCGGTTTCACCGTATGAGCTGGTTCAGAAGATTTTGAAAGAAGCAGATAGGTAAAAGAAGAATGTCACTCCTTCGGAATTTTAAGGGGGGGGCTGTCCAGGGCTATCCTAATTTCACCCCTTCGGGGTTAAATTACCTGAGATTCTCGCCCCATGCCCCATGCCCCATACTCCATGCCCCATGCCCCATACTCCATGCTCCATGCTCCATACTCCATGCCCCATGCTCCATGCTCCATGCCCCATGCCCCATGCCCCAAGATCTGTGCTCTATACAGCCTTGGCAATATTCTCAATGAACACGTCAAACAGAAAATCAGTGTCAGTGGGGCCGCCCGAAGCCTCCGGATGGAACTGGGTGGAGAAGAAAGGCTTTGAAATGTGCTTCATCCCCTCGTTGGTGTTGTCATTTACATTTATGAACAGAGGCTCCCATTCTGAGGGTAGTGTCTTGTTATCCACCGCAAAGCCGTGGTTCTGCGATGTGATGTATGCCCTGTCAGTCCCCACCATCTGAACCGGCTGGTTGTGGCTGCGGTGCCCGTAGCGAAGCTTGTATGTGCTGCCTCCGGCCGCCAGTGCCATCAGCTGGTTGCCGAGGCAAATGCCGAAGATGGGTTTGTCTCCCCCGAGCGACTTCCTTATGTTGTCGATTGCCGCAACACACATCACAGGGTCACCGGGACCGTTAGAGAGAAACAGCCCGTCATACTCCTCGGCGCTGTAGTCATAATCCCACGGCACCCTGATAATGGTTGTATCACGCCTGAGGAGGTTACGTATGATATTGTACTTGACACCGCAGTCGACAAGCACGATACGGTACTTTCCGTTGCCGTAAACCTGCCTCGAAGATGTGCTTACCTCGGCCACAAGGTTTACTTTATTGGGGTTATAGAATTCAGTGCGGGTTCCCTCAGGTTCCACCTTCCCGAGCATGGCACCTTTCTCCCGTATTCTTTTTGTCAGGGCACGGGTGTCAATCCCGTATATGCCGGGTACATTGCTCTTCTTCAGCCATTCGTCGAGGCTCTGGGTTGCATTCCAGTGGCTGTACTGAAAGGAGTAGTCAGAGACTATCAATGCAGAGATATGAACACCTGAGGACTCGTAGAAAAGAAAGAGGTCATCCTGTTCGCTTTTGCCCGGCGCCCCGTAGTTTCCCACCAGGGGATAAGTGAGGCAAAGCACCTGACCCCGGTAAGAAGGGTCAGTAAGACTTTCGGGGTAGCCTGTCATGGCAGTGTTGAAGACAACTTCACCTGCTGCTGTGACAGGTGCTCCGAACGACCAGCCCCTGTATACTGTGCCGTCCTCCAGTGTCAGTTTTACCTGTAATCTTGTCTCTGTCATTTATCTATCCGTTAGCTGCCCTGTCGATTTGTTTCAGGGCTTTTTCGACCACAGACCGGGGGCATGCAAGGTTGATGCGCATGAATCCTTCCCCGCCCGGACCGAAGGCTGAACCCTCGTTCATTCCCACTCCCGCCTTCTCTATGAAGAACCTGTGCAGGTCTTTCCCGCTCAATCCCATCTGCCGGCAGTCGAGCCACATCATATAGGTCGCTTCAGGCTTTACAGGCTTAATACGGGGCAAATGCGCATGACAGTAGTCCATTACAAGGTCGACGTTTCCCTGGATATACGTGATCATTTCTGAGAGCCATTCGCTGCCTTTGGAATAAGCTGCCTCAGAGGCAACGTTTCCGAAAATATTACCCAGGTGGAGGTGAAGGCCAACAAGGACTTTCCTGTATTTTTCCCTTAACCCCGCATCAGGAATTATCATTGATGAGGTAGAGAGTCCGGCCAGATTGAATGTTTTGCTGGGCGCCATACAGGTCACCGTGATGGCCGCTGCCCTGTCGGAGAGTGAAGCCAGGGGCACATGTACGTTTCCCGGAAGTACCAGGTCAGAATGAATCTCATCGGAAAGGATTACAATACCATTGCTGTAACATATGTCAACCAGCTCTGCAAGCTCAGCGTGCTGCCACGCTCTGCCCACAGGGTTATGGGGGTTCGAGATAATTATAAGCCTGGTGGCCGGGGTTATGGTCTTCCGAAGCCCTTCAAAATCCATGACCCAGCCGCCGGCGGTCTCTTTCAGATTATTAAACAGCAGTTTTCGCCCGTGATCTTTCACGGCTCCGTGAAACGGTGTATAAACGGGAGGCTGAATGATTATTTCATCACCTGCATTTGTGTAGGCAAGTGTACACATGTTAAGCGCCGGTACGACCCCGGGACTGAACTCTATCCATTCATGCCGGATACTCCAACCGTGGAGTGCGGAAACCCAGCTGATAAATGCGTCAAAATAGCTGTCAGGTCTGAATGAGTATCCAAGTATTTCATGTTTCAGTCTTTCAGAGATTGCATCCGTGACGAATGAGGGTGTCCTGAAATCCATATCGGCAACCCACATGGGTATTACATCGGCTTTGCCGAAGACATCCTTTCTCCAGTCGTATTTAATACAATCAGTGCCTTCCCGGTTAATAATCTCGTCAAAATTCCACATCAGGCGTCGGTGTTTTTCCGGGATGTAAAGATAGGGAAATTAGAAGATGAACAAAACGGGGAATTCGGACGTTTGAATACTTATCCGGATGTACGGAAGCATCATATTGAGGGAAAGCTCAAGATTCGGTAAATATAAGTTAGCAAAAGTTGTCTTCTGAAAGGTAAAAGTTATAATTTTACGTACCCAATTCTAAGAATAAAAATCAGATTATGAAACCCGCCTGTTATTCAAAAACAGATAGATTTAAAGTGATCTTCTAAACATGCGGGTTCCATGTGACCATTAAAAATTAAACTAATTACACATGAAACAGACTCTCTTTAAGTTACTTGTCGCCGTGATGATAGTGGCGGTGGCAGGTGTATACTCCTGCAAGAACAGGGGTGAATCCAAAAGTAAAACCCAGGTAAATGCGATTGAGGAACAGGTTCTTGAGCAGAAGATCGAAGAAAACGTTTATCCTCTTCCGACCTCTGCTGAGGTAATTAAGCAACTCAGTGACCTTGACCTCGGTTATATACTGGGAGTCTCCAATCCGCCTGCAAATTCCAGGAATTATGTCTCCAGTTATACCAGAGCCGTAAATCTTGGCGTTTTCGGGGCTGATCTGAGTTATGCCACTCTTTATAATATGCAGCAGGATGTAATAGACTACATGAGTGCTATGCGTACAATGGCAAATGACCTGAACCTCTCCAAGATATATGATGAGTCTCTTTACGATCAGATAAAAGCCAATTTTGACAACCGTGACAGCCTTGTAACTATTCTTACAGATGCCTTTGACGGCACCTATTCTTATTTGATCGATGCAGGGCAGGCCAACCTGGCGCTGCTGATGGTAGGAGGCGCATGGGTTGAAGGCATGCATCTTACCCTGGCCGTTTCAGAATCCGGCGCTCATATTACAGGCTTTGAACAAGTATTGCTGGATCAGAAAAAGTCATTTGGGATGTTTGAGGATCTGGCGAAACCGCATACCGATGATGCCCTTGTATCAGAGTTTCTGAAAAGCCTGCAGCCGGTAAGGGATGTCTATGCAACACTGACCACCAGCCTGACGATGCAGAATATCGAAGACCTTAAAAAAGCTGTGGGCCAGGTCAGATCGGGCCTGGTTAAATAACCGTAAGAAATCTGAAAAGGCCGCAAAGAAAAGTTTGCGGTCTTTTTTTTAAGAACGATGAGGGAATCAGTATTACATGCGCTGATACATATTTTTGCCATTATCTCCACCGTGAACCCCGCAGGGGTTACACCGAGAGGCAAGAAGATCCTGCGCGGCTACCTGCGTCGTTATCTTAATCAGGAACTGGAGGAGGAGTATTTCAAACTCTATGAGAACAATCTGCATTTCTATGAGCGGGAGCTGAAGACCGTCGGCGAAGGAGAACTCTCCGATGAAAACTCACTGATCACATTCCAGATTACAAACATCTGCCGTCAGATCAAAAAAGGGCTCTTCATTGAAGAACGGATGATTGTGTTTCTGCAGCTCCTCGAGTTTGTTTTTGAAGACGGCACAATCTCGGAACAGGAGTCCTCGATTGTGGATATTGTTGCACGTACCTTCAACATTTCCAGGAAGGAGAACACGAATGCCTCTGCCTTCATCCTCGGAATGAAGTTTGACAGGATCACACCCGATGCTTTCCTGGCTATCGAAGGTGAGGAGAACATCGGCGAGCCTGCATCAAAGTACTCCAACTACCACGACTGGCACCATATGGTGGTAAAGGGACTCAAGGGCACCATTTATGTTTTGTTCATAGAGAGTACGGGGCATCTGCTTTTTTTATACGAGGGCAAGGTACAGCTTCATTTCAAGGGCCGTAATATTGTTCCGTTAAGGCCGTTCCTTCTTGACCGCGGTGTCAATATCCGCGGCCAGGGCATGTCCACAATTTATTATACTTCTGTTTTCAGGAAGTTTATCAGGGACAATTTTGTCGAAGACATAGCATTTGAAGGCCAGAATATCGAATTCACCTTCAAGGGATCGGACAACGGCGTTCAGCCCATGAGTTTCCAGGTAAAGTCGGGTAACATGGTCGGCATAATGGGGGGCAGCGGGGTAGGGAAGAGCACTCTTCTGAATATTCTCAACGGAAAGCTGAGACCGCATGCGGGGTCTGTGTTTATCAACGGTTATGACCTGCACAATGAACCCGAAGAACTTACCGGACTCCTCGGATATGTACCTCAGGATGACCTTCTGATTGAGGAGCTGACTGTCTACCAGAACCTTTACTACAATGCCAGGCTGACATTTGGGAATTATGACGAGGAAAAGCTCGACGAGGTTGTCAGGCAGGTTCTGGATCAGCTTGACCTTTATGACATTAAGGACCTACTGGTAGGGGATCCTCTTAACAAAAAGATCAGCGGGGGACAGCGTAAGAGGCTCAACATAGGTCTGGAGCTTATGCGTGAACCGGCAATACTGTTTGCCGATGAGCCGACCTCGGGCCTCTCTTCCCGTGATTCTGAAAAAGTGATGGATCTTTTAAAAGATCAGGCTGTGGAAGGACGCCTGATATTTGTAATTATCCATCAGCCCTCTTCGGAAATCATGAAGATGTTTGACAGGCTCTGGATTCTTGACAAGGGTGGGTATATGATCTATGACGGCGACCCTGTGGATGCCCTCGTCTATTTCAAGACCGAGACGTCGCAGGCCAATGCTGCCGAGAGCGAATGTCCCACCTGCGGCAATGTGGAGACAGATGAGATACTCAAAATAATTGAGGCCAAAGTTGTTGATAACACCGGTAACCGGGGGCAGGAGAGACAGGTGACGCCGGTGGAATGGTATCACAGGTACAAGCAGAAGATGGAGCCAGCCGTGAGCGGGCAGCCCGAAATGAAGCCGCTGCCTCCAAGCAATTTCCTTGTCCCGGAAAAGATCAAACAGATACGCACATTTGTCAAACGCAACTTTGTTCGTAAACTTGCTGACAAACAGTATATTGTAATCAATTTGCTTGAGCCTCCGATGCTTGCATTTATCCTGGGCTATTTTTCCAAGTATGTGACTGATGGCGTTTACCTCTTCTCTGAAAACAAAAACTATCCTGTCTTCCTCTTTATGAGTGTAATAGTGGCGCTCTTCCTGGGTCTTACAGTGAGTGCCGAGGAGATATTCAAGGACAGAAAGATCCTTGAGAGGGAGAAATACCTGAACATCAGTCGGCTGAGCTACCTTGTTTCAAAACTTACCCTCCTCTTCGGTCTCTCAGCCATCCAGAGTTTTGTTTATGTTCTTGTTTCCCATGCAATCCTTGATGTACAGGGAATGATCTTGAGCCACTGGCTGATACTGTTTACCACTTCGTGCTACGGGAATATGGCAGGACTGAATATTTCTGCCGGGATGAAATCGGTGATCAGCATTTACATCCTGATTCCGCTGATACTTGTGCCACAGCTTCTGCTGGGAGGTGCCATGATCCGGTTTGACGACCTGCACGAGACTATGAGCAAGAAAGTTTATGTGCCGGTCATCGGCGATCTGATGGCCACCCGCTTTTCATACGAAGCCATTGCCGTGGAGCAGTTCAGGGCCAGTGAATACATGAAGCCTTATTTCAAGACAGAAATTGCCATAAGCAGCTATGACTGGCGTTCCTCATTCCTTATCCCCGAGCTGAAAAAGAAGAGCAATGAAAGCGCCTGGGCTAACGGCAAACCTGAATATGTACAGGCTTACAATGAAAACATGACGAAGCTCAGATATCACATAAATGACCTGAGTAAGGAGGAGGGATTTGATGATTCCGGGATTATGAGCATACTGGATAATCCGGGTTTTGCACAGGATCAGGCATATGCCGTAAACGATTATCTCGACTCCCTGCAGAAGTCGGTAAGGAAGAAATACATAGCATTCACTGGCATAAAGGAGCATATTACTGACAGTATTATCCGGGCTGCCGGCCGCGAAGAGCTGGTGAGACGAAGGGAGATGACCCACAATGAGGCACTTGCTGACATTCTTCTCAACCGGACTGTGCAGAAAAAGACCCTCAATACAAGGGACCGCATAATTCAAAAATCTGATCCGATTTATATGGAACCGGGGTCCGGAGTCGGAAGGGCTCATTTCTATGCGCCTTTCAAACGCCTGGGATCATGGCGCATCAGTACACTTTGGTTCAACATGTGCATGATATGGGTCATGAATAGCTTCCTCTTCATCACACTTTATTACGATGTGCTGAAACGTGCCATAAACCAGCTCGAAAAGCTGAAGATACCGGGTTTCGGTCCCTCCAGATTCCTGCCAGGATGGTAACAGGTAAAGTAAGGGCCAAGAAGCACCTCGGACAGCACTTCCTCAAAGACAAAAAGATTGCTGCCTCAATCGTTGAATCGCTTAGGGCTGACAACTGCGATACCGTTGTCGAGATCGGGCCCGGCATGGGAGTCCTGACTCAATTTCTTGTACTCCGAAAATTCAAAAGCCTCAAGGTTGTTGAAATTGACAGGGAGGCGGTTGAGTATCTCCGCAACAACATCAGCGGCATCGACGAGATCATCAGCGGCGACTTTCTGGAACTGGATTTTGAGGAGCTCGGACGAGGCAGGATGGCCGTCATAGGCAATTTCCCATACAATATATCCAGCCAGATCTTTTTCAGAATACTCGAAAACCGGAACAAGGTCACTGAAGTCACCGGTATGGTTCAGAAGGAGGTGGCTGAACGAATCTGTTCCGGGCCGGGCAGCCGCGTTTACGGCATCCTGAGCGTTCTTCTGCAGGCGTGGTATGACATCGATTACCTGTTCACTGTCAGTGAGACCGTTTTTTCACCTCCCCCGAAAGTCAAATCTGCCGTGTTGCATCTGACACGCAACAACCGCCTTACTCTCGGGTGTGATGAAGGGCTTTTTCTTGCAGTTGTGAAGAGATGCTTCAACCAGCGAAGGAAGATGATCCGTAATCCCATCAGGTCAATGGTCACAACTGATGCCGGAGACCATCCAATGCTGACAATGAGACCGGAGCAACTTACTGTTGAACAGTTCGTTGACCTGACCAACTGGGTCAGCCTGAACAGGGCCTGAATAAGCGGTAAAGCCTGAAGCGGTCTTCAGAATGAATAACCTATCGCTTCCACGGGATGCATTCTTGACGCCGAGGAAGCGGGCGCAAAGCCTGCAACTATTCCTATGGCCCCTGAGATCATTATTGCCAGAATGATGTTTCCGGACGTAAGGAAAATGTCCAGATTGTAAGCGTAATTCACAAACAGAGTTCCAATGAATATAATTAAAAGGCCAAATATGCCTCCGGTAATTGAAAGAAGGACTGACTCAATCAGGAACTGAAGGAGTATAAACCTACGCTTGGCGCCCAGGGCCATCTGTATCCCGATAATGCTCGTGCGTTCCCTGACCGAGACAAACATTATATTGGCAATGCCGAAGCCGCCTACCAGAATGGAAAATCCTCCGATAAGCCATCCTGCCACATTGATCCCGGCAAAGATAGGTTCGAGAGTCTTTGTGACCTGACTTGCCTGGTTTATGGAGAAGTTGCTCACCTCACCCGGGCTTAATCTCCTGGCTGACCGGAGTATCATTGTCACTTCATCTGACAGTTCCTGTACGGAAATGCCCTCTTTGCCCCGTATCATTATATCTGAGTTGAGGTTACGGTTACGGAAATTAATAAAATGACGTCCGAAATTAAGCGGGATCAGCATGAGCTCATCCATCCCGCTGTCACTTATTCCTCCCTTGCCTTCCTTCTTGAAGGTGCCGATCACCAGCGTTTTAAAACCGCCGATGGAGACCTCCTTGCCAACAGGTTCAAGGTCATTGAAAAGCCTTTTTGCCACCTCTGCACCTATAATGGCTACCGGTTTACCTGAAGCCGACTCTGACTGTGAGAAGTAACGGCCCTTGTCAATCTCGAACGACCGCACCTGTTCAAAGTCGTGCGTGACTGCCGTGATATATGTATCACTGACCGAGTTACTGCGGTACTTAACCGTACGGGGAGTAAATACTGAATAGCATACTGCCCCCGCCGAGGCCGATTTTTTCAAAACGGCTTCGTAGTCCTCCGGTGACGGTGCAGGCCAGCGGATCATATCCCACCATTTAATATCCGGTGTGGGCGTCCATGGCATTTTTTCGACATAGACCGTATTGTCACCAAGTGATTCTATGTTTGTCCTGATGCCGTTCTCCATCCAGTCGAAAACCGTGAAAACCGAGATGATTGAAACAATTCCAATAGTAATTCCGAAAAGTGACAGGAAGGTCCTTAACTTATTGACCGCCACGGAGTTAAAGGCAAATAAAAAAGCTTCTTTGAATAATCTCCACAACATTGTTTACTGATTAAATATGCCCAAAGATACTGAAATAAAAAACATCAATATCTCCGCAATAAATCATCAATTCAATTATTTAAGAAATCATTGGTTGTCAAAAAAAATATATATTTTTAACGCGTTGCACTTTCACGGGCAAGCTTGATCTAAATACCATGCAATGAGTGATATAAAAATAAGGAGTGCCTTTATTTCTGTATTTTATAAGGATGGTCTTGAAGCAATTGTAAGAAAGCTTGCATCACTGGGAGTCAGTATCGTTTCAACGGGGGGTACCTACAATTTTATAAGCGAAGCTGGAATCAGCGCCGGAAAGGTTGAGGATATCACAACCTATCCTTCGATTCTGGGGGGAAGGGTGAAGACCCTCCATCCCGGTATCTTCGGGGGCATCCTTGCACGAAGGGACGATGAGTCTGACATGAGGCAGGTGGCTGAATACAACATTCCTCTTTTTGACCTGGTCATCGTCGATCTTTATCCCTTTGAGGAGACCGTTGCCGGTGGCGCTTCAGAGGATAAGGTCATCGAAAAGATTGACATAGGAGGTATATCACTTATAAGAGCCGGAGCAAAAAACCATAAGGATGTGGTGATCATCTCGTCTCGCGGTCAGTACGGGGAACTGCACCGTCTGCTTGAACAGAAGGGTGGGGTTACAACCGCAGAAGAGCGGTACCGTTTTGCCCTCGAGGCATTCAATATGACCTCGCATTATGATTCCGCTATATTCAACTGGTTTAACCGCAACAGACAGACTGACGTTTTCAAGCAGAGCATCGTCTCTGCCGAGCCATTGCGTTATGGAGAGAATCCCCACCAGAAGGGATTGTTTTTCGGCGATCTGGGACTTATTTTTGACAAGTTGCACGGCAAGGAAATCTCTTACAATAATCTTCTCGACATTGACGCAGCTGTTTCACTCATCGATGAATTTGAAGAGAACACCGTGGCAATCCTGAAGCATAACAATGCCTGCGGTGTGGCATCGAGGAATGATGTCAGGGAGGCCTGGGAATCAGCCCTTGCCTGCGATCCGGTCTCTGCGTATGGCGGCGTGGCTGTTTTTAACAGGCCTGTCACCGAAGAAGTTGCTGCTGTGGCCGACAAAACATTTCTCGAGGTCATAATTGCGCCTTCATACAGCGAAAAGGCTCTTGCAATACTTAAGCAAAAGAAGAACAGGATTATTCTTCTCCGAAAACATTCTGCCGCTGATGGCGCCACTTTCAGGTCGATGCTCGGAGGAGTGCTATGGCAGGAGTGTGACAGAAAGAATGAGACTTCTGCAGAAATGAAGGTGGTGACGGCGAGGCATCCCGGTGAAGAAGAGTATGCTGATCTGGTGTTTGCCAACAGGATTGTAAAGCACAGCCGGTCCAACGCCATTGTGCTGGCAAAGAACAGGCAGCTGTATGCCAGCGGCATAGGGCAGACCTCGCGGATAGATGCCCTGAGACAGGCGATTGACAAGGCTGGCAGCTTCGGTTTTAATCTTGACGGAGCAGTAATGGCCTCTGATGCATTTTTCCCTTTTGCCGATTCGGTTGAGACAGCTTTCGGGGCAGGCATCAAGACAGTAGTTCAGCCCGGGGGCTCTGTCAGGGATCAGGATTCCATAGACTTTTGCAATCAGCACGGTATAGCAATGGTATTTACAGGTATCAGGCATTTTAAACACTAGCAACAATCAGAAAAAGAAATATAAATCCATGGGTCTATTTTCATTTTTAACACAGGAGATCGCGATAGATCTCGGAACAGCAAATACAAACATTATTGCGAATGACAAGCTGGTGGTTGACGAGCCCTCTATTGTGGCAATTGACCGTACTACAGGCAAGCTTATAGCAATTGGCGAAAAGGCGCGCCAGATGCACGGAAGAACGCATGAGAACATCAGGGTAATAAGGCCCCTGAGAGACGGTGTCATTGCCGACTTCAACGCAGCAGAACTGATGATCAGGGGGATGATCAAGATGATCAATCCGGGTCCCAGGTTCTTTTCCCCGTCATTGCGCATGGTGGTTTGCATTCCTTCAGGAAGCACCGAAGTAGAGATAAGGGCTGTGCGTGACTCGGCTGAGCACGCCGGTGGACGTGACGTATACCTCATTTATGAGCCGATGGCTGCTGCAATAGGAATCGGGCTGGATGTGGAAGCTCCGGAGGGGTGCATGGTTGTCGATATCGGCGGCGGTACTACCGAAATTGCTGTCATCGCACTGGGCGGCATCGTCTGCAATAAGTCGATACGTGTTGCGGGTGACGGATTTACTGCTGACATTCAGGCGTACATGAGACATCAGCATAACATCAAAATTGGGGAGAAGACAGCTGAAGATATAAAGATAGCCGTGGGTGCAGCCTTGCCCGATATTGATAATCCACCTGCCGATTTCATAGTACGCGGACCAAACCTCATGACCTCATTGCCGATAGAGATCCCGGTTTCCTACCAGGAGATAGCCTACTGTCTTGACAAGTCACTCACCAAGGTCGAGGCCGCTGTACTTCAGGTTCTTGAACAGACCCCGCCTGAGCTTTATGCAGACATTGTGATGAAAGGTGTGTTCCTTGCCGGCGGCGGTGCGCTGCTTAAGGGTCTCGACAAACGCCTGACGGACAAGATAAACATACCCTTCAGAGTGGCTGAGGATCCTTTACACGCTGTTGTCAGGGGCACGGGTGTTGCACTGAAGAATGTTGACAAGTTCCAGTTCCTGATGAGATAATTCCATTGGATGAATGAGAAGCCTTCTCAACTTCCTACTCAGGCATAAAACCCTGATCTTATTCCTTTTCATGGAGGGGTTGGCTCTTTTCATGCTCTCATCATCACACAATTATCACCAGACGGTTGTCTCAAATTCGGCCCGGAGCATCTCCGGCGGACTGACCGAAAAAGTGGAAAAAGGTCGTTCCTATTTCAGGCTGAGGGATGTAAACGAAGGACTGGTCAGGGAAAATTTGTTGCTCAGGCAGAGGCTTGAGATTCTGCAAACTGACACTGCCACTTCATTCATCGCCTTTTCCGACACTGTTAAAAAACTACACTACAATTACCTTGATGCAAAGGTCGTAAACAATTCTGTCAGCAGGCAAAAGAATTTCATCACCCTCGACAAGGGCCGAAGTGACGGCGTCATAAACGGGATGGGGGTTGTCTGCAGTGAAGGGATCCTGGGGATAGTTGTAGGTGTATCCCGGAATTATTCAGTGGCAATGTCCCTTCTGAACCTTGACTTCAGGCTCAGTGCCAGGATTGCCCATAATGACTATTTCGGATCACTGTCATGGGACGGCAGGAACTACCGTAATGCACAACTCTCGGAGATACCACACCATGTAATTGTAACACCGGGAGATACAATTGTCACCAGCGGCTATTCAGCCATTTTCCCTCCCGGACTAATGATCGGTACTCTGACAGGGGACAAGAAGAAAGGGGGCGACTTTGTAACTCTCAAAGTTGAGCTTTCCCCCGATTTCAAGAAACTCACCAATGTTTATCTTATCGGAAGCCTGAATAAGGAAGAGATAAAGAGACTTGAAGAGGAGGTGGTGAATGAATAATGTTCTCAGATATTCAGGTGTCTTCTTCCTGCTGGTACTCCTGCAGCTGCTGGTATTCAATAATATACAGTTCAGCGGTTACATCAATCCCTATGTTTATGTGATGCTGATAATCATACTGCCCCTTTCCCTGCCTTCATGGGTCGTGCTCATTATAGCATTTCTGGCAGGCTTTATTATCGATGCCTTTTCAGGGACTATGGGAGTTCACACCTTTGCTACTGTTATGGCAGGCTTCGTGAGACCGTGGATTATTTCACTCAACATGACACATGAAGCCGCCGATCCGGACATATCTCCTTCAGTTCAGAATAACGGCCTGCGATGGTTCTTCATGTTTGCGCTGATGATAGTTCTGGTTCACCATCTATCCCTTTTTTATGTGGAGGTATTCAGTTTCTCAGGATTCTTCCGGACCTTCCTCAGAGTAATTGTAAGCACTCTTTTTACAACCTTTTTTATTGTACTCCTTGACATGATACGATGGCGAAGATGAGGAAGGAATCATGAAAGACAGGTACGCAAGCAGAAAATATTTTATGATGGCCCTGGTTATATTTGCAGGTTCTGCCCTCATCATCAGGCTTTTCTTTATTCAGGTCATTGAAAAGACATACCGTACCTCAGCGGAGAACAATGTGCTCAGGTATGTAACACAGTATCCGGCACGGGGACTTATCTATGACCGCAAGGGCGAGCTGATAGTATACAATCAGGCTGCATATGACCTCCTTGTCATTCCGGGGCGTATCACCGCCTTTGATACTGCCCGTTTCAACGAGATACTGGGGATCACCGGGACCGAATTTCTGGCAAGGCTTAAAATAGCAAGGAACTACTCCCGTTACACCCCGTCGGTATTCATGAAGATGATCTCTTCCGAAACGTACGGTCTCCTGCAGGAGGAGTTGTATCACTTTCCCGGATTCTATGTACAGGCACGCACACTTAGGAAATATACCTCTCCCGTGGCTGCTCATCTGCTCGGTTATGTAGGGGAGGTGGATGACAGGCTTATTGCCAGGGAGAAGTATTACAGGTCAGGAGACTACATAGGGATAAGCGGCATTGAGAAATCATATGAGGCACAGTTGCGGGGCAGGAAGGGCGTCAACATTTTTCTGGTGGATGTACATAACAATATCAAGGGTTCATATGCCGGCGGCAGGTATGACACAACATCCGTTCCGGGGACGAATCTGTATTCTACGATTGATCTCAGGCTGCAGGAATACGGACAGATACTCATGCGGGGAAAGACCGGATCAATTGTGGCAATTGAACCGTCAACAGGCGAAATACTGGCACTGGTTTCTTCGCCGTCTTATGATCCTTCGCTGCTTGTCGGACGCCTTCGGTCAGGCAATTTTTCAAGGCTTCAGGCTGACACCGTAAATCCCCTTTTTGACAGGGCACTAATGGCCTCATATCCACCCGGGTCGACATTTAAGATAATGAACGGTCTGATAGGCCTCGAGGAGGGCGTTATAAGGCCTTCTTCGATTTTCGGATGCAGCATGGGATACCATGCCGGTTCACTCACGGTTGGATGCCATTCCCACAGATCGCCCCTCAATCTTCCCGATGCCGTGATGATATCCTGCAACGCATGGTTCTGCAATGCATTTCGAGGCATACTGGAAAATAAAAACTATTCTTCTGTCGGCGATGCTTTTGACCATTGGAGGAATTATCTGGTGGCTTTCGGTTTCGGCAATAAACTGGGAATTGACCTTCCAAATGAGCTTTCCGGCTTTATCCCCGCCAGGAGCTACTATGACAGGTATTACGGAAAGGACCGGTGGAAGGCACTGACCGTCATATCTCTGGCAATCGGGCAGGGGGAGATAGGGACCACACCTCTGCAGATGGCCAACATGGCAGCAACAATTGCCAACAGGGGGTATTTCTATATACCACATGTGGTTAAAAAGATCGGCGAAGATGGTTCCCCTTCCGGTCTTTTTACGCAACAGTATGTTACGGGGATCTCCCCGGAGAATTTCCTTCCCATCATAGAGGGGATGGAGGGTGCTGTAAACGGGGGCGAAGGCGCAACAGCAAGAGGGGCAGCCCTCGACAGCATAATTATCTGCGGCAAAACAGGAACAGCACAGAACCCGCACGGTAAAGACCACTCGATATTTGTTGCCTTTGCCCCGAAAGACAATCCTGCCATTGCAATTGCAGTTTATGTTGAAAATGCAGGCTTCGGATCTACCTTTGCGGCCCCTATAGCGAGCCTGATGATAGAAGAGTACTTGACCGGCAAGACTAAACGCCAATATCTTGAAGAACGTGTGAAGAACACAGTAATCATTCCTGATGCAAAAGAGTGAAGGCATACTAAACCGGATCGACTGGACCACAGTTTTACTGTGGCTTGTAATGATGATCATGGGATGGTTCAATATTTATGCTGCAGTTTATAACGAGCAGCATAACAGTATTTTTGATCTTTCACAGCGTTACGGCAAGCAGATCATCTGGATATTTGCAGCCCTGGTTCTTGCGGGCTTTGTAGTTGTGGCGGACAACAAACTTTATTTCTTTTTTGCCTGGCTCCTGTACGGATTTTTCATCTTTCTGCTTCTTCTCCTGCTGGTGGTGGGGAAGGAGATCAACGGGGCCAGATCATGGTTCGAATTTGGCAGTTTCAATCTTCAGCCGTCAGAATTTGCCAAGTTTGCCACGGGACTGGCGCTGGCATCATACCTCAATTCCAGGCGGCAGCAAATTGCCGGGTTCTTGTCAATGGCCTCGGCCTCGGCAATAATACTGGCACCGGCCCTGCTCATTGCCCTCCAGCCCGATATGGGATCAGTGATTACCTATTTTGCCTTTTTCATTGTTCTCTTCCGTGAGGGTATGAGCATCTATTTCTTTATCTCGGCATTCCTGGCTGTGGTGCTTTTCCTGCTTTCCCTGGTAGTCGGGAATGTGGCAGTAGCGGTAGGTTTAACAGTTGTCGCATTTGCAGCGCTCTGGCTGGTCACCAGCAGACCTCTGGCCTTTAAGGCACTTGGAGTATTCCTTGTTGCCGGTACGCTGGCATTTGTCACCGGAAAGTATATTTTCGGAATGGACCTCGATCTGATAATCCTCATTGCGGTCTTACTTTCCGGAACGGTGTATGCCTGGTATGTTTTCAGATACCGGCTCAAAATAGGAGCTGTAGTATACGCATTTCTCCTCGGCGGGATATTGTACCTCTTTTCAGTGGATTATGTTTTTCATAATATTCTGGAGCCACACCAGCAAACGAGGATTAATATTCTGATCGGGCTCGATGAGGATCCTTTCGGCAAGGGCTATAACCTTAATCAGTCTCTGATATCAATTGGCTCCGGCGGATTTGCAGGCAAGGGGTATCTTAACGGCACACAGACAAAATTCAAGTTCGTTCCGGAACAGAGTACTGACTTTATTTTCTGCACCGTCGGGGAGGAATGGGGCTTTCTCGGATCTTTCGTGGTTACCGGTATGTTTGTATGGCTGCTGCTCCGGCTGGTGATGATAGCCGAGCGACAGCGATCCACATTCGTAAGGGCCTACGGATACGGAGTCTTTTCGATATTCCTTGCACATTTCTTTATCAACATAGGAATGACAATAGGCCTTATGCCGGTTATAGGAATACCGTTGCCCTTCTTCAGCTACGGCGGAAGCTCATTATGGAGTTTCACACTTCTGCTGTTTATCTTCCTCAGGCTTGATGCAAGCCGTACCGAATACCTCGGATGATCAGAACGGCATTCTGATTCCGGGAGACAACACCACACCGAACTCGGTCTCCACATAGCTTATCAGCTGCGGGAAGAACTCCATAAAGTCATCCTCGATTGAGTAATACTGTTTCTTCCACATTCTCATGGCCCAGCGTGTTTCTTTCGGCAGGGAGGTGAATGAACTCAGGGTTTTAAGTACCCTCTTTATTCCCGACACTGTCTGGTAAGTCTCAAGCCAGTTGTCTATAATAAAGAAAGGCATCTTTTCACGGACATTTTCCGGTAGTATCTCGAAGTTGTTCACCATGGCCCTGTAGAAGTTGTATGTGACACTCTCCAGCGGTCTTCTTGAAAACAGATCCCACTCTTTTGTCAGATAATGGTCATAGAGGATATCGGTGATAACCCCGGCATACTTGTGATACCTTCCGGTGAAATGCATCTTGCTGCGGTGAACGACAGGATGCCTGTCAGTGTATGCATCAATATGGCGGTGCAGAATGATACCCTTGCGAATGGTTTCAGGATATTTCAGGTAATCGCGCCCTTTGACATAATCACCTATGTAGTTTCCGATGATAATATTATCCGAATCGCCTGAAAGGTATATATGGGCAAGGACATTCATCCGTTAAATTTCGCTACAAAGATTCTGCCAATTAGTTAAGGTTGAAAATATTAAGCATCATTTTATTCAACAAAAGGCCACTAATTATTAACTATCATATTATCAAAATATTATAAGCATCAATGGGATTTAGGTAAAGTGATTAAAATCACATATAAATTCAGTTACAAATTATAAATTTGCCGGACAATGATCGCACTGTTGAGCAATAATATTTAATAAAACAATAATATATAATAAGGAGGTTTTATGTTAAAAAGGAATGTAATAATAATTGGAGCCGCCGGAAGGGACTTCCATAATTTTAATACGTTTTTCCGTGACAATGAGCTTTATAATGTTGTGGCTTTTACTGCTGCACAGATTCCGGATATCGACGGAAGAAAATATCCCCCGGAGCTTGCTGGAAAGCTTTATCCTTCGGGTATTCCCATTTTTTCCGAAGATGATCTTCCGAAGCTTATAAAAGACCTGAAGGCAGTTGACTGCGTATTCGCATACAGTGATGTGCCATATCAGAGAGTAATGTCAGCAAGCGCAGTTGTCAATGCTGCAGGAGCTAATTTTATTCTTCTCGGGTGGCAGGAGACGATGGTTAAAAGTACCAAACCGGTAATTGCGGTAGGCGCCGTTCGTACCGGATGCGGCAAAAGCCAGACCTCGAGGAGGGTGATTGAGCTGCTGATGGCCAAAGGGCTGAAGGTGGTCGCAGTACGTCATCCCATGCCGTACGGTAACCTGGTTGAGCAGAAAGTTCAGCGGTTTGCTGTGGTTTCGGATCTTGCAAAGCACAAATGCACGGTCGAGGAGATGGAAGAGTACGAACCGCACGTTGTTCGCGGCAATGTCATATATGCAGGAGTGGACTATGAAGCGATACTCCGCGCTGCAGAAAAAGATCCTTCAGGCTGTGACGTAATCCTCTGGGACGGAGGTAACAATGACTTCCCATTCTACAATCCTGACCTGATGATCACCGTTACAGACCCGCACCGTGCAGGTCATGAACTGAGGTACTATCCGGGTGAAGTCACTCTCCGGATTGCAGACGTGGTGGTGATCAACAAGATGGACAGTGCGGCTCCTGAAGACATTCAGACAGTGCGTGAGAGCATTGAACAGGTTGCCCCTAAAGCTATTGTCATCGACGGCGCTTCACCGATAAAAGTCGATGATCCTTCCGTCATCAAGGGCAAGAGAGTCCTGGTGGTTGAAGACGGACCTACACTTACTCACGGTGAGATGAAGCTGGGTGCAGGGATCATTGCAGCACGCAAGTTCGGAGCAGCAGAGCTGGTCGACCCACGTCCGTTTACTGTCGGGAAAATGTCAGAGACCTTTGAGAAGTATCCGAATATAGGCACCCTGCTGCCGGCAATGGGCTACGGCGACCAGCAGCTTAAAGACCTCGAGACAACAATCAACAATACTGACTGTGACTCGGTTGTCATCGGTACTCCCATCGACCTGAACAGGATCATTAAGATCAAAAAGCCCAATACGAGGGTTTATTATGACCTGCAGGAGATTGGCAATCCCAATCTTGAGGAGGTGATAAACGACTTCGTTAAGAAGCACAACCTTAAATAGAGCAAATCCCCTCACACGAGGGGATTTTTTTTGACTATTGCCACCGCAATTTCTACCTTTGACACAAAGCGAAAATGCATGCCTGAAAACAAAAACACGGATGTAACAATTGTAGGGTCAGGAAGCTGGGCAACGGCAATCATAATGGTGCTCACCGCAAATGGCCGGAGGGTAACGTGGTACATTGACCGCCCCGAGATATACCGGCATGTAAGGCGATATTACAGGAATCCGCTATATCTGCCTGATATACAGTTTAATCCTGCTCTGATCAGCCCGTCAGACAATATTACGGCTGCCGTCAGCGCATCGTCAACAGTCATACTTGTAACCCCGGCAGCATTTCTTAAGTCTGAACTTGAAGGCCTCCCTAAGGACGCATTTAAAGATCATACTGTATGTTCCGGCATAAAGGGGATCGTTCCGGGTGACAACACGGTGGTGGGAGAGTACATTCACAAGGTCTACGGTCTGCCGTATGAAAGCATAGTGATAATTACCGGACCAAGCCATGCCGAGGAGGTTTCGGCAGAGAAGCTGACCTGGTTAACCTTTGCTTCTCCTGATACCTCGAGAGCAGCAGCAGTGGCGAATTTTTTCTCGAACAGGTGGATGATCAGCATCATTTCATCTGATATAATAGGTATTGAGTATGCCGCGGTGATGAAAAATATATATGCCATTGCTGCCGGTATTGCGCACGGACTTGGTTACGGTGATAACTTTCTGGCTGTGCTGCTGGCCAATGCTGCAGGTGAGATGAGACGCTTTGTAGAGGCTTTGTCACCCGAGCCCCGTGATATTACTGATTCTCCATACCTTGGAGACCTCCTCGTGACCGGTTATTCACAGTTCAGCCGTAACCGGACCCTCGGTCATATGATAGGCAAGGGTTATACGGTGCAGAATGCTCTCCTGGAGATGACGCAGGTGGCAGAGGGATATTACGCCGCTGACTGCATCAATGAGATAAAAAAGAAGCACGGTTTCGAAATTCCCATTGCTTCAGCCGTATACCGTATCCTTTATCAGAACAGTCCCCCGGCGCGCGAGATCCGGAATCTTACCAAAACACTTAGATAACATATGAAGACCAGCATCACCCTCAATATCAACGGCATATCGTCATTTGCAGATTCCGGCAAGGTAAATTCGCTTGCGCGGGAAGCAGAAGCACACCTCCGGGTTCTTCGTGAAGGAACCGGCAGAGGCAGCGATTTCCTCGGGTGGCTAAGGCTTCCTGAGGCAGCCCTCTCATCAACTGACAGTATAAAAGCCTGCGCAAAACGCCTGAGGGCACAGGCCCCGGTGACCGTTGTGGTCGGCATCGGCGGCTCCTACCTCGGGGCAAAGGCTCTGATCGATGGCTTGTCAGACCCCTTTGCAAATCCGGAACACAGGATCATATTTGCAGGTCATACACTCAGTGAGGATTATCATGCTGCCCTGATTCGTTATCTTGACGGTACGGTTTACAATATTGTTGTCATTTCCAAAAGCGGGACCACCACCGAACCGGCAATCGCCTTCCGCATACTGCGCAGTCATCTTTCCGGCAAAAAAGGTAAAGAAAATGTAGCACGTCATATAGTTGCAGTAACGGATGCCAGCAGGGGAGCACTTCATAATCTTGCCGTCGCCGAGGGCTATGAAACATTCGTCATTCCTGACGATGTGGGTGGCAGGTATTCGGTGCTGACACCGGTAGGCCTCCTGCCCCTTGCACTGGCCGGTTATGATATTGACGAATTCATAAGCGGCATGCAGGCAATGGCCGCTATTACAAGGGATAACGCTGACACTTCGAACATTGCCCTTTCCTATGCAGCCGCGAGAAACGTCCTTTATGGCGACGGCTTTATGACGGAAATACTCGTAAGCTATGAACCTGCCCTGGCAGCTGTAGCCGAATGGTGGAAACAGCTTTTCGGAGAGAGTGAGGGTAAGGAGAACAAGGGAATTTTTCCCGCTTCTGTCACTTTCACAACTGACCTGCATTCGATGGGACAGTATATACAGGAAGGAGGGAGGCACCTTTTCGAGACTGTGATATCAGTGACGGAGTCACGTTCGGAAATGAAGGTTCCCGTTTCGGCTGATGACAGTGACGGTGTGGGATTTATTGCAGGGCGCAGGATGACGGAGGTAAATGAAAGAGCATCGGCTGCAACGCGGCTGGCTCACATTTCAGGCGGAGTGCCGAATATAGTCATCACCCTTCCCCGTATTGATGAGTTTTACCTGGGCCAGCTGATGTACTTTTTCGAGATTTCATGCGCTGTCAGCGGTTATATCCTGGGGGTTAACCCCTTTGACCAGCCGGGGGTGGAGTCATACAAGAAGAACATGTTCGCACTTCTCGGCAAACCCGGGTATGAGGCTGAAAAGGAGAGACTGGAGAAGGAGCTGAAAGAAAAAGGATAAAGCAAAAAGATAAAAGACAAAAGTAAAAAGACTAAAGATAAAAGACCGCAAGACTCCAGACCCTCAGAACGGAGCGAAACGACAATCCCTGGACCTCATACGGAGCGAAACGACAATCCCCGGACCTCATACGGGCTTGAAGAGGCCGTCGATGTCAGCGCCAGAAAAACCGGCGTCATAAAGATATTTCGGGACATTGCTCAGAGAGGCGATCTGCATTTTGGTCAGCAGGGGGTAGTGTCTCACCGTATAAGTATAGTCACCAATAAATCCAAGATCCTCCACTGTTGTCTCCCAGTTGCGGTTATCGAAGCGCGACAGGTCAATGGTCCGTGAATAACTTCTGAGTGTTTTCTGAGAATTCAGGTTATAATAGAGATCGAAATAGGACATTGCAAGTTCACGCAGCGACCTGTACACGGGTTCCCGGAACCGCAGGACGGTGGTGTTCGATTTGGCGATGGCCCCCCAGCAGTTTCTTTCACGAAATACAGCGATTATATGATCGTCGTCATTTTCTGCGCTCAGGTCAATGATCAGCGGGGGATATCCCAGGTTTCGCAATGCTGCGGCAGCGAAGAGGCCGCCGTCCATGCAGTGCGCAATCCTCTCCTTCATTACAAGCAGCGGTGAAAGTGTACGTTCAGTGGTGTTATAGGGAATTGAATCCAGAAACTCCTGTATCCGGAGAGGCGAGTCCGTCTGCCCCAACAGGCGCCGCAATTCAGTCTTTTCCTGATTATCCATGGTTCCCATGCTACTTCTTCCTGCACTATTGCTTATTGCCTACTGCCTGCTGCCTGCAATCTAATCCCTGCTGCCTGCCTCGGGCTTCATCTGAGGGAAGAAGAGTACATCCTGTATCGAGGGCTGGTTGGTCATGAACATTGTAAGCCTGTCAATACCGATTCCCATCCCTGATGTGGGCGGCATACCGTATTCCAATGCCCTGACGAAATCCGTATCGATGAACATGGCTTCGTCGTCGCCTTTCTCGGAGAGGCGCAGCTGTTCCTGGAAACGTTCCATCTGGTCAATTGGATCATTGAGTTCGGAATAGGCATTTGCCAGTTCCTTGCCGTTGACCATAAGCTCAAAGCGCTCTGTCAGTCCCGGCTTGCTGCGGTGCTTCTTGGTTAGGGGGGAGGTCTCCTGCGGATAATCGATTATGAAAGTAGGCTGAATGAAATGATGTTCGCATTTTTCACCGAAGATCTGGTCAATCAGTTTCCCTGTTCCCATAGACGGGGAATGGGGGATATCCAGTTTGTCACAAACTTTTCTCAGTTCAGTTTCGTCCATGCCTGTTATGTCGATGCCTGCATATTCCTTTATTGCATCGGTCATAGATATCCGTCTGTAGGGGCGGGCATAATCTATAATATGTTCCCCCAGCGGCACTCTGGTTGTGCCATGCAGATCCGTGGCCACCTTCTCAAGTATCTCCTCGGTGAAGCTCATCATCCAGTTATAGTCTTTATAGGCCACATATATCTCCATTACAGTAAATTCCGGGTTATGAGTACGGTCCATGCCCTCATTGCGGAAGTCCTTGGCAAACTCATATACTCCGTCGTAGCCCCCTACGATAAGTCTCTTGAGATAAAGTTCATCTGCAATACGAAGATAAAGCGGGATATCAAGGGCATTATGGTGTGTCTTGAAGGGACGGGCGGCGGCACCTCCGGGAATTGACTGAAGCACCGGGGTCTCCACCTCGAGGTACCCGCGGGCGTCGAAGATCCCGCGCATCGATTTTATGATTCTGGATCTCATCCGGAAAACTTCCCGTACCTGAGGATTGATGATCAGATCGACATATCTCTGGCGGTAGCGCATCTCGGGGTCTGTTACTGCATCATACAGAACCCCGTCTTTCTCCTTCACTATCGGGAGAGGATGGATGGCCTTGCTGAGCAGTGTCAGTTCCTTAACATGGACAGTTGTCTCACCCATCATGGTTTTGAAGACAAATCCCCTGACTCCGATGATGTCACCTATATCAAGAAGTCGCTTGAAAAGTATATTGTAAAGTGTCTTATCCTCGCCCGGGCAGAGGTCATCACGGCGCACATATATCTGTATGCGTCCTGATGAGTCCATCAGTTCTGCAAAGGAAGCGTTGCCCATGATACGGCGTGTCATGATACGGCCGGCAAGACATACTTCAGGATAATTCTGTTTTTCGGGATCGAAGTTAGCCAGAATATCTGATGCTGATGCATTCACCGGGTACATCGCGGCAGGGTATGGGTCAATGCCCAGTTTTCTTATTTCTTCAAGTGACTGTCTTCGGATCTGTTCCTGTTCACTCAGGTTCTCGGTTGTCATATATTCCTTAAAATTTCTGCAAATATAATATTATGAAGGCACTATACTCTCTCCCTTAATGCTGACACTTTTTCCCGGAACAGTCTCTGCAATTTTCTGGTTACTTCTCCGGGATGACCGTCGGCTATCTGCCGGTCGCCAATTTTCACCACCGGCACAATCTCTCCTGAGGTGTTTGTGAGGAAAGCCTCATGTATATAGGGCAGCATGCCGGCCGGCAGAGCCTCCTCAATAAGGGGAATGTCATTTGCTGACGCGATGGAGATCACATTTCTGCGGGTTATCCCCGAAAGGATGCGGTTTGATTCGGGATGTGTATAAACGGTATCATTTTTTACGAAGAAGATGTTTGAATGTACCGCTTCGGTAATAAGGTCGTTGCGGACGAAGCAGACCTCTGCAAAGCCTTTTTCGTGAGCATTCTGGTATGCCAGGATATTGGCAACAAGGGCGGTGGTCTTTATGTCACAGCGGTTCCATCGGGGATCTTCCACGAGATCAACAGATACACCCCGCTCCGCGGTGAGCGTGTCGATGCTCTGACGGCGGGCAAAAGCATAGGTTGTTGGCAGCACCGGCGGTTCAGGAAAAGCGTGGGCACGGGGTGCAGCTCCCCGGGTAACCTGAAGGTATACAAGCGTACATCCGTCGCCGAGGTCGTTGAGATGAACCAGTTCCCTGGCAATTTCCGGAAAACCGTCCGCATCGGGCCACTCAATCTTCAATTCCCCGAGGCTGCGCTTAAGCCGGTTCAGGTGTCCCTCCATGTCAAAAAAGTAACCTCCGTACCATCTCACAACTTCGTAGACGCTGTCGGCGAAGAGAAAGCCGCGGTCATCAGGACTTATACTTACCTGTTCCCGTGGAACATACTTACCGTTGAAATAGACTGTATTCATTTTCTGTTCAGAATTTTATTCTTCCAAGTTCATCCGTCTGGCTGTCTGTCAGTCCCTCAGGATCCTGTCCTGCCGACCGGCACATGAAATAGATTGAAGCCGACGTGGCAAGGATATCGGCAAGATCGAATGTCTCATGCAGATTGCCACCGATTGCAAAGAGGCCGTGTTTTTCCCATATGGCAGCCTTATGATCTTCCAGTGCCCTGACTGTGGCTTCTCCTGCCTGAACTGTTCCGGGAAGCATAAAAGGGACGAATCCGACACCTTCAGGGAGGAAGATCTTTGTCTCGGGGTGCATTCCCCAAAGCAGTTTATTAAGTTGCTGCTCACTGCAATATTCTTTTAGCTGGGTGATTGCAGCCAGTTCGGTGACATGAGTGTGCATGACCACCCGTTCCGGCCTCTTTCGTCCGGAGATCATTGAATGAACGGCCAGATGGGTGGCGAGTTCACTGGTGGGCCGCAGGTCCGTCTTTCCGAAATGGGAGATTATGTTGAATCCGTTACCGTCGTCTGTGACGCGAATGATTATAGCATTCCTCATCGGCTGGCGTGCCAGGTCTCTCATCCTGCTGTTCGTGGCCGTAACAAGAAAGCATTTCCCGGCGACTTCCGTAAAGCTCCCGGGCAGGGAGATGAAAAAGGGCTGGAATTCATCGGGAAGGTCTGACGGACGCAGATCCGCAAGAGAGACGGAGATATTGCCGGCGTTGCGCTCTGCCCAGCCTTTCTGCCACAGGTAGCCTGCAATCTCAGCCATCTCAGCGATTAACTTTTTTACCGGATCACTGAACTGGGTATTCACTCTTTTCTTTTATAATCCTGGCTCAAAGATAGCTTATTCAATCTTTGTTTTTTGAAATTCTCGGATGGCGTATATCCTTTGGCATGTGGCTATTTATTGCATACCTTTGCATATTCGTTTTATCAAGGTTTTACTGAGGTTATGCCGGGTCACAGAAGATTGCCATCATGGCTTAAAATGCAGAGAGCAAGCGGGGAGAGCTACACCATGGTGAAGCGTCTGGTTGAGGAAAACCGGCTCCATACAATCTGTACAAGCGGCAACTGCCCCAATATAGGGGAATGCTGGAATGCGGGCACGGCAACCCTGATGATACTGGGGGATGTCTGCACCCGTTCATGCAAATTCTGCGGAACAGCCTCCGGAAAACCTCTACCGCCTGACACTGAAGAACCGGAACGCGTGGCCATGGCTGTAAACGTTATGGGGCTGAAACACTGCGTGATCACCTCTGTAGACCGCGACGACCTGCCTGACGGCGGCGCAAATCACTGGGCCGCCACAATCAGAAAAATTAAGGAAAAGAACCCGGGAGTGACTGTCGAAACACTCATCCCCGATTTCAGGGGGGACCTCTCCGCCGTGGATTCGGTGATTGAGGCAGGACCGGATGTGATCTCACATAATATCGAGACTGTAAAACGTCTGACTCCCCTGATCAGGTCAGTAGCGAAATATGATACGAGTATTAAGGTCTTAAGACATATTGCCTCAAGAGGCATTACGGCAAAATCAGGCATAATGCTGGGCCTGGGAGAGACGGAAGCCGAGGTCATCGGCGCGATGAGTGATCTCCGTGGTGCCGGATGCACCATTGTAACAATAGGTCAGTACCTTGCTCCGAGTCTTAATCATATGCCGGTGACAGAATACGTCACTCCGGAAAAGTTTGAGGAATACCGGTTGAGGGGCCTTGAGATGGGATTTAATTTTGTTGAGAGCAACCCACTTGTGAGAAGCTCATTTCATGCCGAAAAGCACGCCGGGAAGGGGCAAGGGGAGCTGGCGTTAATAAATGATTCGGTGAATCATTTTAGCAAGCTAAAAGACAGTGGAGGGGTCGGGCCAGGGGCAGTGAGCATTGAGCATGGTGCAAGTGACGTGGTGCAAGGAGCAAGGAGCAGGGAAACGGAAACCGGAGGAATGGTTATTTATGATGACCTCGGTATTAAAGATTATAAGGATAGCTGGGAGTACCAGGAAAAGTTCTTCAACGCCAAAATAAGAGAGAAAAGCGAAAAGGAGAGCAATGGCAGCATCACACCTGACCGCCTCATCTTCGTTGAACACAATCATGTTTATACTCTGGGGAAAAGCGGTTCGGAGCAGAACCTGCTGCTTGACTATATCCAGCTGAAGGCCAGGGATGCCTCTTTTTACCGCACTGACAGGGGAGGTGACATAACCTATCACGGTCCGGGGCAGCTCGTGGGCTATCCTATCTTTGACATCGGGCGAATGAATATCAGGCTTAAGGAATATATTTTTTTACTTGAAGAGTCGGTGATACGGTGTATTGCCCGTTATGGCATCACAGGCGACCGCCTTGAAGGGGCGACAGGTGTTTGGATAGAGCCCGGGCTGGCGCAGCGGGCAAGGAAGATTTGCGCCATAGGAGTGAGAGCCAGCAGGTATGTGACCATGCACGGCTTCGCTCTGAATGTCAATACAGACCTCTCATACTTTGACCATATCAATCCCTGCGGTTTTACTGACAAGGGCGTGACGAGCATCTCCAGGGAGACGGGAAAAACGTTAAATATGGACGAGATAAAGAAGGATATGCGGAACGCGATGAGGGAGGTCTTCGGATATGATTATTACTAAAATAAAATATAATGGAAAAAAAGTGGCTCTTCAAAGAGAAGGGCGACGAGACTGTTGCCAGGGCCCTGGCATCAGAGATGGCTGTGCCATTGAGCGTCGTCAATCTCATGGTGCAGCGCGGCATCACCTCATCGCGTCAGGCTGATGAGTTTTTCAACCCATCGCTGGGTTCGCTGCATGATCCCTTTCTGATGAAGGACATGAACAAGGCTGTAGACAGGATTTCGACAGCCATCTCGCGTAACGAAAAGATACTTGTTTACGGTGATTATGACGTTGACGGCACCACGTCTGTAGCAATGATGTATTCATTTCTCCGTGAACTCCATACAAGCCTTGACTACTACATTCCCGACAGGTATCATGAGGGCTACGGTCTTTCGCTCAAGGGTGTGGACTATGCAGCATCGAATAACTGCCGGCTAATAATTGCCCTCGATTGCGGGATCAAGTCGGTGGACAAGGTCAGATACGCCCGCAGCAAGGGTGTGGATATTATCATCTGTGACCATCACCTTCCCGCCGATGAGATACCCGAAGCCGTGGCTGTGCTTGACCCCAAACAGCCCGACTGCAATTATCCCTATAAGGAGCTTTCAGGATGCGGAGTCGGATTCAAACTTATACAGGCTTACTGCAAGCTGCAGGACATACCCTTTAAGAAAATCATCAACTATCTTGACCTCGTCGCGGTCAGCATCGGGTCTGACATTGTTCCGATGACCGGAGAGAACAGGGTTCTTGCCTATTTCGGGCTTAAGCAGCTTAATGAATCGCCCCGTCTCGGTTTTCAGAAGATCATTGAGAAGGCACGGATACAGATGCCACTTACCATTGAGGATGTTGTCTTCCGGATTGGGCCGCGTATAAATGCAGCCGGACGGATGGAGTCGGGAAGCAAGGCGGTGGAGCTCCTCGTTTCTCAGAACTCACAGCTCGCGGTGACGATCTGCGAAGGCATTGACCGCAGCAACGACGACAGGCGAAAGAAGGACACCGAGATTACCTCGGAAGCCCGGCGTATGGTAAGTGACGACAACAGAATGAGAAATGCCCGCACGACCGTGCTATTCCGCAAGGGATGGCATAAAGGTGTGATAGGAATAGTTGCCTCCAGGCTGATAGAGACTTATTACAGGCCTACCGTGATCCTTACCGAATCGAAAGACGGATTTGCCACGGGATCGGCACGAAGCGTGGCCGGATATGACCTTTACCAGGCGATAGAATCATGCTCGGACCTGCTCGAAAGCTTCGGAGGACACATGTTTGCAGCGGGACTTACCCTGAAGCAGGAAAACCTGCCCTCATTCCGTGAGAGGTTTGAAAAGTTTGTGAGTGAGACAATCCGCGAAGAGCATCTTTTCCCTTCCATCAACATTGATGAGGAGATCCCCCTTGAGGATGTTTCAACGGAGTTTCACAGGCATATCAGTCGTTTCCAGCCATTCGGACCTGAAAATATGGCACCTGTGTTCGTGTCCAGGGGGGTTAAAACTATTACCTGCCAGCCGGTAGGGAATACAGGCACACACCTTAAGCTCAGCTTCTCACGGCAGAATATGGATGCGGTAAACGCCATAGCCTTCGGGCAGGCTGACACCATGGAAATATTCAGGGAGGCAGGAGGCGTTGTTGACATAGCTTATACAATTGAACTCAATGAGTTCCGGGGTAAGACAACGGTGCAGCTTAATATTAAGGACATTAAGGCTTAATTTAGGCAGTAGGCAGTAGGCAGTAGTGCAGCAGCACACAAACTTATAAGTTCACTATTGCCTATTGCCTGCTGCCTGCTTTTTTTTACTATTGCCTATTGCTTTTTTTTTGCCTCCCCCTTGACTTTCTTCTTCTTCCGGCATAACTTTACTACTTAGTTATGTCTCATCATGCTGCAGCGCTGTGCGTCACAAAAAGTACATCATTAATTTAAGACATATAAATAAGTTTTTCGTAAAGACCAAAAAAATCCTAATGAAAAACAATCTCATTATTCCTATTTCGGAAAAATGCATAAGCTTTTTTAGATCAAATTCAGCTTAGACATTACCAACAAAATATACAGTATTCATGGAGAATAGAGGTGGTTACATGCACAAAAGAGCTGCACTCAAACAAATCTCATGCTTTTGAATTGAATAATATTAATCAATAAGATACCTTTATCAAGCAATACGCTCAAAAGCCACTAATTTATAATTATTCTAAGAAAATGCTTGGACAAAAGCTAATCAATAGTCCGAAAGCTTAAGAAGTCAAACGGAAAGGGAGTTAGACATCTTTCTTATAATGCAAAATGTCTTATAAAATAGCCCTGCCCCAAATTAAAATACGACTCAATGCTTTTGGGGCAAGGCCAGTTTACAGAAGAAGGCCAAATCGTGTTAAAGAACGGTGATGTTGAAAAAATTAAAACTTTGAGTGCATCCATGAAACAAACTGAGGATATGCTGGTATTTAAATACAATAAGTCATACGATTCGAAATCATATTGCGGCTATTATCACACATTAGTCAATGTGGTGGCTGATGATGGGGATAGAAGAGCAAGCTTTTATTGCAAAGTTGTTCCACTCTGGTCCGGTCCTGTTAATGGACAATATAGTTACAGGACATATGCCTATAGCCATGGAATTGCCGAGAAAAAAACAATTTGGGGAGGGTGGCGAACTTATAACGCAACCCATGAGATGAGATTGAATTATCGTGTAGTTCTTATGAATCTTACGGCTAAAACGACCACAACAACTGTAACCGCAACGAATGAATACTATGTTTATTATGAAGAAGACGTCGCGACAGGTATAACTTATAATCAAAATGATAGAGGAGCCTACCAAGGAATATTCGATTGGATTAATGTAAACAAGTATTTACATAGTGGAATGAATAACAAATGGTTGACAATATCCTGTGAGGCTAACCCTTATGGAAAATAAAGTAATCATATCGTAAGAGTATAATGACACACCATTGGACAATAAAGGAGAATACAGCCCAAAATGGCTGTATTCTTTCAAAAATTTCCTTTTTAAAATGGTTAAGCATTTTAACTCTCTTTCTGTTAATTCCCCATACTTTATTTTCACAGCCAGTTACAATATCAGGCTTCATTACCGAT
>JBBRXA010000021.1:0-39548 GCA_038248855.1 Bacteroidales bacterium | reverse complement strand
GTGCCTGAAACGTAAAGGCCTGCCGCCTGGCTGCCCGCGACATTAAGTGTAGCCCCAACCCTGAGTGTTTCTGTTCCACCTGTCAGCGTACCCGTAGGGGTCGGTGTGCTGGTAAATGCATTAACCGTCATGTTGTTGGCACCAAAAGTAATTGTGGTAGGTGTCGCCGGAAGTGTTATTGAATAGGTCGCCCCGGAGGTCCCTGTCACAGTAAATGTTGCTGCTGAAACAGTACCGGCAACCGCGGGAAGGGTAACTCCACCTGTTGCTGTGCGGGTTCCGGCAGGAGCAAGCACAACTGTCCCGGGCGTGGCATTAACAGCAACGTTTCCGAAATTCATGTTGCTTGCATTTACTATTGCAATAGGCGCTACAATCGTAGCAGTGGCTGTGGCTGTAGCCGAAACCTGACCAAATGTAGCTGCTGCAAATGCAAACATTACAATCGAAATTGCTAGGAATTTTTTCATCTTTTTAAGTTTAAATTTTTATATTTATAATTCAGGTTATTCTATACCGTTTGCACAACAAGACAAGGCCACCTAAGAAAAGGTTGCATCCCTGTTAAACAAAATAACATTTCAATATTCCGCTGTATAAAAATAAATTTTCTTTAACTCCGCAATATTAACAAATTTTAGTACTTGTCAACACCCTTCTTTTGTTTATTAACAATTTCAGAAGCTGCTGCTGCCGTCCCAGCAATGCGTACAGAGCCTTTCTTTAGGTAAACCTATTGCCTGAACCAGATCATCAAGGCGCTGATATACAAGAGTATCCATGCCTATGCTTGCGGCAATTTCTTTTACCATGTGATGATATTTTTCAGAATCGGGGTCAAGATAGTCCTCAATATTTTTTTCGCTGCCCTCAATTTTAACTATCGCCTTGCGCGCAGCAAGTTCAAGCGTGGAGCGCGACTGTGAAAAGTTCAGGTAATGGCAGGGAAAGAGCAGCGGCGGGCATGCTATCCTCATATGGAGCTTCGCTGCGCCGGCCTCACGAAGGTCCTTCGTATTATCCTTCAGCTGCGTGCCTCTCACAATGCTGTCATCAAGGAATATGATGCTTTTGCCTTTGGTCACTGCTTTGTTTGGTATCAGCTTCATCCGGGCCACAAGGTCGCGCTGATCCTGATGCTGCGGCATGAAGCTGCGGGGCCAGGTGGGGGTATATTTAGAAAATGAACGCTTGTAAGGCAGCCTTTTCTCATTTGCATATCCTATGGCGTGGCCGACACCGGAGTCAGGCACACCGCACACAAAATCAGCCTCCACGTTATCACGGCGGGCAAGGGCGGCCCCGCAGCGGTACCTGACTTCCTCTACGTTTATTCCTTCGTATTCTGATGTCGGAAAACCGTAATAAACCCACAGAAAAGCGCATATCTGCATTCGTTTCCCCGGGGCCTGCAGCCTGGAGAAGCCTCCCGCCCGGATATGCACAATCTCCCCCGGTCCCAGGTAATACTCCGTCTCAAAACCCGTATTCGGAAAAGCGCTGGTCTCAGATGCAACGGCGCGTGCCCCCTCCTTTTTTCCGATTACAACCGGCGTCCTTCCGTTTTTATCCCGTGCGGCAATAATGCCGTCAGGCGTCAACACAAGAAGCGAACAAGACCCCTGTACCCGGTTAAATACATTGTTGATACCCTCTACAAATGAGTCCCCCTCACATATGAGATTCGCAACCATCTCCGTGGGATTGATGTTGCCCATGAAATTTTCAGTGAAGTGCTTCTTGCGGGCGAGAAAAAATTCGGCAAGCTCATTTATGTTCACAATCCGTGAAACAGTTACCAGCGCAAAAGGACCAAGGTGCGAATTGAAAAGAACCGGCTGCGGATCAGTGTCACTGATAACCGCCATCCCGCTCTTTCCGCGAAATTCAGAAAGCTCCGACTCAAATTTATTGCGGAAATATGCGTTCTCAAGATTATGAATTCTTCTCCTGAATCCTATCTCCGCATCATAAAACACCATACCGGCACGTTTCGTGCCCAGATGGGAATGATAATCTGCACCGTAAAAAACATCGTCAACACATCTCCTGCCTGAGACAGAACCATAGAAACCACTCATAAACAATATTTTATATAGAATTATATTATTAAAGGGCGAGCCATAAAGTTAATCAAACATCAGATTAAATTGCTGATCCATAATTATTAACTAATTTTGCACTAATATAAAATGACAGAAATGGAAAACGACGAAAAGTATCAGGCTGAATACGTGGAGCACAAAAAAGGCGCTCCGGTTGTAATGATTGTGTCAACAATAATCCTGACACTGGGCTTAATTGCACTCATAATACTCTATTATAACCAGAAGAACAAAATGGTTGAAATGGAGCAGGTTCTTACGGAAGAAAAAGACTCCCTTGCCGGTGAGCTCAGAATGATAATGTACGGATATGACACTCTTAAGACAAGCAGTGACACACTTAATGCACAGCTTCAGCAGCAGCGCAATAAGATTCAGAAACTCCTCGAGGTAAGCGCATCCAACGCTCAGCTTATCCGTAAATATAAAGCCGAAATCACAACCATGCGTGACATCATGAAGAGCTATATCGTCCAGATCGACTCTCTCAACTCACGCAACCAGGTCCTCGTTGCCGAAAACACACAGATAAAGGAGCAGATTACACAGGTGCAGGAGACCAACGTAGAACTTGAAAAAACAAAAGAGGAACTCACCTCTAAGGTCAGTATCGCTTCTGTAATACAGGCCAAGGACGTAACAGCAGTGGCCCTGAACAAGAAGAGGAAGGAGACCGACGAGCTCAACCGTCTTGACAAGGTCCGCGTATGTTTCACCCTTCGCGAAAATCCGATAGCCTCCGCAGGAAGTAAAATGGTTTATCTCCGCGTGGTGCGCCCCGATCAGCTGGTCATAACAACATCACCCGACAACCTTTTCCAGGTAAAGGGCGAACAGCTTATCTACTCGTCAAACAGGGCTGTTGATTATGCAAACCAGGATGTGGAAATGTGCATATTCCTTGACAACACGGGCGACTTTATCGCAGGTACCTACAGCGTTGAACTTTATCTCGAAGGAGAAAAGATCGGCTCGGGATCATACATGCTGAAAGGCAGGAGATAGTCAAAGCTCCATCAGGAGCTCCCCGATAATATTATCAGATATCATCTTACCCTGGTCTGTGAGGACCAGGGTATTTTTATTTCTCTTCATCAGTCCGTAACGGATATACTTTTCCGACAAATTGACAAGATAATCGTGCAGCTCCTTGTCATACGACCGCTCGACGTGTTCCAGGTCAACCCCCCACATTGTGCGCAGCGAGGTCATCAGGTACTCGTTGAACATGGTGATCCTGTCGAGCTCTTCACGCTCAAAGGGCACAACACCCGTTTCCACTGACCGGATGTATTTCTTCAGGTTCGATTCATTCCACTGTCTTGAAACATTATTGAATGAATGTGCCGAAGGTCCCAGTCCCATATACGGGATCTGCTTCCAGTATGAGGAGTTATGCCTTGAAATATATCCCTCCGATGCAAAATTGGAGATCTCGTAGTGGATGAAGCCGTGTGAACGGCATTCAGACCCCAGAAGTGAAAACATGGCTGCACTGACTTCCTCATCCGCCTCCGTCAGCCTGCCCTCCCTTTTCATCTTCCCGAATTTTGTTCCCTCCTCAATTGTAAGATGATATGCTGAGAGGTGCGTGACCGGATATGAAAATGTCTTATCGAGATCCGCCTTAAGGTCTGCCGTGGTCATACCGGGAACCCCGTATATAAGATCTGCGGAAACATTCTTAAACCCGACCCTGAATGCTCCTTCAAGCGCCATTGCAGACTCCGCGGCAGTATGTCTGCGCCCCAGGTATTTCAGGCGGGCATCACTCCACGACTGTATACCGAGACTGAGCCTGTTGATGCCCGCTGCCCCCAGTTCACCCATATACCGGTCATTGATGTCATCAGGATTGGCCTCCAGGGTGATTTCGGGGTCTTCGGAAAGGTTATGGCGTTCCGAGATCGCTGAAAGGATCTTCTTTATGTCAGCAGCGGTCAAAAGAGAAGGCGTTCCGCCGCCGAAATACACAGTATCCACGGTCTCGCCGCCCAGATAATCAGAACGCAGTGCAGATTCCGCAATTATCGCATCAACGAACCTTCCGGTATTTTCTATGTCAGTAACACTGTAAAAATCACAGTAGGAACAGAAGCTTTTGCAGAACGGTATATGAAGATAGATTCCTGCCATCGGAAAATCAATTTTCTAAATTTACAAAAGATTCGGCATTAGTTTATTATTTTTGCCCATTCAACGGCAAGAATGGCATCTCTCTTTATCAAAAGATATTACAGAAGTATTCTTATCGGGATTCTGATACTCTGGCTCAGCCTGTCGGGAGGTCAATCGCTGGTGCCCGGTGATTTTCTGACAATACCCTATGTAGACAAGATCGGCCATTTCATCATGTATGCACTTTTCTCCGGAATGTTGCTGCTTGACTCTTGTCTGTGGCAGAGTAGCAGGAGTGTCCGTTATGTAGTCCTTGTTATCCCGTTGACCTTCGGTGCACTCATGGAGGTGCTTCAGTATCTGGTAACAAAGTCAAGGCAGGCCGAGGCTCTTGACCTGGCAGCGGATATCCTTGGTATCGGCGCAGGCATCGTGGGCGCCCTTGTTGTCAGGCAGATCCTGAAAAAAATCAGATAATAAGTTTGTTGTTTTTTTGTATCTGTCTCAGGAGGCTGTCAACGGTCCTGCCGGAGAAAAACTGCGTCATCCTCTCCTTTTCCTTCCGCAGGTCATTGTGAAGCAGACAAATACCTTTGTCGGGCTCATCATAATTACACTTCTCCCCTGTTATATAGCAACTGTCAAAGAAGTCTTCCCCGTCGATCGCTCTTACTATATCCATTAGGGTCAGGCTTTTTGCGGGAATGAGAAGAGAAAAACCGCCATGAGGGCCCTTCGATGAGTCAAGTATCTTTCTTTTGGTAAGAATCTGCAATATTTTGGCCAGGTAGGGAACAGGTATCTTAAGCTCTTCGCCAGTAACCTTAAGCCCTACCTTTCCCTGTCCCTCCTGCTTACTGGCAATAAAAATTACCGCCCTTATACCGTATTTACAGGAGTTTGAAAGCATCTCAGAAGGAGCTCAGGGGTATCTTGTCTATACGACGCTTATGACGCCCTCCCTCAAAAGAACTTGTCAGGAATGTCTTTACTACAACGATTGCTTCGGCCTCAGTCATAAACCTGCCGGGCAGGGCACATATATTGGCATCATTGTGGGCCCTGGCCAGACGGCTTATCTCTTCGTTCCAGCATACAGCCGACCTTATTCCCCGGTGTTTGTTCGAGGTCATGTTGATTCCGTTGCCGGACCCGCATATGGTTATGCCGAATCTGTAGTCTCCCTTTTCAACAGATTCGCACAACGGATGGGCAAAATCAGGATAGTCCACACTCTCCTCTGAAAAAGTGCCGGTGTCCTTTACTTCATACCTGTTTGCAATAAGCCACCTTACAATCTTTTCTTTAAGACGGAACCCGGCATGGTCTGCAGTAATTATTACCTTTTCCAAAATTTTACTATATTTTTATACAAATATAGCCCGACAATTATTAAAAGAAAAGAAATCATCAATATCCTTTTTTGTTCATAAAATGTAACGAACCCGGGAGCATTTTGTTCATTTCTTTTAATCCTTCGGGAATTTTACCCTACTGTAACAGAATTCTTCTGTCAAAATCTATTTTTAATGAATTTAAAAGAGCTTTTCAACTGCGACTGAACATTAAAATGGGCTACATTTGTTCTCTTTCACCTATTAACAAATGTATGTCAACAGTTGTTAATTTATTGCTTAAGGTGCTGTGTTACAGAAAAGGTATGTTTTTTGCAGTGTTTATAAGTTGTTTTTAACCTTTTAATACCATATTCTGCAAGGAAAAAAATAAAATTGTTTAAACACAATTAACAGGATATAATAAGCATCATATTTATAAAAGTCAATCAAAATATTAAAATAATGCCTGTTGATAAGAATATAAAACGAAACGTTTCTGCTGCCGTCAAAGGTAATTTAAGCGATGAGACTGTGAATGGCATTAACACTTTAAGGAAGGAAAAGAATGCCGTTATACTTGCTCATTATTACCAGACTCCGGATATTCAGGATATTGCAGATTTTGTAGGAGACAGTCTTGCTCTCTCACAGCAGGCCGCGGTAACAAAAGCCGATATTATTGTTTTTGCCGGAGTTAAGTTTATGGCTGAGACGGCAAAGATACTTTCACCTGATAAAAAGGTGCTTTTACCTGATATACTGGCAGGATGTTCCCTGGCTGATTCATGCAGGAAAGAGGACTTCGAAAAATTCATAGCTGAAAATCCTGACAGAACGGTTATAACATATGTCAATACCACTGCCGATATTAAAGCCTTGAGTGATATTGCGTGCACATCGTCAAATGCAAGGCAGATTGTGGAATCACTTCCTGAAAATGAAAAAATTATTTTTGGTCCTGACCGTAATCTGGGAAATTATATAAAAAGTCTGACAGGAAGGGATATTCTCGTATGGAACGGTGCATGCCACGTTCATGAACAATTTTCAATTGAGGCGATACTGAAAGTTAAAAAGGAAAATCCGGGATCGAAAATTATTGCACATCCTGAATGTGAAATGCCCGTAAGAATTGTTGCAGATTATATAGGGTCCACATCCGGACTTCTTTCCTTTGTGAGCAGGGATAAAGGAAACAAATATATTGTGGCAACAGAACCAGGGATAATTTATCAGATGCAGAAGGCAGAACCCGACAAAACTTTTATTCCTGCACCTCCCAAAGATTCGACGTGCGGTTGCAGCGAATGCAATTTCATGAAGCTTATTACCCTTGAAAAGATATATAAATCGCTTAAATTTGAAAAGCCGGAAATAACTGTGGATCCGGAAATTATTGAAAGAGCAGCTGTTCCCATCAGGCGTATGCTTGAAATATCTGCCAAACTTGGTTTATAAAATGAGAAGAATACTTCTTTTTTTACTTGTAATAATGCCGCTGGGCCTCTATGCACAAAATCCCGGGGAGATAAAAGACGGCTTTCAGCAGTTCAGGTATCCCAACGGCAATATCTCCAGTGAAGGATTTATAAGGAATGGAAAGCCTGACGGATACTGGAAAAGCTATTATATAACCGGAGTCCTGAAATCGGAAGGGAAAAGAAGAAGCTATTTTCTTGACAGTATATGGGTATTCTTTGACCAGGCCGGCGACACAACTGAAAAAATAAGCTATCTTCTTGGTAAAAGGAACGGATATTATATCAAGTATCAAAAGGATCCGTTTTACGGTTCGTATGTTTACTCGAAGGAACTGTATGCTGGAGACAAAAAGGAAGGAGTGGCCCTGATCTACTATCCTGAAGGAAAAACAAGACAGACAATCCCCTACTACAACGGACTCCGTGACGGTTTGTCACGCGAATATGACCGCGAAGGAAAGATCATCTCCCTCCTGGAATACAACAATGATTTTCTCATAAGCCGTGAAAAGATAAATTTCGCTGATCCGGCAGGCCTGAAGCAGGGTGAATGGCTGGAGTTTTATCCCGGCGGAAATATCCGGGTTGAAAAGAACTATCGCAATGACATGCTGCACGGTTATTACAAGGAGTACGATGAAAGAGGCAAGCTTGTTGTCACCCTTTTGTACGAGGAGGGAAAGGTAACAGGTACCGACATTGACACCGGCGCCGACATCGAGATTGTCAATAAGTATGACGACAACGGCAGGCTTACCTTTTCCGGACCGTTTAAGGCCGGTGTTCCGGTTGGCATTCACCGTGAATACTCTGACAACGGATCAATAAAGGGAGCAAGAATTTACAATGACAACGGCCTTCTTATTTCTGAGGGTATTGTAGATGCGGCAGGTAACCGTAACGGGACCTGGAAAGACTTTTCTCCCGAAGGTGTCGTGACCGCAGAAGGATCCTATGCAGACAACAGGCGTACCGGGCAATGGAAGTTTTACTCTCAGCCGGGAAAGCTGGAGCAGGCCGGGTCATACAGCAACGGCCGCATAGAGGGAACCTGGCGTTGGTACTACCCGGAAGGCGAGCTGCTGCGTGAGGAATATTATGCGCAGGGCCGCAGGGAAGGAGAATATACCGAATATACCCGCGAGGGTGAGATAATTGCACAGGGAACCTATGCTGACGGTGAGAGAAACGGCGAATGGAACTTCCGGACGGGCGATAACACGGAGTCAGGCACTTACCTTCTGGGCTTTCGCGACGGACCCTGGAGGGCCTATTATGCCAATGGCAGGCTGAGATTCAGGGGCAGCTATAACCAGGGCAGCCCCACCGGACATCATATCCTTTATTATGAAAACGGCAGGGTAAAGGAGGAACGTTATTATGAGAACGGGCTTCGTTCAAAAACGTGGAAGAAATACAACGAAGAGGGCGAGGTTGTTCTGACGATCACCTACCGCGATGACATTGAAACGAATATAAACGGGGTGAGCATCAAGCTCCCAGAGAGCGAAGTTAAGCTCATCAAATGACCGGGCAATGAGCGAAAAATTTAATGTCAGGAACGAAGTGACCCTTACAGGCGATGTCGAGGTAGAAAGACAGCTGAGGCCACTTTCCTTCGTCGATTTCAAGGGGCAGCAGCGTATCACAGACAACCTCAGCGTGTTCGTGACGGCAGCAAAACAGCGGGGGGAAGCTCTCGACCACGTACTGCTTCACGGTCCTCCCGGACTCGGAAAGACAACTCTCGCCACTATTATTTCAAATGAGCTGAATGTAAAACTGAAGGTTACCTCAGGCCCCGTGCTCGATAAGCCGGGAGATCTTGCTGGTCTCCTTACAAGTCTCGACGAGGGTGACGTCCTGTTCATCGATGAGATCCACAGGCTCAGCCCGGTGGTTGAGGAGTACCTCTATTCGGCCATGGAGGACTATCAGATCGACATAATGATAGACAAGGGCCCGGGAGCACGTTCGGTACAGTTGAAACTGAGCCCGTTCACGCTGATAGGGGCCACAACCCGGTCAGGATTGCTTACCAGCCCGCTGCGTGCCAGGTTCGGAATAAAATTCCATCTTGAGTATTATGACACTCCGATACTTAAGGGAATTGTTAAAAGATCAGCTGAAATTCTCAATATCGAGATTGATGAAGAGGCTGCCCACGAGATAGCATCGCGCAGTCGTGGCACGCCAAGGATTGCGAACTCTCTTTTGAGAAGGGTCCGTGATTTTGCCCAGGTTAAGGGCTCCGGATCGATAGACCTGGCGATAACCCGCTACAGCCTTGAAGCCCTTTGCATCGACCTGCACGGCCTGGATGAGATGGATAACAGGATCCTGAGAACCATAATCGAAAAGTTCAGGGGCGGACCTGTGGGCCTTAATAATATTTCTACCGCAGTCGGCGAAGAGAGCGGCACCATCGAGGAGGTTTATGAACCGTTCCTTATAAAAGAGGGATATATAAAACGTACTCCGCGGGGCCGCGAGGCGACAGAGTCTGCATATAAACACCTTGGAATCGTTCCTGCGACGGGAAACACCCTGTTCTGACAGTGTCAGCTGATAACGTTGCTGATCTTTTCAAGACCCTTCAGATCAAGGATCCTTATCTTCCTTCCTGAAAGCTCAATCAGCTTATCGCTTTTAAATTCAGAGAGAAGTCTGATCACTGATTCAGTGGCAGTGCCCACTATATTGGCAAGCTCTTCACGGGTAAGGGAGATGCGGAGGAATTTCTGTTCATCCAGCCCGAAATCCTTAACCAGCTGGATAAGCACTTCTGCAACGCGTTCCCTGACGGTTTTCTGTGCAATATCGGTGATATATGAATTAGCCTCAGCCAGTTCATGACAGGTAAGCTTGACTATCTCGAATGAAAAAGCCGGATTGGTTTTTACAAACTGTATCAGAAGCTCCGAGGGTATAAAACAGACCTGGCTGTCTTCTATCACCTTTGCAGAAGTGCAGGCGGTCTCATTGCTGAGAACGGATCTGTATGCTATGATTTCTCCTTTTCTGGCGAACCTGATAATCTGTTCCTTTCCGTCAACGCCGGTCTTGAAGACTTTTATGATTCCTGAATTGATGCAAAAGAATCCGCTGATCCTGTTACCTTCATTGTACAGTATGTCACCCCTCTTGTAGTGACGGAAGTCTTTCTCGAAATTCAGACGGTCCGTCTCATCCCTTGTCAGAAAACGGAAGACAGAACTGGTCTCAAAAGCGCATTTGTCGCAAAATGATATAGCACAGTCTTGCTGTTTCATTGGGATTTTTTTAAGTTCACAAAGATTGCAAATAGAGTTGAATATATTGGCAGCCGTATCATAATTTTAAAGTCAGATGATTTCTGTGCCGAACTGACTGAGGAACCGGATATCATTTTCAAAATAGAGCCTCAGGTCGTTGATTCTGTATTTTAGCATTGCCGCACGCTCGATTCCCATTCCGAAGGCGAAACCCGAATACTTTACCGGGTCAATGCCGCAGGCCTCAAGCACATTCGGATCGACCATGCCGCATCCCAGAACCTCGAGCCAGCCCGTACCCTTGCATACATTACATCCCTTTCCGCCGCACAGGTTACAGCTCACATCCATCTCCGCCGACGGTTCGGTAAAGGGGAAAAAGGAGGGCCTGAGTCTGATACTGGCGTCCTTTCCGAAAAATTCCCGGGCAAAATATAGCAACGTCTGCCTGAGATCGGCAAACGATACATTTTCAGCAATGTAGAGCCCCTCTACCTGGTGAAAAATACAGTGAGCCCTCGCGGAGATAGCCTCATTGCGGAATACGCGGCCCGGCGAAATTGTTCTTATGGGGGGGGGCTGTGTTTCCATCACCCTTACCTGCACAGAGGAGGTGTGTGTTCTCAACAGCACATCAAAGGGATCTGATTCATCCCCTGATCCCCTGCTGATATAAAAGGTGTCCTGCATATCGCGAGCCGGATGATCCGGGGCAAAGTTCAGTTTTGAAAATACGTGGTCGTCATCTTCTATTTCCGGCCCCTCAGAAACCGTAAACCCGATCCTGGAAAAAATGTCGATTATCTCGCGCCGCACAATTGAGATAGGATGCCTTGAGCCGGCGGTAAACGGTATTGCCGGCCTGGTAAGATCTGTCTCCGCAAACCCTGTTTCAACGGAGGTCAGTTGTTCCTTTAATTCATTGAACCTGTCAGAAGCCAGCTTCTTCAGCTCGTTCAGCAGCAGACCCGTCTCTTTCTTCAGCTCCGGGGGGACTTCCCTGAAGCCCTCAAACAGTAACGGTATAAGGCCTTTTTTGCTGAGAAATCTCAGCCTGAACTGTTCAAGCTGGTCGTTGTCACTGACCTGAAACTCTTCAACCTCTTTTTTTAACAGGGCTATTTTTTCCTTCATGCCGGAAGAGTATTATTTTCTAATGATTTTTATTTTGAGTATTCTGATGTCTTTCACCGGTTTGTCATTTATATCGGTCGGGTTGTTGCCGATGGCATCGACAATGTCGAGGCCTGAAATGACCTCTCCGAACACAGTATAGGCGCCGTCAAGGAAAGGCGCACCGCCTTCGGTGAGGTAAATTTCCTTCCGGTATTCAGGCATTATATAAGGGCCGGAAACCCCCGTTTGCTCATATACATTTATTATGGCGTTCTGCTGGATCTCGTCCTCATTCAGGGGCACGGAGTCATTTGCCGTCGCCGCCCTCAGCTCTGACAACGAATGCTGATACAGCGCCTGACGTTTGTTATAATCTACCCGCTGTTCGATTTTTGCCAGCTCCTCATCGTCGTATTTTTTGCCCTGTACAATATAAAACTGTGTGCCGGAGGAGTTTCTGGCAGGGTTTACATCATCACCCTCACGGGCAGCGGCAAGGGCTCCGCGTTTATGGAAAAGTGAGTCGTTTATCTCTGCAGGAACATCATAATCAGCTACAGTCGCCGGCGGAATTTTGGTACTGCCGTCGCCGGCCTGAATCATAAAATCTTTAATAATCCTGTGAAAGGAAACACCCTCATAAAATCCTGATTCAGCCAGCTTTATGAAATTGTCGCGGTGCAGCGGGGTGAGGTCTGAAAGCACAACGGTGATATCTCCTTCAGTGGTTTTTATTTCTGCCCTGACCGGGGCGCTGGTTTTCGGGCCGCATCCTGAAATGAGAATTGCAGCGGTGAATAGCAGGGCAAGCCTGAGAGACGTGTTCATTTTCTTTAATTTTACGATCTACAAAGATATATATTTGCAGTTAAGAGTTTAGCATGAACGAAATCCGCAAGCTTGCCGGCCAGACTGTTGTTTACGGATTTGGGACTGTTGTTCCCAGATTCCTTAACTATGCCCTGCTGACGCCCTTTTATACATATATCTTCGGGCTTGAGGAATACGGGGTGGTAACAGAGCTTTATGCCTGGATGGTTCTTGCCCTGGTCATCCTTACTTACGGAATGGAGACTACATATTTCAGGTTCGCCGCCAAGAAGGCGCCTGCTGATACAGTCTACAGTACCGCACTTTTCAGTCTGTTTTTTACCTCTGCACTGTTCATCATTTCAGTATCTCTGTTCATCGGTCCGGTATCAGGGTTTTTCGGATACGGCGATCACCCTGAGTACATACAGATGTTTGCATGGATTGTGGCAGTTGACGCATTTTCGGCAATTCCTTTTGCATACCTGAGAGGACATAACAGGCCAGTTGTGTTCAGCGCACTGAAAATTATAAATGTACTGGTAACGGTTACAATGGTATTCTTCTTTCTGAGGATGGCGCCGCGCATACTGGAAAGAGGAGGAGACTGGATACTTAAATTTTACAATCCCGAATTCAGGGTGGGATACGTTTTTGTCGCAAACCTGGCAGGATCGGTCGTTACGCTGCTTTGTCTGCTGCCCTATATTGTAAAGATAAAGCCCGTGTTCGACAGGAAGCTCTTTTTAAAAATGCTTTCATACAGCTGGCCGCTGCTGGTAGGCGGAATGGCCGGATCGCTGAACGAGGTTCTGGATAAAATTTTGCTGAGGAGACTGATAGGAGGAGCTGAAGGATTGTCAACCGTAGGCCTCTACGGAGCGGGATTCAAGGTTGGTGTGCTGATGTCACTTTTTATTCAGATGTACCGGTTTGCCGCGGAGCCTTTCTTCTTTGAAAAGGCCGGGAAACATGATGCAAAGGAAACATATGCTGTGACAATGAAGTATTTTGTAATTACGGGCCTGATTCTTTTCCTCGTAATCAATCTGTATATCGAAGCACTGCAGATCATAATCGGTCCTGTTTTCAGGGAATCGCTGACGGTTGTCCCCATTATCAGCATGGCCTACCTGCTTCTGGGAATATTCATTAACCAAAGCATCTGGTATAAGGTTGATGACAAAACTATCTACGGAGCCTGGATCGCAATCATTGGAGCCATGGTGACGGTTGCCGTCAACCTGCTTTTCGTCCCGAAGTACGGATACATAGCTGCAGCATGGGCTCACGTGGCCTGTTATCTTACAATGGTGCTGGTCTCCTATTTTGTGGGATTGCGGTTCTATCCCATTAAATATGAGGTTAACAAGCTGCTGACTTATATTGCGGCAGCAATTTTGATAATAATCGTTTCAAGGATGGTTGAAACGGAGAGTACTTTGATAAATATAGTTGTCGACACAATATTGCTGGGCACTTTCTTCGTTTTTGCAGAGAAGCGGGACAGGTTTTTTTCATCTTTAATACCTCGTAAAGCGTGAAGATCAGAATAGTGAACAAGTCAGGTCACCAATTACCCGCCTACGAAACAGTGCATTCCGCGGGTATGGATCTAAGGGCCTGCACGGGTGAGGCTATAAAAATGGCCCCTATGGAAAGAAAACTTGTAAAAACCGGACTTTACATTGAAGTGCCGGCCGGATACGAAGCGCAGATCAGGCCAAGAAGCGGTCTTGCAATAAAGCACGGCATAACGGTACTGAACTCGCCCGGTACTGTGGATGCCGATTACAGGGGAGAAGTAGGAATAGTACTGATAAACTTATCAGATAAGGAATTTGTTATTAATGACGGAGACCGGATTGCACAAATGATTATTGCAAGGCATGAGACTGCGGAGCTGGTGGAGGTCGAAGAACTCGGGGAAACCGGGAGAGGAGCAGGCGGTTTCGGACATTCAGGAAGAAAATGAGAAAAGGATTAATATCAGCCATTTTAATATTGCTGCTAACAGGCTGCTCGCACGAGGCGATGAAATTATCATCAGTACCGGCAACAGCGGAACGTGGCGACAGCAAATATGATTACCTGCTGAGCGAAGCTATCAGGTTGAAGTATGTTGGTGACCCCGGTCAGAGTATTATGCTCTTTGAAAAATGTATTGAGGCAGATAAAAGCAGGCCTGTGCCCTATTTCGAACTGGCACAGGTTTATGCTGCAACGGGAGAACCGGAAAAGGCTCTCAGGTATATATCGAACGCAGCAAATCTTGACAGGAACAACTATTGGTACCAACTGGCGTGCGGATCTCTCTTCGTTCAGTACGAAAAGAAAGATTCTGCCCTTGTTTATTTTCAACGGGCACTGAAAGCAGACCCGCAGGCACTTGAAGTTAACTCCATACTCGCTGGTCTCTATTCTGAAATGGGAGATATTGCCAGGGCAGATTCGCTTTTTGTGTTACTTGACAAAGCAGGAGCGCTTGACGAACAGATGTTTCTGGTCATGATCTCCGGACTTATTGAAGGTAAGCAATACTCTGCGGCCGAAAAAAGAACCGTCTCCCTTATTCAGAGATTTCCCGGGGAATTCAGATACAGGGCTTTACTTGCTAGCATATATTCTGACGCCGGAAAAGGTGAGAAAAGTGACAGCATTTATGCTCGCATTATTGAAGAAGATCCGGAAAACGCTGAATCGCAGTTGCTCATGATGGTTAACCTGTTTAACAAAAAGGATTACGGTGGAGCTGCCGCATTTGTAGGATCAGTGATTAAGAGCAATTCTATTGACCGCGAAAGAAAGGTGGCACTGATAAATGAACTTGCTTCGGATTCGGCATTCACAGAGTCTCAGGGACAGGCTCTTGAAACTGATATTCTGGCCCTGGAGGCTGCATATCCTGATGATGAAGAGGTTTTGTCAATAAGACCAGGACTTTATGAAAGACAGGGTAAGAACGATGTTGCCATCATAAGATATGAAGAGATCCTGAAATCAGTGAAACCAGGATATTTTTTAAAAGAAAGGCTAATCCTGCTTTATGCGGAAGAGCTGGAATACGATAAACTTTATGCACTTGCTTCCGGGTATGCTACGGAAAATAACAGAAGCATTCTCGGTAAGGTCTATTTCGCTGTTGCAGCGATGGAACTAAAAAAGTATGACATAGCTGATGCAGAACTGAAAAAGGCTCTTATTCTCGCCGGGAATGACCGCGGGCTGAAAATGCAGGTACTCTCTATGCTTGGCGACCTGAAGTACAGGACTAAGGATTTCGAGGAGTCATACAAGTACCTTGAGGAAGCCCTGTCAATTGATCCGGAAGACATAATGTTGCTTAACAACTATGCATATTTTCTTGCAGAAAATGATCGTGACCTGACAAAAGCGCTGAAAATGAGCGAAAAGGCGATCGCAAAAGAAGGTGAAAATGCAACCTACCTGGATACATATGCCTGGGTTCTTTATAAGTCGGGAAAGTACAAAGAAGCCTATAAGGTGATGTTGAAGATATTTATCACTTCAAAAGAAAATGACCCGGAGATACTGGAACATATGGGATATATCCTTAAGAAACTTTCAAAGTGTGAAGAAGCTGTTGATTACTGGAAAATGGCTCTCGCCGGTGACAGTTCGAAAAACTATCTGATAAAAGAAATAGAGTTATGTGGAGGATCAAAGGCGGAATAATTTTACTGATCGTTTTAATTGCATGCGTTTCCTCCTGTTCTACTACCAGAAAGAGAGGTCACGCAATTGACGGCAAATTGCCTGGGATATCTGACATCAATGCATTCGGGGATGCTGTTAAGGCATTTAATATTAATAATAAAGGATTTATTATAAGGAAAGCGAACGTAGAGCTTGAGGGCACGGAAATAGAGGGAAAATTCAGCCTTTACGCAAAAGTAAACGACAGGGGTGACTTTTTTGTTTCTGTTCGCGGACCGCTGGGTATCGAGCTTGCGAGGGCGATCTCTGAAGGAGATTCGGTTTTTGTGATTAACAAAATTAACCGTGTCATTCTCTTCGGAAGCAGAAGCAATCTTTTGAAAAGAGCCGGATTACCGGAGAACCTGATAGAAATTATTACCGGCGACATGCCAGATACCGTATCTTTCTCAGAAGCGAAAGCATCTGAAAATGGCCTGGTTTATCTTTCCTACAGTGATGTTAAGTATAGAAATGATATAACGGTAAACAGGGAGGTGATGAAGATTTCAGAAGAGATCATCAGGACTCCAGACGAAGAGGCCAAATATTTAATGAAATTTGGTAATTTTATAGACAGCGGAAGTAAAAGGTACCCTGCGACAGTTGAAGTAGAAGGTGTGGAAAAAATGTTCCACGTGAAAATTGATATAATGGAGCTGAAATTGGGATTTAGTGAGAAGATCGATATAGTGCTGCCGGCATACCGGAGGGAGTCTCTATGAAACTGAAGACCTGCATATTCGTTTTATTCTTTGTGATCTTTCAGAGTGCAAACGCCCAGAGTCGGGCGGAGCTGGAAAGTATCAGGAAGAAGAATCTTGAAGAAATCGAGTATGTGGACCGCCTGCTGAAAAATACGGCAACAGAAAGGAAAGAGAATCTGAATGAATTGAGGGTTATCGGCAAAAAGTTATCATTGAGAGAGAAAATAATTAACGAGTACGGTGAGGAAATCAGCCTGCTGGAATACAGGATATCTCTGAACAGACAGGCAGGTGAGATGTTGGAAGAGGATCTTGTTAAAATGAAGGAGGAGTACGGAAAATCTGTGGTAAACGCTTATAAGGCAAAAAAGGGGAATCCCGCGGTGGCGTTTATTCTCTCATCTGCAGATTTTAACCAGGGTTATAAACGACTGAAGTATATTCAGCAGATTACCAGATTCAGAAGAAATGAAGCCGAGCTTATTACCCAGGTATTTTATGAACTGCAGACAACAAGAGACAGGCTTGAAACGGATGTAAAAAGTATTAACGATCTCAAAAGGAGGGAGGAGCGGCAAAAGCAGATTTTAAGAGAGGATCAGGTGAAGAAGGAAAAGATGGTTACAACGCTTAGCCGTAAGGAAAAGCAGTTGAAGCAGGAACTGGATGAAAAGAAAAGGATTGCGAAACAGATTGAAAGTGAGATAGCCAGGCTTATTGAAGAAGAAAGGAAGAAAAGCGTTACCACACCAATGAGCAGCGAGATGAAGCTCGTGGGCGATTCTTTCGGCGAAAACAGAGGTAGGTTACCGTGGCCGGTAGACAGAGGCATTATTACGGGTCACTTCGGATTACAGCCTCACCCGGTTTTAACGAAAGTGACTGAGAATAATATAGGAATTGAAATTACCACAAGCGGAAATATTAAGGCAAAAAGCGTTTTTAAAGGTCAGGTCGTGAGGATTTTTGCAATTTCGGGAGCAAATATGGCTGTGATTGTGAGACACGGTAAATACCTTACAGTTTATCAGAACCTGGTTAATGTAAGGTTAAAGGCCGGAGAGAACGTTACAACCGGTCAGGAGCTTGGTGAGGTCTACAGCGATTCTGAAGAAGGGAATAAGGCTGTGCTCAAATTTATGGTCTATGAGGAGAAGACTAAACTGAATCCTGAGGTGTGGCTGGTGAAAAAATAGATTATATTGTAACAAATGAGATTTAAGGCAGTTTAAGATATTGTAAATCTTTCCATTATGACGGAAAAAATTTCCATAAAATCGGACATCGAGAACCTGACGGTTATTGAGACTATGGTTGACACTTTATCGAAAAGGCTTGGCGTTTCTGATGATGTGTACGGCAAGATACTTGTATCAACGGTGGAAGCTGTGAATAATGCAATATTGCATGGCAATAAAGGGGATGTGACAAAAAGTGTGACTGTGGAAATTTCTGCTGACGGAAATGTTTTAGAAGTCTTTGTCCAGGACGAGGGTAAGGGATTCGAATACGATAAACTGCCAGACCCGACAAAACCGGAGAACATTGAAAACCTGGACGGACGAGGGGTTTTTCTGATGAGACATCTTGCAGACTCGATAGACTATAACATGTCCGGAAACGAAGTGAGGATGAAATTTAAATATTAGGTAACGAAACCCTCATAATTGATCCTTGTTATAAAAGAGGATATATATGATTCATTTTAAATAATTAGAGGTAATATCCAACATGCTATGTTAACTCTGCATGAATGAAAATCTACTTTCATTACGATATTGAAGGGTTCAGACTCAGGGAGACCGGGAAGATAAAAAGGGTTATCAGGAGGATAATAAAAGATGCAGGAAAAAAGGCCGGATCAGCTGAGGTTATATTCACAAATGACGAAAAGCTACTTGAAATAAACAGGGAATTCCTTTCGCACGATTATATGACAGACATTATTACGTTTGACTACTGTGAAGGGAAGGTTATAAACGGGGAAATTTACATCAGTACGGAAAGGATCAGGTATAATGCCATGGAAAACAGGGTGACCCTGTGGAATGAGGCGGCAAGGGTAATATTTCACGGGTTTCTGCATTTGTGCGGATACGCTGATGGAAGTCAGAAAGAGAAAGAGGCGATGACTGAACGGGAGGATATTTATCTGGCATTAGCTGAAGCGGAATGAATTACAGTTACGATGTTATTGTAGTGGGAGGCGGTCACGCCGGTTGCGAGGCAGCACATATGGCAGCTACAATGGGCGCAAGGACTCTTCTTATAACTATGGATATGACCAAGTTGGCGCAGATGTCGTGCAACCCGGCAATGGGAGGCATTGCCAAAGGTCAGATAATCAGGGAAATAGATGCCCTGGGGGGCATGTCCGGAATTGTTACGGACCGTACTATGATTCAGTTCAGGATGCTTAACAGAAGTAAGGGTCCTGCTATGTGGAGCCCCAGAGCGCAGTGTGACAGGATGATGTTTACCCGGGAATGGAGAAGTATTCTCGAACAGAAGGAAAAACTGCACATATGGCAGGAACAGGCAACTGGCCTTGTTGTGGAAGGGAACAGGGTAATGGGGGTAAAGACATCTCTGGGAACAGCCTTTTATGCTGAGTCTGTTATTCTGACCAACGGTACATTCCTGAACGGTATGATGCACGTCGGATTTCAGACGATGAGTGGTGGAAGGTCAGGTGATCAGGCATCGGCTGGACTGAGTGAGCAGCTCACGGAGATGGGATTCACAGTGGAAAGGATGAAAACCGGAACAAGTGCCAGAGTTGACGGCAGGAGTATCGACTTCACCCTGATGACAGAACAGCGTGGAGACGGAGAAGGCCTCTCATTTTCATACCTTACTGACAGGACCGAAATTAAGGAAGAGAAGAGTTGCTACATAACTCATACAAACAGTGAAGTTCATGATGAACTGAGAAAGGGATTGAAGTTTTCACCGTTATTTACAGGAAGGATAAAAGGAAGAGGACCGAGATACTGCCCGAGCGTTGAAGACAAGATAGTAACTTTCGCTGACAGGGAAACTCACCAGCTTTTCCTTGAACCTGAAGGCAGGGATACAAATGAGTACTATATAAACGGGTTTGCAAGCAGTCTTCCCCTGGAGGTTCAGATTAACGCATTAAGGAAGGTACGAGGCCTGGAAAATGTTGTTATATACAGACCGGGTTACGCCATAGAATATGATTTTTTTCAGCCGACGCAGCTTAAGCAAACGCTGGAGACGAAGAGAGTTGAAGGACTTTATTTTGCAGGTCAGATAAACGGGACTACCGGTTATGAGGAAGCTGCGGCGCAGGGACTGATTGCCGGAGCAAATGCCGTACTAAGAATCAGGAGGGAGGATCCGCTTGTAATCGGACGTGATGAGGGATATATCGGGGTTCTTATAGATGATCTTGTAACAAAGGGGGTTGACGAACCTTACAGGATGTTTACTTCAAGGGCTGAGTACAGGATACTTCTAAGGCAGGATAATGCAGATGAGAGACTGACTGAAAAGGCGTGGAAATCAGGCATGGCCGGAAATAAAAGGATGGAAAGGCTTAAGGAGAAGCAGTCAATGGTAAATGAGATTGCACATTTTATTAAAACAAAAAGTCTGGCACCGGAACTGATTAACCCTTTCCTTGAATCAAGAGGAACGAGCGGGATTTCTCAGAAAGCAAAGGCAATTACAGTTGCAGCCCGTCCACAGATTGTGCTTGAAGAACTTCTTGAGCAGATACCGGGCTCAGAAGAACTTTTATATTTTACCTCAAACAGGAAAAAGGAAATTACAGATGCAACTGAGATACTGATCAAATACTCCGGATACCTTCAGAGGGAAAAAAATGTTGCGGATAAGGTTAGCCGGCTTGAAGAGCTTAAAATTCCAGATGATACAGACTACAGTGAGCTGATTTCAATTTCAACCGAGGGAAGGCAAAAACTTTCAAGGATTAAACCTGGAACGATTGGTCAGGCTTCAAGGATTAGCGGAGTATCGGCCTCTGACATTTCAATCCTGATTATATATCTGGGGAGATAGAAGAATGTTCCACGTGGAACATATTTATTAATATAGTCAATATGAAAATTTCAGGAAAGATTGTAGATCTGCATAAAATGAGGATTTATGCAGGGGAGGTTACATTTGAGGAAGGCAGGATTATTTCTATTGAAGAAACCGGGACTGCGCCGGAGGTATATATAATGCCGGGATTGGTGGATGCCCACGTGCACATTGAAAGCTCAATGGTGACTCCCTCACATTTTGCTGTGGCAGCAGTAAAACACGGAACGGTGGCAGTGGTTTCAGATCCCCATGAGATTGCAAACGTAATGGGAATTGAAGGAATATATTTTATGCTCGATAATGCAGAAACAGTGCCGTTGATGTTTTCTTTCGGTGCACCCTCCTGCGTTCCGGCAACAACATTTGAAAGTTCGGGAGCTGTTGTAGGACCGGATGAAATAAGAAAGCTTTTAAATGATGAAAGAATAAGCTTCCTGGCGGAGATGATGAATTTTCCGGGAGTTATTTACGGTGACGAAACTGTGGCCCTGAAAATGAAGATTGCAAGGGATGCAGGTGTTGTTATTGATGGCCATGCCCCGGGTCTGACTGGTGAAAACCTGAAGAAATATTCTGATTCCGGAATATCCACTGACCACGAATGTTCAACACTTGAAGAGGCTCTGGAAAAAATTTCTCTTGGAATGAAAATCCTGATCCGCGAAGGCAGCGCTGCAAAAAACCTCGACTCACTGGCATCCCTCGTTGATTCCCATCCGGATATGGTTATGCTGTGCAGTGACGATCTTCATCCTGAAATGCTGGAAAAAGGCCACATAAACAAGCTGGTTTCACGTCTGGTTAATGCAGGATATGATCTGTTCAATGTACTGAGAGCAGCCTCTTTTAATGCGGCAACACATTACGGACTTAAAACAGGAATGCTCAGACCGGGTGATATGGCGGATTTCATTGTGGTTGACAACCCCCGCACCATGAAGGTTATGCAGACCTGGATCAACGGAAAAATGGTTTTCGACGGAGTCAGAACTCTTTTCGGACCAGGGCCTGTTGGTAAAATAAATAATTTCAACTGCAACAGAATATTGCCGAAGGAAATAGCAGTAAAAAAAGACGGCGCCGGAATGCGGGTAATTACCGCAGTTAACGGAGAACTGATTACCGGTTCGGTAGTGGTGGACGCAGGAAATGAACCGACGGTACGGTCCCGACCGGAAGAGGACCTTCTTAAAATAATTGTCAAAGAACGGTATAATGACGCTCCGCCTTCTATGGGATTTATCAGGGGATTCGGGCTTAAAAAGGGGGCATTGGCAACCTCCGTGGCTCACGACAGTCACAACATAATTGCTGTCGGAGTTACTGACGGAGAGATCTCTGAGGCTGTCAATGCAGTTGTTGACGCCGGAGGAGGAATGGCCGTAGTTTCTGACCGCGACTGCGAAATACTCCGGCTGCCGGTGGCAGGAATAATGTCAGACATGCCGGTATCAGCCGTCGCTTCAAACTACCTGAGGCTGACTGAGACGGCCAAAAGACTCGGATGCACTCTTGACGCCCCCTTTATGACCCTCTCTTTCATGGCATTACTTGTAATACCTGAACTTAAACTGAGCGACCAGGGCCTGTTTGACGGCAAAGCCTTCAGGTTTGTACCGCTATTCACTGAATAATCACGTAGTTATTAGGTCAAAACAAACTGTTTGAACAATCCCGACTCCATAAAATCCTCGATTTCTTCTCTGCCTGACAGGGCTGGGGTGTACCAGTTCATAGACTCCTCCGGTACAATCCTTTACGTTGGCAAGGCAATAAGCCTGAGGAAGCGGGTTTCTTCATACTTTGCCAAAAACCAGTCGGGAAAGACCCGGGTAATGCTCTCCCGGGCCACTGAATTGAGGCACATCGTTGTTGACAACGAGTCTGACGCCCTCCTGCTCGAAAATAACATAATTAAAAAACATCAGCCCAGGTATAATATTCTGCTGAAGGATGACAAGACATATCCGTGGATATGCATTAAGAATGAACACTTTCCGCGGATCTTTCTGACACGTAAAGTCATTGCCGACGGCTCTTCATATTACGGTCCTTATACATCTTTGCCGGCGGTCAGGACACTGCTTGAACTCATTCGTCACCTTTTTCAGATCCGGACCTGCTCTCTTCCCCTTAACAGGAAGGCGATAGAAGAGGGCCGGTTCAAGGTATGTCTTGAATACCATCTGGGCAACTGCAAGGCCCCCTGCATAGGATTGGTCAGCGAGGAGGAGCACAATGAACAGATAACCCGCATAAGAGCTATTATCAGGGGAGATGTCAGCTTGGTAACAGGTCATCTTGAGGCACTTATGAAAAAATATGCGCATGACCTTAATTTCGAGGAGGCGCAAAAGATAAAGGAAAAGCTCGAACTGATTGCTCGCTACCGCAGCAAGTCAGTGGTGGTCAATACCTCCGTCGGAAATGTGGATGTGTTCGGATGCTCACAGGATGATTTGTCTATGTTTATTACATATATGAAGGTAGTTGAAGGAGCAGTGGTTCAGACGTATTCCATAGAGCTGAAAAGCAGGCTGGAAGAGGAGAAAGAGTCGCTTCTCTCAACAGCTGTTACGGAGATCAGGCAACGTGTGGCAAGTGATTCCCCTGAGGTGGTAGTACCCTTTATGCCTGATATCCTGCTTGATAAGGTGAAATACCTTGTTCCTCAACGCGGTGACAGACAAAAGCTGCTGGACCTTGCAACCCGGAACGCCGTCTTCTTCAGACTTGAACGGCAGAAAAAGGCTGCTGAGCAGTCGAATGAGAACAGAACGGGTCGTAACCTTGAAAAGATGATGAAGGATCTTCATATGCCCTCATTGCCCCTTCATATTGAATGTTTTGACAACTCCAATATTCAGGGTGATTCAGCGGTGGCGGCTTGCGTGGTATTCCGTAACGGAAAGCCCTCGAATAAGGAATACCGTCATTTCAATATCAAAACTGTCACAGGTCCTGACGACTTCGCCTCGATGGAAGAGGTCATCGGCAGGCGGTACAGCCGTATGCTCGGTGAGCAATCGCCTCTTCCACAGCTGATTGTGATAGACGGTGGCAAGGGCCAGCTCTCTTCAGCAGTTAAAAGTCTTGATAGTCTCGGCCTGAGAGGAAAGATAACCGTAATCGGAATAGCCAAAAAACTTGAGGAGATATACTTCCCCGGTGACAGCGTACCGCTTTACCTTGACAAGAACAGCATTACATTAAAAATAATCCAGCACCTCAGAAATGAAGCTCACAGGTTCGGAATAAATTTTCACCGCGGAAAGAGAAGTTCAAAAATGAACAGCTCATTCCTGGATGCAGTTCCCGGAATCGGAGAGAAGACAAAAGAGCTTCTGCTGAAAAAATTCGGTTCGGTAAAAAGAATCAGTGAAGCGTCACCCGAAGAGATTGAAAAGGTCATTGGCATTAAAAAAGCCGGAGCAATTGCTTCGGCCCTTCGTAAATGAGCTGTTTTCCACGTGGAACAGTGATTTTGAAAAATACATTTAAAGCGCTCTATAACAGGAGTTTATCCTGTATTTGCGGCTGTCTTAACTTCACGAGAGTCGAATAAATTCCATCATGCCGGCAGACGGCCGAAGATTTTCTTCAGAAATCGGTGAAAGGAATGAACTCCATCCGGTTTCCAGAACATCAGGATACATTCATTGTGTATCAAATTGACATTTTCCTTTTCAAGCTCGGAAATTGTTGCCTTTGATTCTGCCCCCTGCTGAATCCATAAATTTTTAATTCCTCTGGAAATTGCCTCCCTGGCGACCGAAAGTGTCTCTTCCTTCGGGGTCATGAAAATGACACCTTTTATGTCTGACGGAAGGTCGCTGACCGAATTGTAACATTTGACACCATCAATTGTGTCAGTAGCGGGATTGACCGGAACAACGTCCATTCCCTTTTTGAGAAGAGTTTTGAACACTACATGCCCGAATTTCTTCGGGTCCCTTGAAACTCCTGCCACGGCATATTTGCCGGCTGACAGGAAAACTGCAACATCTTTCATTTTTTACGCGAAGTTGAATATTGAATAAACTGAATTAGTGCCGTTTTGGTATCTGAGTCAGGATAACCGTCAAGTTTTCGCATCGCAAGGTTTGCATACTCTGACATTTTGGTTTCAGCATATTCAAGTCCCCCGTGACGTTTAACGAAATCGATCACCCCCGTAATCTCCTTCCTTCCCTTTTTCTTCTTCCTGATTACCCGTATCACCCGCCTGCGTTCTACAGGACCGGCTTCACGCAGGGCGTGAATAAGCGGAAGGGTTATCTTTTTCTCCTTGATATCATTGCCTTCTTTCTTTCCCGTAAGCCCGTTGCTTGTATAATCGAGAAGATCATCCTTTATCTGGAAAGCAATGCCTATTGTCTCACCGAACTCTCTCATTGAAGCGATAACCGCACTGTCATCTGTAACCGAGCTGGCTCCGCAGGCAGTGCACGCTCCGATAAGTGTCGCCGTTTTCATTTTTATGATCCGGAAATAGTCCTCCTCCCTGATGTTCAGCTTTCGTGTTTTCTGCAGCTGTACAAGCTCACCCTTGATTATCTCCTTTACGGCAGTTGATACTATCTCCAGCACGCCGTAACTCTTTTTTTCAACACTTATAAGCAGACCCTGGGCAAGCAGATAGTCGCCTACTAGCACGGCAATCTTTGAATTCCAGATGGCATTTATAGACGGAAGGCCGCGCCTTTCAACCGCCTCGTCCACAACATCGTCATGAACGAGGGTTGCCGTATGAAGAAGCTCAATATGGGTAGCCGCAATATATGACAACTCATTTATTTTCCCGTTCAGCTTTGCGGTGAGGAAGACTAGCATTGGCCTCATCTGCTTGCCCTTGCGCCGAAGAATATAGTTAAGTATTATGTGAAAGAAGGGTACATCGGTCTGGAGGGTACGGTTGAAGTAGGATTCAAACTCCTTCATCTCTCCCGCAACCGGTTTAGTGATATCTGATAAGGTCTGCATTCCAGTCTCTCGTTGCGGATTCAAAAATAAGATAAAATGTGAACAAGTCATAAATTGTTCTTAAGTGTACCTGTGACAAATGAATGTTTCATATGAACATATTTACATACATTTGCAGTACAAGTCAAAATCAAATGAGCGACATAAATCTGGATCCGGAAAAGCTTGAAAAAACTGCAGGAATATTAAAAGCGATATCTCACCCTGTGAGGATATCCATACTCAACGCCCTCGAGAGTAACAAAAAGATGACAGTTACCGAAATTCACAAACTGCTGGAAGTGGAACAGTCAACGGCATCTCATCACCTTGGAATAATGAAGGATAAAGGTGTTCTGGTTTCCCGTCGCGAGGGGAAGAATATATACTATTCAATCAGGGATGAAAAGCTTAAACAACTTCTCTATTGCCTTAACGGTTGCGGGACGTGATCATTTGGATTCTCCCAGAAATTTCTTCTGAAATACGAGTATTGAGAGAACCCCGGTCGTTATTGATGTGTCGGCAAGGTTAAACACGGGCCTGAAAAATATAAACGATTCCCCGGGTCTGAAAGGCGACCACGCCGGCCATTGCGTGTCAATAACCGGAAAATAGAGCATGTCTACAACCCGGCCGTGCAGGAATGATGAATATCCGCCTCCCTCGGGGAACATCACTGCCGGCACATGCCAGCTTTCGCTGAATATCATTCCGTAAAATGCACTGTCAATAAGGTTTCCGGCAGCTCCGGCTACGATGGCGCTGACGGCGAGTATCAGACCCGTGGGAGCCTTGCTGCGGATGATGCTGATAAGGTACCAGAATATACCCATGATGGCCAGCATCCGGAAAATGCTCAGAGCCGCCTTGCCGGCCCTTCCTCCCCATTCCATCCCGAAAGCCATGCCGTTGTTTTCAAGAAAATGGATCCTGAACCAGCCTCCCATCAGCGGGATCTCGTCACCTATCACCATGCTGGTCTTGACCAGGATCTTTACAGCCTGATCAATTATCAGTATTGAAAAAATAAGGAGCAGGGACTTAGTTTTCAGGGACATCTCTCTTTTTCATAATTTGCAGCAAAGTAGCAAAAAAAAAATATGTGAGGCAAATATGAAAAGTACAATCGCGACCCTGATTTTAATAATAGCTCTCTCTTTCTCCAGGGAAAAGAATGTAAATGCACCCGGAATGCACGATCTCTTAATGCACCGCAGGGATACAGGTTTTCTGTAAAACCGGGAGAAAAGATTGTGCTTGAAACAAAAGCCGGAACGCTGTAAATCAGCAATATAAAAATCTCTTGATTTTCAGCGTTGCAGTTTTCTGAAACGGCTCAGGCTGGAATACAACCATCTGTATCTGGCTGAATTTGTTGACTTTAGAGTTCACGTATTTCCGGATCTCTTCCATGTATTCCTCCAGCTTGACTTCGGCCTGCTCTGTCAGCTCCTTCTTCATGGCCTGGTATTTTGCCTGGAGCTCATCCATATTGAGGTGGACCATTGCAACCAGCTTTCCTTTTTTCTGGACGACAAGAGATTCGATGACAAGACTGTAGTCGTTGATGACAGATTCTATTTCTTCGGGATAGATATTCTCGCCGCTGGATCCGACTATCATATTTTTGAGCCTGCCCTTAAGGCTCAGGTAACCGTTTTTGTCCATGATTCCGAGGTCTCCGGTACGGAACCATCCGTCAGGAGTCAGAACCTCAGCGGTCATGACCGGGTCATTGTAATACCCCTTCATAACGTTTTCGCCCTTGGCCCAGACTTCCCCTTCTCCTGTTGCAGGATCCGGGTGGTTGATCTTAAGGGTAACGCCCTCCATTGCCGGACCCGTGGACCCGAGCTTCGGGCTGCCAACACTTGTTCCGGCTAGCAGCGGGGATGTTTCTGTCAGCCCGTACCCTATTGCATAAGGGAATTTTGCCTCTATGAGGAATTTTTCAACGGTAGGATTGAGTTTCGCTCCTCCGATTCCGAAGAATCTCAGTCTGCCGCCGAAGGTTTTGTAAATCTTCTTACCGGCAGCTTTGTTCAGGGTCTTGCGAAACAAGGGTATGCCGTAAAGAACGGACAAAACCTTGCTGTTACGGAAGGTGGGAGCTATTTTGTTGAAATAGATTTTTTCCATTATCAGCGGCACGGTAAGCATTGTCGTGGGCTTCACGAGCTCCAGGGCAGGCAGCAGGACGGCAGGTGTCGGCGGTTTGCGCAGATAGTAAACAGATGCACCGCAGAAGACCGGCAGAATAAGACCCAGGGTCTGCTCATACGTGTGTGAAAGGGGAAGGATGCTCAGGAAGATATCCTTTTCATTAACCCTCTGTATTGTCAAAGTTTTTTCCGCAGTCCAGCACAGGTTTTTGTGGGTGAGCATTACGCCCTTTGATTTTCCTGTTGTGCCGGATGTGTAAATGAGGGCTGCAATATCCTCTTCTTCAACGGTATAGGACTTTTCGGGTTTTGCCGTAGGGTCATAACCGGTTCCGTTATAACCTGAGATAACGGCAAAGTCATCCAGGGTAATCAGGAGTCTTAAGCTCGCTGACGAGAAACCGGCAAGCTTACCGGTAAGAGCACCGGAAACAAATATTGCCGATGTTTCCGAGTGGCGGAGAACATTGGATACCTCTTCCGGGGTAAAATCCGGGAGAACGGGCACCACCACCGCACCCATCGATGTAATCGCAAGGTATGTAACCCCCCAGTTGGGCATACTTCCGCTCAGGATTGCAACCTTATCTCCGCGGCCGATGGAATACTTTTCAAGCATTGCCATTACCGCCTCAAGTGATCTCTTCAACCCGTTGTAAGTGAGAACTTCCTCTCCCACAAATCCCAACGCTTTGTTCTCACCGTACCTGCTGAAGCTCTGCTCAAGCGAATACGGTATTGTCAATGTCTTTGTCCCATTCATCCTCATAAGATGTTAATTGGCCGCAAAGTTAATTTTTTATGTAATACAAAACACTAAAGTTGTAATTGTCAGGCAGAAAAGGCTTGCTAAACAATAATGCTGATAATTAGTTTAATTTTGCAGTCATCAATAAATCCTCAAATGGCAGTAATCAGGATCACAAAGGAATTTCATTTTGAAATGGCGCATGCCCTCTGGAACTATGCCGGCCCGTGCCGCAATGTCCACGGGCATTCATACATTCTCTTCGTAACATTTTCCGGGGTTCCGGCAGACGATCCGGAGAATCCGTGCAACGGGATGGTTATCGACTTCGGAGATCTCAAGGAGATAGTAAAAAAAAATGTAGTAGACAGGTTTGACCATGCCCTGACGGTTGCAGGTTTTGCCCCTGATGAAAAAATTAAAAGCTACCGCGCCCACTTCGAAAATGTAATTGTGACACCCTATCAGCCTACATGTGAAAACCTTGTGGCCGATATTGCCCGGACTGTTTCGGAAAAAATGCCTTCGGGCGTAACCCTGCACAGCGTTAAACTTTACGAAACCGCCACCTCCTTTGCCGAGTGGCATGCATCAGACAACAGGTGAAAGAAAATTATGAAGACAGGAGACTCTTCCTGCTTGACGCGTATGCGCTGATATTCAGGTCATACTATGCCTTTATCAGGAATCCCAGGATAACAACCGGGGGAATGAACACTTCAGCTGTTTTCGGGTTTCTTCTTACCCTCGAAGAGCTTCTGGCAAAACAGAAACCGACCCATATTGCCGTCGTATTCGATCCTCCCGGACCGACATTCAGGAATGAAATCTACCCGGAATACAAAGCAAACAGGGACGCCACTCCCGAGGACATAAAAATAGCCGTTCCTTACATCAAAAGGATTCTGGAGGGGTTTCGCATACCGGTGATTGAGGTCGCGGGGTTTGAGGCTGACGATGTGATAGGCACTCTCGCACGCAAGGCAGCTGAGGCCGGCTACAGAACGTACATGATGACTCCTGACAAGGATTTTGCCCAGCTTGTCACCGAAAATGTGCTGATGTACAGGCCGGGACGAGGCGGGGGTGAAGCGGAAATCTGGGGCCCGGACGAAATAGTCAGGGAATACGGCGTAAAGCCGGAATCAATCATCGACCTTCTCGGACTCATGGGCGACGCATCCGACAATATCCCCGGAGCCCCCGGCATAGGCCCTAAAACGGCACGTAAACTCATTTCCGAGTTCGGGGGCATAGAGAGCCTTCTCGGGAACACATCGAAGCTCTCAGGCAAGCAGAAGGAGGCTGTTGAGGAAAACCGCGAACAGATATTGTTATCTAAACGTCTTGCTACCATAGAGCAGGATGTTCCCGTTGAATTCAGGCATGAACAGTTTCACAGGCAGGAACCGGACATTGCCTTACTGAAAAAGGTGTACGGTGAACTGGAGTTTCGTACAATGGCGTCAAAACTCGATAAAACGGCACCTCTTCCGGACGAAAAAACGGTGAAGGAGTTCGCTCGTGTAACTGAGCAGCGACGGCCGGCAGACAGTTCTCAGGGGTCGCTTTTCGGCCTTCCGGAACAGGCTGCGTCAGAAGCGGGGCATTCAATTCTGACAACGGAACATCATTATGACCTCATTGAAGACCTTCAGGCCGTCACGCAATTTGCCTCATTGCTGGCCGCGCAAAGGGAGTTCTGCTTTGATACGGAGACAACCTCCCTTGATTCACTTAATACCGAACTTGTAGCCGTTGCCTTCAGCTGGAAAAAGGGAACAGGAACTCTTCTCTGGCTGCCCTCAGACAGGAAAGCTGCACACGAGCTCCTCGCTCCGCTGAAGCCGGTCTTTGAAAACGCAGCCGTCAGAAAGACAGGACAGAACCTTAAATTTGACATCCAGGTCCTGTCAGGTTACGGAATAAAGGTCAAAGGTCCCCTTTTTGACACCATGGTGGCACATTACCTGCTGGAGCCGGACATGAGGCACAGTATGGACCTCCTCTCGGAGAAATACCTCGGATACAGGCCCGTTCCCATAGAAGACCTTATAGGCGAGAGAGGTCCCAGGCAAAAGAACATGCGAGAGGTCGAAAAGGAAAAGGTACGGGAGTATTCGGTTGAGGACGCCGATATTACGTGGCAGCTTAAAGAGACGTTTGAGCCAATATTGCTCAGTCAGGGTCTTGATAAGCTGGCGCAGGAGATTGAGATGCCTCTCATCAGTGTGCTTGCCGCAATGGAAAGGGAAGGGATAAGGATAAACGTGGATGTGCTGAAGAATTTCGCCGTCACCCTGAGGGAGACCATAATCAGGCTCGAAAAGGAGATTTATGACCTTGCCGGCCATGAATTTAACATTTCATCGCCAAAGCAGCTGGGAGATATTCTGTTCCTCAGGCTTAAGCTCGACGACAACGCCAGGCTTACAAAGACAAAGCAGTACAGGACTGATGAAGAGGTGCTTCAGCGGCTTGTTTCAAAGCATCCAGTCATCGGAAAGGTTCTTGAATACCGCGGGCTTAAAAAGCTGCTTTCAACCTATGTCGAATCGTTGCCGGAGCTGATTGACAAAACAACAGGCAGAATACACACGACATATAACCAGGCGGTTGCATCTACCGGCAGGCTCAGTTCCACAAACCCGAACCTGCAGAATATTCCCGTGCGTGACGAGGAGGGGAGGGAGATAAGAAGGGCGTTTATCCCCGATGACGGAAAAATCTTTCTCAGCGCCGATTATTCGCAGATCGAACTGAGGCTTATGGCGCATCTGAGCGGCGACAGCGGAATGATCGCCGATTTCCTCTCTGGGCAGGACATACACGCAGCAACGGCTTCCAAGATTTTCAGAGTCCCTGTAGGCGATGTCACCCGTGAAATGAGGACAAGGGCCAAGACGGCCAACTTCGGGATAATCTACGGAATTTCCGCATTCGGTCTTTCGGAACGACTGACCATTGGAAGGAAAGAGGCAAAGGAGCTGATTGACGGATACTTTGCATCATATCCCGGCGTGAAGGAGTATATGGATGAGAGCATTCGCAGAGCAAGGGATACAGGATATGTTACAACGATGTTCGGCAGGCGCCGATATGTGCCTGACATACACTCGCGAAGCCAGGTTGTCAGGGGCAATGCCGAAAGAAATGCTATCAACGCGCCCCTCCAGGGCAGCGCGGCAGACATCATCAAGATTGCAATGGTGCGCATTGCAGACCGGCTTGAGAAAGAGATGCCTGAAGCAAAAATGATTCTCCAGGTTCATGACGAACTTATTTTCGAAGTTGCTGTTAAGGATACTGAAAGGCTCCGCAAAATAGTGACGGAAGAAATGAAAGGGGCGGCATCGCTCGCGGTCCCTCTGGAGGTCGATACCGGCACCGGAAATAACTGGCTCGAAGCCCATTGATGAACTCTAAAATGGTTAAGGTTCTGTATTTTGGTATTGCACAGGAGATCGCCGGAACTGCGGAGGAGGAGCTCTCAGCGGAAGGTACGGCCGGTCTTCGCAGAATGATTGCCGAAAAATATCCGCGCATGAGTACGGTCAGTTTCAGACTGGCACTTAACGGCAGGTTGCTTACGGCAGAGTCTTCGCTGAAAGAGAACGATAAAATTGCAGTTCTTCCTCCGTTTGCCGGAGGCTGATAAGGAAACAAAATGAAACAGGAATACCTGGTCGACGGACCGTTGACTCCGTCACTGATATCCGGGCTTCTGGCCCTGGGAAATGATGATACAGCTGCAGGAGCGATATCCGTTTTCATCGGAAAAGTCAGGGATGACGAACATGAGGGAACAACAGTGACTGCCATCGAATATTCGGCGTACCAGGAAATGGCAGAGACTGAAACCGAAGCAATAATCACCCTTGTGAGATCAGCATTCAGCGACGTCAGAAATGTAATAATCGTGCATTCAACCGGCATTGTAAAAGCCGGGGAGGCCTCGCTTTTCATAATGGTAACGGCAGGGCACCGTGATCATGCCACGCGAGCCTGCCGGCATACACTCGAGCTGGTAAAGGAACGGCTGCCGGTATGGAAGAAAGAGCAGTACAGTGACTCCGCTGAAAAGTGGAAATGAATCAGTTAAGCGCGATCAGCGCTGCTGTACCTTAAGCAGGGAACCGTACAAATTCCTATCTGCAGCGATGGCCACAGCTTCAGTAACCTGTTTGTCAAACGGAAGCGAGTACCTTACCGCTCCTGCATCGTAGAAATATCTTCCGGCAAGCTCTGACCCTATCAGTTCGGCAACATCCTTTTTCTGGGTTTTCAGGTCATTCTCCAGATTGTGCGATACACCCTTCTGCAGCTCCCCGATAGTGGCGGAGTTCGTCTCATAAAGACCTTCGCTTTTTGTAAGTTTCACAAATTCTTCAAGCCCCGCTTCTGAATCAGTCTTATATGAGAAGTTCTTCCTTTTAAGGAATTCTCCGAAGCTGTCAAAATCTCCGTCAGTAATACGGACGCTGTCCGGGTTTGAGGGAACGGGGTGCGACCAGTAATACTCGGTGGCAAAGTCGAAGATCATATTCTGAACATACAGCTCACTTGTGAACCGTGAAAGCATCTCCGACGGGATTGTCGTGTCAGGAATGATTCCGCCGCCGTCCTTCACTTCCCTTCCGTTTTTTGTCCTGAATGTTTTGATCAGTGAATCAGGTATGACTCCTACGCTGCCGTCCTCGTTGCGGTGAGAAAAATCGACAGCCTGAATGCATCTTCCGCTGGGGATGTAGTATTTTGCCGTTGTCAGCTTAAGCCCGGCTTTATAACTAAGTGGTCTGGCTACCTGTACAAGCCCCTTCCCGTATGATCTTTCTCCCAGAATAACCCCTCTGTCAAGGTCCTGAATCGCACCTGCCACAATCTCCGAGGCTGAGGCTGAGGCCCTGTTGATAAGGATTACGAGAGGCATGTCAGGAGCAACGGGATTCTTCTGTGTTTTGAAAACGGCGTCATACTGTTTTACCCTTCCGCGGGTGCTGACAACCTCCTGTCCGGGCTTCACGAACAGGTTTACAATTTCAACGGCTTCCGAGACCAGTCCTCCCGGATTGTTGCGCAGGTCCAGGATAATGCTCGTTGCACCCTGTTTATCCTTGAGATCTGTGAGAGCGTCCTTTACTTCCGTAATGCAGTTCTGTGTGAAATTGGTGAAACGGATGTATCCGGTTGAGCCGTCAACCATTCCGTAATACGGAACGGCAGGTATCGAAATCTTTTCACGGTTCAGTTTCACGGTAAGCTCTTTGCCGTTCCTGAGCAGGGTGATTTCGGCTGCTGACCCCGGCTCACCCTTCAGCATATCCGATGCCTTGTCAGAGGCAACGCCTTTCAGGGAGTTTCCGTCTATGCTAAGCATTATATCTCCCGGCTTTATCCCGTTCCTGTCTGCCGGAAATCCCTTATAAACGTTTGTTACCACAATGTAATCACCCGATTTTCTGATAAGTGATCCGAATCCGCCGTATTTGCCGGTAGTCATGAAGTCAAGGTCGCTTACATCTTCCTGGGGATAATACACAGTATATGGGTCAAGGGTTTCAAGCATTCCTGTGATGCTTGTTTCAACCAGCTTCTCAGGATCGATCTCGTCAACATAAAATGCATTAAGTTCCCTGAACAGGGAAATATAGATATCGATATTTTTGGTCAGCTTGAAATCCTTATCCTGTTGATCTGCAAACAGGAAGCCCAGCGAAAGGACGGCAACTGCTGCTGCTGCCAGGATAAGGACAGTTCTTTTTGTTTTTATGGGTTGCATGTGAAATGGTTTTATGCAAAGTTAACGGTTCACCGAACATGTGTCAGTTTCCGGATCAGTTCCTTTACAGATTCTTCTATTTGCCCGTAATCTGCCGGACCCGGGGAACTCCAGATAATGGCCAGGTCCATATGTTTTCCGTTTTTTGTAAGGTATTCCGTCAGTGGGAATTTGTTCTTCCTGTAGGCTTCCCTTATTCTTCTGCGAAGAAGATTGCGCATCACAGCTTTCTTGAAATATCTTTTTGGTACAGAGATCAGAAGTCTTGCGGGCGACAGTTCAACGCTTCCTTCGGCAACCGAATACAATGCACGGAACCAGTTCAGCCGGACATGATTGCCAGCGGCAAAAAGATCATTGATTGGCTTTACGCCGCAAAGTCTTTCACCCTTTGCGAAAGAAGCCTTACCTGTTGCCTTTGTTGAAATCTCTGATGAAGCAGTCAAGGGCCATTGTCATTGAGGGAGCCTTGGGATTCGGAGCCTGTATATCGAGCCGGAAGCCCTCATTGGTTACAGCTTCTGCAGTGGTAGGCCCGAAGGCTGCGATTTTTATTTCGCCCTGCATGAAGGCGGGAAAATTTTCTTTCAGGGACTTAATACCGGAGGGACTGTAGAAGACCAGGATATCGTAATCGAGTTCCTTGGAATCGAATCCCTTGCTTATGGTGCGGTACATCGTTCCCACTGTGAATTTGATGGTGCTTTTTGTGAGAAGGTCAGGAATATCTGTCTTGTGAGGATCGGAAAGCGGAACGAAAAAGTTCTCGTCCCTGTGTTTTATAATTATATCCATCAGATCTTCGAACTTTGCCTTGCCGTGAAAGATCTTGCGCTTACGGTAGACAATGTATTTCTGCAGGTAGAAAGCCACGTTCTCCGTGATGCAGAAATATTTCATGTCATCCGGAATGATTATCCGCATTTCGTCGGCTAGTCTGAAAAAATGATCGATAGCCGTTTTTGAGGAGAATACTACAGCGGAAAAATCCTGGATATTTATCTTTTGCTGGCGGAAATCCTTCGCTGAAATTCCATCAATCTGAATGAACTGTTTGAAATCTACCTTCAGATTGTATTTTCTGGCGAGCTCGAAATATGGTGATTTCGGATTGTTTGGCTCAGGTTGCGACACTAGTACCTTCCTTATCTTCAACGCCATAAGTTTTAAGTTCAACCTCCACGTGTCTGCCCGTCATCAAAGCACATCGAGAATTTTCAATACAATCAGGACGGGCAGGACTTCAAGGGCACAAAGGTACAAAATGAAATATAATATTGGAACACGCCTGATGATAAAAATGTTTAACAGCTTGATTGTCCGAAGGAAAAGGAGGAAAACTGTGAGGACTGCTCCGGCGTAAACAACGGTAACCGGCGTCTTTAAGGGGACGAAAAGAATAATTGAAGAAAGCACAAAATAGCAGACGGCAGCAATAAACCAGGTACTGTACACAACAGATACATATTCCAGGAACAGCTTTTTCTGACCGGTGACTGATGCTACAATTATGCAGGTAGTATGCCTGAAAAGAAGGATACCGGCAAAAATTGCGAGACATAAGGCCGTCGTCTTTATCATTTCACCCTCCGGCATTGGTGACAAAGCCCCGGTGTGCACTGCTGCAATGGCGGCAAAAAGGCTTACATTCAATAAGGTAAAAAGGTTAAGTGCGAGCGGTGGCCAGGTAATAGTAACAGCAGAGGAAAGTGAGAAAGTTTCATGGTGACGCTTCAGACCCAGCGAAAGAAAGCTGTTTGTAATGCTTTTTCTTGCGAAGGCGTAAAGAACAGTAAGGAGGACCAGGGAGACTGTAAGCATCCCGAAGCTGAATTCACTGTTCAGAATGTCTTCCGGAACCGGTTGCCCGGGAACACGGTTAACGTATCTGTACAGCTCGCTCTGCCGGTTGGCAGGCATTGTTACAACCAGCGTGGCGCCGGGTTTTTCGGTATATGGGATAATTCCGCCAAGCTGAAATTCGCTCTGAGATACAGTGTCACGGTCACCTCCCCCAACGGCTGCAAAGATACTGTCAGTAACCTGCTGCTCCATTTGCAGTAAATTAAAAATATGCCGGTTTTGACGGATACAGTTCGTGCAGAAGACCGTTGGCCAGCCTGCTTGCGCCTATCCTGAACAGGGCGGGGTCAAGCCATTTTTCACCAAGCTCCTTCTTCACAATGTTGTAATATGCTATTGCTTCATCAGGGGTAGCTATCCCTCCGGCCGCCTTGAACCCTATCATTATTCCGGTTTCCGTGTAATAGTCGAGAATTGCCCTGCATATGACCCACGCGGCTTCAGGCGTGGCAGAGACGGGGCTTTTTCCCGTGGAGGTTTTAATGAAGTCGGCACCTGACTCAATTGCAACCACGGCAGCCCTGTAAATAAGCTCATTGTCTCTCAGCACCCCCGTTTCAAGTATCACCTTCAGCGTGGCATCGCCTGCAGCGAGCCTGAGGGCTTTTAATTCCCCGATGACTGCCTCGTAGTCCCTTTCAAGAAAAATCCCCAACGGCATAACAACGTCAATTTCGTCAGCCCCGTTCCTGACAGCAATTTCTGTTTCGCTGACCTTCACTTCGAGGAATGTCTGGGAGGTGGGGAATGAGGCTGAGACTACCGCCAGTCTTACTCCGCAATTATTAAGCCCGACGATAGCCGGCTGTACAAAATTGGGGAAGACGCAAACCGCAGCCACATTTTTCATGCCCGGAAAGTGTATGTTAAACGAGCTCACCTTTTCAGTGAAATCTGTAATTATCCGGGGGTTGTCGGTAACATTGAGGCTCGTAAGATCAAGGAATGAAAAGATGGTTCTCAGAACTTCAGCCCGCTCTTCGCCCGCATAACTGACCGTTGACTCTCTGATACCCGGCCTGACCTTGTCGGCGGTGATTCCCGACTTTATAAGCTTCTTATATAACTTTGTCATAATCTGAATAATATAAAGGGAGGCGACAGCATTTAACCTCCCCGCAAAACAGGGTCAATTTAAGTTTTTTTGGTGAAACGCAAATAAAAACCTAAAATCCTATTTTTTAAGATTGGAATTACGGGCGAGAGATGCAAAAATGCCGGCTATGCATAGCACGGAGAATACAATGAATCCGGTCTTCATGGCAGCCAGCAGCTGAGGGTAATTGGCGGTGTTGATCTTCTGCTGTCCCATAAACAGTGCGATCAGCATCATTGCTACACCCATGCTCATCGTCTGCCCTATCATTCTCATGGTTCCGATCATACCGGAGGCATTGCCAAGCTGCTTCTTTTCGACTGAACTCATGATGGCATTGGAATTCGGAGAAGAGAACAGCGAAAAACCGAGTCCCATAAGAACCAGGATGAAAAATATATACGTAAAAGAAGTGGAACCGGAAAGGAAGCATAGCATAATCAGGCCTATAGAAGTCAGCGCCATTCCCGCGGAAGCCAGTACTCCGGGATTGTACTTGTCTGAAAGCTTTCCTGCGGCAGGAGAGAGGAGCGCCATTGTAACGGGCCATGACATCAGGATAAATCCCGCATCACGCGGCCCCAGCCCCTTTAAATACTGCAGGTAGAGGCTGAGAAAGAATCCTATTGCACTTGTAGCGGCGTAATGAATCAGGGCGGCAAGGCTTGAGAATGCAAAGACCCTGTTCCTGAATATAAGCGAAACATCAAACAGAGGATGAGCTGTTTTCGTTTCACGGAGTATAAATACCGGCACCAGGGCTATGCCTGTCAGGGTGAGCGCCCATCCGGCGGCAGAGGGCAGTTTTGAAAAGCCGTACATAATTGCAGCAAGACAGACACCGTAAATGACAGCACCGGGCCAGTCAAATCCTTCCCCTCTGGCGTCAGCCCATTCGCCTTTCATCTTTTTGCGTATCAGTACAAGGCTTATGATACCCATCGGAATCAGGAACGCAAAAATGCTTCTCCAACCCAGGTATCGGGTAAGAAGACCGCCAAGGAAAGGCCCGGAAGAGAGTCCGATATAAACCGCTGTCACATTGATACCCATTGCCTTGCCACGTTCTCCGGCAGGGAAAACGGATGTGAGTATTGCAAGGTTGGTCGCAAAAATCATCGCGCTGGCAATACCCTGGACTATACGCACGGCGATCAGCCACCCGATTCCGGGCGTGAAGGTGAGGAAGATCATTGTCAGGGTAAAAAGCAGTATTCCGGAAAAGAAAACCTTCTTGCGACCGATGATGTCACCCACCCTTCCTGCCGGGAGAAGAAAGATAGCAGTTGAAAGCATGTAGCTGCTTACTATCCAGTTGAGCATCAAGGCATTTGATCCAAACTCCTCACCGATGGAGGGGAGGGCCAGGTTCACAGATGATCCCATGAACGGAGTCAGGAAAGAGGCAAAGGCTGTTACAGTCAGCACGGATCTTTTGAGTTCGCGGTCTGTCATTCTCTTATCTTGCTGTCAATGAATATTGTTACCGGTCCGTCGTTGACAAGCTCGACATCCATCATTGCCCCAAAACTGCCGGTCATGACTTTTCTGCCAAGGAGGCTTTCTGTCAGGCTGATGAATTCTTCATACAGGGGGATGGCTTTTTCAAGTCTTGCGGCACGGATATATGACGGCCTGTTGCTGAAGACCTTGCCATCGATTGTAACGGAGGCTCTTTTTACTCTTTGTACCAGGATTCTCATCTCAGGCTATCGGGTGTCAAAATTAGTAATAAATCAATACTTTTGCTGCTCATTCAGTGACTGATGGATTATCTTACACTTATTGGCATTGCGCTGGGACTTTCCTTCGACACATTTGCGGTTTCTCTTTCCTGCGGAGTGGTTCAGTCGAGGATCCGCTTCGGTGAAGCCATGCGCATTGCATTTGTCCTTGCCCTTTTTCAGGGAGCCATGCCGGTACTGGGTTATTTTTTGGGTTCGACTGTAAGCGGATATATTATCAGTTTTGACCACTGGGTTGCTTTCGGTCTGCTTCTGTTCCTGGGCGCCAGAATGATCATGGAGGGGCTGAAGCGGAAGAGTGACAGACCCGAGCAGGATTTCAGAAAACCCTCAGTCCTGCTCACCATGGCAATAGGAACAAGCATCGACGCCCTGGCCGTAGGAATAAGCTTTGCCTTTCTGGATGTGCAGATCTGGAATGCCGGAATCATCATAGGCGCCGTGACATTTTTTGCCTCTATGACGGCTGTC
>JBBRXA010000020.1:0-42446 GCA_038248855.1 Bacteroidales bacterium | reverse complement strand
GCGCCCGAAAACTGTCTTCATGATCCATATCTCACACGTTTATGAGAGCGGAGCGAATCTTTATTTTACCTTTCTTAGTCCCATGGAAAAGGGAAATGAGAGAGATGACTTCGCGACATTCCACAAAGGGCTGGTAAATACCATAATCGAAAACGGAGGGTCCCTTTCTCATCACCATGGTGTGGGAAGGGTGCTGGCCCCGTGGATGGAAGAGCATCTTGGAAAGACATCGATGGAAGTGCTTGCGGCAGTCAGGAAGCACTTCGACCCAAACAATATTATGAATCCCGGCGGAACCCTCGGACTTTAATACACCTGTGATGAACCCTACAGATGAACTGATTCTGGCAATCGACTGCGGCACGCAGTCCGTAAGAGCGGTACTGACTGATCTTACAGGAGCGATTCTGCAGATCGCAAAGACAGAGATTGAACCTTATTTTTCTGCCGGGCCGGGCATGGCAGAGCAGCACCCTGAATATTTCAGGGACAGGATGTTCGAAACGCTGAAGAAACTCTTCAGTGAGACAAAATTTCCGAAGGAGAGAATAAAGGCTGTATCAATTACCACGCAGAGGTCCACGCTTGTAAATCTTGACAGGCAGGGTAACTCACTGCGGCCTGCCATTTCCTGGCTTGACCAGAGACAGACCGCCCTGGGAATTTTCCCGGGAAAACTGACGCAACTGGCACTCAGGGTAGTGGGCATGAGAGAATCGGTCATCTATTCAGTCAAAAACGGCGAGTGCAACTGGATAATGCAGAACACTCCAGAAATATGGGAGAAGACCGACAAATACCTTTTGCTGTCAGGTTACCTGACCTATGCTCTTACGGGTGAGTTCACCGATTCTATCGGGTGCACCGTGGGATATGTGCCTTTCGACTTCAAAAAGCAGGAGTGGGCGTCGGAAAACCACATGAACTTCAAAATGTTCCCGGTAGAGCGGGAGAAGCTCCCGAGGCTGGTAAAACCCTCAGAGATACTCGGATATATCAGTAAAGATGCTTCGGAGAAGTCGGGCATACCACAGGGCCTGCCGCTTATTGCCTCTGCTGCCGACAAGGCATGCGAGGTTCTTGGCTCCGGGGTTGTTTCTCCTGATGTTGCCTGTCTGAGCTACGGCACCACATCCACGGTTCAGACCACCCACCGGAAATATTTCGAGGTCATCCCGTTCTTCCCGGCCTATCCCAGTGCAATCCCGGATCACTACAACACTGAAATTATGATTTTCAGGGGCTACTGGATGATTAACTGGTTCAAGAAGGAGTTTGGCCTTAAGGAGACGCAGATAGCTGAAAAGACCGGCAGGTCCGCTGAGGATCTGTTTGACGAAATGATCAAGACCATTCCGGCAGGGTCGATGGGACTGACACTGCAGCCCTACTGGTCGCCGGGACTGAAGACTCCCGGAACCGAAGCCAAGGGCGCCATAATCGGCTTCGGCGATGTACATACCAGGGCACATATATACCGGGCTATTCTTGAAGGGCTGACATATTCGCTGAAGGAGGGGCTTCAGAGGACTGTAAGACGGACCCGGTATCCTGTATCCAGGGTCATTATTTCAGGAGGGGGTTCGCAGAGCAGGCAGGCGATGCAGATAACGGCTGATATTTTTAACATGCCCACATACAGGCCTCACACTTACGAAACGTCTTCGCTGGGAGCTGCAATAAATGCTGCCGTGGGGATGGGTTTTTATCACGGTTATGATGAGGCGGTGAAAGCGATGACCCGCACCGGCGAGGAGTTTCTTCCGGATGCTAAAAATGTGGAAATTTACAGCCAGTTATATGAGAAGGTTTATTCTCCTATGTACAAGCATCTGCAGCCTCTTTACAGGGAAATAAGGAACATCACAGGCTATCCGCAGAAGATCTGATACTTTTTGTTACTTTTCCTTCAATTCCATTGGTCCCATCCTAAGAAATGAAGGCCAATATCCTCACAAGTTTACTCCCAATCAAAATTACGAAAGTCATTTATTTTAGTGATTTGATTTGCTTTACTCACCGGTTATCCTTGTCTTTCGGGCGTCTTTACTTAACTTCATTTAATTAATCGGACCAGGGTTTTTAATGATGAAATTTGTTTTTGTTTCTGTAATGCATTATATTTGGTGCATAATAGAAATGAAATGAATTTCATCGAATTTAGAAAAAGGTTTTTCACACTGTCATATATTACTACAAATCAGGTGTATGCAACTTATCCTGAGTTTAGCAGGAACAATCTGGGACGTTGGGTAAGGCAGGGTTACCTCATACGGCTTCGACAGGGTTATTATACTTTCCCTGAATACAGGGAGTCAGCAGATTTTGCTCTCTATTTTGCTAATATTATATACAAGCCATCTTACATTTCATTACATACGGCTTTGTCATTTTATGGGATGATCCCTGAAGCTGTACCTCAAATAACCAGCGTGACAACTTTGAAGACAAAATCATTTAGCAATAGTTTCAGTGAGTATTCATATAAAAATATTAAGCCTGAATTGATGTTCGGATACGATCTGAAGGAGATGGAAGCAGGGAGACGGATAAAGTTCGCCACACCTGAAAAGGCATTAATAGACTTGCTCTACCTTTATCCATTTTATAACACAGAACGCGAAATTGAAGAGCTGCGCCTCGATGAATCATATATGGAGGATGAATTTAATATGGACAGATTAACGGAATTCTCTGACCGTATTGGTAGCAAAGCACTAAGTAATCGCATTGATATGCTAAGAAAAGTCCATAACTAATAGTGAGAATCAAATGGTGGATATGAACTTAATAAAGAATTATTTCCCGGAGCAGATCAGGAATAATACGCTTCTTGGCAAAAGCATGATGAAGGAATATATTCAGCTGTCAATTCTCGACTACCTATCCACTACCCAATACATCCGTAAGCTCATATTCATTGGCGGAACTAACCTCCGGCTGGCAATGGGAATAGACAGATTCTCTGAAGATCTGGATTTTGACTGTAAGGAGGTAAGCAGGGAGGAGTTTCTGCAAATGAGTGATGATGTCATGAATTTTCTTAAAAGAAACGGATATAAGGTAGAATCTAAAGACAAGAATAGTCCTAAACTGACGGCATTCAGGAGGAACATTTACTTTCCTCAGTACCTTTTTGATATTGGGCTTTCAGGACACAGGGATGAAAGGTTTCTTATAAAAATTGAAGCTCAGGATCAGGGAGTAACCTATAATAGGGAAATAAGAAATATCAGGGGTTGTGGTTTTTACTTTCCGTTCCCCGTGCCTCCTGACGCTGTTCTATGTGCTATGAAAGCAACTGCCCTTTTAGAAAGAGGGAAGGGTCGTGATTTCTACGATCTGATGTTTCTTCTGGGCCAAACGAAGCCTGATTATGAATTTCTTACAAAAAGGATCGGTATTAAGAATGCAGCTGAACTAAGGGCTCAAGTTAAAAAGTGCATGAATATTTCCGACCTGAAAGCCAAGACCAAAGATTTTGAACATTTGCTGTTCAATAAGGAAAACAGTAATCGAATACTCAGATTTGAAGATTTTTTTGAAGAAAGTATTCTATAAGGAAATTATAGGTCAGATATAACCGATATTGGGAATGTAAATTATTCCCCATCTCCTGACCCACTTCCCGCCTCCACTACCCGGCGACGTTCAACATCTTCACTTCAATACTTCCCCCGAGGCCTGCTTTATCGCCGGCGATGATCACTACCGACATTATATCAGCCTTTTGAAGGGCTCTTTCGGTTACCTGCTGCACCTGGTCACTGTTTTTAACCTCATTGCAGAAGGCTGTTGCATAAGCGTCAGCCTGTGCTCCGGAGCGGCAGGCGATCATGCAGGCATCTGCAATGCCGAAGCTGAGTGAATGTCCTACCGTGCCCGATGAGCAGCACACAGACAGCGGGGTCTCTTCAGGCCTGATCACAAGTCCGATTTTGTCCGACAGGGGCGAGGTGCCGGCAAAGACCGAAACGGTTGCCGGGGAGGTGAGCTTCATGAAGATGTCGCCGCCGTTCTCAACTATAACCTCACTGAGTCCGAACCGGCTGATGAGGTCACTGCTTATATACTGGGCCATGGCGCCGGCCACGGCGCTCATTGGGCCGGTGCCTGCCGCCTGCGCTGCCTCATACATGTCACGCACCATGGGGTGCACGCCGGCCGGCGCCATGACCGGAACCAGCGAATCGCGGAACCCGGGGCAGACCGCTATATGGTCCTCCAGAACAGAACGGTAAAACAGTATACGGTCCAGAGCGTACCTTTCAGTATCAGGGCTGTAGCGGTCAGCATCTACAGCCATCCAGAGATCGGTCTCACGGTAACCAGCCCTGAAACTCTTCCACCGCGCATTGCCCATAGCTTCACGGTAGAGGCGGGGTTCATAGCCGGCGCTCTTAGCCAATGTCTATCGAGAAGAGGTTGAGGGGGCACGATTTCAGGCAGAGCTCGCACACAACGCATTTTTCAGGATCGAACGACAGCTCTGCCGTCTTACGCCCCATTGTCAGAGCCCCGGGGAAACAGACTGCCGAACAGGCACCGCAGTGTATGCACAGCTCCTTCTTGTAACTTATCTTTTTGTCAATCGGCTCGCACTCCACATTCTGCTGCCTGATATATTCCATGCCTTCCTTCAGCACCTTTCCCGGCGCAGTCATCTCCATCACAAGGTGCCCTATCTGTCCGGGTGATACGTCAGCCTTGACGATGTTGACCATGATGTCATACTTCCTGATCAGGTTGTATGTTATGGGCTCACCCGTCGCATCAGGCGGGAAGGTGAGCACAAATCTTCTGCTTGTCATGATTCTTGAATTTATTGTCAGATTCTTATTTCCAGTTTATTCAGTCCTGCCGTCTTAGGGAACATCGCCACAGGCTCAGTGAGCAGGAACCGGCCCTCCGTCACCTCCTTTTTAAGCAGGTCTGCAATCTCACGCGCCACCTTTACACTCGATAGCGGGGCTGTGCGTATCTTCTTCCCGTTAAGAGATATCTCACCGGAAAACAGCTTTTCATAATTAATCCGTCCCAGCACCTCGAAATTGCCTGACCCATAATCGATTATGTTAGTTTCTATCTGGCTGTTGCGGATCATTAACCTGGCTGCGATGTCTTCGTCAATTACCGGGATGGGGATTCCTATTCCGACAAACATGGAGACGCCGTATTTTTCGAAATATGCTGCCCTGATGAACTGTGTGCTCATCTGTTTGGCATCACCAATCAGTGAAAGTGTGGCGGCATTGCCGATCGGGATGCCGTTTTCATTAAGAGGTTTTCCCGTGTTGAACTGGGTACCGTTCCAGGCGACATAACCGGTGGCGCCGCCCATGAAAATCCGGGTGCCTATTCCAATGGTTCGCATCTCGGGATCGTTCAGCAGGGGGCTCAGCTCCCCGGAAGTGGAGAAGTTAGCATTGCCTAATGAGGGCAGTAGAGTGCCCATATATGTGAACCTGATCTTCGAAGTGCTGTTCACCGCAACGTTGTAGTTCTGGTAGGCATTGCGGGGGTTGAACATTATGAATTCGTTGATCGAATTCCTGTTGATAAGCGTCTTTATCTCAGTGCGGGGGTAGCAGTCTGTGCCCTTGCTCGTCGCCTGTAGCAGCACGTCTTTTCCGGCTATCAGGTCTTCGATGACATGTGCTCCGCCATAGTTATCCTGCGGCATGGCTGTCTCCGTGGCGCCCAGGTAGGCGTCCACGGCAGCTATTCCTCCGTAAGCCGGCACATTGTTCAGGGTGAGCCTCTCCATGCGCATAGGCGGACTGGAATGACCGAAGTTGATAAAGACGCCCGACGAGCACATAGGCCCGAAGGTGGCGGTGGTGACAACATCGACCCTGCTCATCACTTCAGCAGGTGTCATCTCCTTACCCATCGCTGAGACCTGCTCAGCGGTAAGCACAACGGCTTTTCCCTTACGGATTTTCTCGTTGATCTCTTCTATGCTTCTTTTCTTTGACATATATAATATTAAAAAACTAATATACAGCACTATACAGCAACCTGCGCTGCTGTCTGAAAATTTTTGCTCTGGCTTGTGGCTGTTCGCAAAAATCTCAATTTATAATTCCCTCTTCAGGGTAGGTGTTAGCACCTTTCAGGATATTGAATCCGGCGGTTGCTAGAGGTTCTCAGAGCCTAGTCTCTCCCCTCTTCTCTATAAACCAAAACTTCTCTCGCGAAAAGAATGGATAGTGTGACAAAGATAATGATTTTTGAATTGGCACCCATCCGGGATATTTTTTACTTTTATGAAAACAAGAATTATGCGAAGACTGATAGCAGCAGCCGTCCTGGTTTCCCTGCTTGTTGTTTCATGTAAGACAGAAGAAGGCCGGGAAACTAAGGTCACCTTCTGGCTCTCAGCCACGCCCGATGTGCCGGGTTCGGGAGTGCTGCTTGCGAAGGTAAAGGAACTGGCCGGTGACAAGGCAACATTGCCGTTGATTCATATGACATTTCCGAAACAGCCCCTGCCAGAGAGAGTTATACTTTCAACGGCTGGAAGGATGCCCAGGGAGAGGGGCGCATCGACTATATCTTTGTGCGCACCGGCATGAAAGTGAAGTCGCACATGACGCACAGGATCTTTGAGGGGGGTGTCTTTATCTCTGACCACTGGCCGGTATCAGCGACTGTTAGATATTAACAGGTATTATATTCTGTTCCCAGTTGTTTTAAAAATGGGATTGCTTCCTTACATTGGCCGCAGTTAACACAGGTAAACTCGATCATCAATGCCTTACTCTTCAGATTCCCCAGGGCAATTGTATTGTTGTCAGGCTCTTTTTAATACCCAGTCAGGGGCAGTTTTACCTTTCAGGGCCGATTCAACAGATTCACGCTTCTTTGTTGATTCAAGGGCGAAGTCGGCGGGAAATGTGTGAATTTTATAACATTTTCTGACATTTGCATAGCGCCTATCCCGCAAATTAATTTGAACCTTTGGACCCTAACGAACCTAAATAAATAGTGTGAATCCCACCCAACTCACTGCCCTTCTATCAATTGTGGGAATAAATCCCTGATATTCAATGAAAAAGACAGATCGAAAATTATTAATTAAAACTCTTCCCAAGACTCCTACCGGCATTCAGGGATTTGATGAAATAACAGGTGGCGGGCTACCCAAAGGCAGACCAACCCTTGTCTGCGGTGGCGCAGGCTGTGGAAAAACACTTTTCGGAATCGAGTTTCTTGTCCGTGGTGTGACACAATATAATGAACCGGGCGTATTAATGTCATTTGAAGAAACGAGTGAAGAATTAGCAGTAAACGTTGCTTCCCTTGGTTTTGATCTGGAAGACCTTATCAAGAAAAAAAAGATTGCACTGGACCATGTTCATATAGAGCGCAGCGAAATTGAAGAAACCGGTGAGTACGATCTGGAAGGGTTATTTATACGGCTTGGTTACGCAATCGATTCAATCGGAGCCAAGCGTGTTGTATTGGACACTATTGAATCACTATTTGCCGGACTGCCTAACCAGCTGATTCTGCGTGCTGAACTTCGCAGGTTATTTCGCTGGTTAAAGTCAAAAGGTGTAACTGCAGTCATAACAGGGGAGCGTGGAGATGAGACACTTACAAGACAGGGTTTGGAGGAATATGTTTCAGACTGTGTTATTATGCTTGACCACAGGGTAACCGAACAGACATCCACTCGCCGGTTGCGGGTTGTCAAGTACCGTGGTTCAATGCACGGAACAAATGAGTATCCGTTTTTGATTGATGAAAACGGATTCTCAGTATTGCCTGTAACTTCTCTGGGGTTAAAACATATTGTATCTGACGAGAGGATCTCAAGTGGAATAAAAGAACTTGATGAGATGCTTGAGGGGAAAGGTTATTACCGCGGCAGTACTGTACTACTTTCGGGTACTGCGGGAGTAGGAAAGACAAGTATAGCGGCTCACTTTGCAGAAGCTGCCTGCAAGCGCGGTGAACGCGTTCTTTTTTTCTCCTTTGAAGAATCTCCGAACCAGTTAATGCGCAATATGCTTTCCATCGGGATAAAATTAGAGCCCTGGGTCAGGAAAGGACTTTTACAATTCCAGGCGATCAGGCCGACATTTTATGGGTTGGAAATGCATCTCGCTGTAACTCACAAACTTGTTAATGCGTTTAAGCCGGATATCGTTATCCTTGATCCGATAAATACTTTCGTTATTGGAGATAACGAGTTCGAGATAAAAACAATGCTGATGCGTATTGTTGATTTTCTCAAGGCGAATCAGATAACAGCACTGTTTACCAGTCTCACTCTCTCCGAAAACAACCCGGAGAGTTCTGATGTAGGAATATCATCGCTAATAGATACCTGGTTATTACTTCGTGATATAGAATTAAACGGGGAACGAAACAGGGGCATGGTTGTTCTTAAATCGCGCGGAATGGCTAACTCCAATCAGATCCGCGAATTCATCCTGACTGACCACGGTGTAGAATTGCGTGAAGTTTATGTGGGCGCCAGTGGAGTTTTGACCGGTTCGGCCCGTATTGCACAGGAAGCCCTTGAAAATGCAGAGGTGTTGACGCGTAAACAGGATATTGAAAGAAAGAAACGTGAAATAGATCGTAAACGAAAGGCAATGGAAGCACAGATTGTCACATTGCATAACAATTTTGAGCAGGAAGAATCCGAAGCTTTTAAACAGATAGAAACAGAAAGGGAGATGATTAAAAGACTGGAGCAGGATAAAAAGGAAATGGCAGTAAGCAGAAAAGCCGAAATTGAGAATATTGTGACTGACAAGCTGAAATAATAATTAATAGAGTAACCGATGAAACCAGTTGAAGTGAATTCCGTCAAAAGCAGCAGAAAGGAAAAGTCTCTCTCAAAAGAAAATGATAAGTGGGTACTCCGTTTATATGTTGCAGGACAAACGCCAAAAGCCCTTACAGCTTTTTCAAACCTAAGAAAGATCTGTGAAGATCAATTGAATGATAAATATTCCATCGAAGTCATTGATCTTTTGCTTAATCCGCAATTGGGTGTCGAGGATCAGATTTTTGCCTTACCGACATTGGTAAGAAAACTTCCGGTACCGGTTCGTAAGATTATCGGAGATCTTTCCAATGCGGAACGGGTACTCATCGGACTGGATCTTTTACCTGTCAGCTGATATGAATGACAATATCCTTAAGTTACTATTATGACCACGAGAAATATGATAAAAAGTTCTGCTGAAAAGTTTGAAATGGCAGTTTCATCATCAGGCAGTGACAGGTATGTTCTGCGTTTATACATAACCGGTACAACAACCCGCTCAATGCTGGCAATAACAAATCTGAAAAAGATCTGCGATGAATATCTTGAAGGAAGTTATGAACTTGAAGTGATAGATCTTTATAAAGATATGTCTCTGGCAAAAGGCGACCAGATAATTGCAGCCCCGACATTGATTAAACAGCGTCCGCTTCCATTCCGTCGGATTATCGGTGATATGTCAAATAAGGAAAAAGTGCTTTTGGGATTAGACCTTCGTGAGGTAAAGGAAAAGTAAGATTTCAGGAAATTCTTAACGATTGATTTATCAAATAGCCAGATGTACAAAACTAAAGAACAGATCTTAATTGAAAATAAGGAATTACATTCCCGGCTGGTTGAAATTGAAGATGCTCTTACGGCGATCAGAAATGGAGAAGTAGACGCAATAATGGTATCCGGGGATAAGGGAGACCAGGTCTATTCCGTCAGTTCCGCTGAAACACCTTACCGTACCTTCATAGAGGAGATGAGCGAAGGAGCAGTTACTCTTACAAAGGATGGTATAATTGTCTATTGCAATCAGAGGTTTGCTAAAATTGTGCAGTCTCCATATGAACAGGTTATTGGTTCATCCCTCAAACGGTACATTGCTCCGAACGATAATTCGAAAATAGATGACTTTCTTGCTCAGATGACTCATGATAATCATGATGTTCTGATTGTATCGCTGACCAATACAATTTATCTCAGATTGTCAATTCACCTTCTTCCGCCATACCTGCAGGGTGATAATTACATACTCATAGCAACTGACATTTCAGATCTGAAGAATAAAGAAAATGAGCTTAAAGAGTTGATTGTCAAGCTGACCAATCACATAAAAGCATTACGGTCGCTTCGTATCGACGAGATCAATGAAACTCTGGATGTCGAGGGGAGAAAGAATAAATTAGAGGGTGCAAATAGTATTCTCTATAAAGAGATACTCTCACTTAATCGTTTAATAGTAAAATTAAAGGAGAAGCTGAAACATAAGCAGGCATCTGGCTGATATCCTTTTTTTGTTTTTTTAAGCTATTGCCCTGCCTGAAATTCATTACCTTTAGTTAGGTTTTAAATGCACTCATTATTACGACTTGCATCATGAACAAGAACAAGATCTTTTCCCTGGCCGGAATGGCATTTGCTGTTCTGGCACTGTTTTTTATCCTGCAACCGACTATGGCACAGAGACCCTTTATTAAAGACTTTGAACTTAACCGATACCTCGGGGTATGGTATGAGACGGCACGTTTCCCCCACTCTTTTGAGAAAGGACTGGTGGGTGTGACAGCAACCTATTCATTGCAACCTGACGGGAAGATAAGGGTAGAAAATGCCGGGTTTAAAAATACTCTTGACGGCGAGAGAAGCATAGCCCTGGGCAAGGCCAAATTAGCAGGAAAACCCACTGACGGTCACCTGAAAGTCTCATTCTTCCTCTTCTTCTATGCTGATTATTTCATAATGGATATTGATCCTGATTACCAGTGGGCTCTGATTGGCAGCAAGAGCGATAAATACCTGTGGATACTGTCGCGCACCCCGCAGATGGACGATATCACCTATAACATGATACTCAACAAAGCCCGCACCCTGGGCTATGACCTGGAACTGCTGTACAAGGTACCCCAAAAGACTTTCTAGGCTCTCTTACGGTATGCCATTATTGCGAAGGTGATGAATGATACGGCGAGCACAGACAGGGCTGCCATATCACGCATTATATCATGAAATCCTGACCCTTTCAGCATCACCATACGGTTGATACGCATCAGGTAGGCTACGGGATTCACGTAATTGAACTGCTGTGCCCAGCGCGGCATGCTTTCGGAAGGTGTGAAGATGCCGCTCATGAGTATGAAGATCATCACGAAGAAGAAAGCGATGAATAGGAACTGCTGCTGTGTGGATGCCATTGTGGAGAAGAAAAGGGCCAGTCCCAGGACTCCCACAAGGAAGATGGCCGCGCAGGCGAAGAAGAGGGGCAGGCTCCCCTCGAAGGGTATGTCGAAGGCGATCCAGCCCACTGTCAGTCCCAGTGCAAGGTCAAGAAGGCCGATGATAAAGAACGGGATGACCTTGGAGGCTATGAGCTCCCACTTCATCACGGGTGTGACATTTATCTGCTCGATGGTGCCAGTCTCTTTCTCCTTAACCAGGTTGAGCCCTGCCATCAGGAGGCCTATTGCTGTAATGAGTATCACCAGCACGCCCGGAAGCATGTAATACTTGTAGTTGAGTGTTGGGTTGTACCAGAACCGCGGTGAGACTGTTACTCCGGGAAAAACTGCAGGTGCGGCGCCGCGGCTGATGATCACATCACGGTTATAGTCGCGTACCACCGAGGTAAGGTAGCTCCATGCCAGCTGGGCGGAGGTGGCATTGACAGCGTCAGCCAGTACCTGCAGCCGCGGCGCATTGACGCCCGTAAGGCCCTCTGAGAAATCCCCGGGAATGATGAGGACCATGTCGGCCTTGCCGGAGAACAGCAATGCTTCCGCCTCAGTGTAATTGCCAGGGGTGGCGCTTATTCTGAAGAACGAGGAGCCGCTCAGCTTTGCCATAAGCTCCCGCGATGCCGGAGAACGGTCGTTGTCGGTCACCGCCAGATCGACACGCTTTACCTCGAAGGTAATGGCAGGAACAAGGATAAGCATCTGAATTACAGGAACAAGGATGATAGCCCTGGCCATAAAGGGGTTACGACGTATCTGCCTGAACTCTTTTTTCAGGAGGAATAGCAGCTTTCTCATTTCGTTCCCTCCCCGAGCCTCACTTTGAATCTCTTTGCGCTGAGCACAATGAAAAATAGCGTCATCACCGCAAGTATCAGCGTCTCCTTCCAGATATACGTAAGTCCGCCACCCTTTATCATAACTGTGCGTATTATCTCCACGAACCACCGCGGCGGCAGGATCATACTGACATAGTCATAGATCTTCGGCATATTCTCAATAGGGAAGATAAATCCTGAGAGGAGCAGGCTTGGCAGCATAAGCGCCAGGAAGGAGATGAAGATGGCGTTCTCCATCTTATCCACAGATGTTGAGACCAGTATGCCTATTGCCAGGCCCAGCAGGATGTAAAGCATGCATTCCCCTATCAGCAGGGCAACGCTGCCCCTGACGGGCAGGTCGAAGACAAACCAGGCCATAAGAAGGATGACGATGACATTCACAAGCGAGAGGAAGAAATAGGGTGCTACTTTGCCTATTATGATCTGCCACGGTTTGAGCGGAGAGACCAGCAATACCTCCATGGTGCCGAACTCCTTCTCCCGTACGATGGTGACAGAGGTCATAAGGGCGCTGACGAGTATCAGGATGAGAGTGATGACGCCGGGTACAAACATGAAATGGCTCTCCAGATTGGGGTTAAAATACATCTTAACCTCAGGGTTTATGACAGGCAGGGCCGAGGTGAGCTGCCGGGTGAGGGTGGAGGAATAGTCGTTCAGAATGGCTGTCGTGTATCCTGTCACGAGGCTGGCGGTGTTCGGCTCGGAACCGTCAGCTATGATGCTTACCGTTGCATTTTCCTCGCGGGTGAGCCTGGCGCCGAAATTTTCCGGGAAGATGACCACCTCCTTGATCTTTCCCTGTTTGAAGACTGCATCAATCTCATCATAAGAGGTGAGATGGAATTTTATTTCGAAGAACTCCGATGCTTCAAGTTTCCCGATGAGCTCAGATGAAACCTCATCGTGTGCGTTGTCAAGAACGGCGATACCGGCATTGGTGAGATCGGTGCGCACCGCGTAACCGAAGATGAGTATCTGCATTGCGGGCAGGCCGAAGAGGATGATCAGCGTGCGGTAGTCGCGGAAGATATGAAGGAACTCCTTCCGTACAAATGCCATGAACCTTTTCATACGGCAGCGGGTTTAGGCCTTGTTATCTTCACAAAGAGCTCTTCTATTGAATCAGTCCCATAGCCCGCGCGCAGTGCGGCAGGGGTGTCGAGGGCTACAATTTTTCCCTCGCTCATGATTGTCACCCTGTCGCAGTACTCGGCTTCATCCATATAATGTGTGGTCACGAAGACCGTTATGCCCCGTGCCGCTGTCTCCCAGATCATCTCCCAGAACTGGCGGCGTGTGATGGGATCAACGCCGCTGGTGGGTTCGTCAAGAAATACGATGTCAGGGTCATGGAAGACCGCCACCGCAAAGGCAAGCTTCTGTCTGAGGCCAAGGGGCAACGACCGGATAAGAGTGTTCCCGTAATGTTCGAAGTCAAGGCGTTTAAGGAGGTCTGCGGTGCGTGTGCGTATCTCTTTCATTCTCATGCCGTAGATGCCTCCGTACAGCTCTATGTTTTCAGTCACGGTAAGGTCTTCATAGAGCGAGAAGCGCTGTGACATATAGCCGATACGCTTTTTAATCTCTTCAGGGTTGCGGGTGGCGTCAATGCCGGCTACCAGAACCTTGCCGGAGGTAGGCCGTGACAGGCCGCAGAGGATCCTGATGGCCGTGGTCTTGCCGGCGCCGTTGGCGCCCAGGAAGCCGAAGATCTCACCTTTGTAAACATCAAAGGTGAGGTGGTCATTGGCCACGAATGACCCGAACTTTTTTACAAGTTGTTCAACCTCTATTACTTTGAGCACAGTCATCACATTTCTCTCTTCATAAGTTCGAGGAAGACATCTTCTACGCCCGGCGTTGTTTCTGTTATTGTTGCGCCGGGGAGACCGGCGGCGGCGAGAGATGTTATGATGTCACCGGGTTCAGTACCCGGAGGGAGGGTTATGTGGACGGAGTCGCCGAACGGCTCAGCGCTGACAGCATGGGGCATGGGTTGCGGAGCGTGGGGCTGCCGGCCCGGGGATTGGGTCTGCCGGCCTGGTGTCCGGGGTTCCTGACCCGCTGCAAGGGGTTCCTGACCCTGGGCGATGAGGACGGAGCGAAGGGCAAGGAGGAGTTTGTATTTTTCCGGATGCTTTACTGCATAGAGTTTCTGACTGTAAGAATCCCGGATCTTTGCCGGGGTGTCAATGCCCAGGATCTTTCCCGACTGAATCAGGGCGATGCGGTTACATCGCAGGGCCTCATCCATATAGGGCGTGGAGACTATTATGGTGATCCCTTCACTTTTTAGTCCCGCCAGCATCTCCCAGAACTCGGTGCGGGAGACGGCATCGACTCCGGTTGTGGGCTCATCCAGGATGAGTATCCTTGGTTTGTGTATCAGTGCGCAGGAGAGAGCGAGCTTCTGTTTCATTCCCCCGGAGAGACGGCCTGCAAAACGTTTTCTGAACGGCTCTATCTGTTTGTAAATAGGCTCAATAAGCCGGTAGTTCTGCTTTACCGTCGTACCGAAAATGGTGGCGTAGAAGTTCAGGTTCTCCTCTACTGTGAGATCATTGTAGAGGCTGAATTTCCCGGGCATATAACCTATGTGGTTTCGCAGCTCCCTGTAGTCCTTCACGGTATCGAGGCCCAGAATTGTCATACTGCCTTCAGAGGGTATCATCAGCGTGGCGGCGATGCGGAACAGCGTTGTCTTGCCTGCGCCGTCGGGACCGATAAACCCGAACAGTTCACCGTCGTCAATGGTGACTGATACATCCTCCAGGGCGGTGACGCTGCCGTAGCGATGGGTAATATTGTATGCTGCAGCTGCCGGCATCTTACCTGAAGATAGCTTCACCGGGCATGCCCGACTTAATTGAACCGTCGTTCGGTAACTCTATTGTAACTGCATAGACAAGGGTCACCCGTTCTTCCTTTGTCTGGATTATCTTGGGGGTGAACTCCGCCTTTTCGGACACATGAGTAACTGTTCCGGTAAAGTTTCTGAATCCTTTGGCTCCGTCGTCAATTCTTACGGTGCAGGAGGCTCCTGTCTTCACCTCTGCCAGCTGGGCTCCGCTGACCCACACTTTGAGCTTCATCGTCTTCATGTCGGCCAGTTTCACCAGCGGTTTGCCGGCGGCGGTGAGTTCATATGCCGAGGCGTATTTTTCTATCACTGTGGCGGTGAGGGGTGCGCGGACGGTGCTGCGTGCTATCTGTTCATTGAGGAGGGCCCGCCTGGCATCCACGCCCTGCATCTCGGCGGCCACGGTGCGTCGCTGCGAGTTGTTGGCCTCCGACTGTTTACTGAGCACCTCCATCTGTCCTGTCAGGTCGTCGAGCTGCTTGGGGGTGGCGGCGCCGTCAGCGAGCATGCGGCGCGTACGCCCGATGTTCACGTTCAGGTTGTCCATCTGCTGGCGTATCACGGCGTCCTGCGCCGCAATGCCCGCCAGACGCGACTGCGCCGACGCCGTCACCGCATCGAGCTCCGCACGCTGAAGCACGGCCATCACCGTGTCGGTGACGGCGATGACGGCGCCGCCCTCAACAACAGTGCCCTCGGTAACATTCATGGCAAGTATTTTCCCCGACGTCTCCGCTGAGATTATAACCTCTTCAGCCTCGAAGGTGCCCCAGGCATCGGCATCACTGTCGCCGCGGCCGCAGGCGGCCGCAAGAAGCAATAATGCCGTTGGTACAAGATATCTCTTCATGGTCTCTCTTATTTCGTTCCTGTTATGTTAATATATTCCGCCTCTGCCCGTGCGATGTTTATCCGCCTGAGGCCGGCATTGATCACCGCCTGCTTCTCACTGTTAAGCTCGGTGATGTACTGTGATGCGGTGAGGGTTCCGTTCTCAAGTTGCGATGCCGAAACAGAAGCTATCTTTTTACGTACCGAGATAAGCAGGTCATCACTTTCTGAAGCCTCCATTAGCGAGGCTATCTCCGCTTTCTTCAGAGCAAGAAGACGCTCAAGACCTTCTTCGGCAGCGCTCTTCCTTATGGCAGTAAGCTGTTGCTGCAGGGCTAACGACTGTCTTTCATTGCTGTTCTTCCGCCAGTCCCAGATGTTCCATTTCAGTCCTGCCCCCATTGAATAGTAACCATCGGCAGTTTCCGAGAAGAAATTTGTGCCCGGAGGATTTCCGTAACCCAGCTGGGCAAACCCGAACGCCCTTGGCATCCGCTGGCTCTTCAAAAGATTCTTCGACATTTCAAGCTGTTTGCTTCGGATATCAAACAGCTTAAGGTCAGGGTTATAGATTATTCCGTCAGTCAGGGTAGCCTTATCAGGCAGCAAAAGCACAGCACCGCGAAGATCGCCCAGCCCGGTGATCATTCCCAGCGCTGACAGCAAGGCATCATGTCTGTGACGCATCTCGGTCAGTGCCTGCATTACTTTCAGCTTCTCTGCAAAGAGTATGTCGAGGGAGACGGCGGGCACAGCGCCGTTTGTTATTCCTGATTCGGCTTCCTTTAATCTTGCATCGAGCTCGCTGATCATGATCCCGGTTACGTCCATCTGCAGTGACAGGAGCATCGATGAGAAGTAGTAGTTGTTAATCTGCTCGTGCAAACGGTAGATATCAGCCTCATTCTGCTGCAGGTTAAGTTCGCTTACCACCTGCTCAACGGCACGTGCACTGCGGGTCACCCCGCCGTCCCAGAGAGTCTGGGTCACATCAAGGGTGGCGCGGTACTGCTCATGGGGGATTGACGGCAGCGAGCCGGGTGGGACTGGCAGCGATCCGAGCAGTCCTGACAGATCCGGAATGTCCGAGTTATATACAAAGCTGCCATTCAGATCCGGGGTTGGCAGATAAGCAGCCGCCAGGTTGCGGTCACGCAGCGATGACATCTCAGAATATATCGCCGCCTCCCGGGCCAGGGGCGTAGCTGCTGCAGCAGAGTCATAGCACTGCTGCAGGGTCACAATCCTCTGCCCGTCGGCGGAAGAGAGAGAAACCAGTAAGAAAGCTGCGCAAAATATCTTTTTCATCATCTGGGTAATTGATTATTTATCTCTTGCGGTTTTTAAGGGAGGAAATTACAAAATCAGCGGCAAACTCTTTCCTCTCACGCATGAATGTGTTGAAGTTTTTGCTGTCATCGAGGTTTAAAAGAACTAGCTTCATAACGTCACGGGCAGCGAAGGGGAAAATGGCAAGCGAGACGATTGTGATCATCAGCTGCGACAGTTCGCTCTTTTTTATTCCGTATTCACGGAGCTCCCTGGCATGTTTCTTAAAGATCATTTCACGTATCTGGCCGAACTTCATTATCTCGCCCAGGCCTTGCATCAGTTCCGGGTTATGTGATATCTCATTCAGAAGAAAGAGTGGCAGTCTCGGATTTTTAATGAGGATATTGATATGCTCTTCGTAATACAGTCTGATCTTTTCCTCAAATGAAATGTCCATGGAAAATACAGACATAATCTTCTCGAACATTTTCTTCATCAGCGGCTGAAAAACGGCCCCGAAGAGCTGTTCCTTGGAGTGGAAGTAATAGTAGAGCAGGGCCTTGTTGATCCCTGCATGGTCAGCTATCTCCTGCATGCGGGCTGCAGCGAAGCCTTTCTCTTCAAAGACGGCGGTTGCTGCATTGAAGATCTTCTCCTGGGTCTGAATGTCTGCTGCCTTAACTTTAACCATAGAGTTTAACCATAGAGTTTAACCAATTGGTCAAAAGTATGAAGACTTTCTTCCATTTCCAAATTTTTCAGGTTATTTTTTCCTGAGCAGTGGTTTGCCATACATTTTTGGCATAAAAAAAATCCGGAGAAGTGAAACTGCCCGAAAGAGAACTGCCGGAAGGGCTGAAAGGCCTGTGGAATCAAAGGACCCACGGCATGGGCAGTGATGGCGGCTGAAGGAATTGCCTGTATTGCACCGGGAATAACGTTAGAAGTAAATCCCTGCCATGCAACAGAAATTCAGGTGCCATGATTTCGAATTATAAGTCTGTAAAAAATCTAAGATCACTCGACGTGATCAGCAATGAATCTTTCGATTTTGTTGAATGAATCCACAAGGTTAGCTCCACTCCATCCGTGCGACTCGGCGGGGTAATATACAAGCTGGTTTTGGACACCGGCACCGGCAAGCATGCTTATTAGCAGCGTTGTCTGCGCCGGCGGAACAAGCGGGTCAGCACCTCCCTGAAGGGCAATCGTGGGCGGACAGTTCGCAGTCACATATGCTGAGGGGCTTGAAGAAGCGTATATGGCAGGATTATCAACGGGGAAAACCCCGATTGCCCCATAAAGTATAAGCTGATGCACCAGGCCGTAATTCCACATTGACACCAGATCAAAGGGTCCGAAAAAATCAACAACGGCCTTTACATGTTTCTCAGGGTCATTTTTATATGCATGCAGCATAGCAAGGTGCCCTCCGGCGCTGGCGCCAAGCAATATAAGATCATTGGAGACCATGTATTCCGAAGCATGGTCAAGATAATATCCAATGGCAGCCTTTACGTCATTCTCCTGAACGGGGAAAACGTTCACGCTGTTATTGTATGCAAGCCTGTAATTCAGATTTACAAACGCGTAATCAGGCATCCGTTTGCGGAGAGAGTCGACGTACTGGGCCATCTCCGACTTGTCGCCCTGAACCCATCCGCCGCCGTGGATAACGATTACGGTTTTTGTTGCGGTACGACTCCGGTCTGCCGGAAGCCATATATCCATCTTTTGCTGTGCAGTCTCACCGTAAGAAACATCCTTGGTTATCATCTCCTGAGCCATAAGCGGATCTTTTGAGCAGGCAGCAATAAGCAGCGGAAGCAAACCAAAGACTGCCCATATTAAGCTCCTGCAATACATTTTCCTGTGGTTCTTCATGGAGGCAAATATACCTGTTTTTTGATCAGTGGCCATTTTTATGTACCTTTGCGGGTCAATTTTGTAATGCATCCAATTCAAATAAATACTTATGAAAAGAGGCATTCTGTTTTTTCTTATTCTCGTTTACGCCACCAGCTCATTTGCACAGCAGAAAGAGCCCGTGAACATATTATCCGCTGGCATTAACGGGGCATTTTACGGATCGGGAGATATGACCGGAATATGTCTTGTGACTGAATATTCCTATATCCTGTCAAAGCACTTTGCACTGAATCCCGGAGTAAGGGTGGGAGTGGCCAATAATTTAGGCGATAACAGCTTTGATCATCTCTCATCTCTTGCGGTCAATGCATCATTATCAGTCACGCCATTTCCGAAATTATTTGACAATCTGAAAATTGAAATCGGAGGACTTTATCATCATCTTGCAAAATCATACGGTAATTTCATTGACCCCACTCCCTATGGAACATACATGTTCTCATCAACAGAGTACTGGTCTGAGGATCTCTGGGGATTGCTGGGCAGTGTCAGGGTCAACATTTTTGACGGCCGGAATGCCCTGTTGGGTCTCAGGGCGGACATGCTCACAAGTTTTGATAAGGGTTATCTCAACTGTGACGGTCTTCAGTTCGGAATTTACTTTGGATTAAAGCACTGATTATCGTAACTTTCAGGGTTAAATCGCAAAGTCATGAAAAGGATATTCAGAAAAAGCATGCTCTTTCTGGGAGCAATCATTCTCCTTGTCCTGCTTTTTGGGATCTCTTACTTTATCAGATCACGGTCGGCTATAAAGAAAATGACGCCCGTTGAGACAATGCAGATAACTGACGATGTCTATGCAATTAGGGACACCTATGTGAACATGTACCTTGTAAAGGACGGTAATCACTTCATAGCCATTGATGCAGGCAACAAAAAAGGTAACGTGAAGGATGGGCTGAAGAAACTGGATATCGATCCGGACAGGGTGAAAGCGGTATTGCTGACACACTCTGATGCAGATCATACAGGCGCCCTGAGCCTCTTCAGCGAGGCAAAGGTATACCTCCCGAGGGAGGAGGAACAGCTTATCAACGGCAAAACCGGCAGATTCCTCTTTTTCGGCAATAAACTGGCGGTGAAAGAGTATGAATTACTGGATGACAAAAGGATCAGGATAGGCGACGTGAAGATACTTCCTGTACCGGTCCCCGGTCACACACCCGGTGCAACGTGTTATATCATCAATGATAAATACCTTTTTACCGGTGATGCCATGAGTCTCACCGGCACCGGCATTGGTCTTTTCCCCAGATTCATCAACAAAAGCGCCCGCGGGGCCAGAAAATCGATGAAAAAGATGACTGACCTTGACGGTGTGCAGTTCATATTCACCGGTCATTACGGCTACTCAAACGACTATAGCGCCGCAGTGAGGGATTGGCGCTGACAGGTACCGGTCAATCATATTTCTTTAAAAGGTTTTTTCTGCCCTCCGAAGTATGCAGGAGCTGTTATCCTGTATCCGCGTCAGATACTGCAGCCGTCATCCATTTAATCTTTGTTAACAAAAAACAGCTTCCCGGTGTTATTAATTAAAAGGATTTTCAGATGAAACCAAGGACGATAGAAAAGATCATTCCGCCGCCGCCGGTTCACTGGGTGGGCGACGGATTCAGGGTTCACAACTTTATTCCCGGCATTGGGCCTTTGACCAGGGAAAGGGTGAGTCCCTTCATTCTGCTCGACTATAATTCAAAGCATTATTTTGCACCCGCAGAAAGGCCCAGGGGCGTGGGAGTCCACCCTCACCGGGGATTCGAGACTGTGACAATAGCCTATAAGGGCAGAATTGCCCATCACGACAGTTTTGGCAACAGCGGAGTGATAGGCGAGGGCGATGTTCAGTGGATGACAGCCTCATCAGGGCTGCTGCACAAGGAATATCACGAAAAGGAATTTTCGGAGAAGGGCGGTCTGTTTCATATGGTCCAGCTCTGGGTTAATCTCCCCGCAAAAGTCAAAATGTCGCCGCCCAAATACCAGACCATTACAAACAATGAAATGGGCAAATTTCATCTGCCTGACGAAGTTGGAGTAATTGAAGTCATTGCAGGCAATTACCACGATGTCAAAGGCCCGGCCTCCACCTTTTCTCCCGTCAATCTTATAAATGCAAAGCTGGAGAAGAGCGGAAAGGCGCAGTTCAGTTTTCCCGCGTTGTACAATACCTGTGCTGTTGTCATCGAGGGAAGCATAATTGTGAACGGCATGGAGAAGGCTGAGAGTGATCATTTTGTGCTTTTCGGGAATGACAGTGAGGATTTTACAATCGAAGCTTCCGAAAAAGCCATTGTTCTCATAATGAGCGGAGAACCTATCGCTGAGCCGATAGCAGCCCACGGTCCCTTCGTCATGAATACGCAGACAGAGATTATGCAGGCATATGCTGATCTGAACAGGGGCAGGTTCGGGTTCCTGGAAGACTGAGAAAGTTGCATGGAGCATGGGGCAAGGAGCATGCGGCATGGAAAAAGCCGGGCTTACGCCAGGCAGTAGTGAGGAGTGTCAAATAATGTCTATTTTTGACTGTTATTATCAAAAATGATCAAAAACGTTCTCCTTATCGGATTGGGCGGCTTCATAGGCAGCATAGCACGCTACTTTGTTTCAATGCTCAATCTGAGCGTCAGTTTCTTCTCAATCCCGGTCGGGACGCTGCTTGTCAATGTATCCGGAAGCCTAATAATCGGGTTCCTGACCGGAATAGCAGAAAAGAGCACCATACTTACCGCTGAATGGAGGATGTTCCTTATGGTCGGGCTCTGCGGCGGATTCACCACATTTTCGACCTTTGCAGGTGAAAACCTCATGCTGATTCACAACGGACAGGTATTTTCCCTCATACTCTATACAGCCCTGAGTATCTTCCTGGGCTTCCTTGCAGTATTTCTCGGCTATGCACTGACAAATCTACTCTGATCATGGAAAATGCTTCTTACAGTATCATGAAGGTCTATTCCAGCTCAACCGACAGGCTCGGGTCCCAGCTGCTTTATGAAGCAATCGTTTACAAGGCCAGGGATGCCGGAATCTCAGGCGTGACAGTACTACGTGGCATAATGGGATACGGGCTGAGCAGCCATATCCATTCTTCAAAATTCTGGGAACTGACGGAAAAGCTCCCCGTCGTTATTGAGATGATAGACCGGCAGGAGACACTGGAGCGGTTCTACACACTCATTGAAAACGATCTCAATTCAATGCCGAAAGGCTGCCTTGTAACAATTGAACCTGTGGTTGTGAAGCTCCATAAACCGGGCAGGAAAAATCAGTAATCGCAAAGGGATAACTAACTTTGCATAAAATGTAAGTCGAACAGAATATGAAACGTGTGACTTCACTGGGTGGAATTTTCTTCAAATGCGAAGACCCTGAGAAAATGAAAAAATGGTACTCAGATCATCTCGGACTGAAGACCGACGAGTACGGCACGAATTTCGAATGGAGAAAGAGCTCAGATCCCACCATGAAGGGATTCACAGTCTGGAGCCCCTTCAGCAATGACTCAAAATACTTCGAACCTTCAGAAAAGGAGTTCATGATCAACTACAGGGTTGACAACATCGAGGCACTGATAGATATGCTCAGGAAGGAAGGTGTGAAGATACTTGATGAAATTGATGCCAGCGAGTACGGCAAATTCATTCATATAATGGATCCTGAGGGCAATAAGATCGAACTGTGGGAGCCCGCCGACGATGAATTTGACAGGATGATCAAGGTCAGGATGACAGAGTAGCCTCTCGTTACCGTAAAAATAATCCCGAAAAACATTTTTGTTCTTCTCAGCGCTATTGCATAAATTTATGGTGCATTTCCTCTTTCAGTTGCAACATAAATTGTGAGTTATGCTGGTGAAAACCTATGCCGCTGCCGTCTTTGGCATCGAGGCAGTTACAGTGACAATTGAGGTCGATGTTACCCGGGGTGTGCGATATATGCTTGTAGGCCTGCCTGACGCTGCGGTAAAGGAGAGTCAGCAGAGAATAGAATCGGCCTTTCGTGCTTCAGGCCTCAAATGGCCGGGCAGGCAGATCGTGATAAATATGGCACCTGCAGACATTCGCAAGGAGGGATCTTCTTATGATCTGCCGCTGGCGGTGGGCATTCTCGCCGCGGCGGAACTGGCAGATGGCGGCCGGATGGAAGGAATGATGGTCACCGGTGAACTCTCTCTTGACGGGGAGATCAAGCCGGTAAGGGGGGTGCTTCCCATGGCGCTGCAGGCCCGCTCCGGGGGTTTCAGGGCTATGATGGTTCCGGCGGAGAATGCCGCTGAGGCTGCAGTGGTTGAAGGCCTGGATGTATACGGTGTGAGCCGGCTTGAAGAGGTGCTGGGTTATATGCGGGGAGAAGAAAAACTTGTGCCTCTTAAAATCGATATTAAGGCTCTCTTCGACAGTGAATCCGGCAGGTACGAAGCTGATTTTGCTGATGTAAAAGGACAGGAAAGTGTGAAGCGTGCCCTTGAAGTTGCCGCTGCCGGGTCACATAATCTGCTTATGATAGGCCCTCCCGGTGCTGGCAAGACAATGCTCGCCAGGCGGTTACCGGGGATAATTCCGCCACTGACGCTTGAAGAGGCGCTGGAAACCACAAAGATACATTCCGTGGCCGGAAAGACTGTTGCGCGTTCGGCACTGATTACCAGAAGACCATTTCGCAGTCCCCATCATACGATTTCAGACATCGCCCTTGTCGGCGGAGGAAACGTGCCACAGCCCGGAGAAATCAGCCTGGCGCACAACGGTGTGCTTTTCCTGGATGAGCTTCCCGAATTCAGGCGCAATGTCCTTGAGGTTCTCCGTCAGCCGCTTGAAGACAGGGTTATTACCATCTCAAGAGCCAGGTTCACAGTAGATTATCCGGCAAGCGTGATGCTTGTAGCCTCAATGAATCCATGTCCCTGCGGATTTCATAACCATCCAGGGAAAGAGTGCACATGTCAGGGGGGTATGATACAGCGATACCTGAACCGCATTTCGGGACCGCTGCTTGACCGTATTGACATGCATGTGGAGGTGGTTCCGGTCAATTACGAAAAGCTCGCCGGTGCCTCTACCGGCGCCGGCACTGGCGCCGGTAGAGGCACAGGCCCCCTCAGTGGCCCTGACCAGGGTCCCTCAGAAACATCCGCCGACATTCGCAAGCGGGTGGTGCAGGCAAGGGCAGTACAGACAACCCGGTATGCAAATGACAGCGGAATTTACTGCAATGCCCAGATGACATCCTCTATGATCCGCCGCTACTGCCACCTCGATGAGACAGGAGGCCGTCTCCTCAGGGCGGCCATGGAAATGCGCGGGCTCTCTGCAAGAGCCTATGACCGTATTCTTAAAGTGGCACGCACAATCGCAGACCTCGATTCCTCCGAAGATATTCACCCCGATCACCTTTCAGAAGCGATAAATTACCGGAGCATTGACAGGGAGGGTTGGGCAGGCTGATAATATTTAATTTTTTATCGGAAATAAATTATACTTACTTTGCGGTAATTAATTACTCTATCCATATCCGTCGGAAAGTATGGAAATTACACGCAGACTAAGAGAAAAGTTATCGGGAGAACGCCTGATGTTCGCCTACCGTGGTGAAGTGACCAGTGAAAACTCCGTTCTTCTCCTCACTCTCCTTGAGCGAGAAATGGAGTTTTCAGATTACAGTGTGGTGGGCCGGAAACGACTTTTTATGTTCGTGCTCGAAAACCTGCAGAATATTACGCGTCATGCCACCTCTCATGCCAATGATGTAATTTCCCTTGTGATCTATAACAAGACCGCTGACGGCTATACGGTCACCACAGGCAATCCCATAGCTGCCGCTGATGTGCCGGGACTGAAGAGCAGTCTTGAGAACATCAATAACCTCGAGCCTGACAAGGTCAGGGAAGCATATCGGAAAATGCTTCAGGATTCTGACCTTAGCTCCAAAGGGGGAGCAGGGCTGGGCCTGATGGAGATGGCCCGCAAAACCGGCAACAAGCTTGATTACGATTTTATCCCTGTTGATAACGGCAACTCATATTTCATCCTGAGCAAAACCGTTGATTCCGGCGGTCAGGGAGTTCACGGAAGCAAAAAGGAAAAACCTTTCAGCGGCCGCAAGGTCATGATCCTTGAGAAGGCCATGAAGGCCAATGATATATATTTTATCTGGGCAGGCCCTCTTACCCACGATATCAGCAAGGAGGTCCTGAACTTCAACGAGGCCAGACTGAATGACGCAGAACTAGGCCATAACCTTCAGAAAAGAGTCTTCACAACCCTGATAGAGTTGTTGCAGAATGTTGCCCAGCACAGTCCCGGCATAGAAGCAGAGCACGAATTCGGAATGCCTGTCGCCATGATCAGGAATACCCAAAGCTCATTTATCATCACCTCCGGCAATCTCATCAGGACCAGTGACGTGGGTCCGCTTAAACAGAAGCTTGCGATGATCAACAAGCGTGATGAGGAGGGCCTTAAACAATTGCTGCACACCGCTCTCAAGGGGCAGGATATGACCAAGATCTCAACAGGATATATGGGCCTCCTTGAAATGGCACGCCGCTCGGGAAGGAAACTTGAATATAAGTTTGACGAGATAAACGAAGAGTATTCCTATTACATCCTGACTGTCAGGTTAAGGTCTAAACCGAAAAAGGTTCATTGACAAGACACAGGTCACTGCCGTCATATACGGCATAGCTTGTAAAGCTGAACCAGTCACCCAGAATTATCATTCTTCTTCCGTTTTCATCAAAGGTCAGGGGCATATGCCTGTGACCGTAAATGAAGTATCTTGCATCACACCCGTCACTGATTAACTGCCTTGTATGCCTTATCAGGTCTTCCTTCTCTTCACCCAGGAACGGAAGTGAAACGTGCTTTGCCAGGCGGCTGCTGTTCGACCACGAGTGGCCAATAGTCATACCTATGCGGGGGTGCAGAAATGTAAACAGCCACTGGGCGAAACGGTTACGGAAGAATCCGAGAAGGAATTTAAAGCCCCGGCTGAGGGTTCCCAGGCCCTCACCGTGAGCGAGGTAAAAACGTTCATTCCCTATTTCGGTTAGAAGAGGCCGGTGATGTATCACAACCCCGCACTCTTCAGCCAGGTACTCCTTCATCCACAGATCGTGGTTCCCGGTGAAGACATGCACCTTTATTCCGCTGTCAGTTATTGCGGAGAGTGTCCCGAGGAAACGGGTAAAACCCCGCGGCACAACATCTTTATATTCCCACCAGAAGTCGAATATGTCACCCAGCAGATATATCTCGGAAGCATCTTCCGCGGCCTTCCTTAGCCATGCAACCACCCTCGCCTCACGGTCGTGCGGATTGGTCCCGGCAGACAGACCGAGGTGAAAGTCGGAAGCGAAATATACCTTCGTACCTTCCACGACAGGAATCTATTTGTTGAAGAGCTGATCCATCTTTATCTGCAGGTTACGGCCGTACAGATTTGAGTTTATGATATTACCCTCCCGGTCATAGAGGAGGTTTGAAGGCAGCTGTGTGATATTCAGAGCCTTTGTGAAGCGCGGATTGGCCGGATCATCTTCCCTTACGCTTATCCATGGCAGCTCCTCGAACCTGACCACATTCCTCCACCTGCTTTCGTCAGGGTCAAGGCTTATCTGGTATATTTCGAGTCCTTTGGAATTGTACTGTTTATACAGATTTTTCAGTACCGGAAGTTCCTCCATACATTCCTGCGAAGTTGAAGACCAGAATGACAGCAGTACATATTTTCCGCGCAGTGAAGAAAGTTTCACTCTCCGGCCTTCAGTATCTGGCAGGTCGGGATCCATTTTCTCCGACGGGGTCACGGAGGCGATTGAAGCCAGCCGGTTGATGTACATCTGGTTCAGCTCGTTATTTACATTTTCGGAAAGAGCAAGCACGTGTCTCGATGCCGGATATTTAACTGACAGTGAGTCTGATACTATCTTTAGGAACTGCAGGTCACGCGGCTGGTACAGCACATAGGTGTTCTCATCTATCCGCTGATAAAGCGCCTTCACCGAGGCCATGGAGGCAACGTTGCCGAGGATGAATTCTATGTTTTTCTTTCGCTGCCCGTTTACTGTTTCGATATACTGATTTTCGAGGTCAGCACCTCTAAGTGACATTTCTTCAGCACTGAGACTGCTGTAAATTTTCCGGAGCGAGTCGAGGCTTCTCAGGGTAACAAAGAGGGCTGCATCGAGCTTCTTCAGTTTTTCAGATTCAGGAGATCCCTCCACTGTATAATTAAGCACCAGGGGGCTTTTTCCGAGTGACAGTGAGATATTATCGCCGGGCATCGCCAGCAGTGAGACGAAATCGGTGCTGCTGACACCCACCTGAAAGAACTCCGGACCTGTGATCTCCCTTTTAAAGGTGAACCGTCCTCTTTTGACGGTTGCAGAATCGACCGGGGTCTTACTGTCTATTTCTGACTGTTCCAGGTAGACAGTGCCTTCTCTCCCTTCGCTGAATGTGCCCCTGATAATTACACTGTCATTACTGCTGCATCCGGTTATGAGGGCTGCAATAACGACTGCCGAAAAATATTTCTTCATCTCTAAAACTGATTTCGGGTACAAATAAAGTAAAAATTCGGCTACTGCTGCGTGAATATCTCCCCGAGCTTCTTCTGCAACTGGACGCCTCTCAGGTTGGAGGCAATGACTTTGCCTTCGCGGTCAATGAGGAAGTTGAAGGGGATGCCTGTTATGCCGAAGGTCTTTATTACTTCAGAGTCACGGTATTTGAGGTCGCTCACATGTTTCCATCTGCCAAGCCGGTCATTTTTTATGGCTTCAGTCCAGTCTTCGGCTGTCATATCGAGTGACACCTGAAAAATGTCGAATCCCCGGTAGTGGTACATGTCGTACATTTTCACAAGGTTAGGGTTTTCTTCGCGGCAGGGGGGGCACCAGGCGGCCCAGAAATCGACGAGGACCACCTTTCCGCGCATCGATGAAAGCCTGAGGGTGTCTCCGCCCGGCCCGGGAAGGGCTATGTCCGGGAGTGTTGTGCCGGCGACGAATCCGGTCATTGCAGCATCAGGGGATGCAACTGTTTTCCGGAGGGAGGCGACAAAGGCGTGAAGGTCCGTTACGAGGTCAGATCCGGGGTACAGTGCATAAAGCGCAGAATCAGTCCGTATGTATGGCTCCGGATCTTTGGCCGGATCAAAAAGGGGCATTCCGGGCACCACCTGCTGGTTCAGCAGGAAAAGTGACACCAGGGAGTTCCTGTTTTTATCAAGAAGGACTCCGGCACGTTCGGTGAAGTCTGCAACAAGAGCCGCAGCCTTCCTGTCCAGACTGTCCATTATGAGGGGCAGGTCCCTGCTGTTCAGACTGTCATTGTACACTTTCGTCAGCCGCTCAAGTTCCCTGACAAGACTCTCCTGTTCCTTTCTGAATCCCAGTATCACTTCAGTACCCGGTGAGCCGGTAAGGTAGTGTGGCAAAGAGAGAGAGTCCCTTCCGGCCCTGACTGTTACCTTTTCCCCTGGTGAAAGCAGGAGTGTCATGAAGTTGTCACGCCCCATCGAGATCATGTAAAACGAAGGCTGCGGAGTCACTGTCCTGAAACTGAAATTTCCCTCTGAATCAGGAATGACTGAGTCTATGGGTTCAAGTATTCCCGGTTTTATCTCCTGCAGAACAAGGTATTCATCACCTCCGGTACCGGTCACCGAACCCGTTACGGTAACTGCCTCTCTCTTGCATCCTGCTGTCAGCACGAAAGCTGACAGCAAAATGGCGGCAAGTCTCTTCATATTGTTGGATATGTAACACATAAGGCTGACAATAAATTAGTAACTTTACAAACTAAACGGTTAAACCGTGGTTATTTTATAAAGCTGTAAAGATATTCATTTTTAGCTCCGGGATCCCGGACTTGTTTTGGTTGACGGAAGGGGTCTGATTATTTTTTTGATTTTTATTGGATTTAGATTTATTTTTTGGTATTTTAAAAACTTAATTTCTAAACACCGAAACCCTAAACATTATGGGATATATAAAGTTTGACAAGGCTCAGGTGGTAAATCTGGAATATGCCCTAAGCCGTGAAATTCTGCGTACCAACCGGGCCGGCACCTACACTTCAACGACAATTGTGGGATGCAATACCAGGAAATACCACGGACTTCTGGTGTGTCCCGTCGATGAACTCGGGGGAGACAGGCACGTACTCCTGTCAGCTCTCGATGTGACTGTTGTGAACAGCGGACAGAGTTTCAATACCGGGATCCGTAAATATCACGGTGATTATTACAGTCCCAAGGGTCATAAGTACATAGAAGACTTTGATATTCAGGATATTCCATCAATGACATACAGGGTGGGTAATGTTTTCCTGAAACAGGAAAGGCTCCTGGTGCATTACGAGGAGCAGTTTCTGAACAGGATAACGATTCTTGAGGCTGATGAGCCGGTAACGCTGCAACTAAGGCCTTTTCTCGCTTTCCGAAACGTGCACCAGCTGACTCACGCCAATATGGAGGCCAACACCCGTGTCTACCCGCTAAGCCACGGCATAAAGATCAAAATGTACGAGGGGTTCCCCTGGCTGCATATGCAGCTTTCAGGTAAGGCTGAGTTCGTTTCGGTGCCGGACTGGTATCAGGGTGTTGAGTACATTGAAGAACAGAAAAGGGGATATGACTTTTCGGAAGACCTGTTTGCGCCGGGTTTCTTTGAGATCACGGCATCAAAGGGGGATGTCATTGTCTTTTCGGCATCAACCTCGGAAGAAAAGCCCGCCGGCTTTAAGGGGAAGTTCACCCGTACGGTGGCCGGCAAGATTGCGCGCAGTGACTTCAACAACTGTCTGCTGAATGCCGCCCAGCAGTTTATTGAAAAGCGCGGTGAAAACACAAATATAATTGCCGGTTACCCCTGGTTCGGTTCATGGGGCCGTGACACCTTCATCTCGTTGCCCGGCATAGCTCTGGCGCGAAAATCGGAAGACCTCTATGCGGCCGTGTTTGACACCCAGGTCCGGCGGATGAAAGGCGGTCTCTTTCCCAATATGGGCAATGATGACAACCCCGCATTTAACAGCGTTGATGCGCCGTTATGGTTTTTCAATGCCCTGCACAGCTACGGTCTCGAGCCTGCAGAAATATGGAAGCGTTACAGTGCCCCTATGAAGGATGTACTCAATGCTTACCGCAACGGGGCTTCCTTCGGCATACATATGAGATCCAACGGACTCATCTATGCTGACGCTCCGGGTAAGGCACTGACATGGATGGATGCAGTGGTAAACGGTGTCCCGGTGACACCCCGCAACGGTTATGCTGTCGAGATAAATGCACTATGGTACAATGCAGTATGTTTTTCCCTGGAGTGCGCCAGGGGTGGCAGGGATAAAAAGTTCATAAGGGAGTGGGAGGAACTGCCAAGATTAATCCGCACATCATTCAACGAGCACTTCTGGGATGAGGAGCACGGGTATCTTGCCGACTATATCCGTGACAACGAAATTCGTAACATGGAGGTAAGGCCCAACATGGTCATAGCCACATCCCTTCCCTATTCCATGCTGAGCACAGACCAGATGAAAAGCGTTCTGGATCTTGTGAACAGGGTACTTGTGACACCCAGGGGTCTCCGTACCCTCTCTCCGGCAGAGGAGGGTTACAGGGGTCAGTGCGTGGGCACGCAGGAGGAACGTGATTCTGCATATCATCAGGGTACGGTCTGGCCCTGGCTGGTGGGTCCTTTCTGTGACGGATGGCTCAAGGTTTACGGTGAGAGCGGAGTGTCACGGGTGAGGAAGCTTATTACAGGCTTCGAGGAGACTCTGACGGAAGCGGGCATCTCTACCGTCTCGGAGATCTATGACGGAGATCCTCCTCATACGCCCAGGGGAGCTATCTCCCAGGCCTGGAGTGTGAGTGAGGTGTTGAGGATCCTTACCATGCTGGAAACGAAATATAAAGAAAAAAAGCTGTGATATGCGTGTCCTGATGTTTGGATGGGAGTTCCCGCCTCATATTGCAGGCGGACTCGGAACTGCGAGCTACGGCCTCACAAGAGGGCTCGCAGCGCAGCGTGACATGGAGGTGTTATTTGTAGTACCAAAAGCTTACGGCGATGAAGACCAGAGCATCGTCCGCCTGATAGGTGCAAATACGGTTCAGGTTCAGTTCAAAAAGGTTAAATTCAACCTCTTCAAGAGGCAGATCGAAAAGATAGAAGTCTATTCGAAGCTGGTCCCGTATACAGATCCTGAAGACTTCTGGAAAATGACCAGGGGCGAGGTTGCCGAGTCCGATGTGCTGGTTAGCACCAACAAGGAAGGCAAAGTGGACTTCTCCGGTACCTACGGCGCCACCCTGATGGATGAGATACACAAATATTCAGTTGTGGCTCAGGTGATTGCCGGCGAGGAGGAATTCGATATCATACATGCCCATGACTGGCTGGCGTATCCGGCCGGGATAGCTGCCAAGACCGTCTCGGGAAAACCGCTTGTGATACATGTTCACGCCACCGACTTTGACCGCAGCGGAGGCAATGTCAATCCTGTTGTCTATAACATGGAGAAGGAGGGTATGGATGCTGCTGACAGGATAATTACTGTGAGCAATCTCACCCGTGACATTGTAATCAGCAAGTATAATATTGATCCCTGTAAGGTTGTAACCGTATACAATGCCGTTGAACCGCTCCACCATTCAGAGTTGGATAAGCCTGAACGCGGGTTTGACGACAAGGTTGTCACTTTTCTCGGGCGCATTACAATGCAGAAGGGCCCTGAATATTTTATCGAGGCTGCAAGGATGGTCCTTAAACGAATGCCCAATGTCAGGTTCGTCATGGCCGGTGCCGGTGATATGATGGAGCGCATGATGCGACGCGCTGCGGCCCTGCGAATAACCGACAGGTTTCATTTTACCGGATTCCTCAGGGGCAATGACGTATTCACAATGCTGGGGATGAGTGACGTATATGTCATGCCTTCCGTTTCGGAACCGTTCGGCATTTCACCACTGGAGGCGATGCAGTCTAATGTTCCCGTAATTATCAGCAAACAGAGCGGGGTGGCGGAACTGCTCACCCATGCGGTTAAGGTTGATTTCTGGGATATCGAAGCCATGGCTGATGCCATATACGGCATATTGTCATATCCCGCTCTTTCCAATATGTTTATCATGAACGGCAAGGAGGAAGTTGAAAAGCTCAAATGGGAGAAGGCAGCCAAACACGTCAAGGATATTTACACCGAGGTATTGAAACAGTCAAGATAAAAGTTATGAGCACATCACAGAAAAAAGCCATCTGCCTCTATTTCGAGGTTCATCAGCCTTTCAGACTCAGGCGCTATCGCTTTTTCGAGATGGGACACGAGCATTATTACTATGATGACTTCATGAATGAGTCCATCCTCCGAAAGATAGCCGCCCACTGTTATCTGCCGGCAAACAGGATACTTCTTGACCTGCTTCGGAAACACAAGGGAAAGTTTAAAGTTACCTTCTCCCTGACGGGTATTGTAATTGACCAGTTCCGGCTTTATGCCCCGGAGGTGCTCGATTCTTTCAGGGAGCTGGCTGAGACAGGCTATGTGGAGTTTCTCGGGGAGACCAACTCGCACTCACTGGCCTCGCTCATGAACAAGGAGAGATTCATAAAACAGGTCAGCATCCATAATGAAAAAATGAAGGAATTCCTCGGGGTTGAGCCAACCTCGATCAGGAATACCGAACTGATTTACTCCGATGAGATTGGCAGCTGGATGGCTGATATGGGCTACAAAGCCACCGTGACGGAAGGTGCAAAGCATATACTGGGGTGGAAGTCGCCGAACTTCCTTTACTGCAATGCAATAAACCCGCGCCTGAAGGTTCTGCTCCGCAATTACACGCTCAGTGACGACATTTCATTCCGTTTCTCAAACAAGGCCTGGAACAGTTATCCGTTGACAGCCGACAAGTACGCATCGTGGCTTAAGGGCATTGCGCCCACCTCAGAGATCATAAACATTTTCATGGATTATGAGACCTTCGGCGAGCATCAGAAAAAGGAGACGGGAATAATGGATTTCCTGAAGCATCTTCCCGATGCCATAATCAAAAAGACACCGTTCAGTTTCATGACAGTTTCAGAAGTGGCGGACAATTATCAGCCGGTCTCGGTGCTTCATGTCCCGTCACCCATCTCCTGGGCTGACGAGGAGAGAGACCTTACAGCCTGGATGGGAAATGAGCTGCAGACAGCCGCCGTAAGCAAGCTTTACAGTCTTTCCGACAGAGTCTCACGCTGCGCATCGGAAGAGCTGAACCGCGACTGGGTTAACCTTCAGTCCAGTGATCACTTTTACTATATGTCAACCAAGTTCTTTTCTGATGGTGAAGTTCATGCCTATTTCAATCCGTATGAAAATCCTTATCAGGCATTCATGAATTATATGAATGTTCTCAGTGATTATGAACTTCGGCTTAATGCAGTATGTCCCATCAATGATCACGAGGAGATGGTTAACAACATGAATTCGACCATCGAGAAAGATAAACTGTTGATCAGGGAGCTCGAAGAGAAGGTTAGCAAGCTCGAAAAAAAGGCCGGTATTTTGACAAAGTCGAAAGCGGTTAGGGCGGTAATGGCCAAAAAGGGCACAGAGACAGTAATTTCGGCGAAAACGGCAAAGGCACCGGTTAAGGCAACTGCAAAGGCACCTGCAAAGGCAGCATCAAAAACACCGGCAAAGGCACCGGCCAAAGCGCCGGCCAAAAAGAGTACTCCTTTGAAGAAGAAGCCCGCAGCTGGAAAAACCGTTGTCAAACCGGCGGTAAAGAAAAAATAAAAAGAAAGATTAGATTTGTGCCCGTAATACCGGCAGGGATAAATATGTCCCTGGCCGTAAAGAATTTATAATCAAGGATTAATGATGAAAGCAGATTTTTTGTTCGAGACAAGCTGGGAGGTTTGCAACAAGGTGGGGGGCATTCATACTGTCATTTCAACCAAGGCATTGAATGTAAAGAATGAGTTTGGCGACAATTATGTGCTGATCGGTCCCGATGTATGGAGGGAAGAAAAGACCAATCCGGAGTTCGTACCGGATGACACAATGTTCCCGCAGTGGAAAACAGCAGCAGCCCAGGAAGGTCTCAAGATAAGGACGGGCAGGTGGAATATCGGGGGAGAGCCGCGTGTAATACTGATTGATTTTACTTCTTATTTCGGACAGCAGAGTGAAATTTTTTCACAATTCTGGGAAACATATAAGCTTGACAGCATCTCCGGTCAGTGGGATTATGTTGAGCCTGCCCTGTTTGGCTATGCAGCCGGAAAGGTAATTGAGAGCTTTACTGCTTTTTACCGCGAATATCCGAGGGTTGTGGCCCAGTTTCACGAATGGATGACCGGCACAGGGGTTCTGCACCTTAAGAAGTATGCACCCTGGGTGGCCACTTCATTCACCACTCACGCCACCGTACTTGGCCGCAGTATTGCAGGCAACAGCCGGCAGCTCTACAGCAAACTCACAGAGTACAATCCTGTACAGGTAGCCCATGAATTCAATGTGGTTTCGAAGCAGTCCCTCGAGAAACTGTCTGCTGTCGAAGCAGATGTCTTCACCACTGTAAGTGCAATTACCGGTAGGGAATGTTTTGCCTTCCTGGGAAAGGAGCCTGATGTTATCACTCCCAACGGTTTTGAAGATTCATTTGTTCCCTCTGCCGAAAATTTCGATCAGGACCGCAAGACTGCCCGCAAACAGCTTTTAAGTGTTGCAAGCGCTGTGCTGGGATACACAATGGCACCGGATACGATCCTGGTAGCAACCAGCGGAAGGTACGAGTTCAGGAATAAGGGCATAGATCTCTTTATTAATGCCCTTGGTGAAATTAACCGAAAACCTGACAGTCAGCGTCAGTGCGTGGCCTTCATTCTCGTTCCGGCCTATCACAAGGGCCCGAGGCAGGATCTCATCACAGCATTAAATGATGGCAAGCTGCTTGAAGAAGGTGACCGTTACCTCACACACGGTCTTCACTACATGAACGAAGATCCGACCATTAACCTGATTGCAAGGGAAAAACTGCTCAACAGTCAGTCAGACAGGGTGAAAGTAATTTTCGTGCCGTCATATCTCAACGGTGACGACGGTATTTTCAACATGTCATATTACCAGCTGCTCATCGGTCTTGACCTTACGCTTTTTCCTTCCTATTATGAGCCCTGGGGCTATACTCCCCTGGAAAGCCTTATGTTCCGCGTCCCCACTGTAACTACAAATCTCTCCGGTTTCGGAATGTGGGTAAACTCTTATTTTAAAGAGCCCGGTAACGGTTGCCTTGTTGTCGAACGTACTGATGACAATGAACCTGAGGTTGTTGCCAGAATGGCTGATTTCCTTGGCCGGTTTATGGCAATGAACCCCGAAGAGGTGGTGAAGGCCCGCGATGATGCCTGGGCAGTTTCGCGAATTGCTAACTGGAACACCCTTTACCATTTTTACACCGAAGCCTACAACCTGGCCCTGGAGAAGAGCGAAGAGCGCCGCGACCAGCCGAGAGATTATATCCGCATCCTGGAGTCCACCGATCTGGTAGCCAGCAAACCTCACCAGATGCCGATCTGGACTGATATATACGTGCAGTCTGTTCTTCCTGAACGCATAAGCTACTTCAAGGAACTGGCCTGTAACATGTGGTGGTCATGGAACAGCGAGGCAGAGTTCCTATTCAGACGAATGGACCCCACCCTCTGGGAGGAAGTCGGCCATAACCCCAGGAAACTTATTGAAGCCATAGATTACAAGCGTCTTGTGGTTCTTTCTGAAGACGAGGTCTTTCTTGATGATGCCGACAGAATATATAAGGAATTCACTGAATACCTCAACAGACCGGATAACACCGGGCTTCCGTCGGTAGCCTACTTCAGCATGGAGTTCGGAATACACCCTTGCCTGAAGATCTATTCAGGCGGTCTTGGGGTCCTGGCCGGCGATTACCTTAAGGAGGCAAGTGATTCAAATGTGAATATCACCGGCATCGGATTGCTGTACCGTTACGGGTATTTCAAACAAAAACTCGGTCCGCGCGGCGAGCAGCAGGCTATTTATGAGGCTGAAGATTTCTCACGGCTGCCTGTCTGCCCGGTAAAGGACAGCCAGAACAATCATCTGACAATCTCCCTCGTATGGCCGGGACGAACTGTAAAGGTGCGCGTGTGGCTTGCAAGTGTGGGTAAGGTAAAACTCTATCTGCTGGATACTGACGTAGAAGAAAACACTGCTGAGGACAAGGCTGTCACACACTATCTGTACGGAGGCGACCACGAGAACAGGCTCAAGCAGGAGCTGGTCCTTGGGATAGGCGGCATCAGGGTCCTGATGGCACTGGGTATAAAACCCGATGTCTTCCACAGCAATGAAGGACATTCAGCCTTCATAGGCTTTGAACGTATGCGCAACCTGATTGAAGGAGAACATCTCACCTTTGTAGATGCCAGGGAGGTAGTCAGGGCTTCAACCCTCTTTACGACCCATACCCCAGTACCTGCCGGCCATGACGCTTTTGAAGAAGACATGCTCAGGAAATATATCTCACACTACCACGGCAGGCTCAACATAACGTGGGATGAGATGATGGCTCTGGGCCGCTGCGAGGGAGAATCTGAAAAGAAATTCAACATGAGTTACCTTGCTACACGCATGTCACAGGAGATGAACGGCGTAAGTGAGCTTCACGGCAGTGTCTCCAGGGGAATGTTCTCCAAGCTCTGGCCCGGGTACCTGAAGGAGGAACTCTATATCGGTCATGTCACCAACGGTGTTCATCATGCTACGTGGACGGCCCCGGAATGGGAACAGGTGTATGAGAAACTTACTGAATCGAAGAATTTCGACCAGAATGACCTCAGCAACTGGGAGAAGATATACCAGCTCGATGATGCGAAGGTCTTCGAGATAAAGATGAAACTCAAGAAGAGACTCTTCGACAACATACGCAAGAGGCTTCAGACAGATATGCTTGAACGGCACGTCAGTCCCCGCAAGCTCATCAGTATCAGCAATCATCTGGATGAAAAGGCGCTTACAATTGGTTTTGCGCGGAGGTTTGCCACCTATAAGAGGGCGACGCTGTTGTTCCGTGATCTTGACAGGCTTGCCAGTATAGTTAACAATCCCACACGACCTCTGCAGTTTATCTTTGCGGGCAAAGCACACCCCAACGACGGCGGAGGACAGGAGCTCATCAGAAGGATCAATGAAGTGTCACAGATGCCGCAGTTTGCCGGCAAAATACTGTTCCTCGACAATTATGACATGAACCTCGCCAAGTATCTTGTGCGCGGTGTCGACATCTGGCTGAACACGCCCACAAGGCCGCTCGAGGCTTCCGGCACCAGCGGCGAGAAGGCCGTAATGAACGGCACGATTCACTTCAGCGTCCTCGACGGATGGTGGGTGGAAGGATACCACGCCTTTGCAGGATGGGCCCTGCCCAAAAAACGCACTTTTGCCGTGCAGGACCTGCAGGATGACGTGGATGCAGAGACGATATACAATATGCTCGAATATGAAATTATCCCGGCTTATTATTCGAGGGATAATGACGGCATACCAAGGGAATGGACCAGCTACATCAAGAACACTATGGTCAAGGTGGCGCCGGAATTCACCACAAAACGGATGCTGAATGACTATATCAGCAAATACTATACAAAATTGCGCGACCGGAGCCAAAGGATAAATGCAGGCAATTATGCCCTTGCACGCGAGCTGGCAGAATGGAAAAGTGAGATGTCACGCACCTGGGACGAGATAGAGGTGGTAAACTTCAAGGTTCCAAATCCGGGCGAGCACGTTTACAGGTCCGGGCACAATTATTCGAACGAAATCATCCTTGACATAAAAAACATCCCTGCGGAGAGCGTCGGGGTGGAGTTTGTAGTCACCCAGCTAAACAAGCACGGCGAGCACGATTTCATTGCCCGGAAGGATTTTCAGCTGGTCAGCAGGAAAAAGAGCAGGGCCATTTACCATCTCGATTTTCTTCCGGAAAAGGCAGGTGCCTTCTTCTATGGTGTGAGGATTTACGCCAGGCATGCTGAATTGCCGCACAGGCAGGACTTTTGCCTGTTGAGGTGGGTAGACTGAGCTTTTTATGCAGCTTATAACTGATTGATGCCCTTTATCTGTTCGTGCAGTAGCACCATGGCGGTGCGTGCTGGCAGGTAAAGTTTCAGGTGATGCGGTGCGTTGACAACGTACTGTCCGTAATCGGGTACAGAAAAATAGCTCTGGCGATTGTCGATCCTTCCCTGTCCGCCGAAAAGCGGATCATCACTGTTCAGTATTATCCTGTATTTTCCCTTTACCGGGATGCCGTAGCCTGTAAAAGATGTCACCGGGTTAAAGTTCAGAACAAAGAGTAGTTCTCCGCGACAGTATGCAATAACCTTGTCGGCATTATTTACAGTGAGTGCTTCGGTGGGTTGTATCCCCGGCAGTCCGTACCGGCTGCCGGTCCCGATCATCGCTTTGTCAAATTCCTTCAGGTGTCGGTAGCGCAGTAACCCGTCATCAGCCAGGCTCCACTGTCTGCGTGCATATTTGTAGCTCCAGTTGTTTCCCTCACGCGGGAAGTCTATCCATTCAGGATGGCCGAACTCATTCCCCATAAAAGTAAGATAACCGCCACCTGCGACCGAGAAGGTGAAGAGGCGTATCATCTTGTGCAGTGCCATTGCACGGTCAATCACGAGGCTTGGCGTTATGATGCTCATCGAGGTATACATCTCTGCATCTGCCAGTCTGAATATCAAGGTTTTATCTCCGACAAGTGCCTGGTCGTGCGATTCACAGTAGGAGACAACCTTCTCTTCGGCCCGGTGCTGTGTCAGCTCGTGGAAAAGATATCCCAGGTCCCAGTTTTCATCAGGGATCTCTTTTACCATCTTTATCCAGATATCAGGAACACCCATGGCAAGACGGTAGTCGAATCCGGTTCCGCCCCCGGCAACCGGAGCTGCCACACCGGGCATTCCGCTCATCTCCTCTGCCACCGTGGTGGCATCCGGATTGACCGCATGTATGAGTTTGTTGGCAAGGGTGAGATATACAATCGCATCACGATCCTGGTTGCCGTCATAGTACTGCTGGTACGAAACAAAGTCGGAACCGAGACCGTGGTCATAGTAGAGCATGCTTGTTATTCCGTCAAAACGGAATCCGTCAAAGGAGAACTCTTCAAGCCAGTATTTGCAGTTGGAGAGCAGATAATGGGCAACCATCGGTTTGCCGTAGTCGAAGCAGAGGGAGTCCCAGGCCACATGAAGCCTTCGCTGACCGGTGTGAAAATACAGACCGGGATCGCCGTCGAGGAGCCCGAGACCTTCCGTTATGTTCGAAACAGAGTGCGAATGTATCAGGTCCATTATAACCCTGAGGCCCATGCCGTGGGCTGTGTCAATGAGTTCTTTAAGTTCATCGGGTGTGCCGAAGCGTGACGAGGGTGCGAAGAAGCTTGAGACGTGGTAGCCGAAGGAGCCGTAATAGGGGTGTTCCTGCACGGCCATAAGCTGCACGGTATTGTATCCCAGGCTTTTTATGCGGGGCAGCACATCACGGGTAAACTCCCGGTATGTGCCTGTCCGCTCTTCTTCCGTTGCCATCCCTACGTGGGCTTCGTAGATCAGGAGAGAGGGCGGCGGCGGCGGGGCGGGGTGCTTCATCACGTAACCCTGCGCAGGGTGCCACACCTGTGCGGAAAAGATCTTGGTAGTGTCATCCTGTACGGCACGGGTGGCATAGGCGGGTATGCGCTCGCCGCCGCCGCCCTTCCACTTCACCAGTAACTTGTAAAGATCACCGTGTGAAAGAGCTTCCTCACCCATCTCCAGGATCCAGTCGCCCTCACCTGTGCGGTGCAACCTGTACCTCTCATCTTCCTTCCAGCCTGAAAAGGTCCCTATCAGGGTGATGGCCGTGGCATTGGGAGCGTGCTCCCTGAAGACCCAGCCACCTTCGGTCCTGTGAAGACCGTACCAGTGATGGCCGTTGGCAAAATCCTCCAGCTTCGCACCGCCGGTGATAATGGCCTCACGTTCAATGCAGTAGTCGAGACGTGCATCAATGATCCCTTTAAACGGGTCAAGCCATGGGTCACTATCGTAAAACCGCTTCTTCAATTTTTCCAAACTCTTACCAAGGTACGAAAAGAAAGGGACACAAGCTATTCCACCCTGACAGCTTTTCTGACAGAGACTACTTTCCCCGTTGAAGAGACCCCTTCCAGATCAATCAGATATTCAGCCGAATGGTCAGAAGTCCAGAACCCGACACTCAACTTTCCGGTTTCATCCGGCCTGATTCCGGAGCTCCAGAATAGAGTGTTTCTGAAATCCGGTATTCTCTGCCTTTTCCTTTCCTCTGTCGGATATTCCGGAGAGATGAAAGCCCACTGCCCCCCGAACATTTGCAAACGTATTCTGACTGCATTTTCAGGCAGGGGGAGGTCAGTATAGCTGCCGGTGCGTGAAGTCACATTTATTATTCCGGGAAAAATAATGTCGCCGATCCGGTAGTCACCCGGCAGGACGTCTATCTGTTCAACGTGGGCAGGGTTCAGATTGATAATTTTGGCAGCGTCATCAATGGGGACCCCGTCAATAAAGAGAGCCGGATTTCTTTTCAGTACCGGATCATAGATCATGAAGCTGTTTTCCTTTCGGTTGGTTTTTACCAATACTCGCCGCACCAGTTCAAAGAATACCTCCTTCATTGTAGTGAGGGCGATATAGTCATCCATCACCAGCTCCTGATCGGGTTTGCCATAAAAGCGGGGCTGCACCCTGTTTGTAAGCGGCTGCATGACGCTCCCTCCTGCGGAGCTTTTTTCATATATCTTCTGTACCTGAAAATTTCTGGCAATGACAGCAGTTTCTTCAGGGATATTCACCCTGGCAGTGTCAGGGAAAAAATCTGAACTGAGGTACTTTCCAGAAAACTGGTCTTCAATTTTCGCAGAGTATGATCCGGCGGTGTCAGCAGGCTGAAAAATAAGATCTTTTACCTGGCTGCTGTTCTCAATAAAAAAACAGAACCGGCCTGTAGTGTCGGCAACAGCATACTGAAATTCCGGAGTTACACCGGGGATTGACAGGTATGCAACCGATCCCTTTTCAGCCGGCACCCCTTTCTGATCAAAGAAGGAAACACAGATATACTGACCGTCCTTTTCGAAGGGATATTCCGGATACTTCCACCCTCCTGCTACAATTTCGTTCCAGTTGATCCAGAGACTTTGTGTTCCGAGAAGCAGGATATCTTTTTTGCCGGGCGAAAGTGAAGAAAAAACCTCCGGCAGCAGGCTTCCGGGCTCCGGAAGGATAAATTCAGTTCCTGTCATTATCGACTCATCAGCACCTGCGAAGTATCCGGAACCGGGGTGAAGTGATACAGAGAGGCTAAGTTCAGTAAGATCATTTTGCGGATCAAACGGTCCGTCACTGACAATCTCAATATTCACCTTTTCCCTTCTGCCGTAAACGGGACTGCAGTCTATGCGCAGTCCGGCGACCGGTTCAGCGGGCCTGAAAAGCAGCCGCTCACTCAGAAGATTACCCGCGGCATCAAACAGGGCAATGTCGTTTATTCCGGTGACCAGAACATCGCCCCGGAGACTGATCAGGGTTGCCTCCCCGCTGACGGGGACTCTGGCCGTATAACCTATTTTGCCCCGCGACTGTATGACAAGATTCTTCCAGGTGTCCGGATAATCATTACTCAGCAGGGAGATTACTAGTGAGTCATTGTCGTTTCTCACCACACTGATGGCTGTACCCTTTCCATATACCGGGGGAAGAGCGAAAATGCCACCATGGTTCTCAGCCTCGAAGAATAAGTTTCTTCCGGCGGCAGGAGTTAACCAGACTGAACCTATGCCGCTGCTGTCAATATCTGCGACCGCAACGGTGTCTCCTGCTTCACTTTTTATCATTCCGCTGCAACGTACAGCCTCACCGTTTTTGTTAAGTACGGTGATGCCCACCCTGCAGGGAAGGCCTGCAATCAGCTTTCCGCCCTCAGGATAAAAGCCGATCCTGAAAGGCTGTTCATCACCTGCTTTCGCAGATTTTCTGAAGTTCAAAAAGCGGTCACTGAAGGGATTTATAACTGTGAGGTTCTTCATGAAGCACCCTTCTGGGAGGAAGCTCTTCATCCGGTTGGTGTAGGCGCGAAGGGTGAAGGTGCCGTTTGCCAGTGTGTCAGGCAACTCAATGAGGGTAGCACCTTTTCCCTTTTCAAGGAGGGCCTTTGCCTGGGCCACAGGCCTGTTATAAGGATCAAGAATTTCAACATAAGCAATTGAGCTTCCGTCTGACAGTCGCCCTGTTCCCCGGTCATACAGCCAGAGATTGAGCCACACCGATTCGCCTGCCGTATAAGTGTCCCTGTCGGTATGAACATACATATCTTCATACGGTACGGCCTTTACATAATCTGAAAACCTGCCTGTGATGAAATCAG
>JBBRXA010000019.1:0-45015 GCA_038248855.1 Bacteroidales bacterium | reverse complement strand
TGTCTCAAATGCAATAAAATTTACAAAGAATGGTGGATCAATTATTATTAAAACAGAGGAAAGTTCCGGATTTGTAGTAATATCAGTTTCCGACAATGGGATCGGAATAAAGCATGATAAATTAATTAAACTGTTTGATATATCACAAAGACAGACAACAAGGGGTACAAATGAGGAATCAGGAACAGGTTTAGGGTTAATTCTGTGTAAAGAATTTGTAGAAAAACACGGAGGTAAAATTTGGGTGGAAAGCGAGGTTGACAAAGGGAGTAAGTTTATTTTTACTTTACCCAGGCAAGAAGGGGCAGACAGTGCGGGGGCTTCGAGCCCATCAGAAAAATAAAAGGCAGTCGTGAGACTGCCTTGAAGTGGGCCCAGCTGGGCTCGAACCGATGCGAGCGTAAAGAAATGATCCGGTGGATCATTTTAGCAAGCAGGCAGACAGTGCGGGGGCTTCGAGCCCATCAGAAAAAAAAGGCAGTCGTGAGACTGCCTTGAAGTGGGCCCAGCTGGGCTCGAACCAGCGACCCCCTGATTATGAGTCAGGTGCTGCTAACCAGCTGAGCTATGGGCCCGGTTAATCAGGCTGCAAATATAAAAATATTTTTGAAATATAAACAAGCATCGTGATATGGTATGCCTGACCATATTATTCAATCACAGACCGGGCAATGCCTGGAAGACAACATCATGCCAACGGCATAACAATTTTTGCTCTACCTGTTGATATAACCGAACAGGACCCCCGCTGCTTCATCCAGATCATTGCCGAAAGTGATCAGTCCACCGCGGTCTCCCGCCATGACGATTATCCTTTTTTCATACACTTCCGGGGATCCGAATATGCGTAACATCTCGCGCGCCATCCCCGGTGTGCCGTATTCAACCTTCGGATCTGTCGTGGGTACCTTGTCCATCAACTCTTCCCAGAGACTTATGGAATGCACGTGAATGACAGCATGGGTCCCCGGATCTGCCATATAGATAGCAGCATGGGTCAGCGACTCTGAGGAGGCTTTCAGCGGACCACTGCACATGACGGCATTGTCATCGATATTAAATGATGACACCTTAACATAATGCCCTGGCTCCAGCTCCGGAATATCACCCGTTGATGAACCTGTAATAATAAACTGTGAGGTGTTTCCAATGCGAATACTGATATTACCGAAGCCGACTCCGTTCTCAAAAGCCCCGACAAGGTCGAGGTTGAAAAGGATGTCCCTCCAGTGATTTATTATCTCGTACTGCTCGTCAGTGATGACGGGGCCCGACTGGCTCCAGTAGCAGTTGAATTTTACAAAACCTTCCATATTTTTATGATAACATTTTTTTTATCGATTCTCTGTCAGCCCGGCATACGCCGCGGTCTGTAATAAGTCCCGTCACCAGCCTGGCGGGGGTGATGTCAAAACCGTAATTCGATACCGGAGCATCTTTCTGAAACAAATACACTGAGACGGGAATACCGGACCGCAAATCTGTTACCGGTACACCGTCAATTTTACGAACCTCATCGCCGTCTCTCTCCTCAACAGGAATATCCTCCATCCGGTTCATTGAAAAATCTATAGTTGAAACAGGAAAGGCCGAATAGAACGGTATGTTATTGTCGTAAGCAGCAAGGGCCTTGAGGTATGTTCCTATCTTGTTCGCCACATCACCTGCAGCTGTGGCGCGGTCACAACCAACTATTACCATGTCAACCTGGCCTTTCTGCATCAAATGCCCGCCGGCGTTGTCAGTGATAACTGTATACGGGAGACCGTGGTTTTCAAGCTCCCAGGCGGTCAGCCTGCTTCCCTGGTTGCGGGGTCTGGTCTCGTCAACCCACACGTGAACCTTTATTCCCAAGTCGTGCGCCATATAAACCGGCGCCAGGGCGGTGCCGTAATCGACACAAGCCAGCCAGCCAGCATTGCAGTGTGTGAGGATATTCACCGGAGCTCCCTTCTTCTTCCGGCTTATCTCTTCAATCAGCGGAAGTCCGTTCTGCCCCGTGAGGCGACAGCTCTCAACCTCGCTGTCAGTAAGCGAGACTGCAGCCTTTCTGACCGCCTCCGGTGCAGGGTCATTAATGACTGTTTTCATCATAAGATCAACAGCCCACGACAGGTTGACGGCAGTGGGACGTGTGGCTTTCAGCCTGCGGGCATCTGACCCCACGGCAGCCAGAATATCGTCAGACGCCATGTGTTCAAGAAAAGAAAGATATATTCCCCAGGCCGCCGTGACGCCAATCAGTGGGGCACCGCGAACAGCCATGCCGGTAATAGCCGCGCAGACATCCGTGACGCTCTTCAGCGTCATAATTTCGAATGAAAACGGCAGCTTTCGCTGGTCAATGATCCGGATCAGTTTCGGATCCTTTTCATCCGGCCAGATGCTTCTTAAGTGTCTCTCCCCAACCTTCATTACCTGAAGTTCCTCGTTAAAATAGGTCAGCCAAAAATATATAATCCTGACCTCATTTGCATTATGTTTGACAGTTCTTATTTTTACGCGCCCTGCATTTGTTGTTTTTCGAATTTTCAGGGCCTAAATTCTATTTTTCAATTTAACATATTATCTTTGCAGCGAACGGAAGCAATGGTAAACAAGGAGGAATACAGGCTAAAGATTATTTATACGGCCAGCCGTATCTTCAGTCATCATGGGTTCAAGAACACCACGATGGACGAGATATCCAGGGCCCTGAAAAAGGGGAAAAGCTCGATCTATTATTATTTCGGCAGCAAGGAGGAGATTTTTGAAGCAGTGGTAAAATACGAGGCGAATCAGCTTCGCCTTCAGCTCACCACGGCCATCAGGGAGGTAGACTCTCCGGCCGACAAGCTTCGCAATTATATCTTTGTGAGGATGAGGGCGTTTGACAAGCTCTCAAACTACTACAATGCCGTTTTCGACAAAAACCTCGACCATTATGATTTCATCGAAAAGATACGCGAGAGGTATGACCGTGAGGAGCTGGCCATATTGAGGCTGCTAGTCTACCTCGGCAACAGTCGCGGAATCTTCGATGTGGAGGACAGCGAATATACGGCCATGGCCATCCAGACGATGCTGAAAGGATTCGAGGTTCCCCTCTTCTGGCGCAAGCGTGACATCGACATCAACACCAGACTTGAGGCCATAATGCGGCTGATATTCAACGGGGTGCTCAAGAAAAAATAGTTATTTTTTTTGCGGCCGGGATTGCGGCCGGGATTGCGGCCGGGGTTGCGGCCGGGGTTGCGGCTTTTGCGGTTGAGCCTGCGTCGGCGCCTGCTGCGTCTGTACATTCTGTGCCTGCGGCAGCGGCTGTTTGCGGGTATACGCCCACACCAGCAACCCTATCCCGCCCAGCACAAACGGGATGCTGAGCCACTGCCCCATATTCAGTTTCATACCCTTCTCGAACGCTACCTGGTCTTCCTTCACGTATTCAACCAGGAACCTGAAGAAAAAGACGCATATCAGGAAGAGCCCGAAAAGGAGTCCCGGCCGCTGTTTACCCATGTTCTTCCAGTAGATGCGGAAGAGCAGAACGAAGGTCGCGAGGTAGGCGAGGGCTTCGTATATCTGTGTGGGATGCTTGGGGGCGTTCTCGCCGTTGCGAAGGAAGACGAATCCCCACGGAAGCGTCGTCTCTATGCCGTAAATTTCGGAGTTCATCAGGTTTCCCAGGCGTATCATGGCGCCGGCGAGGGCCACGACTATCACGACCCTGTCAATAACCCACATATAGGGCTTTTTCTCCTTTCGTACGAAGAGCCACAGGACGAGGGGTATCACTATTGCGGCACCGTGACTCGCGAGACCCCCGTGCCACACCTTCAGTATCTCCCACGGATGTGAGAGGTAGTACTGTGGCTCATAGAAGAAGCAGTGCCCGAGCCGGGCGCCAAGGATGGTGCCAATGGCCACATAGACAGTAAGCCTGTCGAGCACGGCATCACCCATTCCCTCGTTTTTAAACATCCGCTGAAGTATGTAGTACCCGAAGACAAATCCCAGGGCGAAGAGAAGTCCGTACCATCTTACTGCGAAACTGCCGATTCTGAAAATTTCGGGATTGACGTCCCACGGAATGATTTGAAGGGTCATGATCTCATTGTTAGGAATACAAACTTAAATAAAAAAAAGTCCGGAGAGGATAAGGAACAAGGCAAAAGGGTAAATTTGATGTAAGTTTGTAAACAGTGGACATAAAGAGTAACATAGCGACCAGGGTGGGCGTTGCGGCATTCGTTCTCCTCGCAGGGGCTGCCTGCGCCAAGATAAGCGCTCCCACAGGGGGACCCCGGGATACCGAGCCCCCGGTGATACTTAAAAGCCAGCCGGAGAACAGCACGGTGATGTTCACCGCCAAATCATTCAGCGTGACCTTTGACGAATATGTCGTACTTGACAAGATCACTGACAAGTTCATGGTATCGCCGCCCCTGGCGACCAAACCGGACGTGAAGCTGAAGGGCCGTGACCTTGTTGTAAGCTGGGATGAGGTGCTCGCTGACAGCACTACTTATACCTTTTATTTTCAGGATGCCATACGTGACAACAACGAAAGCAATCCAATCCCCAATTACCAGTATGTCTTCTCGACAGGACCGGTTCTTGACTCGCTTACCGTAACCGGCAATGTCTTCAACGCCTCGGACCTGGAGACGGCCCCTGAGATGCTTGTGTTGATGTATTCAAACCTTTCAGACACGGCTCCGCGAACACTTCTTCCGGCATATATCTCCAGGCCTGATCTTTCAGGCGGATTCGCTATCAGCAATGTGAAGCCCGGCAGATACAGGCTTTTCGCAGTGAATGACCTGAACGGAAACAAGAAGTATGACCTGGAAAATGAGGCGTTTGCCTTCTATGATTCTGTACTGGTGATAACCCCCGATGAATATTCGACGTACGATTTAGACAGCATAAGCTTCAAACCTCCTGCTGCGCCGGAGAGCGCCAGGCCTGCGGTCTACACATACGGCAGGCACCGCATATATGCATTCCTCGTCGACCCTTCGAAACAATATCTGAAATTTGCCGAAAGAAAGAACTCCGGATCGATATCATTCGGGCTGGCACTCCCCTCAGACTCCTCTGAATTTTCAGTTAGACTGACAGATGTGCCTCCTGAGGCGTGGATCATGGAGAACAATGTCAAACGCGACACCTTCAGGCTCTGGATCACATCTGACTCGGTTTTTAACCGGGGTATTATAGAGGCGCTGGTGACTTATCCGTTCACTGACAGCACAGGCACTGACATTTTAACAACAGACACTGTATCACTGAGATTCCAGAAGCCTGCTCCTACAAGAGGCACTCCCAGGCGCACCGGAGGCTACTTCAGTACAAACCTGAACAACAGGATAAGACCGGGCACATTACCCTGGTTTGCAGGTCAGGCACCGATGAATCGCCCTGACTCTTCGAAAATCATTCTGAAACGAATTATCGATTCGGTGGCTGTAAATATTCCCTTGACTTTTAAAAGAGACTCACTCGACCTGCGCCGGTACTTCCTGAATGTAACCCTTCTCCCCGGCGTTTCATACACCCTTTCGTGTGCTGACAGCTCCTTTTCGGATATTTACGGCTCTTTTTCAGATTCGACTGTATACAAATTTGCCGTTGCCACCCGCGAGGATTACGGGAATGTCACGGCCAGTCTTTCTGGATATGAGGGCGACGTCATAGTACAGATCCTCGGCGACAGGGAGAAGGTTGTAAAAGAAGCCTTTATAAAGAGTCCCGGCAAGGCGGTGTTTGACCTGCTTGACAAGGGGAAATACAGGCTTAAGGTCATTTATGACACTGACGGCAACAGGGTGTGGACAACCGGCAGCTATATCCCGCTGGCAGGTCCGGAGGCAGTGACATATTACAACGGAGAGCTTGATGTAAAGATAAACTGGGAGCTGGAGCAGGACTGGGACATCAGCCTGAAGAACAAAAAGGATGTTTCGCTGCGCAGCAAACCTGAATCCAAGAGGTAGAGAAAAATGACAAGCCGGAGAAGATTCATCAGGAACAGTGTGATTGCCGGTGCTGCGGTAAGCGCGGGAGTGCCGGCCTTTGCCATGCAGGAAAAGATCAAAAGGGTTACGAACAGACCGGTGCAGAAGCTGCGGAAGTTTCAGAGCAAGGCTGTGGAAGAGACGATTAAGGAGATAAAGTCTTTTCTGGGCGACAGGGAACTTGGCTGGCTTTTCGAAAACTGTTTTCCGAACACGCTTGACACCACAGTCAGCTTCAGCCAGAAAGACAACAGGCCTGACACCTTTGTGATTACAGGAGATATTCACGCAATGTGGCTCCGCGACTCAACTGCACAGGTGTGGCCGTACATGTCACTGACAGCATCAGACCCCGGGCTTAAGGATCTCATTGCAGGCGTTATAAACCGGCAGGTAAAGTGCATTCATATCGACCCCTATGCAAATGCATTCAATGACGGTCCGGGTCAGAGCGAGTGGATGAGCGACCTTACCGAGATGAAGCCCGAGCTGCATGAGCGTAAGTGGGAGATAGACTCGCTGTGTTATCCCGTAAGGCTTTCACACGGATACTGGAAGGCCACCGGAGACACCTCTGTCTTTGATGCCTCGTGGAAAGAGGCGATGCAGCTCATTTTGAAAACATTCAGGCAGCAGCAGCGCAAAGAGGGCCCGGGACCTTACAAGTTTCAGAGAGTCACGGGATGGCAGACCGATACCGTGGCCGGTGCAGGGTATGGCAACCCTGTTGTGCCCGTGGGACTGATAGTCTCCATCTTCAGACCGTCGGATGATGCCACCACCTGGCCGTTTCTCATTCCTTCCAACTATTTTGCCGTTAGGTCGATGCGGCAGATTGCAGAGATCTCGGCAGCAGTGCTGAAAGACGCAGCCCTGAGTGCCGAAGCCGCGGCGCTGGCAGATGAGGTCGAAGCAGCACTGAACAAATATGCAAGGGCAGTTCATCCGGAGCACGGGGAGATAATCCCTTATGAGACCGACGGCTACCATAATTACAATTTCATGGATGACGCCAATGTCCCGAGCCTGCTCGCCATGCCTTACCTGGGCACCATCGACCGCAATGATCCGCTGTACCTGAGGACGAGGAATTTTGTGCTGAGCAAAAGCAATCCGTATTATTTTTCAGGCATCATGGGCACCGGTGTGGGCAGTCCGCATACAGGCCTCAACCGGGTATGGCCCATTGGTATCACTGTAAAGGCTCTGACGGCGAACAATGATTATGACATTGTGGCCTCGCTGAGGATGCTTCAGAACACGCACGCCGCCACGGGCTTCATGCACGAGTCATTCATGAAGGACGATCCCACCCAGTATACGCGGAAATGGTTTGCCTGGGCGAATACGCTCTTCGGCGAGCTGGTGCTTGACACATACCGGACGAAGCCGGATCTTTTGAAAGAAGTCTAAAAAGAGAAAAACATGAAAGAAGTCGTTGCCGGGGTCGATATCGGCGGAACAAACACAATCATCGGGTTAGTCGATTCAGAAGGCGAGATACACGGTGAGGGCAGGCTGGCGACGGCAGATTATGCCTTCGCCGATGATTTTGTGACGGCCCTTGACGGGAAGCTTAAGGAGATGACTGCAGGGAGGAATGATCTGAAGCTGATGGGGATTGGGATAGGGGCGCCCAATGCGAATTTCAACAACGGCACGATCGAGCTCGCTCCCAACCTGCGGTGGAAGGGTATCATACCGATGGCGAGGATCACCGGGAGGAAGACAGGCCTGAGGACTCTTATAACCAATGATGCCAATGCAGCTGCGCTGGGCGAGATGCTCTTCGGCGCCGCTAAGGATGTAAAGAACTTCATAATACTTACCCTGGGCACAGGTCTTGGCAGCGGCATTGTAGTCGAGGGCAGGGTTGTATACGGCCACACCGGTTTTGCCGGCGAACTGGGTCACATGACGGTAGCCGAAGGCGGCAGAGTCTGCGGCTGTGGCCGCAGGGGATGTCTTGAGACATACGCTTCAGCCACGGGCCTTGTGCGTACGGTCCTGTTCCTGCTGAGCGACCGCCGCGAGGAGAGCATACTGCGCGATCTGAAGAGCACTGAGATAACGTCAAGGCGTGTGGCTGAAGCCGCTGCCGCCGGCGACGTCATTGCACAGATGGCCCTCGACCAGACGGCCCGCTGGATAGCCCTCGGAATAGCCAACTCAGTCACCTTCTCCAGCCCCGAGACAATCTTCCTGTTCGGAGGACTCGCACAGGCAGGAGATGCAATCTTCGTGCCTGTCAGGAAATACGCCGACGAGCTGGTACAGCCCGTCTTCCGCGGTACTTTCAACGTGCTCCCGTCAGGCCTCCCAGAGGCCCGCGCAGCAGTGCTGGGGGCCTCCGCCCTCATCTGGAAAGAGCTGAAATAAAATTTGCTACCCTCACTTAGTTGTGATATCTTTGTATTATTGGTTCTGTTAGTTCAGAAGTAAACAAAACCAAGATTCAATGAAGGTTATTGAAGTTACCAGGTTGATTGTGGGGAACGTTTATCCGGCCATGGCTGAAGTATCAGCCAGGCTGGATGAACTGGGGGAAGGACACGCCGTGGACATGGTCAACTGGGAAAATTTCGGCTACAGGCCGGAGGTGAGATTCAACATCGCTTACGGTGAAAAGGAGATCTTTCTGAAATACTATGTCAGGGAGAGCAACACCAAAGCCGAAAAGGATCAGCCAAACCAGATGGTGTGTGAAGATTCCTGCGTCGAGTTTTTTGTATCACCCGCTGATGACGGCATCTATTACAACTTTGAATTCAATCCCATTGGAACGGTACTGCTGGGTGCGGGTCACGGACGGGCTGACAACAAAAGGGCTGATCCGGCATACACTGAACGGATACGCCGCATAACAACAATGGGTGACAAGCCCTTCGGGGAGATTGAGGGAGATATACGCTGGTCGCTGACCCTGGCCATTCCCCTTGACATCTTCTTCCACCATGATGTGACAGAACTGAAGGGCCAAAAATTCAGGGCTAACTTTTACAAATGCGGAGACAAACTAAGCAATCCTCATTTTGTCACCTGGAATCCCGTGCAGACGGAGAAGCCCGATTATCACAGGCCTGAATATTTCGGCACCCTGAAGTTTGTTTAGAAACTTACCATCATATATTTATGGCAAAAGGCAATGCAGTCATCGGGCAGTCCGGCGGACCCACATCGGTAATTAATTCAAGCCTGGCAGGCGTCATCGATGCCGCCAGGGCTTCATCGGTCATCGGTGAGGTCTATGGCATGAACTACGGTATCGAGGGACTGATGAACGAGTGGTTTTATGACCTCGGCAGACAGTCGCCACGGGTAATTAACGGACTCCGTGAAACACCCTCGTCGGCGCTGGGCTCCTCACGTCACAAGGTGAAGGAGGAGGATCTGCCAAAAATACTGGAGGTCCTGCAGAAGTATGATGTACGCTGGTTTTTTCTTATCGGCGGAAATGATTCTATGGATACAGTCAACAGGGTGGAGGAATACTGCCGCGGGGAGCGATATGACCTCACCGGCATTGGCATTCCCAAGACAGTCGACAACGATCTCTTCGGCACTGACCACACCCCCGGCTTTGCCTCGGCGGCCAGGTCCAACATGCTGAACGTGATGCAGGCGGGCATGCTCGCACGCGACATGAAAAAGGTCGATCAGTTTGTGGTATACCAGACCATCGGCCGTGATGCCGGATGGCTTGCCGCAGCCACGGCAATGGTCAGGAAGGACGAGGACGATGCGCCGCACCTCATCTACACCCCTGAGCACATTTTCAGCACGGAGAAATTCCTGACTGACGCTGACCGGTGCATAAAGAAATACGGTTGGGTATCGGTGGTCTGCGGTGAGGGTATAAAATTTGAAGACGGCACTCCGGTGAGCTCATCGCAGGTGAGGGACAAGTTCAGCAACACCGAGTTCGGTGCCATGGGTGGGGCCAGCGCAGCACTGAACCTCCATCGCATGTTATCATCGGAGTTCGGGCTCCGCGGAGAGTTTCAGATTACGGAGTCGCTGATAATGAGCGACTTTGTCAGGGCTCTGCCCCTTGACCTGGAAGAGGCTTACCAGTGCGGGACTGAAGCAGTGAAGCTGGCGGAAAAGGGAGAATCAGGAAAAATGGTAACTATAGAGCGGGTGTCAGACGAGCCCTACCGGACTGTTTTCGGCAAGGCGCGCCTCAGTGATGTGGCCGTTGCGGCAAAGCCGATGCCTTCAGAATATTTCAATGACGAAGGGAACTTTGTCTCCGATGCCTTCAGGAGATATATGAAGCCTCTCACGGGATCATTGCCGGAGTTTGTAAGACTAGAAAAAATCCAGGTTAAAAAATAACCCGCAGTAAAGTTGTAAGGCAGAGAAGAAGGCGTCACCTGCAAAGAAAAAGCAAACATCAAAGATATGGCAACAGAATTCAACAAAGTAGTACTGTCCCTCAATGCACATCCCGATGATGCAGAGGCATGGAATGCCGGGGTGCTGAAGCTTCTGCACGACAGGGGTTACAGGATTGTCATCGCCACAATGACCGGCGGCGACCTGGGCGGCTGCAACATGAGCATGGAGGAGACAGCGAAGCTCCGGTTCACGGAGGCCAGGGAGGCCGCCGCGGTGCTTGATGCGGAATACTATTCACTCGGGGGAATTGACGGTTCCCTCTTTGACACCGGGGAGATGAGGCTGAAAACCATTTCACTCATGCGCAAGGTCAGGGCCGGGATTGTCTTCACGCATCTGCCCAACGACTATCATCCGGATCACCGCGCCACGGCGGCAATTGTTGAGGCGGAGGCCATGGTGGCTTCACTGGACCCCGTTCCTGTTCCTGAAAAGCCGCTGGAAGTGACCCCGCTGCTCTATCACACCTCTCCCCTGACGCTGAGTGATCCCCTCGGTTCTCAGATAGCGCCGCCGCACTTCTTCGTGGACGTTACCAGCGCAGTGAAGACGAAGATCGAGATGCTCGGCAAGCACCGCTCGCAGCTCGAGCTGATGAAACACATGCACAAGATTGACGATTTCTTCGGCTATGTGCTCGAAGGCAACAAAAATTACGGTAAATTAGTGGGCGTGGACTATGCCGAGGTCTACTGGCAGCACCTTGGCGGAGGATTCCAGAAAGATCCGCAGGTACAGCGTGACCTGAAGGAGTTTATTGTCAAGCAACAGCATCAGTAACAGCGTGACCTGAAAGAATTTATTGTTAAACAACAGCAACAGTAATCATGAACCTGACAGAGAAAAAGTACAGCAAGTTCGCACTTGTGAGGGAGATGATGGAGACCCCGGGCATCATCAGATCTTTTGACCCCTCCGTTTCACAAAAGTTTGTAAAAGCCGTCAAATCCAAAAAAGGGCTTTTCCTGACAGGTGAGGGCAGCAGCAGGCTTTTCCCGGCAAAAAGGGCAATATTTTCATCGCTGAAGAAGGAGTTTCTTTTTCCGGTGATTACCGAAGGCTGTACCCAGGCTCTCGATTATAACCTGGATGATTTTGCTGTATTCGCCGCATCGAACTCAGGCCAGACGAAAGAGGTGATCAGGCTCGTTAGCAGCCTGAAAAAGAAGAAGCATAAGGCTGTTTTCGGCCTGACGGCGAACAAAGGCACCAGGCTTGAGGCGGCGGTTGCCGACACCCACGTTCTTGAATGCGGGAAGGAAAACGCTGTTGCCGCCACCAAATCGGTAGTAGAACAGGGCCTCTTTTATGATTCCCTTCTCCGGAACCTGAGGGGAGAAAAGATGGAAGGACTGAAGAAAATTGCCGAACTGACCGAACAGGTGCTCACGGCAAAAATCGATAAAAAGATAATTGACACTGTCCGCAATGCGGACATGATATATTTTGCCGGCCGTGACAACGGCGTGGCAGCAGAGCTTGCCCTGAAGACAAATGAGATAACCCGGAAGAAATCGGCATTCCTGGAGGGCACTTTCGCACTTCACGGCATCGAGGAGGTGATGGACAAAAACGAAGTGCTGATATGGATCGATCCCTTCACTGAAGACCGCGATAAATTCATGGAGTGTCTTGTCAAAGGCGCAGGCATAAATGTGATTGCCATATCCGGGGAAAAGACAATTTTCCCCACCGTGGTAATTCCGTTCGGCGGTCAGTATGCCGAGTATATACAGCTTGCCGCAGGATGGAACATTCTCGTTGAAACGGGAATTGCCCTGAAGATTGATCTTGATCATCCGAAAAGAGCCAGGAAAGTCGGGAATGAAATCTAAACGTTATATTTACGTTTAGTTTTACATTATGCGATTGAAATGGAAAAGGAAAAAGTCGTTGTAGGCATCGATATTGGTGGCACCAACACTGTCTTCGGCTTTGTTGACCGTGAGGGAAAGATCCTTGCCGAGGGCTCGATCGGTACTGTTCATTATGAGGAGCCGGAGGTTTTTGTTGCCGCGCTCTATGAAAAGATAATGGTAGCCAGGGCGAAAACCGGAAAAGACGTGGAGATCCTCGGTTACGGAATTGGCGCTCCGATGGGCAACATCAACAAAGGCACAATCGAATACCCTGCCGACCTGCCGTGGAAGGGAATAATACCCATTGCAGAGATATTCAATCGTCATACTGACCTTCCCGTAATTGTCACCAATGACGCCAATGCGGCGGCTGTGGGAGAGATGATCTACGGCGGTGCCAGGGGGATGAAGAATTTTGTGGTTATCACCCTCGGTACGGGCCTTGGCAGCGGCTTCGTTGTTGACGGCAAGCTTGTATACGGCCACAACGGTTTTGCCGGCGAGATAGGACACACCTCCATCAGGCCGGGGCTTTCGAACCGCGACTGCGGTTGCGGCCGAAAGGGGTGCCTGGAGACCTATGTATCAGCTACCGGCATAAAGCGCACCGTACTGAAGATACTTGCCGACAGGCTCGAACCCAGCGAACTCCGGAAATACAGTTTCGAGGAACTGGATTCAAAAAAGATTTACGAAGCCGCAAGACGCGGCGACCCGATCGCCCTCCGTGCCTTCGAGCATACCGGTTCGATGCTCGGATTTAAGCTTGCCGACGTGGTAGCCCATACAAATCCTGAGGCCATTTTCCTCTTCGGCGGACTGGCACTTGCCAAGGAGCTGATATTTGAACCCGCACAGAAGCATATGGAAGAGAACCTCCTTTATATTTACCGTGACAAGGTCAAGCTTCTGCCTTCGGAGCTGAGTACGCAGAATGCAGCCGTCCTGGGCGCTAGCTCACTGGTATGGGCAGGCAGGGAATCATGACAGACGAATGAAAGGCATGGATAACTTCCCCGAGATATTCACTTTCATCCTTGGCGGCTTCTTCGTCCTCATCGTCTTTTCAATTTCCTATGCCTGGCTCAAGCCTCATAAGCTGCACCACTCCAGGCCTCTTTCGACGCTGGCGCTGAAGGGGACTTATCTTCTTTACCTCCTTGTAACGCTGATAGTCATTTACTTTGCCAGCCTCACCGGCGGAGGGCTGAGCCAGGTCTTCGACGGCCCGGAGTTCTTTATCTTCCTGGTGGTGCTTTTCGTACCGACGGTTGCAATTTTTTCGCGCAAGATCAATCACCTGAGCTCAAGACGGGTGAATTTTAACCTGGTCTTTTCCGCCGTGAATATCCTGATGATAATAACTGTTCTGCTGCTTTACAGGTACTGATTTCAGTAACCGGTATAAATGTTACATTTGTTTTACTAACCGAAAAAACTCCACGGTCATGATCAAGGAAAGATTTATCACATACGTAGAAGAGAGCATCAGGAAGAACTGGGACATCGAAGCTCTGTCCAATTACCGCGAGAAAGGCTATACCTACAAGGAGATAGCCGAAAGGATTGTCAAAATTCATATTGTATTCCGGGAATTCGGGATTAAGGAGGGCGACAAGATTGCAATGGCAGGCAGGAACTCAGCCAACTGGTGCGCCACATACCTTGCGGTTGTGACATACGGTGCCGTGGTTGTTCCGATACTTCCGGACTTCCGGACCGAAGACCTGCAGAACATCATCAACCATTCGGACTCGAAACTCATTTTTGCTGACGAAAAGATATGGGAGCAGCTTGAGGCCGAGAAGCTGAAAGAGATCATGTGCGCGGTCAGTCTTGACAACTTCGGTATGGTAATGAGCCGTTCAGAAAGCCATTCCTCGTTTTACAGCAGTCTCGATGCGAAGTTCAAAGAGGCTTTTCCCGCATTCAGTCAGAAGGACATCAGCTTTTCGGAGGTGGACAACGAGCAGCTGGCAGTGATCAGTTATACTTCGGGCACAACAGGCTTCTCGAAGGGTGTGATGATACCGCACCGGAGCCTTGCTGCCAATGTTCGCTTTGCGCAGACACACATGCCTCTCGAGCCCGGAGATCCGGTGGTGTCATTCCTTCCGCTGGCACACACATTCGGCGGAGCCTTTGAATTCCTTTTTCCCTTTACATACGGTTGTCATATAACAATTCTTACCAAAACGCCTTCACCGCAGATTCTTCTGCAGGCATTCAAGGAGATTAAGCCGAGACTGATACTGTCGGTGCCGCTGGTCATCGAGAAGGTTTACAAGAAGCAGCTCATTCCGGTGATCGGCAAGCCGCATATGAAAGCGCTGCTGATGGTTCCGGGGATGAACAAAATACTGCACAAAAAGGTACGCGAGAAGCTTGTCGAAACCTTCGGCGGCCGCTTCAAGGAGCTAGTCATCGGGGGTGCCGCATTCAATGCCGACGCGGAGAAGTTCTTCAGGACCATCGGCTTCCGTTTTACGGTGGGATACGGCATGACCGAATGCGGCCCGCTTATCAGTTATGCCTCATGGGATACCACCGAGCTGGGAGCCTCAGGCCGTGCTGTTGACACCCTGGAGGTGAAGATAGATTCCGAAGACCAGGAGAATGTTGTAGGTGAGATAATCCTCCGCGGAGACAATGTGATGCTCGGTTATTACAAGAACCCTGCTGCGACAAAGGAAGTCATAGACGAGGAGGGCTGGATGCATACCGGAGACCTGGGTGTGATAGACAAGGCCGGAAATATATACATCAAGGGACGCAGCAAGAACATGCTCCTGGGTCCTTCAGGCAAGAATATTTATCCTGAAGAGATCGAATCACTCATAAACAACTACAGGTACGTTACCGAGTCTGTTGTCATTTCAGAGGATCAAAAGCTTGTGGGCCTCATCTTCCCCGATCATGAGCAGCTTACTAAGGACAGCATCACCGAAGCCGCACTGCCTGACGCTCTTGACACTATCCGCAAGGATGTCAACAGCCGGCTTCCCGAATATATGGCTGTCACAAAATTCAGGGTGCATCCCGAGGAATTTCTGAAAACACCCAAGAGGAGCATAAAGCGTTACCTGTATATGAAGGAATAATCCGCCAGGGCATTTTATCGATATGCCGCCGGAGAGATGTCAGAGAGTGAAGAAGTACTGTATCATAGTTGCGGGAGGAAGCGGACAGAGGATGCTTTCCGCCCTTCCGAAGCAGTTCCTGCTGCTTGGCGGGCGACCTGTGCTGATGCACACTGTCGGGCGCTTTTATGCCTTCGACCCTTCGATTGAAATAATTGTGGTACTTCCGCCGGCACATCAGGCTCTCTGGCGCAGGCTGGTGAAGGAGTACTCATTCACTGTCAGACATACTGTCGTAAACGGGGGTGATGAAAGGTTTCATTCGGTAAAGGCGGGGCTCGGGGTAATTCGCACTTCAGGCCGCGGGAGTGCCGGCGGAGATAGTCTGACGCCCGCAGAAAGCTCAGGAAATGTCGTCGTCGAAAGCCTGGTGGCGATCCACGACGGTGTAAGGCCCCTTGTAAGCCATGACACTATATGGCGCTGTTTCGCCGATGCAGAGGAATACGGTAATGCAGTTCCCTTCACTGAGCCGGCAGACTCAGTAAGACTTCTCTCCGGCGACGGCAGCATCCCTCACCCAAGATCGGAAGTACGCCTGATCCAGACCCCACAGGTATTCCGCAGCAGCCTGATAATCAACGCCTATGACAGGGTCTACGACCCTTTATTCACCGATGATGCAACAGTTGCAGAAGCTGCAGGTATTAAGGTACATCTGACCCATGGGAACCGTGAGAATATTAAGATCACCACACCTGAAGACCTGATTGTGGCGGAGGCCACCCTGCCGCATGTAAAATGAGAGACCTGCGCATCTTAAATGAAACAGTGCCCCCCGGGGAAAACACAAAAAAAGGAAACGCAAAATATGGAACAGGAAAGCATTCTCGATTATAAAAGGCTTGAGCTGAGAATGGTGAATAAGGCGGATGAAGATATTGTCACCCTTCTTGAGAACACGGTACTCGGATCCGAAGGCGGGATGCAGTATTCGATGCAGAATATCGGTGAACGGATCCTCAATTACGGCGACGGACTCTCTTTCATGGCTCTTTACAAGAAGGGAAGCCTGGCCGGGGTAATCGGCCTGTGCCGCAGAAAGACGCATAACGGTGGCGTTGAGTATGATTCCACCTATCTTCGTTACCTGGCAGTGAGCAGGGCTTTTCAGACCCAGGCTGTTTCAACCCGCCGCATTGAACACCTCTCCCATGTGGAGGAGTCGTTCAAATATAAGCTTTTCAGCATGTTCAGACGGCACGGAAGCTTCAGCGGCGGTACGGAACAGACAGCAGAGCCGCAGCTGATGTACGCCTATGTCGAAAGCCGCAACGAGAGATCCAAAAATCTCATCCACCAGGCAGGTTATGAATATATCAGGTCGTTTCTGACGGTAGCATTCAGCAGGTTCAAGCCTGTTGCTGACAGCCGTGTAACCAGGCTCCCGACGGCAGAAGAGCCGGCTATGTCTGCCCTGCTCTCCGGCTTTTACCGGAATTACTGCTTCTACACTGATGAGTTCTCGTTCTTTAATCACGGGTACTATGTGATGAAGGTGAAAGATGAAATTATGGCCGGGGTATGCGCTGTGCCTACAAGCTACAGGGTTGTAAATGTTCCCGGCGTCTGGGGCTGGGTGATGATGAAGATAATGCCTAAAACACCATGGTTCCGCAGACTTTTCAGGCCCGGTGAATTCAGATACCTGGTTCTGAACTCGATATACTGCCGTCCGGGCAGCGAACATCTGTTACCGGATCTCTTCGAGTCTGTCTGTGCCGCTGAGGGCTACAACACGGCACTGACCTGGCTTGACGACCACTCTGACCTTTATGAATCAATGAGGACCAACAGGAGGATGGGAGTGCTGAACAGGATCTTAAACGCCAAGCCGGGACTTGTATATGCCTCATTCTCAGGAATGGAGGGCGAAGCAAAGGAGAAGTTTTACGAATGTCCGGCCTATATTTCCGGATTTGATTTCTCATAACATAAACACATACGGAAATGAAGCCGTCAATTGTTACAGCACGAAGAGTATTTCTGCTGACACTCTTACTGTCTCTTTTTTCTTCCCCGTCTCCGGCCCAGCCGAAACAGGCTGGTGACAAGTGGCAGGATATGAAATTCGGTCTCCTGATGCACTGGGGACCCTACAGCCAGTGGGGCATCGTGGAGTCGTGGTCTATATGCGCGGAAGATGTTGATTGGTGCAGGAGAAAGAACCCTGATTATGAAGAGTATAAGAAGCAGTATGAGGCCCTGCAGCTGAGTTTTAATCCTGTAGGTTTCAACCCCGAAAAGTGGGCGGTTGCAGCCAGGAATGCCGGGATGAGGTATGTAGTTTTCACTACCAAGCATCACGACGGCTTCTCGATGTTTCAGGGCTGAGTTCTGAAAAAAACATGCCACACAAACCTTGGGTTTCCGCTTTCGCGACACTTCTGCTTGTGTGGCCTGACAGGGAAATGGGGGGAAGAACCGCCTGTCATGTTATTGGGGAAAGAAAGATTTTTGCTTCGCTGTAAGTAGAGTCCATAGCCTCGAACTTCCTGTCCCTCAAAACAGAGTAAATGTCTTCCAGTTCAGTATATCGGCCGTTGTCAAAAAGTATCATCTTCTCTCTTTGTTCCTTTCCGCGGGAATTAAGGATGAATTTGCCCGGTTCCGGCAATGAGCATCCCAGGCGTATTTGTTTTAGAGACAGGGAGTCTGGTGCAGGGTACGGATGGAATTTTGTTCCGTTGAAGCGTGCCATACCAACGGTGGAGGAAGCCCAGATGACACCGTTACTGTCTTCGGTAATCCCCGTGACCTCGATGGATGGCAGACCGTCTTTGCGGTAGTAATTTGTGAAAGAATGACCGTCAAAGCGGGCAAGGCCGTTGCGGGTTGGTATCCAGAGATATCCTCGGCTGTCCTGGTATGCGCCCAATGTCTCCGACTGGGGCAGTCCGTCGTCCACGGTATATTCATGCAGGGGGAGGGTTTGGGCGGCTGCTGAGGTGCACAGGATCAGTGCCGCAATGACGGAACGGCACGCCCTGGCAGTTATGCAGTGAACAGATGAGGTTTTTCCTGCCATTTACTTTTGGGAAGAAGTAAATGTATGTAAAAAACCGCGTACAAAAAAAGCCCTGCTTCTCTCCGGTGTTCTGATGTTTTGCCTGGCTTAGAGGGACGTACAGGCATTGAACCAGTGACCTCTTGCCTGTCATCCGCCAGCCGGCGGACTAAACCAACTGAACTATTTGGGAGTAAGAAGAGATTTGATGAATTGCCGTCCCTGAGCAGATTTAAGTTGTTGCTCTCTTTTCATTGCCTCTTTCTTAGTCTCAAACTCCTCGTGATAAATTAGATCCCATGGTTGGTATCTGGCAGTCCAGCCATGGTTTTGTGGAAAGTTGTGGGACGTACTGGAATCGAACCAGTGACCTCTTGCCTGTCAAGCAAGCGCTCTAAACCAACTGAGCTAACGACCCTTGAGGGGGCAAAGATAAAAAAATTTATATATTGAAAATCATTCGATAATAACAGGGGTATTGAAAGTGAACCAGAAGGTCGAGCCTTTGCCCCGTGCCGACTCTACCCATATGCGTCCCTTCATGATCTCGGTCAAGCGGGCACAGATCGCCAGCCCCAGTCCCGCCCCCTGAACCTTCGGCATATCCTCACTCCAGAGCTGCACGAAAGGCCTGAAGATCTCCTCATGCTTTTCAACCGGGATGCCCGTTCCTGTGTCACTTACAAAAAACATTATGCCGTTTCTGTTGCCGGTCTGCGTGACCTTATATCCGTACCGTATCTCGCCCTTCTCGGTAAACTTCAGTGCGTTACTAATGAGGTTGCTGAAGATCTGACTCAGACGGAGTTCATCAAGGTGCTGATAGATCCGGTGGCCCGTCTCGCCCTTTACGGCTCTGAGTGTCACATCCTTTCTGCCCGCCGACTCCTGTTCCCAGGTTGCCGAGGAAGCCACTGACGACAGAAAATCGTTGATCTCGACATCGGTGTATTTGATCTCCAGGTTATTGCTTTCAATGCGGGAGAGATCGATCATATCATTGATAAGCCTGAGGAGTCGCTGCGAGTTAAGATCGATAAGCTTCACCATCTCATCCCGCTCTTCCGTTGTCGTCTTCATCGACGTAAGGATATTCACGAAGCCCATCACGGCATTCAGCGGTGTGCGGATCTCGTGGCTGAAGTTGGCCAGGAATGTGGTTTTAAGCTTGTCAGACTCTTCGGCACGCCGTCTTGCCTCGATAAGCTCATCCATTATCTTCTGCGATTCTGACACATCCTGGCAGGTGCCGTAGCGGTAAATGACCTTGCCGTATTCATCATACCTGGCATTGGAGTTTACGGCAATCGTCTTGATTCTGCCTTTCGGGGTAATGATGCGATAGTGAAGCGAGTAAGCCTCCTTTTTCTTGTCAACAGCCTCCTCTATCGAAGACCGAAGGTAGGAGCGGTCTTCGGGATGAGCAAAGTTGAGGTTATCCTGGTAGGATAAGGAGAAGGCTGACGCATCATCATGAAAGATCCGGGAGATCTCCTCCGAACCGATGTAACTGCCTGTCTCAGGCAGGAACTCCCACCATCCGAACCTCCCGATGCGCTGGGCTTCTTTCAGCCGTTCCTCATTCAGTTCAAGAGCGCGGCGTATGCGGTATTCCTCGGTGACATCGCTGACCAGGCTCACGTGGAACTTGTCGGAGAAGCTGGTCTGAATTTTTACTGTTATGATTGTGCCGTCCTTTCTGCGGGCGGGCTTTACAGCACTTATGTTTACCTTTTCCTCAAACGGCTTTGCCGTATCTTCAGCCTGGGGTGAGAGTGCCCGGGGGGTCAGCTGCCTCATCTCGGCCTGGGTGTATCCGTACAGTTCACATGCAGCCCTGTTGACCCTGATGAACCTGTTTGTACGGCTGTCGATAAGGAGAATTGCATACCCGGACCTGTCAAAGATCTCCTTGTACTTGTTGAAAGTGTACCCGGCAATTAAGCGTCTTATGAATCGTCCCGGAAAGAGCCTGACCACGTCCCCCTGATATTAGATTTGTATGCGAAGGTAAATGTATATCTTTTTTTGATGATTATTGCAGGTCACGCACCATTGTAAACCGGCGCGATACTGTAAATCCCTCATCGTCAGTGGCTGTGATGACATGTTCTCCTTCACCCGTGATAATTTCAGTCTGGTGGATCTGCCGTGTCGTGCCGATGTATCGGTTGTCGAGGTGCCAGTAAATAACTGCATTCCTGCGGCGGTGGGCTATCTCTGGAAGCATAGACATCGTCTCTCCCGACAGGCCGCGGGGGATGAAAATCTCCGCATCGCGTGGCGGATAGAGGAATTCCATCATTGCAATCTTCCTGTCGTCAGAGCACCCGTGCATAAGGGGAGGAACGGTCCGGTACGAGGGATTGCGCATACGGTAGTAGTATTCCATTGCCGGCGGCAGGACGAACCATTTGTGGCTTACGGCCGCACCGGGTTGCACGCATGATATGTTGACCCTGAAGCGGCCGGCGGTGTCCAACAGGATGACAGTGTGATAGGGGCAGGCTCCGGCTTTGAGTCCTGCCGCCGGTATCCACTCGTCGCGTGTCACCGGGCAGTCAGGGCCGGCCCGGAAACCGCTGGCGGCGCAGACGGGCACGGCTGTCATCTCCCAGGCAGGCTGTGTAAACCACCCGTCGTCGGAAGGCTGCAGCAGGCGGAAGATATCGAAGAGGAGGGGCGCCGCCGCAGAAATGCCGGTGAGGCCGGGCCGGCCCTCGCCGTCGGCATTGCCGGCCCATACTGCCACCACGTACCGCGGTGTGGTGCCGATGGCCCAGGCATCACGGAAGCCGAAGCTGGTGCCGGTCTTCCAGGCTATGTCAGGGGCGCTGCCGAAATACTGCCATCCTGTCTCTGTCTCCGGCCTGTTGACCCGGCGGAGCGCTTCATAGGTGAGCCAGACGGCGGAAGCTGTAAGAGGCGGATCAGGATCCCGGGTAAGACCGGGACTGTTTTTATTGGAGAGTGTGCGCCCGGAGGTCAGGGGGAGTTCTTTTTCAGCCTCCAGAACCGGCATATGCCAGTCGTCAGTGCGGTAGTTTGCAGCCTGCTCACTGTTGTTCAGCACTCGCGCCATTGACGAGTAGGCGCCTGCCAGCTCCCACAGACTGGCCTCGCCGCCGCCCAGGATCAGGGAGAGACCGTAGTGAGCCGCCGGCTTGTCGAATGATGAAAAACCGGTGCGTTGCAGCAGACGCAGGAAGCGCTCTTCACTCATTGTCTGCAGCATCCTCACAGCAGGAATATTCAGCGAGCGGGCCAGGGCATCGCCGGCTGGGACGGCTCCGCTGTATGTGAAATCGGAGTTCTCCGGCCTGAACCCCTGGAAACGTGTCGGTATGTCTGCCACGAGCTCGTTGGGGAGCATATCGCCGCCGGTCATCAGTCCGGCATAGAGGAACGGCTTCAGGATGCTTCCGGTGCTGCGGACTGCACGGATTACGTCCACATCGCGTCCGAAGATGTGTGCCGTGTCGGGCAGGGAGCTGTTGCCGGCATAGGCAATCACGTTGCCCGTTGCCACCTCGACAACGATGGCTGCCGCATTGAAAACGAGATTCCCCTCCAGCGCCTCCTGATGGGTGTTGACGAGGGCGCATACCTCACGCTGAAGCGCCGCATCAATTGTTGTTACTACTTTTTCTCCGCGCCGCGTGAGCCAGAACCGGTCAGTGAGATGCGGCGCTTCTGAAGGCATCGGGAGCGCGGCGGCGGGAAGAGGTTCACCGAGGGCCAGGCTGCAGGTGAGGCTGTCAATGACGTCACGCTGAAGCAGCCGGATAAGGAGGGTGTCTCTTTTGGCCCTGAACCGTTCTGTATTCTTTCCCGGGAAGACCAGTGAGGGCGCGTTGGGGAGCACCGCCAGAGCCGCCGCCTCAGCCCATGAAATACCGGAGCTGCCTCGTCCGGTATAACGCCATGCCGCAGCATCGAGGCCCACCGTATTGCCTCCGAAGGGGGCATTGGCGGCATATAACCTGAGTATTTCATCCTTCGGGCGGAATAGCTCCAGCTTCAGCGCTGAGAGCATCTCGATGACTTTTCCCGGGTATGTACGGGGAGGATTGCCGCGGGCCAGCCGGGCGACCTGCATTGTGATCGTGCTGCCGCCGCGCACGGTCTCACCGGCTTTGATGTTGTCAGACAGGGCCCTTACAATTGCAACGGGATTTATTCCAGGGTGCCAGCGGAACCAGCGGTCTTCGTAGTTTATGAGCGCGGCGACGTATTTATCCGGCAGGCTGTCGGGCGGGGGGAACCGCCACTGTCCGTCGTCAGCCACCCGCGCCCCGAGCAGGAAACCGTCGGAAGCCTCCACTACGGTGGAGAGGGGGGCCTTGAAAGAAGGCAGCGGCGCCACCAATACTGACAGCATCAGCAGAGTGACAGCTCCGACTGAAATCCTTTTCAGCAGATGCATCTTATTGCTGTTACGAGACCTCGCTTCCCTATTCTGCTGAACCCTCATTTAGTTTCTGTCACGGCCACTCGCTTCCCTTTTCTGCGGATCCCTCACTGTGTTTCCCTTCCCGCCACTCACTTCGCTTCGGTGACAGTCACCTCGCGGCCGGGCCTGCGCGCCCGGACACCGTCGTCGTACATAGCCTCACAGACAACGGCAGGCATTGCGTAGGTGCCCCTGTAGGAAGCGGTGAGAAGAATAATGAACTTCTTCGTCTCACCCGACTTCAGGCTGAAATATGTATAAACCCTGTCGTCACGGAAATCGCGGTAGTCATAGCTGCTCTTCTTCTGTGCTGTGGCAGTCTCGAAGAGACGTGTGTTCTGTATCTCCCAGCCCGACGGCACCATCTGTGTAAGAGCGATGTTGCCTATCTGACGGAAGGTTCCGTTTGTAACCGAAACAGTCATCAGGAAACCTGTACCCTGCGGCAGTGATGAAATATCGACTGAAGCGCCGGCCATATCGGAATAATCAACCTTCATCAGGAGATTCTTTTCAACTGTGGTTTGGTCTGATGCCAGCGGCACACCCTGCTCCGTGAATGTTACGAAGAGCGGTTTGTCGCTTTCATTTCCGACCGACAGGTTATTCGATGACGAGAGAACATAATCCTTCAGCACTCCTCCGGTCTCCGACGTAACATTCTCCTTATCGCCGTTGAAAACGACTGCGACCTTCACAGGCTTGCTGTTGTCGCCCTTCAGCGACCGGCTGAAATTCATGTATGAAAATAGTCCCCACGCCGTTGTCTGCGTGCTGTACCAGGTGTCACGACTGAGCTCTGCAGCGACTTCCTTCAGTAGCTCCATGGCCTCGACAGTGTTGCCCAGTGCGGTCAGGGTGTAAAGTATTATGGACTTGTCCCTGAGCGCGCTTCCGTAATAGTATGATGTGAATTCATCATCGGGCTTCAGGTTGCGCACATCGATCAGTGTCTGTGCCACCTCGGGCCTGCCCGTAGTTGCATAGGCAGCAGCCAGCAGCCATTTAGCAAGCTGCGGCAGTCCTTCAGTCTCCCTCATACGGTTCATTGCCCCCTTGTCAGGTGTGCCCGCCACGGCCATTGTGAAGAGTCTGTATGCCTGGTCGGTTGCGGTATGGCGGTATTCCGCCTGGTATCTCCAGGAAGATGCGGCAGAGCGCTGCCAGGAGGTCCATTTGCCAATGAAACCTGCCGGAACGGCATACCCCGCCTTCTGCGCCTCGATAACGAAATGCCCGGCATAGGATGTTGCCCAGGCGTCAGGATAAGTTCCTCCGGGCCACATTGTCAGTGCTCCTGACGGCAGCTGCCGCGATGAAATCTTTCGCAGCGCCTCCTGCACATTGTTACGCACCGCAGCAGGATTGGAAAGGTTGCTGCCCATAAGCTCAGCCAGGTAAAGCTGCGGGAAGGCGGCAGAGGTGACCTGCTCCGTACATCCGTGCGGGTATGCTGTCAGCCACCCCAAACGGCTGCTGAGATTTACCGGCGGCAGAGAGAATATCTCCACTGAAGCTTTTGAGGTGCCTTTGATGCCGAACGGCGCAAAACTCTTTTCAAATTTCTCTCCCGGCTGAATGAGTTTTGTCTCGCTCCTGCGTTCGGGAGGATTCGGGGAACGTACCTCGACCTCGAGGGCGTAAACGGCTTTCTCACTTCCTGATGTGGCAGTGACCTTCATCACCGCCTTTCCCGGTTCGGGAGCAGCGGTAAACATGAATGCCATGTCCTTCTCGCCCGGCTCTGAGAAACGTACGGTGCCGGCGGATTCTGTAAATGATATCATTTCATTGCCGGAGGCAGTTACTGATACCTCCCCGATTTCCTTATCCTGTGCGAATACCGTTATGGGCAGTGCCACCCTGTCTCCGGGAGAGAGCACCCGCGGCGCTGTTGCCAGAATCATAAGCGGGTCAGAAACGATTACGCTCTTCTCAGCGGCTCCGAAGTCGTTCCCCTTGCCGGCTGCAGTGACCATCACCCTGACTGAGCCTGTGTACTGCGGTAGTGTCAGCCTGTGTATACCGGTCTTTCCGGGGCCGATTGTAAACGGTCCCAGGAAGCGGACCACTGGCACAAAGCGACGTGCCCGGTTCCTGCTCTGGTCGATTACGGCACCGTCGCCTCCCACGGCAAAGATGCGTCCCATAGTGCCACCGAAAGCGCCGAAAACCATATCGTAAAGATCCCAGGTCTTCACTCCCAGCGCCTGCCTTACATAAAACCATTTCCACGGGTCAGGGGTGCGGAATCCGGTCAGATCCAGCAGTCCCTCATCGACAACCGCAAGGGTATATGTCATCTCGCGTTTGTTCTGTTCAGATACCTTAATCTCCACCTCCTGCTGCGACCTTATTTTGTCAGGCACGGTTATGACCGGCGTCAGCCGTGATGCCGGGTCTTCAACCATTACCGGAATGACTCCGTAGAGCCTGATGGGCGCATCGTTGACAGTCTGCGAATGAGGCTGCAGAAGCGTTACATAGAGATAAGCGTTTGGCGCCATTGCCGGGGTGGCGGTGATCTTCACTACCGTATTGCCGGCCTTTGTGCTGACGTGTGATATATCAAGGATACCGGTGCTGTTTTCCAGGGTGATGATGGCCTGTCCGTTCTCAGGAGAAGGGAATGTGAGACTGATCTCGTCGCCGGCATTGTATTTGTCCTTGTCAGTATTCAGCTGCAGCAGGCTTGCCCCGTCGTTCCCGCCGGGCTTCATCCCGTAATCCCACGGCCAGTCGATCAGCACTATCTTTCCCGTGGAATGCCCTGACGGCAGAGTGGCGCGCACAAGATAACGGCCCCACTTTTCCTTGTCAACTGTAAACGAAACACTCGCTTCACCGCCGGCAGTTGTTACCGTTTCGCTGAAAACAGAGCGGTAGCGGCTGTTGGAAATATAGGAACCGATATTCTCCCCGCCGGACTCCCACCACCAGCGGTAGTCAAGCCGGAACACCGTTATTTCAACCTCTGATCTGACGGGTTTCCCGTTCTTGTCAAGGGTCACTATTTTGACCTCGTTCTTACGGTCAGTGAACAACATACGTCCGGTTGCCCCAAGCTGCGGGACATTGATCCCCACGAATGCAGGATACGGGGCATACGGCAGCACCGTCTGGGTGATGCTGGCATCGCCGCCCTTCTCGAAGACGCGCGTGGTGAATACAGCGTTGAGCATCCCCGGGGCCTTCAGCTCCTCATCGGGAGTGAAGCTGACCGAAGCCTCGCCCGAGCTGTTGATATTTCCGTTGAAGACTGTCTGGCTCTCGAACCAGAACTGTGTCGCCGGGTCATCGAAAGTGTACTGCCCGTATTTGTCAAAGACGGTTTTTACCGGCTTCAGCAACAGCTCTACGGTGGCCTTCATGTCACGGGCAACGGCACCGCTGAGCCACGATGCCTTCAGGTTACCCTTCAGGGCCCGGCTCTCTCCTCCTGCCACGGCATAGGGAAAGTCGAGTTTTATTTTAAGCCTGTTGGGTTTTACTGTTTCAACTTTAATAGTCTTTGTAAAAGTGGCGCCACCGATACGTATCTGAGCGGTGTAATTGCCTGTCACGGCATCGTCGCCGGTGACAGAGGTGAATGTTATGAATCCTTTCTCATCGAGCGCTGCCACCTGATCGTCAACACGCTGCCCCAGCGGATTCTGAAGTTCATAATGAACCGGATGCCCTGCAGGAAGTCCGGTACCGATATCCCTGGCGATAAGTCCGATAAAAACGGTATCGCCCGGACGCCGCACATCGCGCTCCGTGTAGATGAATGCCCTGATGCCGTTCTGCGGCGCCTCACCCGTTACGTCGAACGAGCTCATAGAAAGGGCCTGCCCGTCGCTGAGTGACAGGTAGTTGCGGTTGGTGTCCTTACGCGCTATCACAAGGAAGGGCTTCCGCGGACAGGGCAGGGCTGCAATGCCCGTCCTGTCAGTGGTCACAGTGCCCATCAGCTGCATCTGGTAGTCGTACACATCCACAGTCGCTCCCTCAACAGCCTGCGCCGTCCGCAGGTCGTTGACAAAAATGCGCAGGTTGTTGTCGCTGCCGCTCTTCGCCATAAGTCCCAGGTCAGAGGCCAGGATATTCGAGACCAGTTTTTTATCGGGACTGAAAAAAGCTTCGCTGCAGGGATTCTCATTTTCCTTCCAGTTGTATGCATATTCATAGAAGAGGCCCTCCTCGGAGAGCTGATAGTAGTCGTTTTCACCCTCCCACGTCCTGTCAAAATCTATCCGGTCAAGCATCTCCTCGTACTTTGAGGCGCTTTTTTTATCCTTGCAGGGATAGAGCGAATATGAGGGGCGCATGCTCATCTCAATACGGTAGAGGACGCCAGCTTCCACTTCCACATAATCAGCAAGGTCTACAGTAAATAGATTGTATTTATTCGGGTCGAAGCCGGCGCCGCCTGTCAGGTCGATGCGTCCCCTGTATACCGGGCGACCGAACTGCTTCACCGAATTGTAGTAGTCGGATTCGCCCATGCTGTTCTGCTGGAGGAAATATGGAAGGTTGTTTTCGAAGATCTTGATGACCGTCAGGTCCACGGCACTCAGGTTTGCCGCCATGAAAGGGAAGATCAGGCTGCCTGACGAAGGCATTATGACTCCCTTTCCGACTGCCCGTATGCCAGGCTCGACGGGAGTAAAATTCACCTGGCGGATGACGCTGTTGCCGAGCTTTTCACCCCTTGAATTGCGAAGTGCACCGTCGATGTTCAGCGCAATTTCACCGACTACAAAATCTCCGGGGACAACAGTTATCCTGTTCCCTTCGGCGCTCACTGTCAGCGGATGCGAAGGGTCGAGTGTCACCAGGCCCTCGAGTTCGGCGCCGCTTTCGATGATGTCGGAAAAAAATATCTCCAGGCTCTTGCTGTCGCCGGCGTTGACCTTTACGTCAGTGACTTTGAACACCCCGGCGGCAGGAATAGCAACCGTCAGTTCGCCCTTCGACTTTGCTCCGTATTTGTTTCCACTCCATGATACAGTGGTTTCACTCTCTTCCTTTCCCCGCACTATCTTTTCAACCGTAAAGGCGTGAGTGTTGCCCTTATCATGATCCCACAAGACTTTCTCAGTACGTTTTCCCGTGCGCACCGAAAGATAACCTTCTACCTCTGACGGCTCTGTAAAATCGGAGGTGACGAGTGTGCCGGCGAGAGTATAGGTCGCGCCGTCAGGCGGATCGCTGACAAGAGGACTGACAGTCACCGTGAAGTTTTTTTCCACTGTGCTGAAGTTCAGTGGGAAGAAGCGCAGTCGCTCTTCCACGGCGCCCAGTTTTCCGAGGTTCAGTGTGGCTTCGTATGTTGTACCGGCATCCAGCGGCCTGGAGGGACGGAAGACAAGGGTGATATCATCAGCCCATTCCGTTGTGCCCTTTAGTGAGGGGGTGAAGGTGAAAAGACCCTGTGTCTTATCCCTGTCAGCTCCGGCGGCAAACTCAGGGGTGAAGACAATCTGCACGGTGCTCCCGGAGGGTATGACTCCCGAGGTGTAGGCAGAGATATATTTACTGAATCCTTTGTCGATGACTGTTACCGCCGGCGAGACCTTTGTAACGGCGGATTTATCGGTACTCCTGCCGCACGAAACGGCAATTACAGCCACTGCGGCAGCAACGATGATTAGTTTACGGTTCATGATGTCAGATGTTATTTTAAGAATACGGTTATTTCGTCAGGCAGTGATTTCAGGGTTTCAGACTGCAGTTATACCGTCAGGCAGTTATCTTACGTATTCAGATTGCAGTAATCTCTTTGCGCAGCCCGGCGATGTAATCACGTATCTGGTTCAGGGTCTCCACCGTGACTGTCATCTCGCTGCCCGTGGTGGTTATCACCTGCCTGACAGTATCGATCTTCACATCGCCCTCACGGTAGTAGATGTCGAAGGTATCAAACCACCGGTTCAGGTATTTCAGCTTCTTGGTGTAGAAGACCACCATCGGGTCGTCATAATAATTCTTCATAAAGCTCAGGAGAGAGAGCAGCGAATATTTCTGTTCTGCTATTTTCTCAACAACCTGCGGATCAGGATTTTCGGGGTCATATGCCAGCTGTGTTGCGATATACATCGACTCGACCCATCCGCCCATCATCATCAGGCCCAGTGTACCCTGGCTTCCCTCGGCACGGAGGTGGTCATCTATTTTCTTGTAGGCATCATTCATCAGTGACGTGAGCGAATCGGCATTGTTCATCGTCCGGTCCACGTCTTTTACGGCGTCAGAGAGGAATGATACGGGCATGTTGAGTCTTTCGCTCAGCTTTTTAATTGTGTTGAAATAGCTGACTGTCTGCTTGTTGATGCCGAACAGCTTCATGTATCCCATGTCGACCCCGTAGACTCCCAGGTTAATTGCGGCCTTGTAGCTGCTCATATAGAGGTTGCAGTTGTCGGAGGGCGAAATAATTGTGTCATTGAACGAGAGGCCCAGCCTGTCGAAAATGTTGCATACCTCCACCGGGGTGAGGAGCCCGTAGTAAATCTCCCTCATCTTGGTTGTGTCTGAGGGTGTTGCGGGGACGTATGTTGAGAAGACCGGAGAGCTGATGCGGGGGCCAGGTTCGGTTTTTTTGCACGAGGTAATAACGGATGCAAAAACGAAGAGAAAAACAGATATTGAAAGGGTGATTCTCATAAAGCCGGGTAAATTTATCCACAAGGTATGAAAAAAGAGAATTACCCGGGGGTGCTGGTTACATAATAATGCGATTGCCGAGGCCCGTGGAGATCTTTTTCTGCAGCGAGGTCATCACCTTGTAGCGCTCCTGCAACGAGGCGATTTTCTCATCGTCTCCGCCAGCCTCGGTCATTGCCCTCCGCAGTTCCTTCTGCATCACCTTGATCTTGTCGCCCTTGAACTTCAGCACCACATCGGGCACTATATCCTTCAGCTTCATCTGTTCGGTCTCGACATAAGAGCCTCTTGTGTTCCAGATCCTGCTCAGGGTGTACTGTTCTGTGAGCATATCCACGGCGATGGCGCTGATGGCGGGCTCGGGGTGGTGTACAAAGTGTCTGTCGCCGGGGAAGAGACCCTGTGAGACGTTAAAAGTTATCTCCCTGAAGATCACATCCAGGACGGGGTCTTCGAATTCCAGCTCGTCTTCCGTCACCTGCGCGATGATGTAGTCTGCCACGGTGGTGACGGTCTCGATGCCCGTTTCCCGGTCAGTAACCCTGGTAAGCACCTCGGTGCCGTAACGCAGCAGCATTCTGATAAGTTCCCTTTCGGACCAGTACGATGTCTCCTCCTTCTTCTTCTGCGGACGCGAGGCAGCCTGTGCCGGCACAAGCGCATCCTGCCCAGGGTAGGCATTGCGGTCACGGAAGCTCTGCTGCTTTCGCAGCTTCATCACCTCGTCGAGCACAATCTCTTCGGGCATCGCGAGGAGCATACTGCACTCCTTGACGTATATAGTACGGTTGATCTGGTCAGGGATGACGGCTATGGAGCGCACCACCTCGCGCACCAGGTTGGCGCGGCGGACGGGATCGCTCTTGGCTTCGTCCAGGAGGAGCTTCGTCTTGAACCTTATGAAGTCGGTCTCATTCTCCGCCAGGTATTTTTTGAACTCCGCGTTCGACACTTTTTTGGAGTATGAGTCGGGGTCCTCGCTTTCAGGGAGGAGCACTATGCGCACATTCATGCCCTCTTCCAGCACCATGTCGGTGCCGCGCACGGAGGCCTTCACTCCGGCCTGGTCGCCGTCATAGAGCATCGTGATGTTGGGGGTGAAGCGCTTGATGAGGCGTATCTGCTCCTGTGTCAGGGCGGTGCCCGATGAGGCTACGACGTTCTCCACGCCGGCCTCGTGCATCGAGAGGACATCGGTATAACCCTCCACAAGATAGCAGCGGTCCTCTTTTATTATTGCCTGGCGCGCCTGGAAGATACCGTAGACGATGCGGCTCTTGTGATATATCTCTGTCTCAGGGGTGTTGACATACTTGGCGGCTTTCTGATCCGTCTTGATGATCCGCCCGCCGAAGCCCAAAACCTGTCCCGACAGCGAGTGGATGGGGAACATAATCCGGCCGGCAAAGCGGTCGAAGACATATTCCTCCTTGTCAATTGTCAGTCCGCTGGCAACCAGAAACTCTTTTTTGTACCCGGCTTCCATTGCGCGGCGCGTGAAGTCGTCGCGTTTTTCATTGCAGTAACCCACATCGAACTTGTGGAGCACATCATCGCGGAAGCCGCGCTCGCGGAAGTATGAGAGACCCAGCGCCATCCCCTCGTGACCGTGGAAGAGGTTTTCGGTGAACTGCCTGGATGCATACTGTGTCACCACCAGCAGGCTCTCGCGTTCGTTCTGTTTCTGTATCTCCTCGGCGCTGGCCTCCTTCTCCTCTATCTCTATGTTGTATTTTTTGGCCAGCCAGCGGAGCGACTCGGGGTACGAGAGGTGCTCGTGTTCCATGACGAAGTTTACGGCGTTGCCGCCCTTGCCGCATCCGAAGCATTTGAAGATCCCCTTGGCGGGGGAGACGGTGAATGAGGGGGTCTTCTCATTATGGAACGGACACAGTCCCATGTAGTTGACGCCCCGCTTTTTGAGTGAGACGAACTCCTGCACCACCTCTGTTATCTGTGCGGCGTCAAAAATCCGTTCTATGGTTGAATGGTCGATCATGGGAGGGTAAAATTACGAAAAAGGAGGGAGGGAAAGTGAGAAAGTTGAAAAGGGAATAGTTGAAAGGTTGATAAGTTTATGGTTTTATGGTTTTAAATTAGTAAAAATCAGCCGCATTATTTAATTTTGTACTTTTAATTATCATGATATTTAAAAGTCTAGTATTCGTTTGTCATGTTCCAGAGGCTGCAGACATTTAAAGGACAAAGAGATGAAAGCGCATTTCTGTGGGGTGCACGGCAGACCGGTAAAAGCACTCTGCTAAAGATGCTATATCCGGAGGCTCCTTACTTCGACCTGCTTCTTGCAGATGTATTCAACAGGTTTCTCGCAAACCCCTCGCTGTTGCGCGAAATAATTGAAACTGACCCGGGTTCATCTCCGGTGATAGTTGATGAGATACAGCGACTTCCCTCCTTGCTTAATGAAATACAATGGCTTATCGTCAACCGTAACAGGCGATTTATTCTTAGCGGGTCAAGCCCACGGAAGATAGTAAGGTCGGGAGGTAATCTGCTCGGTGGGAGAGCTTTAAGGTACGAGTTGTACCCGCTGATTTACAGAGAGATTCCTGATTTTGACCTTATAAGGGCACTTAATAACGGGTTGTTGCCCCGGCATTATATGTCGAAAAATCCGGAGAAGCTTATTTCTGCATACATAGGAAGTTATCTGCGGGATGAGATAATGGCAGAGGCCAGGATACGCAATATTTCTTCGTTCTCCCGCTTTCTGGAAGCAGCTGCCTTCTCAAACGGCGAAATAGTTAACTACTCAAACATAGCTGCTGAATGCGGAGTAAGCCCGCCAACAGTCAGGGAGTACTTCCAGATCCTTGAAGACACCCTGATCGGTCGTTTTCTGCCTTCGTTTCAGAAGAAGCCCAAGCGTCGGGTGATCTTGTCTCCCAAGTTTTATTATTTTGATGTAGGTATAGCCAGTAAGCTGATCAAACGCGGAGTGGTCACCTACGGGAGCGAGGCCTTTGGTCAGGCTTTTGAACATTATATTTACCACGAAATATACGCTCATAGCCATTACTCTGACATTAATTATCCGGTATACTATTGGCGAACAACCTCTCAGATAGAAGTTGATTTTATTCTGGGTGATCTTGACGCTGCCGTTGAAGTCAAGGCAACCTCGGCGGCGAATGATAATCATTTGCGGGGCTTGAGAAGTTTTGCGGAAGAGTATAACGTCAGAAAACTGATTCTCGTTTGCAACGACCCCTATCCCAGAAAGTCCGGAAAAATTGAAATTCTCCCATGGCGAGAATTTCTTGACCGGCTTTGGTCGGGGGAGATCGTAAAATAGCGAAGTGTTTAAATTTCCCTATTCTTCAGTCTTCCAGATGATTTTTGTACCGAAGCCTAATCGGTTGTCCGTCAGCTTGATATAACTCAGGGTTACGGTCCACAGATGAATTTCAGCCAGGGCGGCAAAAGGGAAGCGGCGCAGGTAACGGCTGCGGGCACGGTCAAGGTCAGCGCCCAGAGGTTCGGCGATCGTACCTGTGAATTGAATTCCGCGTATTCTTCCTATGCGTTTTGTCTCCAGAGCTATAGTCCCGGCTACATTGTTATTAGTCCGGAACTGAGAGCCGTGCCTTGTACCAGGGTCTGTGGTAATGACAAGCGTGTTGTTCTCCTCATCCCACGCGTAGAAGCACGAGGCACAATACGGGACATTGTCACTGACAGTGGCTATGCTCAGCAGATGATGCCGGCGCAGCAGGCTCTTTATGCGCTTATGCAACCCTTCTCGTTCCAACGGTAGGTTTCTATATCGAATCCGGCAAGGGTCATGATGCGGTCAGTAACAGTCATCACAAGCTGCTCTATTGTCTCAGGCCTGCTGTAGAATGAAGGGGTGGCGGGACAGATGACGGCGCCGGCTTCGGTGAGCAGCTTCATATTGTTGATATGAACGAGGCTGTAAGGCGTTTCGCGGGGAACGAAAATAAGCCGGCGCCGCTCCTTCAGCATCACATCGGCAGCGCGGGTGATGAGGTCATCGGATACACCGTGCGCTATCCTGCCCAGCATGCCCATGGAGGCCGGGCAGATGATCATTGTGTCAAAGGATGATGAGCCCGAGGCGAATGAGGCGTTGAAGTCGCGGTTGTCATAGAGCTTCTCTGTACCGTGCGGAACATATGTGTTGCCTGTCTCGTAAAGCATTATTTCTTCAGCGTTACCGGTAAAGACTAAGGCAACCTCTGCCGGTGGCGGCTTCAGCTCACGCAGTCGTTTCAGCAGGCTGACGGCATATACCGATCCGCTGGCACCGGTCACAGCAACAATTATTTTTCGATCTTTCTCCTCCCTGCCCATTTTGCTATTCCCTTTATTCATACTTCAGTCCTCAGACTTAAAGTCCCCGCACTGTCTGTCTCCTCTGCGCCAGCTGGCGGATCAGACCTTTCCGAGCTGCTGCCTGACGATCTTCGCTATATATTTTCCCAGTATGTCAAATTCAATATTTACGACAGTACCAGGTTTTATCTGGTGAAAATTGGTCATTTGGTAAGTGAAGGGTATAATAGCCACTTCAAATGACTTATCCTTTGAATTTACGACCGTAAGACTCACGCCGTTTACGCTGACAGAGCCCTTTTCAACAGTCATATGTTCAAGGCCTTTCGGCTCATATTCAAAGGTGTAGTACCAGCTGCCATCGGCTTCCTTCACCGAGGTGCATACTGCAGTGAGGTCCACATGACCCTGGACCATATGTCCGTCGAGGCGGCCGTCGAGACGGGTACTGCGTTCGAGGTTTACCTTGTCGCCGGGACTGAGGAGGCCCAGGTTGGTCTTGTTGAGTGTCTCGAGGATGGCGGTGACGGTGTAGGTATTGTCTTTGATGTCAACCACTGTGAGGCAGACTCCGTTATGGGAAATGCTCTGGTCTATTTTAAGCTCACCCGTGAATGAGCACTCCATGGTGATATGGAGATTTTCCTTCTCGCGTTCCAGACGCACCACCGGAGCAGCTTCCTCTACTATTCCTGAAAACATGATTTTATTAATTTATGTAGCACAAAGATATCAGTTTTGTTCTGCAGTCCTGCAATCAAATATCCTTCTGTTCCAAAACCTTAAAACGGCGGGCGATATTTTTATAGTAACAGCGGTTACAGTAATGGCGGTTACAGTAAAATTAGTATATTTGAGGTCTGAAAGAAAAAGTCATGGAATTCATTGATCGGGAAATTGAGCTCGAACTTCTGGAAGGGATACGGAAACGGTCGGAGAAATCGGCCATTATGACTGTCATTACCGGAAGGCGAAGAATTGGAAAGACGACATTAACACTGAAGGCTTTCGAAGGGCAACCCTTTGTCTATCTCTTTGTTGTAAGGAAGAATGAAATACTACTTTGTAAGGAGTTTGTAGAAGAGATCAGCAGGGGGCTTAAGATCGAAGTTTTGGGAGAGTTCAACAGTTTTGCGCGATTATTTGAATTCCTTTTATCAGAATCCGCTTCACAGCCTTTTACTTTAGTCATCGATGAGTTTCAGGAGTTGTTGAATGTAAACCCCAGTGTGTTTGGCGAAATGCAGAAGTTGTGGGACAGGCATAAACAGAAAGCAAAAATGAATCTCGTCTTATGCGGTTCGGTTCATTCGATGATGAAAAAGATCTTTGAAGATGAGAAAGAGCCCTTATTTGGCAGGGCAGGTGAACGCATCAACCTTCAGCCGTTCAGCGTCGATGTTTTGAAGAGCCTCCTTAAATCGCGTTTCAGTGACATTAAAAATAAAGATATCCTTGCATTCTATGCGATTACCGGAGGGTCTGCCAGGTATGTTGAGCTCTTCTGTGACAAGGAAATTTACACATTTCCGCAGATGATTAATGAAGTATTCAGAGAAAACTCTTTGCTGATCGATGAGGGCAAAAATGTGCTGATTGAAGAATTCGGAAGAGATTACGCAATTTATTTCTCAATAATGTCTCTCATATCTTCCTCTAAAACCTCAAGGCCTGAAATAGAGTCAATACTTCAAAAAGATATAGGCGGATATCTTGACAAACTGGAAAATGAATATATGCTGATCAGGGGTGTCAGGCCTATTCTGGCAAAACCGGGGGGGAGGATACAGAAATATGCGATTAATGACAATTTTTTATCGTTCTGGTTTCGTTTTGTTTACAAATACCGCAGTGCAGTGGAGATTGGGAATTACAAATATCTTCAGGCACTGGTTAAGCGGGATTTCGACACATATTGCGGCCTGTTTCTGGAAAAATATTTCAGGGAGAAAATTGCATTGAGTGGCGATTATTTGGCTGTTGGCAGCTATTGGGAAAAGGGTAACCAAAATGAGGTCGACATCGTTGCGATTGATGATATGAATAAGGAGGTTCTCATTGCTGAAGTAAAAATGAAAAAAGCAAGCCTCAGGCCTGCAGTTTTGCGGGATAGCGCCAGAAACCTTGTGGATAAACTGGGGGACTACCAGGTTGAATACCGGTCATTTTCACTTGAAGATATCTGAAAACTCCGTAGGATTCATCCGTGCGCGAGGCTTGTATTTCCGCGTTCTGTCTCCTTTCTGTCAGATGGAGGACCACCGGGCAGACAGGAAAATCCCCCAAAAAATAAATTTGACAGTTTTGGAATCTGATTCCAAGATTGCACATTTTTTGATTGTAAAGCCTCTGCCGTTTCACGATAGCTGAGGCCTGCATCCGCCAGCTGGCGGATCAGACCTTCTCCACCACTATCTTAACCATCACCTCCTCTATGTCGGTTTCGGTGAAATTCATTGACGTAATGTCAGCAGTCGGAGCAAGCGTGATTTCCAGCGCCAGCGTCTGCGAGGCTATGTAGGCCGAGTGCCGGGTAACCGCCGCAGATACAGATGGCAGATCCTCGATCACCACCTTTATCTTGTCAGTCACCTCGAACCCGCTGTCCTTGCGGATATTCTGGATGCGGTTCACAAACTCGCGGGCAATGCCTTCCTGCAACAGTTCATCGGTGATGGTGATGTCGAGCGCCACCGTCAGTCGCCCCTCATTGGCAACAAGCCACCCGGGGATATCTTCAGAGATCACCTCCACCTCGGCAGAGGTCAGGGTGAAGGTTTCGCCGCCGATCACAAGATCATGGCTGCCGCTCTTCTCGAACTCAGCTATCTCCGCCTGGGTGAGCGCCATGATGGCCGCACCCGCATCCTTCATCGATTTGCCGAAGCGCGGCCCCAGCAATTTGAAATTCGGTTTGACCCTCTTAACAAGGATGTCAGATGTGTCATCCACATATTCGACTTCCTTCACGTTTACCTCGGCAAGTATCAGTGATTTGACTGCCTCGAAGCTCTTTTTGAGGTGGCGGTCGGATACCGGAACCATTATTCTCGCCAGCGGTTGGCGCACCCTGATATTCACCTTCCGGCGCAGGGCAAGTATCATCGACGACATCTTCTGGGCTATCTCCATACGCTCCTCCAGTCCCTTGTCTATCAGCTTAGGGTCATAATCGGGGAAGGCGGCGAGGTGCACGGAGCCTTCGCTGTGAATATGGCTGACGCTGTTGAGATCGGAGAAAATGCGGTCCATAAAGAACGGGGCTATCGGTGCAGCCAGTATTGCAACCGTCTCGAGACAGGTGTAAAGCGTCTGGTATGCAGACAGTTTGTCGTCATCCATTCCGCCGCCCCAGTAGCGTTTACGGTTGAGACGCACGTACCAGTTGGAGAGATTCTCGGTGACAAAATCGGATACGGCCCTGCCGGCGGGGGTGAGGTCATAATCGTCATAACGCTCCGTCACCTCCTTCACCAGCGTGTTGAGCAGTGAGATAATCCACCTGTCAATCTCGGGCCTCTTCTCCACGGGCACCTGCGGCTCTTTGCCGGTGAAGCCGTCAACGTTTGCATAAAGCGAAAAGAAGGAGTATGTATTGTACAGTGTGCCGAAGAACTTGCGTTTCACCTCGTCAACACCGGAAAAATCGAAACGAAGGTTGTCCCACGGCTGCGCGTTGGTGAGCATGTACCAGCGCAGGGCGTCAGAGCCGTGCTCATCCAACGCGGAAAATGGATCCACGGCGTTGCCCAGGCGTTTCGACATTTTGTTGCCGTTCTTGTCGAGCACCAGGCCGTTGGAGATTATATTTTTAAAGGCCACCGAGTCAGAGATCATTGTGGCGATGGCGTGGAGGGTGAAGAACCATCCGCGTGTCTGGTCTACTCCCTCGGCGATAAAGTCAGCAGGGAATTTTTGCGAAAATGACTCTTTGTTCTCGAAGGGATAGTGCGCCTGGGCATAAGGCATTGCTCCCGAGTCGAACCAGACATCGATGAGGTCAGTCTCGCGCTTCATCGGCCTGCCGCCGGGGCTTACGAGTATTATCTCATCGACGAACGGGCGGTGCAGGTCTAAAAGAGAATAGTTTTCGAGGCTGTTGTCGCCCTCGGAGAACTTCTCAAGCGGGTTATGCGACATGTATCCTGCATCGACGCTGCGTGATATCTCGAGCTTCAGCTCAGCCACGGAGCCAATGCATATCTCCTCCTGGCGGTCTTCGGTCATCCATATTGGCAGGGGGGTACCCCAATAGCGCGACCGCGAGAGGTTCCAGTCGACGAGGTTCTCCAGCCACTTGCCGAAGCGTCCTGTGCCGGTGCTCACCGGCTGCCATTTTATGGTGTTGTTAAGCTCTATCATGCGGTCGCGCAGCGCCGTGGTGCGGATGAACCACGAGTCGAGCGGATAATAGAGCACAGGCTTGTCAGTGCGCCAGCAGTGCGGGTATGAGTGGATCATCTTCTCAATGCGGAAGGCTTTTCCCTCCTGCTTGAGCATCACCGCAATATCAACATCGAGGGTGGCGTCAGTCTCCTTAAGGGTCTCGTCATACTCGTTCTTGACAAAACGACCGGCGAAAGGTGCGTACGACTTAGTGTTGATGTGTGTTGCCACGAAAGCCTGGTCGAGATCTGCCAGCGGCACCATCCGGCCGCGGCGGTCAACAAGCGGTCCCTGGAAGCCGTCGGACATCGTTACAAGCAGCGGCGGGATGCCGTTCTCACGTCCGGCACGGTAGTCGTCGGCACCGAATGTGGGAGCGATGTGTACTATCCCGGTTCCCTCGGAGGTGGTTACAAAATCACCGGTGATGACACGGAAGGCGCCGTCGCCGGGATTGACCCAGTCGATAAGCTGATTATATTCGATACCCTTCAGCTGTGCGCCGGTAAAAGTGGCGGTCACCGAAAATTCAAGTTTTTTGTCAGGGGCGAAGATGACAGGAAGAAGGTCTTCGGCAAGAACCACGGTGATAGGTTCAGATGTATAGGGATTGACCGTTTTTACGCTGACATATTTTATATCGGCGCCCACGGCGAGCGCAGTATTCGATGGCAGGGTCCAGGGAGTGGTGGTCCACGCCATTATCTTCACTTCGGGGGTGTCTGCGCCGTCGAACAGAAAGGCGGAGCGTGCATCACGTTTAACAGAAAAAAGGGCGGTGCAGGTGGTGTCCTTTACATCGCGGTAGCAACCCGGCATATTCAGCTCGTGCGAGCTCAGTCCCGTGCCGGCGGCGGGAGAGAAGGGCTGTATCGTGTATCCCTCGTAGAGGAGGCCCTTTTTGTAGAGTTCCTTCAGCAGCCACCAGAGAGTCTCGATATACCTGTTGTCATATGTGACATAGGGGTCTTCCATATCTACCCAGTAGCCCATGTGGCGGGTGAGGTCCTCCCACATGTCGGTATATTTCATCACATCCCTGCGGCAGGCGGCGTTGTATTCCTCGACGGTTATTTTCGTTCCGATGTCTTCCTTGGTGATTCCCAGCGATTTCTCCACGCCCAGTTCCACGGGCAGACCGTGTGTGTCCCATCCGGCCTTGCGTTTGACCTCGAAACCTTTGAGGGTCTTGTAGCGGCATATTGCGTCTTTGATGGCGCGTGCCATGACATGGTGAATGCCGGGCATACCGTTTGCCGACGGCGGGCCCTCGTAAAATATGAATTCTCCCTTGCCGTCGCGGCTGCGGAGGCTCTTGCGGAAGGTGTCATGGTCATCCCACATCTTCAGCACCTCGGTATTCACTTTTGCCAGATCAAGACCCTTGTACTCGGGAAATCTTTTGGACATTTTTATCTCATTTTTGACAGGGTGCAAAGGTAAGAAAAAGTTCGAAGCGACTAAAGTGGCCAACTGAAAGCTATTGTGAACCCTACAGTAATCTTAATTACCAAAAATCTGTAACTTTGAAAAAAAAGTAGTCATGAGTGCTGTCGGGTTGAGACATACCATAATTGAAAAGCTTTCTCCTATTGATGATACCTCCTTTCTGAAGGCAATCAAAACGATTGTGGAGTCTAAAGCAAACGAGGAGGTCTACAAATTGTCTGACTTCCAGAGGAAAAGGGTTATTGCAGGTCGCGACCAGGTTAAAAACGGGCGGACTGTTTCAAATGAAGCTTTGCAGAAAGAGATCAGTCAATGGCTAAGTACAAAATAGAATGGTCTGTAGAAGCCAGGCTGGATTTAATCGACATTCTTGAATTACTACATTGGACGGAATAAATCTGCTGTCTACAGCAACAAGCTAAACTCAAAAATTACCAAAAGTCTTAAGCTTATTGGCCAAAATCCCTTAATCGGAATTAAATCCGAAATCGAATCTGTAAGAGCATTGATAACCGGGGATTATCAGATAATTTATGAGACCATTGATAATATTATTATTGTGGTAATGATCTGGGATTGTCGTCGGGACCCCGAAGACAAAATCATCGGCCTTAGAGTAAAGAAATAGAAAGGCGGTTAACATTTACTTGCTCAGTGTCCTGAGTTAATTTACTAAGTATATTGAGTAAAAATTTTATCTTCTGGTAAGATACTGTTATTTAGCAGATTAAATCACGAAGTCAAACTTTCTAGCGCAGAGCATCATTATAAAAATCTTCAACTTTTCAACCGAACAACTTTTCAACTTATTATATTAACTTTGCCGGATAATAATTTAATACCGTTAGCCATGGCAGAAAAGACGAGATATTCGGACGAGGAGCTGGAGGAATTCAGGCAGATCATTTTAGGCAAGCTTGACAAGGCCAGGAAAGACTATGACGTGCTCAAGGCAAGCATCACCCACGAGGATAACAATGATACCATGGATACCTCTCCCACCTTCAAGGTGCTGGAAGAGGGTGCAACTACACTCTCCAAGGAAGAGGCCGGCAGGCTGGCACAGCGGCAGCTGAAATTCATCCAGCATCTTCAGGCAGCGCTGGTGCGCATCGAGAACAAGACCTACGGCATATGCCGCGAGACCGGTCAGCTTATCGGCAAGGACCGTCTTCGCGCCGTACCCCATGCCACACTTAGCATGGAAGCCAAGCTGAAACAAAAGTAGGTTAAACTAGTTCGACCTAACCCTTCTGAACACAATATTCCAGAGCCCTTTAAAGAAGTACCGGATATCGGTCAGTGTATGACTGCGGTCCCAGGCATCGAGGTATTTTATCTCTGACTGCTGTATCCTTTCAAGGTCTGACGGCATGTCTGCATAGAAGGGCGGAAGCAGTCCCGGCTTGTAGTTTATGCGCCTCTTCTTCATCTCCTCACTGTAGAGGTTGAAGTAATGTGGTGAGAGAGGGCGGACCCCCACGAGCTTCATGTCGCCGGTGAACAGGTTCACTGTCATGGGCAGCTCGTCGAGCCATACGCGCCTGGCAATGCGGCCCCAGGTGGTTATGCGGAAGTCCTGTTTCATCTTGCCACCGTCCTGCAGGTCGTGCAGGTCGTAGACATAGTCCTGGATGAACTCCGAGTATGGGTGCATCGTACGCAGCTTGAAGACTGTGAATGTCTTGCCCCTGTAACCAATACGCGGCAGGGCTATTATCATCCCGTAACCGCTTCCGTTGAACGGCAGGGGTTCCGACCTGCGCTCAGCCTTAATAAGGAGCATGTTGCCCGCGAATTTCTCCTGACGTATTGCGAAACCGGCACGGCACAGTCGTCCCAGCGCTTCGGCGCGCGAGAGGGGCGGATTGGCGCCGCGGGTGAAGAACTGCCACAGGCCGCGGGTGATACGAAGCCTCGGTATCACCCTTTTCAGCAGAAAATCCACCGGCAATACCGGATAATAGAGCACCGGTGTCAGCTTCCTCCTGAGACGCCGCGAGCGCTGTTGCATCGTCTCCACACAGCATATATAGATGCCGTCGCCGGTCAGCCGCACGTTCACCGCATCCAGGAAGGCGTCCAGTCCCCTGATGGCATTCATCGGCCTTAGGTTGATGATGCACGAGTAGTCCCCTGATGCGAGATTCTGAATGTTGAAGACATCTGAGGTGGAGACAACAGATAGCCGCGAGCTCTGCGCAGGGCTGACCATCTCCGCCAGAGCGGTGGCTCCTTCGGCAGAGACTCCCTGGGCAAGTCTCGCAACAAGGAAGGGATCAGGCTCATGACCGGCACCGTTACCCGGATGTGACCGCGCCACCATCTCTCTTTCCGAAGGAATGACCTGATCAGGCACCTGCAGCGATGCCTTGCGGAATGATATCCAGAGTGTACCGGCAGCCAGCTCGAGAAAAGTTGCCGTCAGCGCCGTACCGAAGACGACAGTCCTCGAAAAACCCACATCGCGGAAAGCGTACATGAGCATCGCCGCAATACTGGTTGCTATTATGTTTGAGGTGATGACGTGATAGAACAGGGTTCTCAGGTTGACGATCTGTCCGCTGCCGATCTTCCCGCTCAGGAGAGACACTATTACCCAGAAAAGTGCAAGTATAAGAAAGAAGGGGGCATGCGACGGAACATAAGTTTTCATCCCGGCCGGCTTAAGCCAGGTCATCACGATGAACGACAAAGCCAGGATCAGTATGTCTGCTGAGACGGTGTAAACCCGGAAGCGCCTTTTATTCATTTCCCCGCATTTCTGACGCAAGATAGAAAAAATTTGCGCTAACCCTTATCTTTGCATAAATGCAGTGCCGATGAGATCATTCCCTCTTTTGTCTTTCACAGTGGCATTTCTTCTGTCGCTCCTCACGCTCCCTTCCCGCGCACAGGCGGTTCCGGAGCCTGTGACCAATACACCACTTTATGAATTTCTGGGTGAACTGGCCACTGACGGGATCATTGATCTTAACAGCGCCGTAAAGCCTTACAGCAGGCAGACAATCATGGCCCTCCTTGAACAGGCCACACAGGCCGAGGACAAACTCACATCCAGGCAGCGTAAGGAGCTTGCCTTTTACCTGGCTGACTTTGGGGAAAACGCCGGGGACGGCAAAATGAGGCTACAATTCAATCCTGCTACAGCACAGTATCACGACTCGGTATTCAGCGTGACAGTTTCGCCCTTGCTGGGGCTTACTGTCGGCAGCGATGGCTCGGTGGCCTGGAAGAACGGTGCGAAGGCTTATGGTAGTTACGGCGGATGGGGGTTCTTCGCAGCACTGCAGGACAACCATCAGAATCCCCTCACGGGGAAACCTGAATACCTCACCCGTGAACGCGGAGGGCATATCAAGGGCGGGACCGATTTTTCAGAGATGACGGCAGGCATAAGCTACGCCTGGAAGTGGGGAGACATTTCCTTTGTTAAGGACTCACCGGTGTGGGGAAGTGGCTATGCCGGGTCAAATATTCTGTCGGGGCGTGCCCCCTCCTTCATACAGGTAAGGCTGCATGTCAAACCCGTAAAGTGGCTCGAGATGACCTGGCTTCACGGCTGGCTCAACTCCATGGTTGTTGATTCAGTCCGTTCATTCTGGGTGAGTAACGCGTACGGCACCGATTACCGCGAGGTATACAGGCGGAAATACATAGCCGCCAACCTTGTCACGGTTACCCCTGTTGACCGTCTGCACATCTCGGCCGGCAACAGTGTGGTCTACGCCGATGCCAGGCTGATGCCCAACTACCTCATGCCATTCTATTTCTACAAGTCGGTGGACCATGCGGTGAACTCCGGCATTGACAACAGCAACTCGCAGATGTTCCTTGATATAAGCTCCTACAACATTAAGCACCTGCATCTTTACGGTACGCTCTTCATTGATGAGCTTTCGACGAGCCGTTTCGGCACTTCCGACTATAACTTCTTCTCGTGGAAGGGAGGCTTCAGGGCGGGGAACTTTACTTTTCTTCCTAATGTGCGGGTAACAACTGAGGCCACCTTCACCTACCCGCTCACCTTTCAGCATTATGTGCCGGTGCTTACCTTCGGGAACCAGGGATACAACCTCGGGCATTATTTGAGAGACAACAGTCGTAGCTTCTGGTATGCACTTGATTATAAGCCATTAAGGGTCATGAATATAAGGTTGTGGCATGAGCGGGCGCAGCGCGGGACTGATTTTCAGAGCATCGGAGGTCCGCGCACCGGGCTGCCTTACCTGAATCCGGTTGTGTGGAAAAGCGTAACAACAGGTTTGGAGGTCTATTATATGTTCACCGGTGGTGTCTCGGTGAATGCCTCCGTAACGAAGAGCAATGTGGTGGGTGAAGCGGGGTGGATAGCTCCGCACCTGTTCGGGAGCCATACAGCTTTCTCGGGAGGAATCGTCTGGGGGTTCTGACCACCATCCTATCATAATGTTAGCACCAAGTATCAACCTACAATGTTCTTGATCAAAAGCATCAAAACAACATTAGTCAACTCAATGGTATTATAGCAGGTTTAAGTCCTGACAAAATATTCATAGAGAGAATGCCAGACTTTGAATATCAAAGTAAGATAGACAGCCTTTATACTGCATACTTCAATAGGACTAAAGAAACCAATAACCCCAATGAAATATGGCAGGTGGGGTTTAAAGTTGCAAAAAAATTAGGACATAAGAAACTATATCAATGCGACCACCCTGGTATGTATGGAAGTATTTACGCACAAATTCAAGAATATGCCAAAGAACACAATCAGCAGAATATTCTAGATTACAATGCAAGCGGTTTAACCAAACCATATACCAGCAGAGTAAACACGGACTCATTAAGAAATTCAATGCCACTTTTGGAATATATGAAGTGGTTAAACAGCAAAGAAGTGCAAGCTACTTCACATGCACATTATATTAATGTGTTTCCTAGAATGGGTCATACAAATGTGTACGATTATAGAGACAATTATCTTTTAGGGACTGAATTGACGGCTGACTGGTATAGACGAAACATCTATACATATTCAAAAATTATAAACCAGTTGGACTACAATGAAAAGGCTATCTTTCTACTCATAGGAAACGACCACATATCAATCATAAGGCACCTTTTTGAGAGTAATCCATATTTTCAGGTAATGGATACAGAAAAATGGTTAGGACGGACAAAATATAAGTTCAAATTGTGACGACAAAAAGAATGGTGTGTAAGAATTATAAGAATGCCAGCTGCCAACATCGGTTTTGCAAAAAAGCGGGTTCAGTGGTTATATGAACATTCTATCTTGTATCAGCTTTTGTGCTGGCTTGTCAGTTTAGTGCTTCGAAATCTGCTTCTTCGCAAAGCCGCAATCCGTCACCCC
>JBBRXA010000018.1:0-45708 GCA_038248855.1 Bacteroidales bacterium | reverse complement strand
GGTAATTATCATAATCAGTCCCAGCGTAGCGTACCCTGGAAAGAGCTTCTCAAATATTTTTGCCCTGTAGTAAAACAACTCTGCCCTGACTTTGGCTACTGACGGCAGGTCATAGGAAGCGTGGGTCCGCTGATAGTTTATTATGGCTGTCCTTGTCTCTTCAGGAGTCACCTCGGGTTTGCCCGTGGCAGCCACTGACTGCGCCCACAGCGGCAACACATTCAGGATGAATACCGAGTCTTCATTGCTTGTCGCAACCCCGGCAGCCTCAGATGAAGTGCCCCAGTGGTCGGTGCTGTCTTTCATCGGAAACAGGCGCAGAAAATCACCCCTTGACATCATGTAGCATATGTTCACGCGTTCGTCAAGTTTGATCACCTCCTTGTCAAACCGGCTTCGCTTACTCTCCGGCTTGGCGTACGCCTTGTCAATATAGGGTGAGAGCTTGTAACCTCCTTCAGCACCTAAGGTGACTATATCACTGAAGGCAGCCCTGTCTGTTTTTAATCCCAGAGCCTGCTGCAACTCAGCATTGGAGACCTTTATCAGCGGCACACTTTGCCAGTGCATGAAGTCGAGAGAATAGCCCAGGAAAACCTGCATCGATGAAAGACCGTTGAACTCAGTCTCCCTGGAGACCTTCCTCAGTATATCATTGCTGATTGTGTAAAGTGGCTTTGTACGGCCCTTCTGATCCTGCGCCAGCACTGCGCCGAAACTGTCCGCCTCCTTCCTGTCAAGGATGAGCTCCTGCGCACTCGCCCGGCTGCCGAATGACATTGCTGCAAGCAAAAGCAGGACTGCCGCCGGCCTGCGGTATCTTGAGATCCAGTAGGTCCTGCTTACCGTACGGAAGAACGATTTGCGGTTGATTATCGAAAGTACAATGAACAGAAACAGCAGCAGATAACCCGCATATGTTGTCATCATCCCCGCAGGGTCGTGGTTGACCGAAAGGACAGTCCCTGTTTCATCCGGGTCGTAAGACGACTGGTAAAACCTGTATCCCCTGTGTTTGAGTATGTGGTTCATATATATTTCAAAAGGAACTTCGATGCCCATCTCCTTATCCGTAAGTGTCACCTTACTCTTGTAACTTGAGGGACTGTTCGATCCGGGGTATCTTTCGAGAACGAAATCGTCAAGCCTGATACCGAAGGGCAGTGACTCAATCCTGCTTCCGTAAGTCACCCTTGCCGTCAGGTTGCCGGCACTCCCTGACCATTGTGCAATATCTTCAGCCGGACTATTCCACAGGTAAACCGTCTCTTCATATCCCGAGCCTGATAACCTGAATTCGAGAGCGCCGGGACCCTGTCCGCCGGGGCCCTGTCCGCCGGAACCGCTTTCAGCAGGCACTATAGCTGCCAGACCGCTAAGGGTCATTTTCTGGGGCACAATCCTGTAATCACCAACCGAGTAAACAACCATGGGCGCCAGGGGTACAAGTGAATCGGCATCGTAAATCGTTACCTCCCTGTCTGTCATCTTTGTGCTCCTCAGTTGCTGAGGCGACTTCAGGAAAAAGTTGCCCTGATCCAGTACGACACTCAGATCAGCATCAGTGCCAAAACTTACTGACATCTCACCGAGCATTATTTTTTCACCCATTTCGAGGACTACGGTCTCCCCGCTTACCATATCGCGTGTTGCAAGGAAAGAGACCATCGGAACACCTCCCGCAGCTTCTTCGATACCCTTGCTGACATTATTCCTGTATCCCACGTAGGTGAGTTCCGCCTTTTCACCGGCAGCAGTAAGAGCCTTCCTGTAACGTCCGTCTGTCAGGGCAGTAACGGAGAACGGTTTGGAGTGGCTGGCTGCCACTGCGCCGTCATTGCCAGAGAGTTCGAATACGATATACTTTCCTGATGTATATGTGGTTGATGATGTTTCTCCTTCCCTGATTCCCATAATTCCGTCATACCCGGTATAGCGGGTTATTGCAGCACCGGTGACCATTATAATGAATGCAAGGTGGAAAAGCATTACGGTAAGCTTTTCCTTCCGGTAAAGCTTGAAGGTCACTATCTGACCGGCCAGGTTAATAACCAGCAGCAGGAACAGCAGTTCAAACCAGCGGGCATTGTAAATAATAGCTCTCGCTGCCGATGCGCCGTAGTCGTTTTCAATGAATGTGGCAACAGCCATCGAGACAGCAAACACAACGAAGAGAATACCCATAAATATGGGAGAAAAGAGAAATTTAAATGCTTTCATGATTTTAATTTAAAATGCAAAACTATCCTTTTTCGGATATAACGCGCAACTTGTCATGGTCCAGAATTCGGACAGCCCGCGGGGTAGCGTGAATGATATTCTCACTTTCAAGCTCTCCAAGGATCCGAACTACGCTTTCTTTGGCCATATTCGTCATTTCACCGAGTTCCTGCCTCGAAAGAACCATTTCAAAATCGTCTGAATGAAAAAGCGTTTCTGAAAAATAGAGCAGTGCTTCGGCAAGCCGGCCGTGCATCTTTTTCTGCGTCAGGTTGACAACCTTCTGATGCATCTTGTATGCCTTGTCACTCAGTTCTTCTATGAATCCTACGGCGAAGTCAGGATTGCCTGTAATGACTTTTCTGATTATGTCGAAGCTTATAAAACAAGCCTGAACCTGTGTAATTGCAGCAACTGAATATGGATACCTAGAATTTATGTGAACCCCGGGGCCTGCAAGGATTGACGACTGCTCGGCAAGGTTTAGAATGAGATTTTTACCCGAATATCCTTCAACGTAAACTTTTGCCAGTCCGGCAATGAGAAATATGGCGTTCGAGGCCGGAGATCCCTGCTTAATAATTATTTCTCCCGGTTTGAAGTTGGCTTCATACCGGTTCTTATTGACCATAATAAGGTCCTCTTTCGAGAGATTTTTAAAATTGCTCCAGCATCTGGTGCAGATTTCGCAACTTGAAATATGGTTTTCGCTGTACATCCGGCTTTTTATTCGAGGTTCAAATTTACCGAAACGGGCAGGTTTGAATCAAAAAACTAATATATATCATATTCCATATTGATTTTTATCAATATCTTTGCTTGTACTTATCAATCCATTGTGATTCAAATATCAATGAATAAACACCGTATTATGTTTTCACTCTGACTACCTTGCATCGATGAATATTTACTCAAAAAACGGAATATCTATGAAAAGAAGTTTGAAATTATTATCACTGCTGGTTATGACAGGAATGGTGATGGCATCTTGTGAAGGCCCGATGGGTCCTGCCGGAGCAAAAGGAGACCAGGGAGTTGCCGGTACGCCGGGAGCAGCTGGAGCACCCGGGTCAACACTTGCCTGCTCTGAATGTCATAATACAGATGACCAGATCGTTGCTTTCTCCGCACAGTGGAGTGAGTCAATGCATGCCAACGGAGGCAATGCAGGATATGCAAACAGGGACGGTTGTGCACAGTGCCACACCAGCCAGGGATTTCTTGCTTTCCTTGCAACCGGTGCAACCACAAAGGTTGAAAACCCGATGCAGATCAACTGCTACACCTGCCACAAGATCCACAAGACTTACACTGATGACGACTGGGCTCTTACCAACGGCGGTGCAAAGAACCTTGATGTTCAGTACAAAGGCGCAGCAGTATCCTGGGACAAAGGCGGAAGCAACCAGTGTGTAACATGCCACCAGGAACGTGTTGTATCACCTGCACCAGTACTTGACGGAGCCGACTTTGTTGTTGCCAGCACACGCATTGGCCCGCACCACGGTCCGAATGCAAACCTGATCCTCGGCAAACATCCGTTCGAGATCCCCGGTACTGTAGCCTATCCTACAACCAACCCTCACTCCACAGCTTCAGGATGCCTTACCTGCCACATGTCTGAGCCTTACGGTTACACAGCAGGCGGACATAACATGGGTGTATTCTATGACAGCCACGGTACAGAGCTGATGCTGCAGACAGGTTGCGTCACCTGCCACACAACTCCAGCTACACTTACCACACTCATCAACGGACTTCACACTGATTTTGATGCAAAACTGGCAACTCTTGAGGCTCAGCTGATCGTCGCCAACATCTACAATTCAACAACTGGTCTGGCCAGAACAGGAACCTTCAAAGCCAATGCGGTTCTTGCATACCTGAACTACAACACTCTTAAGGAAGACCGCAGCAGGGGACTTCACAACCCCGGCTACTCGAAAGCCTTACTTGACAATTCAATTCAGGCCATGACAGCCCTCGGCTTCTAGGCCTTCAGATTAATAAATCTGTTTAAGACAAATGACCACCCGCCCAACGGCGGGTGGTTTTTTTATCCGGTCAATTATCACAGACGCACTTGCCAGGCGAAAGATAAACCTGCCTGGAGCCCGGAGCCCGGAGCCCGGAGTCAGGAGCCCGGCAAAAAAGGCCGCATCATCAGATGCAGCCTTTCAATTTTTAAGAATGAAGCCGATTACTTCGCCATACCTCTCATGTAGTGAACCATCGCCCACATTTCGTTATCCGGAATCTTGTTGGCATAAGCAGGCATTTCACCGCGGCCGACTTTGGTTCTGTAAAAGATCTCGCCGTCAGTTCCGGCCTGGAAGGGAGCCTTTGAAAAATCACCCGGATGGGTTTTAGTCATCCTGCCTTTGGGGCCGTCACCGAGACCGGTCTTGCCGTGGCAAGAGGCACAGTTCTTCATCCATGATGTCATTCCAAGTTTCAATGATGCATCATCTTTTGCTACAGGGTTAACCTTGGCCTTGTCTGCTGCAGGAACCGGCCACGGTTCAGCAGCTTTCTGAGCCTGAGCATTGACAGCCTGCGTGGCTGAAAACGCTATTAAAATAGCTGAGGCAAATAAGATTTTCAATTTCATAGCTTTCAAGTTTTAATTACGTTTAACATTAATCATATTTCGTGCCAGAATAAGTTACTCCGATTTTTTGTGTTTCAACCCGTCTTTTCTGATCCTGAAAAGACTTATAACAACAAATGTATAATGACCCCAGACACCCAGCAACATGATCGACAGGGTGACAATCATCCACCGCGGTGCAAGTGTCGACCAGAGACTGCGGTACGCCGGGGGAGCCTTTACAGCCGGAACACCCCAGTGTGTCTCCTCCCTCATTTCAACATTCCCGAAAAGATAGTGATCATTAAACCTTCCGATTACAGTCAGATTGCCATCTTTGTCACCAGGTATGTCATCAGGGAAAGGTATCTGAACCGTGCCGTCAGCTTCCAGGGTTCCCGTGCCAACCGGCAAAAGGCTGAACGTTCTAGGAACAAATACTAAAATTTCTTCAGATGCAACCGGAACAGGTCCGTCGGCCGATGGCATCGTAGCCTTTAACAGGACCATTTTCTTTCCCTCGTCCTCTGTCAGCACCATCTCCAGGTTGACATCCGTAATGGCAAGCTCACTCTCCGTTGCTTCGGTCAGACTGTCGCCGGCAAACCGGGCGACAAAGGTCCGGGAACCGTCCTCACCTGTAATAAGCGGATAATCTAAAGGAATTACAAATTCCGCATTGCCTGATCCGTTGGTTAAAACCTCCCCGAAGACCGTGTCATTATTCAGAAAACTGATATTCAATCCCGGAAGCGGTACTTCAGAAGTCTGGGTAATATTGGTCATTCTGACCTGAAGTATTCTCTGGGAATCAGTGTTCTTCAGGTAAGTGAAAAGCATGTACGGACTTATTTTGGGGGACTCATCCTGCATGGCATTCAGGCTGAGGCCGGCAGAAAACCCGATCAGAAGCGTCAGGACAGTGTATTTCAGAATAGTTTTACTCATGATGTGCGCCTGTTAACTGATTCTGTTTCTGTTTCTCTTCGGCTTCCTCCATCTCTGAAATAGAGATAATGGGAGCGATTTTGGAAATAATCATAAAGAGCATCCCAAAAACGGCAATCCCGGCTGCCGTCAGCGACCATTCCACCCAGGTAGGTGAATACCACAGCCAGTCAGGCCTCGTATCCTGGATCGGAAGGAATGGTGTCTCAAGGGTAGGAACTATTATTATATACCTGTTTACCCACAGTGCCACAAGAGCAATCACGGCTGCAACAGTAATATTCCTGATTGTGCGCAGTTTTGGGATGGCGATGATAATGATCGGGGTAAGTATCCCGATATAGTTTGCCACAATGAAATAGAACCTGAATTCAGTAAAAAGTTTATCGATAAGGATCTTGTCCATTTTTACGGAGCCGTACCATTTGGTCAGGTAATCACTGAATGTAAAGTACCCGAAGAAGGCCGCTATAACAAAAAGAACTATCCCAAGGTTCACGAAATGCTTGAGGGTGATATACTTTTCGAGACTGTAGATTTTCCTGAAGATTGCCATCAGGACTATAAGCAGGCCCACTCCCGAGAAAATGGCCGCTATCACAAAGTATGGCCCGAATATGGTACTGTGCCAGCCTGGCTGAAGTGTTACCCCAAAGATCCACGCCAGTACGGAATAAACTATGATTGCAATGGCTATAATTATGGCTGCCATAACATTGCGCGAGAGGCTGAGAATTTTTTTCTGTTTTTCAGTGCCCTGGTACCCTAATGCAAGGATCCTGTACATCTTCTTCTTCCACGGGAGAATCTGAAGATTCTCATTGTCGCGCAGGATCGCGAAGTCTTCAAGAAAGGAAATATAGAGAAAAATTGCAGCCCCGAACACATCGGTCAGAATCGCTATCACGTCCCATACAATTGGAGACTGGATTCTCGGAAACGCAAGTATATAGGGCAGTCTGTCAAGCCGTCCCACACAGAAGAAAATGAAAAAGGGTCCAATGGCAAGTGAGATTACGGTTATCAGCTCGGCAATCCTTATCACCGGGGCTCTCCACGGCGTCTTAAACAGGTGAAGAGTCCCCGAAACGAGCGCACCTGCATAGCTCAGTCCCATAAAAAAAATGAAATTAACGATATAGACCCCCCAGACAACATTGTCCCTCATACCCGTCACGATGTGTCCCTTGTCGATCTGCTGAATCAGTCCGTAGATACCAATTATAAAAATCAATAGAAAGATCCCGAAGACTATGTACCAGCTCCTGCCTGTTTTCTCGATCTCAGGCGTAAGGTCCTTAAGCAAAGACTCTCTGTTCACGCTCATCAGTCATTCTTTTTTGGCTTCTTTTCAACCTGAGGTTCGTACCTCTCGGAGATTGAATCATCGAGATCTTCAAATCCGATCTCTACCGGGTACATCCGGTTCACAGGAGGGAGGTAATATACGCTCGGTGCTGTACCAAGTTCCTCCATATGCCTGTAACCGTGCTTATCAAGCATCATTGTTGAAAACCTCAGGGTCTCCACACCGTTGGTTACGGCATCTTCGTTAATATCGCCAAAGTAAATAACTCCCATGGGGCAGGCTTTGACGCATCTCGGAAGCTCATTGACTCTCAGCTTGTCAGCACAGAATATGCATTTCCCTACAGTTCCCTCCACAGCAGGAATATTTAGCTCCGGGTCATACACGTGATCCCTTGGAACTTCGACCTCCGGATCTTTCCAGTTGAATACGCGGGCCGAATAGGGACAGGCGGTCATGCAGAACTTGCATCCGATGCATCTTTTGTTATCTACAAGCACAATCCCGTCCTCACGCTTATAGGTGGCACCCACGGGGCAAACGCTGACGCACAGGGGATTGTCACAGTGATAGCAGGGTTTGGGAAACCAGTACTTGCTTGCCATTTCCGAATCCTGCAGCAGGTAAATCTTCATCCACTCATGGTCCTTCGGAAGCATATGACCTTCCTGGCAGGCGTCGACACACTTACGGGCATTCTTGCATTTTGCAAGGTCGACTACCATTACAAACTTCTTATCGGGCAACCCTTTGTAGGATTTCCTTATTTCTTCCCTGGTCCGGGCTTTGGCAACCCTGATTGCTGACCTGTCGACCTCAACCAGTTTGCCGTCTGATGAAAGAAGCATGACTTTTTCGCCTGATTCCGCTTCAGCCGGCTCCCGCGCAATGACGGCAGTTCCGGCAACGGCCGCTGATCCCAGGCCCAGTCCTAAGTTTCTGATAAACTTTCTCCTCGATGAAGACTCTTCCTTTTTCTTTTTCATATTCATCCTTTCATCTAAGTTCTTCCGGAGTTTTCATCCTGCCTTCTCCGAAAGGATAATATCAGGCCACAATCAATGGCTCTCCTGCCAGCCTGTAATAATACTTTTGAAATTGCTCACGGGCGATTTACCCATTGTGCTGACATAGAGGTGAATAAAAAGAAATATAACAACCAGGAATCCAAGTATGACATGGAACTGATCAGTCAGAAAAATACCGCTGAATCCCAGGAACTTTTTGAGAATAAACTCAGGGAACATAAGGGCCCAGCCGGTTACGAACAAGAGCGGTATTACAATGTACATCACGCCCACATAGGAAACCTGCTGAAGGGGATTGAACTTGCGCTCTCCGTTTACGGGAAAAGGGGCTTTTTCACCCTTAAAGTAACCGTAGGCATAAAAATACCCCTGCTGAAATAACCTTTGCCCTATACCTTTAATGGTTAACAGATAATGTCTTCCGTTTGCCGTGAAAAGATTACCGATGAGGAAAACCGTATAACTGAATGTCAGCAAAACCCCGCATACGTTATGTACCGAGACGGCTCTTTTAAATCCCACCACGAGATCGTTTGTCGGATCTGAGTAGAGCATGCTGAAACCAGTCACAATCAGGAACAGACATAAGACGGCATTGGTTGTGTGCCAAAGTCTTACCCAGACCGGATAGTGGTAGAAATTCTTACTCATAGTATTTCTTTACTGGTTTGATTATAATCCTGATTATTGTATGTATTCCGGCAAAGGCAAGGACTGCACCAATCATCAGTATCCCTGCCAGGGAGATGAATTTACTGCGGTTTGCTCCGATCACATAAGAGTCATTGTTGAAAATAACCCCGTTTACAAAACCCTTCTGGTCACGGCTCTCTTTTGATGCATATTTGTACAGAGTTCCGATAAGGATAGAGTTCTGACTGTGGCAGTCGGCGCAGGTGTTTACAGCGCTGTCTGCCGGCATTACTTCATGGGCTACAAGTACGCTGTCGGTCATCCGGGTGTGACAGTCGATGCACCTTACAGCTGCCAGGTGTCTGTCCACATCAGGCAGCCACTCATGACTTGGCAGAACCATTGTAAGCTCCTTTTCAGTTACAAGGCCCATAATATCCGGATTACCGTGACAATGCAGGCACATCTCGTTGGATTTGAGAATATTCTCACGTCCGCTGCCTGTTTCACGTGCAAGGGGATTATAATAGTGGGCATCGTGGCACTGCCAGCAGGTAAAAGCTCCGTCAGTGGCCGTAAAATGCACACTCTTCTGATATTCGGCATCTATTTCCTCGAACTTGTACTGGGCATACGTGGGGTCATACCCGTGACAGTCGAGACAGCTCCAGCCGGCTTCAAAGCGCGTTTCTATGGCATGAGGAAAACTCCTGAATCCCTCACTGTGACAGTCAAGACAGTTAAAGCTCCAATGCACCGAATTGTAAAAGGCATCGGGGCTTATAAAATTATGCTCAGCCATCAGCTCCTTCCTTGACTGGCCGGTTACAGTATCGGTGATGCTGTATACAAGCTTGCCGTGACACTTCAGGCAATTCTGATTATTTATGTCGCCGTACAAGCTGAATTCCAGCCCTTTCTGCTTTTTCTCCCCGCCTGTTTCATCCTGCTGTGGCATAGCTCCCAAAGGAGAAATCAACACCGCAGAAAAAAGGAGGCCGGGGAGCAGATTCTTAAAGAACATGTTTCCCCCTGTATCAGTTAAAACCTTACTGTGACGTTGAGACCCAACAGGAAGTTGCCGTCGCCAATGCTGTTCTGGTTATACAGGAAATTGTACTGCCCCAGTATGTCCTTATAATTTGCAAAGAATATCTGGAATGCGTGTGTTGCAGTACCTATCTCCCATCCTATACCGAGCTGCGGCTTGGGGTTAAAGTCTTCGTTTTCCTGCTTGCTGAAGAGCTGGTCATACTCGAGTATCAGGCTGTGAGCACCGAAGAGGTTATACTTTGCTCCGGCTGATAAGCCGTAGTTTAGGTTTTCATAACCTATCTCCACAGCATTGAAGTAAATGAGTGTGGGTGCAACCTGAAGGGATAGCTTGCTGAACTGACGGGCAAAAATTGCCTGTGTGAAATATGATAACCTGTGTATCTCCTTCCAGTCGTGAGCCGGGCCGAAGTTTTCTTCAGGGGTGAGGTTAATGCCCATATTGCCGTAAAGGGTAAGGGATATTGGCATTGATCCGGAATTGGTCTGACGCAGGAGAGCATATTTTATTGCCAGATCCTGGGCGCGGTAATTCTTGGCAGTACCAATACCGATCATCAGCTTGTCACTGATGGCGTAGTTCAGTCCCAGACGTATGTTTCCAAGGGCCCATAAGCCGTAAAGGTCAGTAAGACCGTTATTCACCGTTCCGAACCTGTGATGTATCTCAAATTCGATCATTCCCTTGAAGGGGGTTGTCACTGTCTGATTGTCAATTAATATACTCGTTTCAAACAGTCTTACCGGGTAATCTTCGCCTTCCTGGCTGAAAGCCGGCATCACAAGCAGCGCGAGAATCAGTGTTGCAAGTATCTTTTTCATAGTTATCTGGATTATAGGTTTTTTCATTTTAGTTATTGGCGGCGCCTTGTGTCGCCCACAGTTTTATTACTTCTGAAGCCTTCAGAGTAACATCGTCATTTACCCTGATCATGTTGGTTTCCACTATTGAAGAGTGGAATGTCAGGATACTGCTCGAGGGCGGATCAGTGAGATTTACCCTTTCCAGCAATTCATCGTACACTTTGGTCGGTGTCCAGCTAGTATGACACGACTTGCACAGAGGAAGTATGTGGGTGGAAAAACTGACAACTATATCCTCGGGAACCTCAGGTGGCGACCAGACGTACTTCTCACACGAAGTGAGACCCACAAGTCCTGCCAGCATCACAACAGAAGCAAATGTTCTGATAATCTTTACTTTTCGATCCATCTTTGTAGTGTTGTTATTTCAATCACAAAGATATCGGAATAACCTAATGTAACAGATGTTTCAGAACAAATTTTGCAGGGTTTGCCGTGCTTCTTGTCAATTCAGGAATTGATATTTGTCACTGAGGAATATGATAAATAACAGATTTAGGGCATACCGGTCCACTGTAAAGAAAAATGTTCAGTTTACCTTGAACAGTCCCAGTTCCTTCTCCTCGAAACCGGTAATATATCCTTCTCTCATTTTGTTTTCAGCAACCGAAAGGGAGATAAAGAGTCCGGCAGAGGTGGCATAGCTCTCATCGCGTTGTGAGTCTGACAGCAGCAGGTAACCCATTATGATGTTTGCAGCCATCTCTACCAGCCTCCTGGCGTGGAAGTCTGTGAGTTCACTGTTGCCAGCCGCAACCACCAGTGCCACTGTGCTTTCATATTCCCCGGTTAGTTCCGTGAGGCTGCGGTGAAGATGCTCCGCTTCGGGACTTACAGTCATTTTTTCATATTCCCTTATCTGTGCCAGGTAGGCGCCGGTTGTCACTCCTCTGATGGCAGCGACCACCTGCAGCTGCGAGGTTCCTTCATAGATGGATGTTATTCGTGCGTCACGGTAAAGCCTCTCAACCGGGAAGTCTTTTATGAACCCTGCTCCGCCGTGAATCTGGAGGGCATCATAGGCAATCCGGTTGCACCATTCGCTTGTGATGAGCTTGACCATCGGAGTGTACAGATCAGCCAATCGGGAATAGCCTTTGAATTCTTCACGTTCCTCCTTCTCCAGCTTACGCTCTTCCGCCACAAATGACCAGGCCTTGTATACATCTACAAACCTCGCCGTTTCATAGAGAAGGGAACGCATAGCCTCCAGCCTCACCTGCATGACCGTAAGCATCTCATAGATGGCGGGAAACTGGTCAATTGTCTTTCCGAACTGTTTTCTCTCGGAGGCATATTTTTTTGCCTCTTCCCAGGCTGCCTGGGCAATGCCCACCGACTGTGCCCCCACCCCGAGACGGGCGCTGTTCATCAGTGACATTACATATTTTATCAGTCCCATGCGGCGTTCACCGATGAGCTTCGCCGGGGCGTTGCGGAACACAAGCTCACAGGTCGGTGATCCCTTGATTCCCATTTTACTTTCTATTCTCCTCACGGTGACTGCGCCTTCAGCCTTATCATATACGAATAGTGAAAGTCCGCGACCGTCAGTAGTTCCTTCTTCTGAACGTGCCAGAACCAGTGATATCTCGGCATCGCCGTTGGTGATGAATCTCTTCACGCCGTTCAGCAGCCATACTCCCTTTTCTTCATTGTAGTGAGCCCTGAGCTGAACAGCCTGCAGGTCGGAACCTGCATCCGGCTCTGTAAGGTCCATTGCAGCTGTGGCGCCCCTGTTGAAACGCGGCAGAAACTCGTCCTTCAGCTCTTCCGAAGCAAACTCGAGGATAGTCTCCCCGCAGTCCTGCAACCCCCAGATATTGGCAAACCCGGCATCAGCCCTGGAGACAAGCTCCGCGGCCATGACATAGGGCACCATCGGAAAATTCAGACCGTCATACTTCCTTGGGAAATTCATACCGATGACTCCTGCCTTTGCCAGAGTGTCATGATTCTGCTGCGTACCCCGGGCGTAACGGACCCTGCCGTCTGTAACAGTAGGACCCTCATGATCTACATCCTCAGCATTGGGAGCAATCACATCTCCACAGATATTACCAATGATCTCAAGCACCCTGTCATAATTGTCCATGGCATCCTCAAAGTCGCGGGGAGCAAAATCAAAGAGATCCTTTTCCCTGTAATCCATCTCCTTGAGTCTCACAATCTTTTCCATCAGCGGATGGTGGAGATGAAACCTCAGATCCTTGTTTTCGGTATAGAAATTTGCCATTGTCTTCAGATTTATTGTTTTGTCCCCTACCTGGCGTTTGCCTTATAGTGTTTGATAAGTCTGGGTATCACCTCCGTCACGTCACCGTTGATGACATAGTCGGCGATGTCATTGATAGGGGCCATGGAGTCATTATTAATTGCAATGATTTTGCCGCTCTGGTTCATACCGGCAGTATGCTGTATCTGTCCTGAGATGCCGCATGCAATGTAGAGCTTCGGTCTGACGGTGACGCCTGTCTGTCCAACCTGTCTTTCGTGCCCTGCATATCCGGCATCAACGGCTGCCCTCGATGCAGCCACCTCGCCTCCGAGGACTTCCGCCAGCTCATAGAGAAGCCTGAAGTTTTCCTTTGAGCCCATTCCGTAACCGCCAGCTACAACTATCTGAGCGGCTTTTATATCTACCCTGCGGGCTTCCATGTGCCGTTCAATGATCTCCACTGCAAAGTCTTCAGGTCTGAAATATTCCTTAACATTTATACTTTTCAGCTCACCTCTGAAATTCTTGTTAAGAATCTCCTTCTTCATCACACCCTCACGTACGGTAGCCATCTGCGGCCGGTGGTCAGGATTGATGATGGTGGCGATGATATTGCCGCCGAAGGCAGGTCTGATCTGGTAAAGGAGGTTTTTGTACGTGGTATCGGTTTTCTTCACATAATGATCACCTATCTCGAGACTGGTGCAGTCGGCTGTAAGGCCGCTGTGGAGAGCCGATGAGACCCTCGGGCCCAGGTCGCGTCCAGCTGTTGTGGCACCGAAAAGTGCGATCTGGGGCTGCTCCTGACTGAAGAGGCCTATGATCACTGAGGCATACGGAAGGGTTCGGTAATGTTCAAGTTCAGGATCGTCGCCAACATGCACAACGTCCGCCCCGTATGGAAACAGAACGTTTTCAATGCCGTCGATCGCGCTGCCAAGCACCACTGCTTCAAGTTTGCATCCGAGCACATTGGCAAGAGAGCGCCCTTTTGTCAGCAGTTCGAGGCTGACGTCAACCGGTTTGGCTTCATCAAGTTCACAAAAGACGAAAAGATTATTCACGGTATATGAATTTTTCTGTTTATTAACCTATTGTATGACTTTCAAGCAACTCCCTGACCAGGGCTTCGATATCCCTGTCTGAAGCGCTGAGGCGTTTTATCTCCTTCGACTGCAGGATCACGTTGTCAATCTCCTTTACCTTGGTGGGTGAACCGGATAATCCCAGCTGCTCAGTGTCTGCACCAACAGCATCAATTCCCCATTCCGTGATGCGCATATACGTACGGGCATTGGCAATGTAGTCCGCATTTTCTGTCTGCAACTCCGAATCGGTTCGCGCGTTTTTATATTTCATGACAAGTTTTGCATGACGGAAGCGGCACTCCGGTGCTGTACTGTTTACAGTCACCACCAGTGGCAGGGGAGCCTTTACCGTCTCCACGCCCCGTTCAAGTCGCCTGCGGATGATGAGCATGTCATTTTCAAAATGCATCGCTTCGGCGTATGTGACCTGCGGCCATCCGAGCTTCTCCGCCACCTGCGGTCCCACCTGGGCTGTATCACCGTCAATTGCCTGGCGGCCGCCTATAACAAGGTCGGGATTGATCCTGCGAACTGCAAGGGTTAGTGCATAAGAAGTTGCAAGTGTGTCAGACCCGGCAAAGGCCCTGTCAGTTAGCAAAACGCCGTCGTCAGCGCCGCGGTAGAGTCCCTCACGGATTATCTCTGCTGCCCTTCCCGGGCCCATGGTGAGCACGGTGACAGTGGTGCCCGGGATACTGTCTTTCAGGAGCAGGGCCTGTTCGAGGGCATTGAGATCCTCGGGGTTAAAAATGGCAGCCAGCGCAGCACGGTTCACGGTGCCGTCAGCCTTCATAGCATCCGGTCCCACATTGCGGGTGTCAGGTACCTGCTTGGCCAGTACAACGATCTTGATTCCTTTCATACAAATATCAACTCTATTGAAGCGGCAAATATAATAATAAATCGATACCGCCAAACGGCTTTCAGGAGCTGTGTCAATTTCAGTCGAAAGTCAGGTTATGCTTAATTATCTATATTACTGCACGTTATATATTTATTTTAGAATATCATACATTACCGGTCGAATTTTACAGGACCTTACCCTCATACATCTTTCCTGTTCCTCAGCCTGTATTATTACAGTTTTAAGAATATTGAATTAACTTCGCCAGCCGGAAAAACCCGGTGAATTTATTATGAAAGGCAGACCCTATTTAGCCCTTGTTTTTTCAATGATCTTCTGGTCATTCTCGTTTGTATGGTTCAAGATCGCCAACAGGGTCTACGATCCGATCACAATTGTGTTTATCCGGCTTGCCGTTGCAGCAATTTTCCTCTCGACCTTTCTCTGGCTGACACACGGATTTATCAAAATCAGGTCAGGCGACAAAAAATATTTCCTGATGCTTGCTTTGTTCGAACCGTTCCTTTATTTCCTCGGTGAAAGCTTCGGGCTGACATATGTTTCCTCAACGGTGGGGTCCGTCATCATCTCAACCATTCCGGTGTTCGCTGTGATTTTTGCGTGGATATTCTACCGGGAACGACTCGGGTTAATTAATTATGCCGGTGTGATTTTGTCATTTATCGGTGTACTTATATTTATAACCAATTCATCCGGTTCCCTTGCCATGAGCCTGAAGGGACTGGGACTCATGCTGATGGCAGTAATTGCTGCGGTAGGCTACAATATGATGCTCCACAAGCTGGCTACAAAGTACAATCCTATATATATTGTAAATGTACAGAATGTAATAGGCGTGGTACTGTTTCTCCCGCTTTTCCTGATCTTCGATCTCCATAAACTGAATGATACCGGAATTGTGGCGGGTAGTTTCACCGCCATAATCCTGCTCGCTGTTTTCGCCTCCAGCGGAGCGTTTGTCCTCTTCGCATATTCAGTCAGGCACCTCGGTATTTCACGCGCCAACATTTTCAGCAACCTGATACCTGTCTTTACTGCCGTAATAGCCTTCTTCATGGTGGGCGATCAAATTACTTTCCGCAATATTGTCGGAATGACAGTTGTGATTGCAGGCCTGTTCCTTTCGCAGGCAGGCAAGAAGGTCAGCATTGCTGCGGAAGTCGACCTGGCAGGCCGCAGCGCCTGAAGTTTAACTGATTGTATTATCTTTGCCCTTAGGCAGTTCGTATATGAGGATATTTACAGTCATTGCCCTTTCAGTGCTTGCACTGTCACGCCTGTCAGCCCAGACCGGCGGTGACAATGCTTACGGGTTCCTCGACATCAACCATTCGGCGTTTGCTGCCGCCACAGGGGGAATGACTGTCTCGCAGGGTCTTGGTGACCTTAGCCTCCCCTATTTTAATCCTGCTCTGCTCAGTAATCCTATGGACAACGATATTTCCCTGAGCTTCAGCTCGTACTTCGCAGGCATTACCTACGGTTATGCTTCCTGGTCAGGCGGCTTGCAGGGTAAAGGAAGCCTTGCAGGAGGTATAAGCTTTATAAGTTACGGAAAGTTCACCGGGGCGGATGCCTCGGGAAACATTACGGGATCATTCTCAGGATCAGAATATGCCCTAAATTTAATTTATTCAAGGGTCATCGATTCCTCCTTCACCGCAGGCATAAATATCAAGCCCGTTCTCTCACACCTCGAAAGATATTTTTCTGCGGGGATTTGCGCTGATATCGGTGTTTCATATCATAATGCCAAACTGCTTCTTGATGCCGGGCTGGTTATCAGAAATGCAGGCTTTCAGGTAAAGAGCCACACAGGAGCCGGCGGAGAGCCTCTACCGTTTGAGATTGTTGCAGGAGTGACAAAGAGGCTCGAACACGCTCCTTTCAGGTTCTCACTGACGCTGAGGCACCTTGAAAAACCTGACCTTACATTTGACTGGGACTCCACTGATGATGTTGCTGAAGGAGGCACAGGTGAAAATATTCTGAGGCATATGATTTTCGGTGCAGAGATATTGCCTGTTGAAAATCTCTGGATCGGGGCGGGCCTGAATTACCAGCGCAGGGCCGAACTGCGTACGGAACAGAGGGCAGGCATGGCAGGATTTTCCTGGGGATTCGGATTTAATGCCAGAGCTTTTTCACTGGCCTACGGACGTGACACCTTTCATCTTGCCGGATCAGCCAACCATCTGACAATTACAATCAGACCTGACCGGATCATCAAAAACACTGCACAATGAACCATATCGCCTGCTTATCGTTTTAACTTTGCGACCTTTATGAAGAAAAACAAGAAATATACAATATCCGTCGACGGATTCTCATCGTGCGGTAAAAGCACTTTTGCAAAGGCCATCGCAGCCGAGCTAGAGTATCTCTACATAGACTCCGGAGCCATGTACAGAGCCGTTACACTCTATTGTCTGAGAAACGGAACCACCTCAGGCGGTGTGGCAGATCGTGATGCAGTTTTAAAATCCATGGCGGAGATAATGGTAAGTTTCTGTCTTAACCGTGACACCGGGCAGTATGAGACCCTCCTCAACGGCGAGAAAATTGAGAGGGAAATACGTGACAGGGCAGTATCTGACAATGTGAGCACCATTGCAGCCATTGCCGGCGTAAGGGAAAAAATGGTCAAAATACAGCGTGAGATTGGCTCCGGGGGAGGAATAGTAATGGATGGCCGTGATATCGGAACAGTGGTTTTTCCGAATGCTGAAATAAAGATATTTATGACTGCTGATCCTCTGATAAGGGCACAGCGCAGGTATCTCGAACTTGTCGGAAAGGGTATGCCTGCTGACAGGGAGGCAATCATCAGAAACATCAATGAACGTGACCTGATTGACGGATCACGGGAGGCCAGCCCCTTGCGGATGGCAGATGATGCGGTATTGCTTGACAACAGTCACATGACAATGGAGGAACAGATGGTCTGGTTCAGGAAACTATACAACGGGAAACTGAATGAAGGCAGTAATTGAACTGGGCTCCGGCTTTTGCTTCGGCGTTGAGAACGCGGTATCGCTGGCCGAGGAATCCCTGTGTGCTGGAGAAAAGGTTTACTGTCTCGGTGAAATAGTGCATAATGAGACTGAGGTGGCCCGCCTTAAAAGACTAGGACTGGTAACTATAAACTATGATCAGTTTATGCAGTTGAAAAACTGTAAGGTGCTTGTCCGGGCACACGGAGAACCCCCGTCAACCTATGAAACAGCGCTGAAAAACAGTATTACGGTTATTGATGCCACATGCCCGATAGTTCACGCCCTGCAGCAAAGGATCAAACGTGCTGCAGCAAATGCCCGGGATGAAAACGGGCAGGTAGTCATTTACGGGAAGGAAGGACATGCAGAGGTTGTGGGGCTTCTTGGTGCTGCCGGGGGAGACGCCATCCTTGTCAGCTCTGTGAAAGACATTCCGAAGATAGATTGTACAAGGCCTGTTTACCTGTTTTCCCAAACCACGATGAGTAAGACTGATTATGGCCGTCTGGCAGATATTATCTCTGAAGAGGTTGAAAAGGTGCATCTGAAATTCCCCGCAGCAGCTCTCCGGGTCAGTAACACAATTTGCGGCCAGGTTTCAGGAAGGGAGCCAAGGCTCAGGAAATTTTCGAAAGAGCATGACGTGATCATTTTTGTGAGCGGGAAAACCAGCTCAAACGGGCAGATGCTTTTTGAGGTTTGCCTCAGTGAAAATAAACGGACCCATTTCATTTCATCCGTGAAAGAAATAGACCCTGTGTGGTTCCGGAATGCAGAAAGTGCAGGTATTTGCGGGGCAACCTCAACTCCACATTGGCTGATTCATGAGGTCGCAGCTTCGGTTGAAAGGTTATGAACGGCGGAGACACCGATTTTTGTTATGGCTGAAAATATTCCTACCTTTGCGTTTCTTTAGTTTCTACAATATTTTACCATGGCGAAAATCAAAAGAATAGGGGTTTTGACCTCGGGAGGCGATGCTCCCGGAATGAATGCTGCAATACGGGCAGTCACCCGTACGGCCATCTTCAACGGGCTGGAAGTTATTGGCATAAGACACGGTTACCTGGGAATGATCAATGCCAATTTCAAGCCACTGAAGGCTCACAGTGTGAGTGACACTATCCAGCGGGGCGGAACAATCCTGAAAACAGCCCGCTGCGAGGAGTTCAAAACACCGGAGGGAAGAAGAACGGCCTATGAAAACCTGCGGGCTGCGGAGATAGACGGCGTTATAGTCATAGGCGGTGACGGCTCCTTTACGGGAGCGAGGATATTTGATGAGGAATATAACATCCCGTTTGTAGGGGTGCCAGGAACAATTGACAACGACATTTACGGTACCGACTATACAATAGGTTATGACACGGCTCTCAACACTGTAGTCCAGTGTGTTGACAAAATCCGTGACACAGCCAGCGCTCACAACAGGATGTTTTTCGTCGAGGTGATGGGTGCCGAGGCAGGACATATAGCCCTCTTCAGCGGTATTGCCACCGGTGCCGAGGCGATTATTATGCCAGAGATTAAGGGCGAAGGCCGTGATCTCAAGAAAATGATCGAAAACGGTAACAAGAGAAAGAAATCGAGCAATATAATTATTGTTGCCGAGGGCGATGAAGAGGGAGGTGCAATGGCCATTGCCGAAAGGCTTAAGCCTGCATTTACCGACTATGATATCAGGGTCTCCATTCTGGGACATTTGCAGAGAGGCGGATCGCCCTCAGCACTTGACCGTGTCAATGCCTCGCGTCTTGGAAATGCAGCCGTGGAAGCGCTGCTCGATGACCAGAAAAGCGTAATGGTAGGGCTCCAGAATGATGTGGTCGTACTGGTGCCCTTCAGGAAAGCGGTTAAACTCCATAAAGGACTTAATCAGCACCTCATTGACCTCATCGATGTCCTTAATGTTTAAGGTTTTTGCACAACTGTATGAAGGCCTCTGAGGTATACTTCACCGACATGCACAGCACTCCCTCGCTGAACCTGCTTAAAAAGCTGGAAAAACTGGTCAGGGCTGCCGGGTTTGACGGGATCGATTTCAACCGCAAAATGACAGCCATCAAGGTTCACTTCGGCGAGCCGGGGAACATGGCCTACCTGAGGCCCAACTTCGCAGCAAAGATCGCAGGCATGGTCAGGGCGAAGGGAGGAAAGCCCTATCTGACTGACTGCAACACCTTGTATCACGGACAGAGATCAAATGCTCCTGACCATCTCGAGGCGGCCTTTTCAAACGGTTACAACCCTCTCAGTGCGGGATGCAATGTCATCATTGCAGACGGGGTTAAGGGTACCGACTACCGTGAGATAGAAATTAACCTGGAATACACTGAGAAAGCCATGATAGGCACTGCGGTGGCTGATGCTGATGTTATCATTACCCTCAATCACTTCAAGGGGCATGAACAGACAGGGTTTGGCGGTGCAATCAAGAATCTCGGTATGGGGTGCGCCTCCGTGGGCGGGAAGCTCTTCCTTCACTCCGGTAACCCTCCTGAGATATATGAAAAGACCTGCACCGGATGCAATATGTGCGTCATAAATTGTGCTCACGATGCGGTTCATCTTATGGAAAACCGGAAAGCTCACATCGATACTGAAAAATGTACCGGGTGCGGCCAGTGTGTTGCAGTCTGCCAGTTCGATTCTGCAAGGGTTGTATGGGGACCCGGGGGGGATATCCTGAGCAGGAAACTTGCAGAATACGCCTTTGCAGCAGTGAAAGGCAAAGAGGCGCTTCATGTCAGTTTTATAATGGACGTGTCACCTGACTGCGACTGCTGGGGTCATAATGATCTTCCGCTGGTTGGCAACATCGGGATAGCGGCATCAAAAGATCCCGTTGCACTTGACAGGGCTTGTGCAGATATGGTAACGGCTGCTCCCGGAGCGTCTCATTTAATTGAGAAAGAAGCCTCGGGAGACCTTAAAGGAAAAGATAAATTCAGGATGACACATCCGAATACTGACTGGAATACAGCACTCATCCACGGAGAAAAAATAAATGCCGGAACACTGTCATATAAACTTATCAGAATATGAAAGACCAGTTATCCACGGAACACAAATCTGTTCTGATTGTTGAAGATGATGCGCATAGCCAGTTGTATTTCAGGAAACTCCTTTCCGGAATATATGACATATCAGCCGTCACCAATGCGCGTGATGCCTGGGAGCTCCTGCACAGCCGGCATATTGACCTTGTAGTAATGGACATCTCACTGGCCGGTGAGGAAGACGGACTCTCACTGACAAGGCGATTGCGTCAGGAGGTGGAGTTCAGGTCCCTGCCCATCCTGGCTGTTACGGCGTATGCATTCCCGGAAGACAAGCCCAAGGCCCTGGCCGCGGGTTGCACTGATTATCTCTCAAAGCCGGTAAACAGTAATGATCTTCAGCGAAAGGTTGCCGAACTGTTAAAAGGTTAGCTACACCAGACTGCGGCCTTCTGACAGCAAAAATCAGGGCTTTCTTTGTACCGGTTATAAAATTTTGGTTATTTTTGCACACCTGAAATTATTCAGGCAATCGGGGTGTAGCGCAGTTGGTAGCGTACTACGTTCGGGACGTAGGGGTCGTGTGTTCGAGTCACATCACCCCGACAAAGCCCGCTTTCCCCGCCACACGGCGGGGAAAGCGGGCTTCTTGTTTCTCAGCAGTACCCCCGAAACTGTCCCCGCTGATCTCACGAAAAGTGTGAATTATATAACTCTTTCCAAAAAATCTGTAATACCCAAAAGATCTGATTCATTTAATTTTATAAGGTGCTATTAACTGAGGTGCGGAACCGGATCCTCAGCATACCAGACTGCCGGATTGACAAGGTGATGCTAACTTTAAACTCAACTGTCGTGGGTGAAATGGAAAATACCTATTTTTTTGAAACTGACTTTTTAAGATATAAACCAATCAAATCAAGACCTATGAAGAAGGCGGGAATCGTAATTATTGTAATCGGAGCACTGTTGACCATTTTTACCACTGTCACATACTTCTCCAGGGAAAAAGTGGTGGATCTAGGAGAACTCGAGATAAGCGCAAATAAAAGACACAACCTGAACTGGTCTCCTCTGATCGGGATTGCGGTAATGGCTGTCGGGGCCGTAATGGTCTTTGTACCTTTCAAAAAATAACACATATGGCAGCCAGGGCCCAAACCAGCAACATTATTAACATGACGGAAGACATGAATACAAACTGGTTTAACAGGACAACAATACAGGAAACACTCAGGAATACAATTTCATCTGATAATATTCCTGAGTCAGGCCCGCTGAAAGAGAGTCAGGATACAGTCATATCCATGCTAATCCACGACATCTTCGGAGCTGAAATATTAAAGACACACAATAAGAAAGGATGGTATTTTTATAACCGGATCAACGGTGAACGAATTGATCTTGCCGGAGCAGAAATACGAAACTCTGTTGCCGAAAACACATTTGAGGATATCCCGTCTTCCCCCTGCGAAGCTTCTGCCTACTTTGCCCGGGAGGATTATTCCGCCTTTCTTATGAAGTTCATCAGGGAGTTTGAAGAAACAATGGGATTAGGAAGATATGTTCCGGCAGAGAGGATAAATGTGTGAATTATGAAATATTTGTCCCGAAAAATGTAAAGACTGTCCTTCTGCGGGTGCTTAACTTTGATGCAGGTTTTGGAAGGATAGATATTCAAAATATTTTAGTTGGATTAGTTTAGTGTTGACAGGGAAAATTTGAGAATTTTAGTAGGGGTAAATTATCCCGCTTATGCCCGCCGAGGTCTTTTCAGGGTAAGACTTCGGCGGGCTTCTTTTTATATACCCGGGTGTGGTCACGTCGCGAACTGAAGTTCGGTAAGTGTTTTGTAAAGTCCGTTCCCTTTTGAAAGAAGTTCGGTATGGGTACCCTGTTCAACAATAGTCGAATCATTGAGAACCAGGATTGTGTCTGAATTGCGTACCGTTGCAAGCCTGTGCGCAATTACCAGCGATGTCCGTCCCTTCATCAGCTTTTCAAGCGCCTCCTGTACCAGCCTTTCAGATTCAGAGTCGAGTGACGAGGTAGCTTCATCAAGTATCAGTATTTTAGGGTCCTTGAGCACTGCCCTGGCAATGGCAATCCGCTGACGCTGCCCCCCTGAAAGCTGGACGCCTCGCTCACCTACAACAGTATTCAGCTTCTCAGGAAACGAACTGATGAAATCCCAGGCATTGGCCTGTATTGCCGCTTCCTTTATTTCCTCTTCTCCGGCACCTGGCTTCCCGTATGCAATGTTTTCGCGGATAGTGCCCCCGAAAAGGAATACATCCTGCATCACAATGGCCATCTGTGCCCGCAGGGAGGTTACCGGAAAATCACGGCTGTCACGGCCGTCAAACAGGATCCTACCTCCGGTGGGCTCATAGAACTTCAGCAACAGCGATGTGACTGTCGATTTGCCTGCCCCGCTCGGACCGACAAGTGCAACCTGCTGCCCCGGATCAATACTGAAATTTACATCCTTCAGCACAACTGCCTCTGTACGTGAAGGATACCTGAACTCCACTCCCTCGAACGAGATGTGCCCCCGAAGTGTAAGTGAAGGATCCTGAAGCTGCACCATATCAACAGCCTCTGCCGGTTCGTCAAGCAGCAACAGCAGGTTCTCGGCTGCGCCTATCGTCTTCTGAAGTCTTGTGTACACCCCGGCCATCCCTGCAATATTTCCGCCGATGAAGCCTGAATATATGACGAACGAGAACAGCTGACCAGCCTCCATCTGCCCGCTGGCAATCATGGCAGAACCCCGCCATATTACAGCTGCCATTGAAATGAAAAATCCCAGGACAATGAAAGAGACCGCCGCCTGATACTTGCCTCCCTTGATGCCTGCCCGTGCTACCTCTTCGGTTTTTTCACGGTACCGGTTTATCTCGAACGGCTCATTGGTGAAGGCCTTTACATTCTGTATTCCCTGCAGCGTCTCCTCTACTATTGTATTGGACTCTGCCACGAATGACTGCGCCTTCCTGGAATACCTTCTTATAGCTCTTCCTGAAAAGAAGGCCATGAGCGCCATGGCCGGAACAATGGCAAGCATGAACAGGGTCAGTTTGAAGGAACTGATCATCATGAGTGTTACTCCCCCCGTGATAACAAGTATCTGGGATAGAAAATCCGCCAGCGTGCCTGTGAGGGAATCCTGCATTAGAGAGACATCAGATGAGATCCTGCTGTTCAGCTCACCCACCCTGCGCTCTGAAAAGAAAGCCATTGGCAGCCTTATCATGTGATTGTACAGATGCTGCCGGATTGAAGCCAGGGTTTTCTCGGTCACGAAAACAAAGATCCTCGTCCGGGAATAGGAAAAAAGGGCCTGTACTATCAGTATGGCGAGCAAGAGTAAACCTGTGCGGCTTATCTCAGCCATCATCTTTCCCTTGTTCCCCATATCAACGAGGTCACCGAGAAGTTTTGGAAACATCAGGCTGGCACCTGTGGAGATCAGGAGAAAGAACATGCCAAGAGCAAATATCCAGCGGTAAGGTTTGAGAAACCTGTACAGCTTCATAAGCTCTCTGAGACCGCTGCCGGCCTTTCTCTTTTCCCCCTCAGACATATATCTGCAGATTTTTTTCTAGTCCCGGACACAGGACAATCAGGCAATATAGGAACAGTTTATCCCAGTAGTTGTTTAACAATAGCTGAGATCTCCCTGCCGTCAGCCTTACCGGCGAGCTCTTTGGAGGCAACGCCCATTACCTTCCCCATATCTGAAGGAGAGTTGGCACCCACCCTGGTTATAATTGACATGAGGACTTCAGCCAGCTCCGTTGCACTCATCTTTGCCGGCAGATAACGCTCCAGTACTGCCGCCTCGGCATCCTCCTTTTCATATAAGTCAGAGCGGTTCTGTTCCCTGTAAATGGCGGAGGATTCTCTTCTCTGTTTTACCAGCTTCTGGATTATTCTGATCTCTTCTTCAGGATTCAGTACGGCATCTGCTCCCTTTTCGGATTTTGCAATAATGAATGCAGCCTTTGCTGCCCTAAGGGCCTCCAGGATGCCCTTATCCTGCGCCTTCATAGCAGCCATGAGGTCGCCGGCTATTTTTTCATAAAGTGACATGACAGGTACTTTTAATTGTTCTACGGATTGAAATAAATTCAGGTATAAAGATACTCATTCCACAGAGTCTGGCAGCCGGTCTGAATCTGTCAGCGGTTTCCCTCACTTACCCGACCTGTAACCGGAACTTTTCAGAGCATTGTCGATTGCTGAAATAGTTGCAAGTATATCTCCGTTTGTTACAGACCCCATGTGGCCTACGCGGAAATACTTTTCCTTTATCTCAGGAAGCAGCCCTCCTGCAAGTATTACATCCGATGCGGCAATTGCCTTCATGAAGGATGCCCACTGAACGCCCTCAGGGTAGTACGGAGCTGACAGGGTACTGGCACTGATTTCCTCACTTAGAGGTATCATCTTCAGACCCATATCCTTTATTGCCGCACGGAAAACCCTGGCAAGACGCTGATGCCGTGCGAAACGGGAATCCATACCTTCCTTAAGGATGATCCCGAGGCTTACCTCAAGTCCGGTGACAAGGTTTACTGCCGGAGTGCCGAAGTAGGAAGGCCTGCGTTCTTCATACGCCTTCATCACCGGGAGCCAGTGACTCCAGTCGCAGTAATAGTTGCCCACCGGCGTCTTCCTTTCCTTCCAAACCCCCAGGGCTTTCTCCGAGATAACCATAAGGGCAAGCCCGGGAGGCACCCCAACCGCTTTCTGCGAGGCCGTAAGAACAACATCTATCTTCCACTCATCCTGCCTTATCTCCTCACCGGCAACGGAACAGACACCGTCGAGAACCGTCATGACTCCGTATTTCTGACCCAGGAGACCAAGAGGCTCGGGATCGACCATTACGGCGGTAGAAGTGTCGACATGCGTAAAGGTCATCAGTTTGTACCTCTTTTTCTTAAGCTCAGCCTCAACCTCTGACACTTTTACTGTCTCCCCGGTTGCAGCTTTCAGCAATGTGACATTTGCACCGTATCTACTGAGCAGATCAGCATATCTGTCGCCGAAATAGCCGGTGGAAATGACAAGTGCACTGTCTCCCGGTTCGATGAGGTTCGACCCGGCCATATCCATGGCCAATGTTCCGGTGCCGGCAATTATAAAAGGCTGACCTGCAGGTGCAAGCCACACTTCTCTCATCATTTCAAGGGCATGTCCGAATGATGCTATAAAGTCCGGGGCGACATGACTCGTTGTTTGCATACCTACAGCCTGCATCACAGCCGGTTCAAACTCTATGGGACCGGGAATCATCAGTAACTTTCTTCCTTTCATGGCTCGTGTTTTTACCTGGGAAATTGTTTGATTTCACTTTCACTGATCAGTTTCAGGAGCTGCTCCATAATATCATTCTTTAAAGGCAGGAGAGGTCTTCTTGCCGGACCGCCGTAAAGACCGAGATGATCCATCGCCGCTTTCAGTGCGGGTACACCCCACCGTGCGGTCACTGCCGAATTGACAGGTATCATTTTATGCTGCAGGGCACGTGCATTAGCAATGTCACCTGCGAGAAACAGACGGTATATCTCAATACACTGCGCGGGAGCTATATTTGAAAGAGCAAGGATGCCTCCTACCGCCCCCATGGAAAGCGCTGGCAGCAGGAAGCCTGCTCCCCCTGCCAGAACCTGGAAACCGGGCCTGACACTCCTCAGCACCTCCCCCATCTTGACAACATTGCCCCCTGATTCTTTCATACCCGCAATGTTGGGATGAGCAGCCATCTCTGTGACCATCGCGGCCGTCATGTCTATTCCGGTGTTTCCGGGCATATTATAGACAATCACCGGTACAGGGGAAGCGTCAGCCACATCCAGGTAATGTTTAACGAGAGCCTCATGGGTCATGAGACCCTTGAAATAGAATGGGTTAATTACGAGTACAGCATCGGCACCCTCAGCGGCAGCCGCCTTCGTCAGGCTTATTGTCTCGCGGGTCGACTGCCCCCCGGTGCCTGCCAGCAGCAGCTTATCTTTGGGCAGAGCCTTCCTGGCGGCTGCAACGGCCTCACTACTCTCTTTCTCCGTAAGCATCACCTGCTCACCGTTCGAGCCCAGTATCAGGAAGCCTGACAGGCCGTACACTGACAACATTTCTATATTATGCCTGATCTTTTCTGGAAGAAGGTTTTCATCCTTGTCGAATGACGTGGGCAGGGGTGGAAAAATACCGGAAAGGTTTAGTTTTATCATGGTCCTGGATTTATTGTGAATTTTCAATCCCAATCAGTCAGCCCGGTTATCCTCCCACTGTTGCTTTCAGCCCGTGGCCGGCAAACTGATCGATGACACGGCCAAGCGTCTCCTTCGAAGGCTCTTCGAAGAGCTCAAAGGATTCAGGCCGGCCAAGCTTCATATACTTGTTCTGGGCAATCTTGTGGAAAGGTAAAAGATTTATATCTTTTTTCTTTCCTGCAAGCCCGGAAATGAATTTCGCAGTCTGCTCAATATTCTCCTCCGTATCATTTATACCTCCCATCAACGGTATCCGGATGATTATCTCCGCTCCGGCTTCTGAAAGAAGGGTAAGATTATGAAGTATCCGCTCATTGGGAACATTGGTCCACCTGCGGTGAAGGTCTGAATCCATCATCTTCAGGTCGTAAAGGAAAAGGTCTGTGCCTGAGGCAATGTCAAGTATAAGGTCAGAACTCACATTCCCCGCCGTATCCACTGCCCTGTGTATTTTTCTCAAACCGCACTCGTGCAGCAGTTTCTTCAGTATCCGGGTATGGGTCAGAGGCTCTCCTCCCGAAAAAGTGACTCCGCCTCCCGAATGGTCAAAGAAAACCCGCTCATTTTCTATGGCAGTCATTATCTCTTCAACAGTCATCACTCTTCCTGACATCTCTATGGCTTTGGTCGGGCAGACCTCAGCACATCTGCCGTGGACCCTGCATATATCAGGATCGGTCACGATACCGTCAGGTGTGAGGGTTATTGCCTTTTCAGGGCACACCTCCACACAGCTTCCGCACCTTATGCATTTTGCCGGGGCGAACATCTTCTCCCGCCCCGGTGATATGCTCTCGGGATTATGACACCACGCGCAGTTAAGATTGCAGCCTTTGAAGAAGATTACAACCCTTATACCGGGGCCATCATTGATGGCATAACGCTTTATATCGAAAATCAGACTTTCAGACATCCCCGGATTTCATCAGGATAGGTGTGCGGTTTTCTTTGCAGGCAGGGGCAGAACCCTAGAACGAATCATTTTCGGTCCTTTCAATTACCTCCTGCTGCAGATCAGCATTCATATCGTTGAAATAGTCACTGTACCCTGCCATCCTCACAAGGAGATCTTTGTAATCTTCCGGACAGGCCTGTGCTGCATACAGCGTTGCAGTATCCACGATGTTGAACTGAATATGATGTCCTCCAAGGGTAAAATAACTGCGGATGAGCTGTCCCAGTTTCCTGATGTCTTCATCCTTACGCATAAGGCTCGGAAGGAACCTCTGATTCAGCAGAGTGCCTCCCGACTTGACATGATCAAGTTTTGTCAGCGACTTCACCACTGCTGTAGGGCCATGGGTATCAGCACCGTGTGAAGGTGACGTGCCGTCAGAAATGGACTTGCCGGCAAGTCTTCCGTTGGGTGTGGCTCCCATGACCTTGCCGAAATAGACATGACAGGTGGTTGAGAGCATGTTAAGATGGTATTTCCCTCCGGATTTTATGTTCGGTTTACCGTCAATCTCAGCCACAAGGTCATCATAAACCTTCACTGCTATCGAGTCAGCATACTCGTTGTCATTACCAAAGAAAGGAGTACGGTTAACTATTGTCTGACGCAGAACTTCCTCCCCTTCGAAGTTTTTGAGAACTGCATTCAGAACCCTGTCGATCTTGAAAGTCCCGTCTTCGAAGACGTGCTTCTTCAGGGCAGCCAGGCTGTCTGTGACGGTACCCAGTCCGCAACACTGAATATAGCTTGTGTTGTAGCGCGGACCTCCGTCATAATAATCCTTCCCTCTGGAGATACAGTCCTCTATGACAACTGAAAGGAACGGCGCCGGAGCATATTTTGCAAACATCCGGTCGATATAGTTGCTGACTCTCATTTTCTGGTCGACAATAAAATGGACCTGTTTCAGGAAGGCGTTGTAAAGCTCTTCATAAGAGCTGAAAGTGCGCGGGTCACCGGTGGCAATGCCAACCACTTTGTCTGTGACGGGATCCGTGCCGTTGTTCAGTGTCACCTCTAGTATCTTCGGAACATTGAGATAGCCTGTGAGCAGGTATGCTTCCTTGCCGAAGGCGCCTACTTCAATACAACCGCTGCACCCTCCCTCACGGGCATCCTGCAGCGACTTACCCTGGCGGAGCAGCTCGAGTATGTATATGTCAGGGTTAAATACTGACGGGTAGCCGTGACCCTGACGTATAACACGGGCAGCGGCGAGTAGAAACTTGTCAGGTGTCTTTGCACTTATATGCACCGAGTTTCCCGGCTGAAGGACATGCAGTTCCTCTATAACTTCAAGCATGATATAGGAGACTTCACTGCTGCCGTCGGTTCCGTCGCTCTTTACACCACCGATATTGATGTTGGTAAAGTCGTTATAGGTACCGCTTTCACGTGCTGTGATGCCCACTTTGGGAGGTGCGGGATGGTTGTTAACCTTGATCCAGAAACAGGATATCAGTTCCTTTGCCTGATCACGGGTAAGAGTGCCTTCTTCAATCTCCCTGTAGTAAAACGGTGCAAGATGCTGGTCAAAGTGACCGGGGTTCATTGCATCCCAGCCATTAAGCTCGGTGATAGTGCCAAGATGGACGAACCAGTACATCTGTATAGCCTCCCAAAGGTTCCTGGGCGCATTGGCAGGCACCCAACGGCATACTTCCGCTATCTTTCTCAGCTCATCTGCCCGGACAGTATCTTTCTCTGTGGCCGCCATTATATCTGCAAGGTCTGCATGACGTTCGGCAAATACGATGACTGCATCACACGAAATGTCCATTGCCTTCCACTGCTCAGCCTTGTCAGTGGCTTCAGGGTCGCTCAGGTAGTCAAGTGAGGCGAGGTTAGCTGCAATCTCCCTCTTGAAATCGAGCATTCCCCTGTGATAGATCTTACCGTCGAGTGCCGTGTGGCCCGGTGCCCGCTGTTCCATGAACTCGGTGAACAGTCCTGCCTCGTAGGCTGCCCTCCACTCAGCCGGAACGTGACTGAAGATGCGTTCGCGCTGTGTCTTTCCCTGCCAGTAGGGTATGACTTCCTTTTCGTACAAGTCAATATCTTTCTGGCTGATCAGGTAACGCTGCATATCACGTGTGTTCAGCACGTGAAAATCCTCCACGCTGTGGCAGGTCAGTTCAGGGAAGGTGGGGACGCACTTGGGCTTTGGACCGCGTTCTCCCACAATCAGCTCGCCTTCACCCAGATATAAAGTCTTTTTTTTGCAGTGATCCAGAAAATTCAGTGCACGCAATACAGGGATAGAATATTTGCCGAAATTCTCTTTATAAAATGCCGTTTCGTGAAGTGCCCTCTCAATCGAGAGAGAAGGTTCTGCTTCAAAACTGAGCTTCCTGAGTTTCTGAATACGTGCATTCATTCCCGGGCCGATCTTGTTCCCGCTGGATTTGTAAAAGTTGCCTTCAGCTGATGCGGGCCTCTCTGGCGTATCTGTATGGGGAATTATTTTTTCAAACATGATATTGGTGATTAATTGTAAACTATTGTTGCAGGTCAGGCAGACAGAAGGATGACGGTCGCTGACAACGCCCTCATCTTAATAACCCGTTGGTTATTCTTTCCGGAAAAATCTAATTGTAAAACATCAGGCACTCGAACAGTCGCCTGTAGTTCCTGGTGAGGTTTGGAAAGTAAAATACCCGTTCCATTTTTACCTGTGTGATCTTTGGGATCATCAGCTGCAACGTTGATGAACTTATTGCAAAGTTATACCAAAGTTGAAGAAAAACAAAATGTGGCTCACCTTTGTACGTCTGTGCCGGTTGCAGTAACCGAGTAAGGTCTTGCTTCCCCCGCTGTTCCGCGTCCGGTGTCCGGGGAGGAGATCATCCCGAATCTGAGGACTCCGCCCATTTGCATCTCTTCATGTTTGAGAAAATTTACTTTCACATCACGGCCGTCAAGGGTCAGGGTTCCTACATAAACATTTTCACGGCTGTTTTCCGGTGCTTCTATAATGAGCTTCCTGCCATTTTCAAATGTTACCGTCGCCTTTTTAAACAGTGGCGATCCCAGGACATATTCGCCAGTCCCCGGTGTCACGGGATAAAAACCCAGTGCACTGAAGACATACCATGCAGAGGTCTGGCCGTTATCTTCATCGCCGCAATAACCGTCAGGAGTATAGTTATACAGTTTGTCCATCACCTGCCTCGCCCTCACCTGTGTCTTCCAGGGCTCAGGCGTATAGTTGTACAGGTAGATCATATGCTGGATAGGCTGGTTGCCGTGAGCATAGTTGCCCATGTTCATTATCTGCATCTCCCTTATCTCATGAATCGGGAAACCGTAATACGAGTCATCGAACACCGGTGGCACAATAAAAACAGAGTCGAGTTTCTGTGCCAGCTTATCGCTTCCTCCCATCAGTTCTGCAAGTCCGTTAATATCATGAAAGACGCTCCAGGTATAGTGCCAGCTGTTGCCTTCGGTGAAGGCGTCACCCCATTTATAGGGACTGAATGGCGACTGGAAGCTGCCGTCCTCATTGCGGCCACGCATCAGTTTTCTGTCGGGGTCGAATACATTGCGGTAATTCTGAGCACGCGAAGCATAAAGGTCAATCTCCTGCTGCGGCCTGCCGATCTCTTTCGCCAGTCGCCACAGGCACCAGTCGGCATAAGCGTATTCAAGCGTGCGGGCTACGTTCTCATTAATACCCACATTATAAGGTACGTAGCCCAGTCTGTTGTAGTATTCTGCTCCGTATCTGCCAACTGAGTGAACCGGTCCGTGACCTTTTGTATTCTTTACAAGGGCGCTCCAGAGGGTATCAATGTTATAACCTCTGATGCCCTTCAGATACGAGTCGGCAATGAGCGAGGCCGAGTTGCTACCTACCATGCAGTTCCTGTGACCTGGACTGGCCCACTCGGGTAGCCATCCGCTTTCGAGGTACGTATTGACAAGACCTTCCATTATCTGTGAGCTCTGGTCCGGGTACATCAGAGTAATGAACGGTATTGCAGCCCTGAAGGTGTCCCAGAACCCGTTGTCGGTAAACATTTTGCCGGGAAGGGTTTGCCCGTTATAAGGACTGTAGTGGACAGGGTTCCCTTCCTTATTGATTTCAAAGAACATCCTCGGGAAAAGCAGGGTACGGTAGAGGGTCGAATAGAATGTGCGGGTCTGATCATCAGTGCCTCCTTCTACCTTTATGCGGCCAAGCTCTGCATTCCAGCGGTTGCGGGCTGCATCCATCACCACTTCAAAGCTCTTTGCCCCGATCTCCCGCTCAAGGTTAAGCTGAGCCTGTCCGGGGGAAATGAATGATGAAGCTATCCTGGCTGTTACAACCTCACCGCGGGAAGTTTTGAACCCTATCACGGCACCGGCGTGATCACCCTCCTGAACAGGAGAACCTTCAGCGATTTTTCCGTCAAGCCAGGAAGAGTAAAAGTCAAAGTCGCGGTCAAAAATGATCACAAAGTAGTTGTGAAAGTTCTCCGGTACACCTCCGTGATTGTTACGGCAGTAACCTGTAATTTTTCTCTCGGAGGGTATGATTCTGACCATTGATCCTCCTTTGAAAGCATCGATTACAATGGCAGAAGAATCGTTTTCCGGAAAGGTAAACCTGAAAACCGAAGCTCTTTCGGTCGGTGTTACCTCTGCCGTAACGTCATGATCAGCAAGATATACGCTGTAATAATAAGGTTTGGAGACCTCAGCCTTGTGGGAAAACCAGGAAGCTCTCCGTTCTTCTGTGATGAGGTTGCCTCCTGTCACAGGCATAAGCGAGAAAGCAGCATAGTCATTAATCCAGGGGCTGGGCTGGTGAGTCTGTTTTATGCCGACAATTTTATGGTCGTCATAGGCATAACACCATCCGTCACCGTTGAGGCGTGTCTGCGGGGTCCAGAAATTCATTCCCCAGGGAAGTGCCACTGCGGGATAAGTGTTACCGTGTGACAGCAGGTATTCCGAATCAGTTCCCATCAGAGGGCTCGCCAGATCGGCCGAGCTGAAGGTGTCAACTTCCTGCGTCGTACATCCCCCTAAGGCACAGGTAATTGCCATGGCAAATCCGGCAATGAGTCTTATCCGTTTTATCATGAATGTTTTTATCTTGAATATCATTCCTTTGCTTCTGCCCGGTCAAGCTTTTCCATAACTTTTGCAAGGACATTTTCAGGTGTGAGCCAGTTGAGGCAGGCAAGGTCGCCCCTGCGGCATTCGCCTTTTCCGTAAACCGTGCAGGGTCTGCAGGTGAGGTCGGATACTGGTATCTGAATCTGATTATCTTCCGGCATTCCCCAGGCGCTGAACCCTGCCCAGGGATGTGTGGCTCCCCATATTGATAGAGTGTCTACACCCAGCATGGCTGCAAGGTGCATATTTGAAGAATCCATCGCTATCATGAGGTCAAGTCCTGAGATAAGGGCTATCTCCTCCTCAAGTCCTATTCTTCCGGCCATTGCCTCAGATCCGGGAATTTTTGCGGCAATCTCAGATATCATTTCAGCCTCATCAGGACTGCCGAAGAGAAAGATTGTGCAATCCGTTTTTGCTGCAACCATATTTAGCATAGCCACCATCTTTTCAGTCGGCCACATCTTCAGTTTGTGCTTTGCCAGAGGGGCGACGCCTATCAGGCGTCCGTGACTCTCCGTAATCCGTGGTGCACTCTTTTCAAGTCCCGTTGCCTTTGGTTTCAGCCAGGGACCCACTACAGGTTTTACCGGGAAACCAGCCCTGGCAAGTACATCGGAATAACGTTCTGCGGTATGCTTCAGAGGCCCCGGTGCCCTGCCCTTTGTAAGCTGCTTTTTTTCCGACCTTCCCTTGTCAATAGAGGCCACCCTGCACCCCCGCATACGGAAAAGAAAACGGAGCAGCTTTGACCTCAGTACATCATGAAGGTCAGCTACCGCAGTTATGTCATACTCCTTCCTGAGGTCCCTGTATACCCTGAAGACACCGGTTATTCCCCTGTGCCTTCCGTGGTGGTCTGAAAGAAACACATGTACTCCCGGAATATCGGTAACAAAACGGTCAAAGGGTTTCTTGGTGACAAAAACCATCTCTTCCCCCGGATATGATGCCGAAAAGGCGCGCAGGACAGGCAGTGTAAGGATCACATCACCCATTGACGATGTGCGAATAACGAGGAGGCTCATCTCAATACTTGTCGTATGATTTTTCTTCAATGAGATCAGAGCCGGTGGAGAGGTTTATCTTCCGCTTGATTTCAGACCGGAGATCGTTCTTAATGTATACCTGCCTGGCTGTTTCAATGAAGTCGGAGCCAAAGTATTTCCTGCGCTCCATGTCCCTTATACGGTCCTCAATATCCCATAATTCGGAATTTACACGGTACAGGTCTGTATAGAGAGGGTCAGACCGCTTAATTACCATTGAAGCTGCTTTGTCAAGTATATCAAATTCTTTCTTCAGGTTGCCTGTTTTACCGGCATCGGTAATTCTTTCAAGCTTTATCTCTATGATTGTCAGCTTGTCAATGATCTCCCCGTTCGATACCTCTATCTTCATGCAAAGTTTCTTTACAGGAACAAAAATAACCTTTTTAGCCAAATGAGCAACCTGTATCACTGCGGGTCAACGTCGGCATGAATGTGAAGACCGCTGTTGCCTGACATTTTTATCTCAGCCTCCATTGCCGTGCGTATCATTTCCTTGACCTTTGAGGCAGACAGATCTTTGCCGAGTTTTATGATCACTGTCTTCAGGTACCATTTCTGAACCTGCATTACCTGAGGGAATTCCGGTCCGAGAACAGCTTTCCCCAAACGTCTCCGCAATGTGCCGGCGAATCTTGCTGCTGACTGGTTGAGCCTGGCCATGTCGCGGTGTTTAAGGGTGATCCGGATGAGTCTTGTGAAGGGCGGGTATCCGAACATCTGTCGTTCTTCAAGCTGGGTGAGGTACATTGCTTTATAGTTGTGTTTAAGTACCTGCCTGAGTATCAAGTGCGAAGGGTCGCCAGTCTGGATTATCACTTTGCCCCTGCGTTTTCTCCGGCCTGCCCTTCCGCTCACCTGTTCCATCATCTGGAAGCTGCGTTCGTAGGCCCTGAAGTCGGGAAAATGAAGCATACTGTCAGCATCCAGTATCCCCACCACGGTCAGGTTTTCAAAGTCGAGACCCTTTGAAATCATTTGTGTTCCTATAAGGATATCTGTTGCGCCGCCGGCAAAGTCAGAGAGTATCAATGAATGTGAATTGCGGCCGCGGGTGGTATCCTGGTCCATCCTTGCCACCGCTGCCGAAGGGAATATTATTTTTATCTCCTCCTCGATCTTCTCAGTCCCGAAACCCCTTGTCACAAGTGCAGTTGACCCGCAGGCCTCGCAGCTCTGCGGGAGCTTTGCTCTCTTGCCGCAATAATGGCACACAATCCGGTCAATCCCCTTGTGGTAGGTGTAACTTACCGAACAGTCGCTGCATCCCGGCACCCATCCGCATTCACTGCAGATAATAAAGGGTGAAAATCCGCGGCGGTTCTGGAAAAGTATCACCTGCTCCCCCCTGGTGAGTGCCTCTTCAACGGCGTTAAGCATCTGGGGGGCGAAGTGAGACGACATGGCCTTTCTTCTCCCCGCCTCCCTGGTGTCAGCAAGCATCATCGAGGGCATCATCACATCACCGAAGCGTGTCTTCAGTTCAACCAGACCGTATCTCCCCGTGACGGCATTGTGATAACTCTCGAGTGCCGGCGTCGCAGAACCGAGAAGGGTGCGGCCACCGTGGATGCGTGACAGCATCATTGCCGAATCACGGGCATGGTAACGGGGTGCAGGATCATACTGTTTATAGGATGAGTCGTGCTCCTCGTCAACAATCACCAGTCCAAGGTCGGCGAAAGGCAGAAAGAGTGATGAACGGACACCGAGCACCAGGTTAATCCTGCCTTCAGTGCCGGCAGGGAGGTTGACCCTCTTCCATATTTCCATCCTCGCCTTCGCCGATACTCGCGAGTGATAGATCTCGATTGCTGTTCCGAAATGCCTGCGAAGCCTCTCAATGATCTGGGTTGTGAGTGCAATCTCGGGAAGCATGTAAAGAACCTGCCTCCCCAGGTCCATCTGTTCCCTTATCAGATGAATATAGAGCTCTGTCTTTCCGCTGGAGGTAACACCGTGAAGCAGCACCACCTCATGGTCGTTAAAAAGCTGCTTAATCCTTGTATATGCCTCTTCCTGCGGGTGGCTCAATGCATAAGGCGGTGATACCTCTTCTCCATTTTCCGTCATCACTGCTTCCCTGGATTCAATCCTGAAAAGACCTTTTGCTACCATGGCATTCAGTACAGAGGCACTGCTTCCGGAAGCCTTCACCAGTTCAGACCGCTTGACAGGTCCGGGGGGAGTAAGCCCTTCCTGCAGCAGAATACGGATATATGTGTCAGCAATCTCACGCTGCCTGGGGGCCCGGGCCAGCAGGGCACCTTCCTCCCGGTCCAGCTCCTTAAGGAATGCCGGCGTGGCGATCACATGAAGCTCCTCTCTTGCCGCAGACCGGCTGCGGATGTCTTCAGAGGCAGGGATTGCTGCCTTGAGGACCTCCCCGGGATGCGACATGTAATAATCGGCCATCCAGCCCATAAAATCAAGAAAACGGTCGTTCACAGCACCTGATGTCTGAATCACTTCGGATATGTCCCTGGGAACAAAGTTTTCAGGAGGCGTACTGTGAATCCGGATAACCAGTCCGGAATAAATCCTTCTGGAACCAAACGGCACAGCAACGCGACTTCCGCGGAAAACCCTGTCATGTAGCTGAGGAGGAATCCGGTAAGTATAGCTTCCGGCAACGGCAAGCGGAATTACGATATCGGCAAACTCATTCTTCATTACGTCAATGAGTACGCAAATTATAAATAAATGGCACTGTTGATCCCCCGGATGAGGACTAATTTGCAAACCGGACCAGGGACCGGAATTAAAGGCTTTTTATTTCAGTGCACTCCTGACCTTTTCAGCCGCATCGGTAAAAGTCGTTGCAGCGATGACCTTAAGTCCTGAAGCCTCGATAAGCTCTTTTGCCTCGTCGGCATTGGTCCCCTGCAGCCTTACGATGACAGGCACACTGATGTTGCCGATCGTCTTGTAGGCTTCGACAATGCCGGCGGCAACGCGGTCACATCTTACTATCCCTCCGAAGATATTTACCAGAATGGCTTTTACGTTAGGGTCTTTCAGTATTATTCTGAAGCCAGACTCGACCGTTCTGGCGTTTGCTCCGCCTCCCACGTCGAGGAAGTTAGCAGGTCTGCCTCCTGAAAGCTGTATCAGGTCCATAGTCGCCATTGCCAGTCCCGCGCCGTTGACCATACATCCGACATCTCCGTCGAGCTTCACATAGTTGAGACTGTTATCCGTGGCCTCCACCTCAGTGGGGTCTTCCTCGTTCAGATCACGCATGGCGGCCAGCTCAGGATGGCGGAAAAGAGCATTGTCGTCAAGAGTGACCTTGCAGTCGACAGCAAGGATCTTGTCATCGCTTGTCTTAAGCAGGGGATTTATTTCCATAAGTGAGGCATCAGAGGAGATATATGCCTCCCACATCCCTTTTACAAAGCTTACCATCTCCTTGAATGCCTTTCCTTTCAGGCCAAGGCTAAATGCAATGGTCCGAAGCTGAAAATCCTGCAAACCGATTCCCGGATCAATTTCCTCGGTGAAGATTGCACCGGGATTCTTATCGGCTACCTCTTCAATGTCCATTCCTCCCTCTGTGGAATACATTATCACATATCTTGCTTTTTTACGGTCAAGGAGAATGCTCATATAGAACTCCCGTATATCTGACTCTCCCTTATAATATACGTCCTGGGCCACCAGAACCTTGTGTACTATCTTTCCCGCCGGTCCGGTCTGATGTGTGACAAGGGTCATCCCAAGCATGCGTGAGGCCACATCTGCTGCTTCTGCAGGTGATTTAGCAATCTTAACGCCCCCGCCTTTGCCCCTTCCTCCGGCATGGATCTGTGCCTTGATGACGAAAATTTCCGTGCCGAATTTCTTTTGCAGCTCTTCGGCGACAACTTTAGCCTGTTCCGCATTTTCTGCTATAAATCCCTCCTGAACAGGTACGCCGTACACCTGGAGAATAGATTTTCCCTGATACTCGTGAATATTCATAATCAGCTTTTTAAGAAAAAAGTAAATTTTAGGATTTCTCCCTGTTTAGGGATTGTAATTTAGTGTTTTTTTATAATTAATTTCGCATAAATTCTGATATATGAGGAAGCTGGCCAATGAAGAGCTCAACCGCAAAAGCATAAACGAGTTCCGCGAGTCGCCAAAGACCCCCTTCGTGGTCGTGCTTGACAATGTCAGGAGCCTGAACAACATAGGTTCAGTTTTTCGTACTGCAGACGCCTTTCTGATAGAGTCTGTATTCCTTTGCGGAATAACGGGCACCCCTCCCCACCGCGAGATAAACAAGACCGCACTGGGGGCCACGGAATCAGTATCATGGAAGTATTTTTCAGAAACCGCCGATGCCGTGAGGTCGCTACGGGAGGATGGCTACGTTGTGGTCTCAGTGGAACAGGCGGAGGGATCTGTATCGCTTGCAGATTTTATGCCCGTTCAAGACTGTAAATATGCACTGGTGTTCGGCCACGAGATAAAAGGTGTGGCCCAGGAGGTGATAGGTCTCTCAGATTCATGCATAGAGATCCCGCAGTTCGGAACCAAGCACTCTTTCAATATTGCGGTAAGCGTCGGAATAGTGTTATGGGATCTGTGCGGAAAAATATAAAACAGATAAAAAAAGCCCCGTCCGCCTACTGGCGGATCGGGGCTTTAATTTTAAAAAAGAGTCAACTAATTCACTATTGACATGAAAGTCTCATCCTTGAAGTATTTGGCAAACTCGAGGTCTGTCCTGGCGAAGTTTTTCCAGCTGCTGTTGTACCCTACTGCCTCGCGGAGGCCGTTGAGCATAACATCCCTGTTGTCCATGCGAGCGCCAATAACAGCCTTCAGATATGAAGGAGCACCGCATTTGCACGGAGGAACTGCATCCATTGTGGTTTTTGCCTTGTTGAGGTCACCTTTCAGCAGCTGAGCAAGGGCAAGGTTCATTGAAGGCTTGTCGCCAAGCAGATTGACAGCCTGATCATATTTGCCTTCATGTATTGCTATGGTGCCGAGTCCGAATTTCGATTCAGGAGTCGAAGCTGACATCGAGTTAAAATACTCTGATGAGGCTTTTACATCACCGTTGAGAAGGGCTGCAAAACCCATATTGTTCTTAACAACATCATCATTCTTAAGGGCTTTTGCTTTTTCAAGAGCAGCCATTCCCTCTGCAGATTTGCCCATTGTCAGGTATGTATAACCGACATCATTCCATGCGCGAAAGCACTTGGGGTCCTTTTCGGTTGCAACCTGGTAAAATTTGAGCATTTCGTCAGGATCAGTCGTAAGAGACCCTGCATAAAGCATCTGCTCAAGGCTGAGTACAGAAGCATCGCCTCTCATGGCTGTTAGAATCTCATCATCATTCAGGCCGACAAGGTCTACGTCAACAATGAATTTTGATCTTCTGAGCATAGGAAGAATTTCATCAGCGAGTGCTTCATAAGCTGCTGACATGTTCTTGATTTCCTTCTCACGGACAATGGGATCCTGATACATCGAGAGAACTCTCAGGATGAGATCTTTGTCCTGAACATTCGATTCCTGGACAAGGGTTTTGAAACCGTCCCAGTCTTCAGCAGTCGTTTTACTGGTTATCAGGGTCTTATCAGCAAGAACCGGAGCCTTTGCAAACTCTTTCTGAACATATTTGTCTGCATTCACACCCCTCTGGCCTGAAAGCTTCTCATTCAGTGTCAGCGGGCCGTCAGGTGAAGCATATGAACTTATTGTAAGTCCTTTGAAATCGATTCTTTCAGCCTCTCCTACAAGTGCGATATAATCTTTCAGAGCTTTGATGTCTTCTGCCTTAAGCTCACTTGCCTGGATGTCCGACCTGTTTATTTTATATAAAATATCGGCAACCTTCTGTTCGGGAACTATACGCTGATAATTGTCCTTGATAACAATAGGCATTGCGTGATTTTCTACAAGAGTCGAAGTTGCGATGACACCGTCAGCAAGTTTAATTGGATCAAATGCAAGAGTCTTTCCTTTTTTGGAGGCCTCTATACGCAGCATAAATTCAGAAACTTTCATTTCAGGCTTGTAAGCAACATCACCGGACCAGTTAATTGTCCCGCCAATTTTGCCTACCGGCTTATTGTTACCCTGCACCAGTTCACCCTGTGCATAAAGCAGTTCGTCGAACACAGTCTCACCGCCTTCATAAACGAGAACCGGGGTGATCTTAAGTGTGGTGTTCTTGTCAAAATACTTCTCAGGATAAACAGCTTTTACCTGCGCAGCCACAATACCTGCATGGGCTTCAAGAATTTTAGGCGTAACTTCATACTTGACGAGGTTAGCGTTCTTCTTCATCTTATCCAGACTACTGCAGCTTGAAACGGTAACGGCAGCAAGCAGAAGGACAAAAAGTTTTGTAAGGTTTTTCATAGTTGATCTTTTATTTAGTTGCAGTAAGTTACTTGATGATATATTAACCAAAGGTGATGATACTATAATTATTAATCGTTACACATTACCGGGAAAAACTTATATTATTCATAGTTTAAGACCTTTCAACGAATCCCGATTATCAGTTTTATACACATCCTGCCCGATGCTAATCAAAGCTTCCGGCGAAGAGATTACAAAATTAACATAAAAATAGTCATTCTGCTCGTATTACAAATGAAAATTTCAGAAATTACGGAGATTTATACCCGTTTGGACGTCTTCATTAAATATAGTTCTTGTCAGTTGGCGGTAGTCCTCCGGCCTCCTGACAAAGTCCATATCCTTGAGATCGAGTACCAGATAACGGTTTTCCGGATTCTGTCTGAAGAAGGTAAAATAGCTTTCCTGGATGCCGGTCAGGTACTCGCCCGTGATCGATTTCTCATATGCTCTTCCTCTTGATGCTATGTTCTCAAGCAGGCGCTCTGTAGTCACGTGCAGGTAAACATAAAGATCAGGTTTGGGAAGAGAGCCGTAAATAATATAGAAAATCTGCCGGTACAGGTTATACTCCTCGCGCTCAAGGGTGGCAGATGCGAATACAAGCGATTTCATAAAATAATAATCAGCTACAGTGAAACATTTGAAAAGGTCCTGTTCAACAAGTTCCTCCTTCAGCTGACGGTACCGGTCTGCAAGAAATGAGAGTTCAAGCGGAAAGGAGAAACGTGCCGGGTCTTCATAAAATTTGGGCAGGAAAGGATTGTCGGCAAAGCGTTCCAGAATGAGCTTTGCATTGTATTCCTCGGCTATCATCGAGGCGAGTGTGGTTTTACCGGCCCCGATATTTCCCTCAATAACAATGTAATTGTATCTTAAATTTTCGCTGTTCATTTCCCGGTGCATTCTATTTCAAAAATAGGAATTGAGGAGCAATATTCAATAAAAAAGCCGGTAAGAAAAATCAGACCGGCCATTTATTATTACAGTTAGTGACGGTTATCTCGAATCGTCACGTCTTCTGTCCCTTGATCTGCTGTCACGGTCGTTTCCGCCCCTGCCGCCTTCACGCGAGCCGTAATGTTCGCGTCTCTCCGACGGTTCACGCCTGGGAGGTTCTACGTAACCCTCAGGTTTCGGAATGAGAGGTTTGCGTGAGAGTCTAAGCTTGCCCGTCTTGGTATCAACCTCAATAAGCTGCACCTCAATCACATCACCAACCTTGAACAGTTCTTCAACTGTTTCTACCTTTTTCCAGTCCATCTCTGAAATATGGAGAAGACCGTCCTTGTTGGGAAGTATCTCCACAAATGCTCCGAACTGGGTTATGGTCTTTACCTTGCCCTTGTAGATACGGCCAACCTCAGGCACTTCACATATGGCATTTATCCGGTCAAGGGCAGCTCTGATGACTTCGTAATTCTCACCGAATACGTCAACCATACCCTGTCCGTTTATCTCCTCGATCACAATCGTGGCTCCGGTTGTTGCCTGGATATCCTGTATTATCTTTCCGCCCGGTCCTATCACTGCACCTATCATCTCTTTCGGGATGTAGATCTTTTCTATCCTCGGGGCATGAGGCTTGAGGTCCGGTCTCGGCTCAGCTATCGTCTGCTCCATTATATCGAGAATATGAAGCCTTCCATCGCGGGCCTGGGCCAGAGCCTGTTTCAGAACCTCAAAGGAGAGGCCGTCAACCTTAATATCCATCTGTGTGGCGGTGATGCCGTCACGCGTTCCTGTCACCTTAAAGTCCATATCACCCAGGTGATCCTCATCGCCCAGTATGTCCGAAAGAACCGCGAACTTCTTCCCGTCCTTATCGGTGATTAGCCCCATTGCAATGCCTGAAACAGGTTTCGCAATCTTTATCCCTGCATCCATCAGTGCCAGTGTGCCGGCGCAAACGGTTGCCATTGACGATGATCCGTTCGATTCGAGGATATCGGATACAATGCGTATTGCATATGGATTGATCTCATCGGCAGGCATCATATTCTTCAGCGCCCTGTGAGCCAGGTTGCCGTGACCAATTTCCCTGCGGCTCGTTCCGCGGGCCGGTTTGGCCTCTCCGGTTGCGAACGGGGGGAAGTTGTAGTGAAGGGTAAATTTATCCGAGCCCTGTCTCAGCACCTCGTCAATCATTTTCTGGTCAAGCTTGGTACCAAGAGTGACAGTGGTGAGCGACTGTGTTTCGCCTCTGGTGAATATGGCCGAGCCGTGAGCGGCAGGAAGGGGGTCAATTTCGCACCAGATGGGGCGTATCTCATCAAGTTTGCGGCCGTCGAGGCGCTTGTGCTCGTCGAGGACAAGGCGGCGGGCCGACTCTTTCTCAACATCGTGATAATACCTGCTTACAAGCGCTCCGTTCACGGGATTCTCCCCGGTGAACTGTGCCAGAAACTCTTTCTTTATATTTTCAAAACCCTCTGAACGGGTCTTTTTGTCTGCACCGGTTGCGGCAAGTGCATAACACTTACTGTATGTCTCATCCCGTACTTTCTTACGCAGTTCCTCGTCATTCTGCTCGTGGCTGTACTCTCTCTTTTTGGTCGAGCCAACCATTTCAGCAAGTTCGTTCTGAGCCACGCACTGAATTTTAATCGCTTCGTGGGCTATCCGGAGTGCCTCGAGCATTACCTCCTCAGCAACTTCCTTCATTTCGCCCTCAACCATCATTATGTTTTCATAGGTTGCCCCCACAACAATGTCAAGGTCTGCCCTGCCAACCTCACCAAGGGTTGGGTTAACGATGAATTCTCCGTTTACCCTGGCAACCCGTACTTCTGAAATGGGACCGTGGAAAGGTATGTCCGACACTGCAAGGGCTGCCGAAGCGGCAAGACCTGCAAGAGCATCGGGCAGAGTATCCTTGTCAGCCGAAATAAGGTTCACGGTGACAAACACTTCCGCATGATAATCATCGGGGAACAAAGGACGCAATACCCTGTCAACGAGCCTCGAAACAAGAATCTCGTTGTCGTTCGGCCTTGCTTCCCTCTTCAGGAATCCGCCCGGGAAACGCCCCATGGCTGCATATTTCTCCTTGTATTCAACGGAGAGTGGCATAAAATCTACATCTTCCTTCGCCTCTCTGGCGGCGACGACAGTTGCCAGCAACATCGTGCGGCCCATCTTAACTACCACAGCACCGTCTGCCTGCTTGGCAAGCTTTCCTGTTTCAATTGTGATTGACCGGCCATTGCCAAGGTCAATACTCTTTTCAATAAGTTTATACATTTATTCTTAATTAATTATATACGAGACAGTTAACATGAAACGGGAAGTTTGGCTGAAAAATTAAAAAAGGCAATGTAAATTGCCTTTTCTTATTACTTACGCAGGCTGAGAGCCTTGATAATCTCACGATACCTGCTGATATCCTTTAATTTGAGGTAATCGAGCAAACGCCTTCTCTTACCGACAAGCTTTATCAGCGCCCTCTGGGTACTGAAATCCTTCTTATTCTTTTTAAGATGTTCAGTAAGATGCGCGATCCTGTAGGAGAAAAGAGCTATCTGACCTTCTGCACTGCCGGTGTCAAGATCTGATGATCCGAATGTCCTGAAAAATTCCTGTTTCTTCTCCGTAGTCAAATACATATCTTTATCCAATAGATTGTTAATAAATTCTCCAATTTTGGATCGCAAAGATACAACTCTATTTTGAAATAATTCAAACAATTCCAATAATTTTTATCAGTTTATCTGCGGAACGACGTCATTGCAGCCTGCATCCCACGGAGAGAAACCCAGGGTCGAATGTTCAGCCTTTCCTAAATTAAAGACGTAAAAACCATGCCTCTGGTTGCGCATGCTGAAAAAGATTTTTTTTATTCGTCACAGGGTAGCCCTCATTGGTCAAGGCCGTCTGACTGCGGCTCGAGGAAGAGCGAGTCTGACTGCCTCAGTTTATGGCCTATTGCGATGAGCGAAGACCCGATATGACAGTCGAGGCATTTATGATACCTGCACCATGAGGTACGCAACCCAATCAGACCCTGGGTGGTGAATGCCGAATCAGGGCGGATGCCGGCAGATATAAAATCTTTTATTAAGCTGTTCTCTTCGGGCGGCAGTGATTCAAGAAAATCAAGCGCCCTCTCGCACAGGTCATTCTGCTGCTTCATCTTTCCGCAGACAAAAAGGAGCGGCACAATTGCATTTATTATCAGGAGGTCTACTGATTGCCTGCCGGCCTTTCCCGAAGCGCTGACAACATTCTTACCAAAAAGATAGTGGGTATTCCAGTACTCCGAGGCCGATACTGAAAGAAGATCCCTGAGCTCTGCCGTTTCCCTGCATTCCAGAACCCTTGAGAACAGTCCCTGCCCTCCTGACAGCAGTGTTGCCAGCTGTGCGATCCTTACCGTAGGGAAGTTGGCGGGCCGCAACCGGTTAAACTTCCAGGTCCACCCGTCAATCGGCTGCAGCGAGTACTTAACTTTCAGTATCTGAAATTCACGTAGAAGAACACGGTAATATTCGTCAGCAATAGCCTCCCTGAACAGTGTTTCGTCAAGCAGTCCCGCTGTACCGAACAGCAATGCCTCGACCTGGATCAGGTTGTCAGCATGTTTATGGATAATCTTCAGTGGCAGGCGGGCAGCAAGCAGTTCGAAGGGATCTGTGTTTACCCTGAAACCGAAATACCTGGATATCAACCTGTACAAAGTCTCCTCCCAGTCATTGCTGTTCCTCTTCATCGTTTCAGCTATTTCACCGCTTTTGCGCTCAAGCCTGTCCACCGTCAGGGAATAAAGCCAGTGGCGCACTTTAAACATGTCAAGCCTGTTGATAAAACCGGAACATGGCAGGGCTGACGGATTATTTACAAAATCGAGGTAGTTCTCCCACAACCCCGGGTCAAAGGCGATCTCCGAGGTGACCAGTTTCCGCCCTGATGCCGTAAAGACATCTGCATCACGGTGAATTACAAGATGAAGTATTACATTATCGTAGGCGTGATCGGTGTGATGACCGTGACGGTACCAGTCTGATGCGTTTATATGGATCTCCGTGTTGCCTGCCCATAAAGTTCCGCCGATCGTCAGCCTGGTATTGAAAAAGTCAGGACCTGAATCACGGTTATAATCACCCGGGGTAATTACTTCAATTGCCCCTGCCTC
>JBBRXA010000017.1:0-47485 GCA_038248855.1 Bacteroidales bacterium | reverse complement strand
TTCACACATTATTGAGTCTGAAGCCGGCTAAATGTGGGAATAATATAATTCTTAACACCAATTGTATAACACCCATAACCTCTTTTCAGTGCATATTTACACAAGTTTTTGTGATTCTTATCCGGATCTCCGGAAAGAAGTAAATTGTGAACATCAAAACAAAGAGTTCATAATAAGTAAGCAGCGGGAAAATGAAATTTATCAAGAATCTGACCAGGCCAGCAGATCGTCATCGCCGGCTATTTGCTTCTACGAGAAGCGAACCCATTACAAAATCAACCGAAGAAAGCAAATATCTGACAAATCAGTACCTGGATATCCTTTTCAATCACGCCAATGTGCCGATAATTATCTGGGACTCTTCAATGGTTATTACACATATTAACAAAGCATTTGAGGAGCTGATAGGTATTGGTAAAACCGAAAAAGAACATATCAAGCTCGAAGTGTTGTTCCCGAAAGAGAAAGTTGATTCGTCTCTGCAATTAATAAGGCATTCCCTGAGTACAGAAAAATCTGAGCATATCGAACTGGAAATCCTGACTAAAGAGAATGACGTCAAAACGGTGCTCTGGAATTCAACAAATATTTTTGATAAGGGCGGGAAAAATATAGTAGCAACAGTAGCACAGGATATTACCAAACGGAAACGGACAGAGGAATCTCTGACTGTTCTTGAAACCAGGTATCGCCGTCTTTTTGAATCAGCAAAAGACGGAATTGTAATTCTTGATGCCGAAACAGGCATTATAATAGATGTAAATCCTTTCCTGATCAAACTGCTGGGTTACACAAAGGAAAAATTCCTGGAAAAGGAGATATGGGAAATAGGTTTTTTCAAAGATATTGCCGCCAACAAGGAAAAATTCCTTGAATTGCAGAAAAATGAATATGTCCGGTATGACAACCTCCCGCTTGAAACAGCTGACGGCCGGAAAATCAGTGTGGAATTTGTCAGCAATGTATACCTTGTCAACAATAAGAAAGTAATCCAGTGCAATATCCGCGATAACACGGAACGTAATCATGCTGAAAATTCTCTGAAATTATCGGAGACACGTTTGCGTACACTAATCCAAACCATACCTGACCTGATCTGGCTCAAGGATATAAATGGGGTATATCTTTTATGCAACTACATGTTCGGGCGTTTTTTCGGAGCAAGTGAAGCCAACATTATCGGGAAAACGGATTACGACTTTGTTGACAGTGAGTTAGCCGATTTCTTCCGTACCAATGACAGAATTGCGATGGCGGCCGGCAAGCCCACTACAAACGAAGAATGGATCACCTTTCCAGACGACGGTCACCGGGTTTTCATTGAAACCATCAAGGCCCCGATGTACGATTCCCATAACAATCTCATAGGCATATTTGGCATAGGAAGGGATATTACTGAAAGAAAGAAGTCAGAAAAAGATCTGATAGAAGCCAAGGTGAAGGCTGAAGAAAGTGACAGGCTGAAAACATCTTTCCTGGCAAATATGAGCCACGAAATCAGAACCCCGATGAATGGTATTCTGGGCTTTACCGAACTTCTGAAAAAGCCACACCTGAGTGGAAATGAGCAACAGGAATATATCAACATTATAGAGAAGAGCGGAGCACGTATGCTGAACATAATCAATGACATAGTAAATATCGCAAAAGTCGAGGCCGGCCAGATGGAAATCTCGGTTGCAGCCATAGACATTAACAAGGTGCTCGATGAAGTTTCCAGTTTTTTAAAGAGGGAAGCTGAAATTAAAAAGTTGAAGATTAATACTTTCAAGCCGCTGGCTGAAAAAGAAGCAATCATTCATACAGACAGGGAAAAGCTCTTAGCAATTCTCACTAACCTGGTTAAGAACGCCATTAAGTTCACAGATTCCGGCCTTATTGAAATTGGTTATTCGAAAAAGGGCGACTATCTCGAGTTTTTTGTGAAGGACACAGGAATAGGGATCCCCATGGAACAGAGAGCATTTATTTTTGACAGGTTCAGGCAGGGAAGCGAATCTCTAAGCAGGAGCTATGAGGGTGCTGGATTGGGGCTTTCCATTTCCAAAGCATATATTGAAATGCTCGGGGGTGAAATTTGGGTTGAAAGCAATAACGAAAGTGCTGAACCCACAGGTTCTGGCACGGGAAAAGGGTCAGTACTCTGTTTTAGTATCCCCTATAATCAGGTCAGAAAAGAAAAATCACTCAGAATCGCCAGAAAAAAGGATTCAGTAAAGGAAAATCAGTTGTTCAATCTGAAATTACTTATTGCTGAGGATGATCGTATTTCACAGAAGTTAATTGAGATCAGCACCGGGAATATCGCCAGGGAGGTCATTACCGTTGCAACAGGAACGGATGCGGTTGAAGCATGCCGGATGAATCCTGACATCGATATCGTGCTTATGGATATCAAAATGCCCGGGATGGATGGGTATGAAGCTACCAGGCAGATACGGACATTTAATAACAGGGTTGCCATCATTGCACAAACCGCCTATGCTCTTTCAGGTGAGCGGGCCAGGGCAATCGAAGCCGGATGTGATGACTATATATCAAAACCTCTCGATCTGGAATTATTGATAAAACTGATAAAAAAAACCCATAAAAACCGACCCGTACTCGTGATCTGATTACCCCCTGACAAATGAAATGCATTCATCTGACCGCTCATTTAAATCATGCATAACATGTAATATGTATAAATCTATAATGGAAAAGTGTAACTGTTTTGAGATTACAGGGGAGTACATTTGTCTTTTAGTGACCTTATTGATGCTATATCGTCACTGAATCCGGAAAAACAAATGAAAAGCAATTACACAACCACAGGATCAACTGAAGTTCTCCGAAAGAACGCTGAAAAGTTATTGATCTCCAGACAGCCCGCGACGGCTGCCCGAATTTCGGAATCCGACGGTCTAAGACTCATTCATGAACTTGAAGTGCACCAGATTGAGCTTGAGATGCAGAATGAGGAACTGATTCAGATTAATACCGAAAAAGATAAATTTTTTTCCATCCTGGCACATGACCTGCGAAGCCCCTTCAGCTCCTTCCTCGGTCTTACGAAAATCTTCTCGGAAGAGTTGTCAGAGATGAAACAGGAAGAAGCCCAGGGGCTTGCCAATGCATTGAGAGACTCTGCAGCCAGTGTTTATCATCTCATGGAGAACCTCCTGGAATGGGCAAGAATGCAGAGGGGATTAAACGAGTTCCAGCCTGTAACAGTTCCCCTTGTTGGGGTGATTAAGAAAAGTGTTGATTCTCTTTCCGGGATGGCCAAACACAAAAACCAGACAATAAACATTGATATCCCGGAAGATATCTTTGTTAATGTTGACCTGACCATGCTTGAATCAACTTTGAGGAACCTGATTTCAAATGCTGTCAAGTTTTCACACCGTGACGGACAAATAACTATATCCGCCCGGGTTCATAACGGGACTTTTGTCGAGACAATTATTACAGACCATGGCCTGGGAATGAGTCCCGGGCTACTGGATACACTTTTTAAAATTGACTCAAGATCCGGTCGTATGGGAACTGAAGGCGAACCCAGCACAGGCCTGGGTCTTCTGTTGTGCAGGGAATTCATCGAAAAGAACGGAGGGAAGCTAAGTGCTGAATCGATTGAAGGCAAAGGAAGCACCTTCAGGTTCACATTACCGCTTATTCCAGATATTTCTAAAACTATTTTAAAAGGCTAAAAAAACAGAAGAATGTGCGCAAAATGATATTTTTAAAGTTATTTTGCGTTAAGAATTAATTGGATCTGACCCAGTTACATTATGTCGATAAAACCTGTAAAATCCAGAACAAAATACCCTCCGGAAAAAAGCGCACCAGTAAAGGAGACGGACAAGTTCCCCATAGTGGCCATCGGTGCATCTGCCGGGGGTCTTGAGGCGTTGGAGCAATTTCTGAGTAATGTACCTGACAAAAGCGGGATGGCATATATTGTTATTCAGCATCTTGATCCTACCCAGAAGGGGATGTTACCGGAACTTCTGCAGAGGATAACAAAGATGCCGGTACGCCAGGTCAGAGACCGTATGCCGGTGAAAATGAACACAGTGTACGTAATCCCGCCGAACACTACAATGTCTGTATTGAAACGGGTATTGCACCTTTTTGAACCGGTTGAATCAAGGGGTTTACGTTTGCCAATTGATTTTTTCTTTCATTCACTTGCCGATGATGTTAATGAAAATGCTGTCGGGGTAATACTTTCAGGCATGGGATCTGACGGCAACCTGGGTCTCCACACTATAAAGGAGAAAAACGGAATTGTAATGGTGCAGGACCCGAATGATGCCAAATTCGACAGCATGCCACGCAGTGTTATCGAATCGGTGCTGGTTGATATCGTTGCACCGGCCAGGGAGTTGCCGGAAAAACTTATTGATTACCTCAAACATATTCCGGGCATCAGAGCAGATATGTCCATGGACCTAAAAGACAAGAGCTCCCTTGAAAAGATTATAATCCTGCTTCGGACCTATACAGGCAATGACTTTTCCTCCTATAAAAAGAATACCCTCTACCGCCGTATTGAAAGACGAATGACCGTCCACAAGATTGACAAAATAGCTGCATACGTGCACTTTCTGCAGGAAAATCATAAGGAAGTGGAGATCCTTTTCAAGGAATTGCTGATTGGTGTAACAAATTTCTTCCGTGATCCACAGGTTTGGAGCAAACTGAAAGAGAATATCATTCCCTCACTTATTGTCAGTCTTCAGCAAGGTTCAGTAATAAGGGCATGGATCCCGGGTTGTTCCACAGGTGAAGAGGCCTACTCCCTGGCAATAATATTTAAGGAAGTCCTGGATGAGATGCAACCCAGGACCGACGCTTCCCTGCAAATCTTCGCTACCGATATCGACGCCGAAGCTATTAATACTGCCCGACAAGGCTACTTCCCGGTAAATATCGCTGCTAATGTAAGCCCGGAACGCCTGAGCCGGTATTTTATTTCGACTGATGATGGATACAGGATCAAAACCGAAATAAGAGAAATGGTTATATTTGCACAGCACAATATTATACTGCATCCACCCTTTACCAAGATTGATATCCTCTCCTGCCGCAATCTGCTGATTTACATGGATTCCGACCTGCAGAAAAAAATCATAGGCCTGTTTTATTACAGCATTAATCCTAATGGGGTATTATTGCTGGGCAATTCCGAATCGATCGGTAATCAGGGCAGTTTGTTTTCTCCTGCAGACGCCAAAATGAAGATTTACACACGCGCAATTACAAAACAGATACCTGAACTGCTGAACTTTCCTTCCTCTTTTACCAGACCGGTTGCCTCTGTTACTGAAAGACCTGTAGCCGAAAGGGCTGCAGTCAATATCCAAACCCTGGCTGACCAGTTCATGCTTGAAAATTATGTCCCTCCTGGTGTCCTGGTCAACGAGGTCGGTGACATCATTTATATTCACGGGCATACCGGGAAATACCTTGAACCGGCCGTAGGCAAGGCAAACCTGAACATCTTTGCCATGATCCGTGAGGCTCTTCGCAATGAATTTCATCTTGCCTTCCGCCAGGTTGTTACGAAAAAGGAACACACCGTGGTCAGAAACTTAAAAATCAGGACAAACGGCTATACCCAGATATTAAATATTGATATCAAATGGATTGACAAACCGGATCTGTTATACGGCACCATTTTGATAACCTTTATTGAAACCGGGAAAGTCGCTGATATGAAGCCACTTAAACCTGACAGGAAGAGTTTGCACGGTAACAGGATTAAGGAGCTTGAGGCGGTGTTGCAGCACATGCGCGAGGTCAACCAAAATACCCTTGAGGAAGTTCAGACTTCACAGGAAGAGCTGAGATCTGCAATTGAAGAGTTGCAGTCCACCAATGAAGAACTGCAGTCTGCAAATGAAGAACTCACCACCTCCAAGGAGGAAATGCAGAGCCTGAATGAAGAACTTCAGACTGTCAATGCCGAACTGATGGTTAAGGTTGACGATTATGCAAGGGTCAACAATGACATGAAAAACCTTCTCAACAGTACCGAAATTGCAACCCTGTTCCTCGACAAGGAATTAAACATCCGTCGCTTCACCCACCAGGTAATCACCCTTTTCAAGCTCATAAAAAGTGACATCGGCAGGCCATTTACAGACCTTACAACCGACCTAGACTACCCGGGATTGTCAGATGATGCCCGCGAAGTACTGAGAACCCTGGTCTTTATGCAAAAGGAAATCCCGTCGAAAGACGGACGGTGGTTCCAGGTTCGGCTTATGCCCTACCGTACCTCCGACGACAGAATTGACGGGCTCGTAATTACTTTTATCAATATCTCAGCTCACAAAACGACTGAAGGAAAATTATTCGAGAGTGAAAGACTGAACCGCATGCTGTTAAACACTTCTTCAAAAATAAAAATCATCCTGACTAATGACTGGAAAATCATGGCCATGAGCGCCGCAGCCGAATTGTTCTTCGGAAAAAACCAGGAGAATTGCACAGACAGGAATTTTATTGAGATATTTGTCCCCGAAAAGTTCGGTAACAGCACTAAAGACAATCTCGATCTTGTGATGGGGAAAGGGATATCTGATAAAATAAAAATTAAGCTATTGGCTTCAAACGGAATAATAATCCCGGTAGACTGCATTGTCACCCCGTCAGTTAACCGACTAAACATTACAGAAGGAATAATTTTGTCAATTTTAAATCAATAAGACTATGACCAGTAACGATGAGAATCTGACAGAAGCTCAGCTGCTTCGTTTGAAAGCCGAAGCAGAACTGAAAAAAAATCAGGATAAAGCCGGTGCCAGGATTAATGAACCTGATACAAAAAAGTTACTGCATGAACTCCAGGTCCACCAGATTGAACTTGAAATGCAGAACGAGGAGTTGCAGGAAGCTTATCTTACAGTTGAGAAGGCCCTGGAAAAATATACAATGCTTTACGATTTTGCCCCGGCAGGCTATTTCACGCTCGATAAGGATTCAAGGATATGTGATGTCAATTTTACTGGTGCCGAAATGCTTAGAGAAAGACGCTTTGCCCTCTCCGGAGCCAATTTCAGGCTTTTCGTGTCCGAAGACTCTAAGTCTGCATTCGATAAATTTTTCAGGAAAGTTTATTCCGGCAACGGTAAAGAATCTTGCGCCCTGAAACTGGGAAGTGAGGAAAAACCTATAAGCCTTTTTTATGCCGAAGGTATTGTCACAGGCGAAGACCGGAAATGTCTCCTGGCACTCGTCGATATTGCAGGTCTCAAAAATAGAATTGATCTTTAAGGGCTTGCGAATCTAATAATGCTACCTATTCTTCTTTTTGCCGGAAGAGTAACTGGTCTTTCCGTCACCTCGCTCAGCGGAGCGCCTGGAGCCTATTAGGAGGCAACCAGCCTGGGAGATAACCGCAGCAATCATGCTTGGCAGGTGGTTCAGATAAATTATTAAGTGTCATATCAACATTTATTCCTGCAATCCGGCTCCGATTTGAACTAAATCATTTAACTTAGGGGTATTTAATACCCGAAAAATTTTAATTTATTGATAATGAGAAGGTGTTGGACAATAATACTGTTTATATTTCTGACCGTGGTTACGTTTGCACAGGTTAAAAACGGTGCAGCAGGTGATTCGACCAACCTGGCCCTTTCAGCCACGGTTACAACGTCATATGTCTCTGCCTGGGAGACACTGGCCGCCGTGAAGGACGGCTTCGAGCCTGCCGGGTCAGGAGATCATACTCATGGAGCCTACGGCAACTGGAACGGGGAAGGAGGTTACAACAATTATAACTGGGTGCAGTATGATTGGACACTGGCGCAGAATATTACATCCTCATCAGTTTACTGGTGGGATGACGGACAGGGAATCGACCAGCCAACTGATGCCAGTATTTCCTGGTGGAACGGATCTGAATGGATCAATGAAGGCAGCATTGGAGTAGCGCTGAATGCGTATAACTCCCGTAAACTGATTATCAGGTCGGATAAGATCAGAATCAGTATGAAGAGTCTGATGGCTACGGGAATACTTGAATGGAGGGTCTACGGGGTGGCTAACACATCCTGCTCACAATCGTCAATCTATCCCCGTTTGCAAATTGGAAACGGACTGTTGCAGTCGACAAATACTGCCAATCTGGTTGCCGGTGACTCCCTTCTCCTTGAGTATTTGCCGGTTGAGGAGGGTAACTGGAGCTGGTCCGGTCCGGCAGGATTTACAGCAACAACAAAAACCGTAAAACTGCGAAACATGCAACCGGCGCAATCCGGGACCTATACTGCAATGTACCTCAATGCGTGCGGAGCCTGGACGACCAGTTACTTCAATGTGACCGTCAGAAGCAGCTCCAATATTGAAGACCCCTATGTGTGGCCCTCATACAATCCGTCAATATCCTATAACTTCAGGGATGAGTTCCTCGCCCTTGCGGAACCGACAATGGAGCTTAACGACTGTGCCGGTGTCGTCGGCACGCAGTCGTCAGGGTGGTGGACTTTCCGCTGGGGCGCAACGGCCAACCCTCTTGTGACTTCGGCATCCACAACACCGATGCTGGATAGGATGAATAAAGACTTTGCCTATTTCCGTGATGTTATGGGCTGGCCTCCGGACAAGCGCGCAAAGAACGGCTACCGCAGCGCCGTTTACCTCTACGGATCAGGCCTCTGCACTGACAATGCCTCTAACACCGCGCTGGGAGGATGGCAAAGCAGCATCACCTATGCCGGGCAATCATGGCCTATGGTGCTGATCTCATATTATCCCGTTTACAGTTTCGATCCTTCATGCACTTACGGTGACAGAACAGGACAGATGGGGGCGGTGGTTCACGAAGGGATTCACTCTGTACTGGCTGACCTGCCAGGCTGCAAAAATGCAGCATGGTTTCACGAAGGCGGCAACACCTGGCTGCAGCAGGAAGCCTCTGCCGCTCAGACCGGAAACTACAGTAGCATGGGATTCCTGAACGGAGCTTCATATGTTGCTCCCTTCATGCCCATCGAATGTTACAGCGGATGGCTACAGGACGACAGCTTCGGCGGGCCCTCGGCCGAAGGGGTAAATATGTATGACGGAAGTACGCAGCTGTGTACCTGGCGAAATCTCCTCGGAGGCGTTCAGTACAGCAATACGTTCCCTACATTCCTCGGAATAACTCTGGGAAGAGAAAGCATTCCGTGGATATGGAGGTATTGCCCGTCGCGGGTGCTGGAGGGAATGTCTGCACAGATGGGAGATGCGCAGATGCGGCGCCTTATAATGGAATACCGTGCAAAGCAGGCACTGGTTGACATGGGTAACTGGACCGGGGCCGTAAGAGCACTTATTGACGGTCAGTTTGGTACAATCATTAAAGCCGAATGGGAGCCTTCCTGGATGATCCCTGCATCATGGAACGCCACCCCCTATGCGAGAACCACCAATAACGGAAGCGGCCTGCTGACACCTGAAGCCCGCACCACCCCCGGATGGTCAGGCGCAAACCAGGTACCCCTGAAAGTGACCGGTGACGTGGTGACAGTCAACTTCCAGCCACTGTCTCCGAATATGTCGTGCCAGTTGTGTTACCGTACTGCCACAGGACAGACTGTCTACAGTAATCCTGTTTTCGGGGGCGACTGCAGCCTGAAGCTTGTGCAGGCTCCGGCAAACAATGTTGTTTTTGCCGTAATCTGCAATACTGATTACATCTACAGGGGCGAAGCCACCCGCAAGGCGCACTTTGATTACCGGCTTCAACTTGTCACCGGGGTAACAGGTGCAGCTGACATAAATACAAAGTGGTACCAGTGGGACAGAAGCCTCACCACCGGAATTGAGAAACCCTCTTCAGGTCTGGAAACAAATATTTATCCCAACCCGGTAACCATGGGTAATGAATTGAAGATCAGCTTCGCGACTCCCCTGTCTGACCCCGTGTGGCTTGAAATATGGAGCATTGAAGGAATTATTATGCACACCGAAAAACTATCCGGCGATTCTTCAGTTAATATGACAGGGAAAATGTCTCCCGGGGTTTACTTTGCTGTTTTCAGGGCCAGGGAAGGAAGATCCGTCCATAAAATAATAATCAATTAAACATTAGATAAATAATGATACCCGGAACCGCACCCCTGTCCGTCGTCTTGCTGCTGGTGGTTATGACAGCCTCATCGCTGAAGGTCTCAGGGCAGAATCAGATCGTCACGGGACAGATCACTGATGAAAACAATGTAGCCATATCGGGTCCGACTGTATGCCAGGTAAACACGAGCAACTGCACCAATGCAGATGTGAACGGTATCTTTCACCTCCTTCTGGAGCCCGGGAAGGAAATGAGCCTGCAGATCCGGTGCCTCGGGTTCAATCCCGAGGAGGTCGTTCTTGATGAATCAACCGTATACCCCTTGAAGATAGTTCTCACCCCAGCTTATCTGATGCTTGAAAGTTCCGATCAGGACATTGTGCCCTGGATTATTCTCAGGTCATCGCTGTCCCTGGATGCCCTTTTTACAGATTTCAGCGAATTCTCCTCTTCAATCGGTTCATTCAATACGGATGCAATGGATTACTTCGCAGTTACCGGTCCGGAACTGGGAGTATCGGTTCACAGGTTTTACACAGGTTTCAGATTGGGTATGGGCAACGGTTACAGTGAGGAACATGACACGCTTGTTGTTGACCTCAGTAATACCTCCTTCAGCCTGAACCTCGGCTATGATCTCATCAGCTCTCCGCGCATAAGGCTGACGCCTCTCATTTCCCTTAAATTACTCAGATTCAGACTGCAGAACTACCGGAACGAACGTAAGATTCCCCTCACACAGTACCTTGAAGAGAGAGATCTTGAACTGAGATTTAACCAGATGGCTGCGGTGGCAGGCATCAACCTCGAATACCTTATTTACTCAGACATCTTCCCTGGCGGCGGAGACTACTGGTCAGTCGGAGCCTTCGGCGGGTACGCCATGAAACTCAACCGTACGCCGTGGATATATTCCAGGGGCAACCGGTTAATCACATCCAGCGAAATTGGCCTGAAACACTTTACCTTTGGACTGAGTGTCTCATTCTACACCAATGTTAAATGAATTAACCACCTCTCTAACGACAAACCAAAGAAGCTATGAAATACAGAAAACTCGGAAAAACAGGATTTGAAGTCTCGGAGATCTCTCTCGGCACCTGGCAGGTAGGCGGCAAATGGGGATCAAAATTTGATCATTCCCTTGCAGAAAGCATCCTTCGTGAGGCAATTGAAGGCGGCGTCAATTTCATCGATACGGCCGACATTTATTCCGACGGTGAAAGTGAGAAGGCTTCAGGCAAAATCGCCCGGCAGGCAGAAAAAAGAATATATGTCGCCACCAAATGCGGAAGAAAGCTGCAGCCACACGTTAGCAAGAGTTATACCCCGGAGGTGATGAGAAGCTTTGTGGAAGAATCACTGAAGCGACTTGAAATTGAATGCCTTGACCTAATTCAGCTGCATTGCCCTCCCATTGAAGTCTATTACCGGCCCGAGATCTTCGGAGAGTTCGAAAAAATGAAGCAGGAAGGCAAGATTCTCAACCTTGGAGTCAGTGTTGAAAAAGTTGAGGAAGCGCTGAAAGCCATTGAGTTCGACAACGTTACAACAATCCAGATCATTTACAATATCTTCAGGCAGCGGCCTGATGAGCTGCTTTTCGCCAGGGCCAAAGAGAAGAATGTGGGGCTGATCATCAGGGTTCCCCTGGCCAGCGGACTGCTCTCCGGGAAGTACTCATCGTCAACCCGTTTCGGACCGGGAGACCACAGGTTCTTTAACCGTAACGGAATGATGTTCGACAAGGGCGAAACTTTTTCCGGGGTACCTTATGAAAAAGGTCTGGAAGTGGTGGAAAACCTGAAAAAACTCTTTCCCGAAAACACTCCCCTTGCACATGTTGCCCTGCGCTGGATCCTAATGCATGAAGAGGTTAGCTGCATCATTCCGGGGGCTTCTTCGCCTGAGCAGGCAAGGACCAATCTTCAGGCCGGAGAATTCCCTACACTCACCGAAGTACAGATGACAGCCATAAACCGGTTTTATACAGATGAGATCAGGCCTCTTGTGCATCAACTCTGGTAATTACCGCGCTTATTCCGCTCTTAGCTCAATGGATAAGGCAACCAGGTTAAATTGATGATAGTTTTAACAAGTCAGAAATTATTAACTTTAGGGACTTTATGGACCTCCGTCCGCCAGCTGGCGGATCAAACCTCAGACAACTCCCCCGGTGATAAAGAAGATACCCCACACCTACGTGATAGTGTTCAGCGTCGTGGTTTTGGCCGCGATGCTGACGTGGTTTGTGCCCGGCGGAACGTTTGACCGTCAAACGGTAAGTGTCAGCGGAATTGACAGAAGCGTTGTCATCCCGGGGTCATTTCACTATACCGAAAGCAATCCCCAGACCTGGCAGGTCTTTTCTGCCTTATTCGACGGGTTCGTCGACAAGGCTGACATTATTATTTTCATCCTTATCATCGGTGGCGCCTTCTGGATCATGAATGAAAGCAAGGCGATAGACGTTGCAATACAGGCGGTCCTCAGGTTCACCAAAAAGATCGAAGGCAACAGGGTTATTAAGAAGATCGGCGCTGATAACCTGATTTTCATAATGATAATGTCTATGTTCAGCTTCTTCGGCGCTGTCTTCGGCATGAGCGAGGAGACCATCGCCTTCATTATCATTTTCGTGCCGCTTGCAATATCGATGGGATATGATTCAATCGTCGGGGTCTCTCTCTGTTTCGTCGCTGCCGCTCTCGGCTTTGCCGGAGCGTTCCTGAACCCTTTCACAATTGGCATCGCACAGGGGCTTTCGAACCTGCCGCTTTTTTCGGGACTGGAATACAGGCTGTTTATGTGGGTTGTCATCAGCACGGTCGGGTTTATCTATATACTTCGCTATGCTAAGAAGATAAAGAAAGACCCTTCGCAGTCTCCTGTCAGAGAGGATGACAGCTACTGGCGGAATCTGCATGCATCAGGGCAGGAACAGGTCAGTTATCACACCCCCGTTTCCGGCTGGGTGGTATACATTCTTCTGACTACCGTAATGACACTCTTTTCATGGTTTTTCCCGATGACAGTCATGACCTTCGGCGAGCGCAGCCTGAGTATTCCGGCCCTTCCTGTACTGGCAGCTTTGTTTGGTCTTACAGGCTGGATGGCTCTCAGGAAATCAGTGCACTTCTTCATCATCGGGATCCTCCTTTTTACTATTTTCTTCCTCATAACAGGGGTCATGGGGTACGGATGGTATATAATGGAGATTGCCACCCTGTTTTTTGTTATGGGTCTGGCTACCGGGATTGCAATGAGTTACTCAGCCAACAGGATCACGAAGCTCTTTCTTGACGGGGTAAGGGATATTCAGTCCGCAGCGCTGATTGTAGGCCTGGCAGGTGGCATTATAATCATCCTGAACAACGGCCAGATAATTGACACACTGCTTTACAGGCTTTCGGAATCTATTTCAGGGATGGGCAGGATGGCCTCGGTCAGTATGATGTACGTGGTACAGAACCTGATAAACCTTGTCATGCCATCCGGATCAGCCAAGGCTGCCCTGACAATGCCCATGATGTCACAGTTCTCCGACCTGATAGGCGTGTCACGGCAGGCGACGGTTGTAGCTTTTCAGCTTGGCGACGGATTTACAAATATGATCACTCCCACCTCCGGAGTGTTGCTGGGTGTCCTGAGTGTTGCTAAGATACCTTATGACAAATGGTTCAGGTGGGTATTTCCGCTGATCATAATTCTTATTATCCTCGGATTCCTGTTGCTGATACCCACCGTGTACATGAACCTTAAGGGATTCTGAGAGATAATCGGTAATTAGTCTTAAATTTGAATCTTAATTGACAGCAAAATGAAAACAAGATTATTCCTGTTAGCCCTCGGCGTACTCATCATCGCAGGTTGCAACGGATCCGGGCCTTTTGACAAAAACGGTTCCGCCATGAATGAAATAATCGTTGAACAGGCGGCTCCGGCACCACCGTTGTTAAATAAGGAAAATTCACGGGTGGCTGACAATAATGTTGATCCCGTTACCATTCCGGATGCGGATCCTGTTACCATACCGGCTGATAAAAAGAAGATCATCAAAGACGGCACTCTGAGCATTAAGGTCGATGACCTGGAGAAGGCGAAAAGAGATGCAGATTCACTTGTTGCTGTTTTTAACGGTTATTACGGAAGCGAAAACATCTGGAATGATGACAATGCCACAACATACAGCCTGACTGTCAGGATACCGGCGGTGAGTTTCGAGATGTTCATTGCTGCCATGGAATCAGAAGGCGGTCAGATAACAAATAAGTCCATCAATACGAGGGATGTCACCACTGAGTTCATCGATCTTGAGTCAAGACTTGAGAACAAGCGTGAATATCTCGCACGTTACAGGGAGTTGCTGAAACAGGCAAAAACTGTTAAGGATATACTTGAGATCGAGCAACAGATCAGGGTCATTGTCGAAGAAATTGAAAGCTCGGAGGGGCGGCTGAAATACCTTTCAGATCAGGTATCATACAGCACTCTTAACCTGACCCTTACAAAAGAAAAAGGCTACACTTTTCATCCCGCAGTTAAAGGGTCCTTTGCAGAAAGGCTGAAGCGATCACTGTCAGGCGGGTGGAACGGTCTTGTTTCATTTGCCCTGCTCCTGATCAGGCTGTGGCCGGCATGGATTATTCTTGCCGCCGCGGTAACTCTTTTCCGGGTCTGGCGCAGGAGAAGAAAATCATAGTGGAACCACAAAAAAAAAGGCTCCCCCTTTGACTTTCGGGAGAGCCTCTTTTGTTCTTCAAAATTCAGAATATCAGAATCTGTAGCCTGCTGAAAGACCGAAGCCTGTATTCCTGAGGGCAGCCTTGACGTCCGTATCATCCCAGTAGTACTCAGGCCTGATGTTCAACAATCCCAATTGGGCGTTCAGCTGCAGAAATACGCCCATGGAGAGTTCATAACCGAAAAGGATATTGGCGCCTGCATCAAACCTTTTGTAAAAGGCGTTGGCAAGAAGATTGTCGGCAGAGACTACGCTGCTTTTGAATTTAACTGGTTTTCCAAAAGTGGTGGAACCGTACTGAGTCGTTTCCTTTCCTCCTATCCCGAGAGCAACATAAGGACCGAAACCGAGCAGGATATAACCCTCACCAAGTTGCGCCCTGAACAACAGGTTCAATGGCATTTCAACATAGGACAGCTTTGTGACAGTTGGAACATCGCCGGATACTTTCACCGGAAGAATACCGAGGTCATTCTTTGAACCCTTTACCGAGAAAATAAGCCCCGGCTGAAAATAGAACTGCGGAGCAACCGGTATATTAGCGTTAAATCCGGCATGGAATCCGACCAGCAAACCATTTGTTAATTTGTCTCCGTTACCGTCTTTACCGTTCATATTCTGGAAATTGACCCCGCCCAGGAGACCCAGGTCTACCTGTGCCTGCAAAGCCATGGCCGACATCAGGAAAATTGCGGAAATAGTTAAAAATCTTGCTTTCATAATTTCATTATTAAGTTTATAAATTAATTACTGATTGAAATACTAAAAACCTGCTTCTTTCGCAGCTTCAGCCTTCATCTTTTCATTGGCCGTGATCCGGAATTCAACCCTGCGGTTCTGAGCCCTGCCATTTTTCCCATGTTTATCTTATTTAAGTTTAACCCTTATTCCTGCAATTGTCCAGGGATAACATAACAGTAAGGGAATTGTTTCTCAAATATAGGCAAATAAGGCCAGTCAGACAAGGATAATTATCACATTATCTCTTCATCGCCCGTGTCAGCACCCCCATCACCCCGCGGATGAAAGTTGCGGAGGTGAGAACTTTTACAACCGGATTAACCGTGGTCCTGCGTCGGGCAGGTCCTGTTCGGTAGTAACGACCGGCATCCTTATCCCGTTCCTTTCTCCTCCCGGCGTCAGCCTTCTCATCTTCGATATTTGAAATCTTTCGTTCAAGCATCTCATAGGCGCTCTCACGGTCTACAACCCTTGAATATTTTCTTTAAAGATGACTGAAATGATTCCTGCCTGAGTGTCATTCAGGTCGAGAATGCGGGAGAAGAGCACAGGTCCGAACTCCGAGACTGTTGCCCGCAGACGGACGCCGTCCTGTTCCGAAAGTGTAAGTAGCTCGACCGGAAATCCCTTGACCGAATACGGTAGGTTTATCTTCGCATGCCGGTCTGTTATAAAAGGTTTCTCATCACCCGGCATTGCAACGCCGCTGAGGTCACCCTTGACGTCCATCACAAGAACTGGTATGCCGTATTCCGACAGCTGCTCGGAAATGACCTGCAGGGTCTTTGTCTTGCCGGTTCCGGTAGCGCCTGCTTATCAGCCCGTGCCTGTTGAGTGTCTTCAGCGGCACCTTTATAAAGGCGTCTGCCAGCGGTTCGCCGTCAAGCATCGCTCCACCCAGAATAATTGCTTCTCCCTTGGTGGCGTATCCTTCATTGATGTGCCTGAAAAAATCTTCTCTTTTGCTCATGACATCTCTTTATTTTGATGGAAAAGCCGCTGGAGAACCGGCTCCAACGGCTTTTATAAAAAATTTATTTCGCGAATTTATTTCGTTCCGAGTATCTCGGCTACTTTTGTTGCCAGGTCTTCACCGCGAAGGTTATGACCCACAATGATGCCATTCTCATCAAGCAGGAAATTGGCAGGTATTGCATTAACGGCATACAATTTTGCCGGTGCACAGTCCCAGTATTTCAGATCAGAAACATGAGTCCAGGTAAGCTTATCATCCTCGATGCCCTTCTTCCATGCATCTTCTTTTGAATCGAGAGAAACACCGAACACATCAAATCCCTTCTTGTTGAATTCATTCCAGACTTTTACAACGTTCGGATTTTCCTGACGGCAGGGACCGCACCATGAAGCCCAGAAATCAACCAGAAGCAGCTTTGTGTTTCCGCCTACTTTCGAATAGAGTGTTACAGGGGTTCCGGTTACATCATTGAGTTCAAAATCGGGAGCTTTCTGACCAATGGTAACAGCCTTCAGAGAAACGAGTCTCTCTTTGAGTTTTGTCACTGCCTCAACTTTATTGAGCGTTGTATCAAGTCCTCCGAGAAGCGATTCCATTTCAGGTGCTTCAAGGTAATAGGATATTTCATTCAGTACTGTAGGTGTTATAAATGAAGCCGGATTATTGGCGATAAACTGCTTCTTCATTTCTAGCTGCTGGTTCTCAAAGCCTTCAAGTTCCTTTTCTAAAGTGGTTGCAAGTTCTTCATTGCCTGCAGTTTTAGCCACACGGTATTTTTCAAAAGCCGTTTGCATTTCGGAATTCGATCCTTCAAACGATGCGCGGTAAGTCTCGTACTCCGACTGTGAAGCCGAGCCCGTCACAGAAGCAAGGAAGAGTGAATCGGCATGACCGTTGATCGATATTTCCGAATTCTCGAGAAAGAAGTTCATACCGCCTCTTGCACCTTTAAGAGAAAGCATGACCATCTGGGGATAATCGATAAATCCTTCCATTTTGAATACACCATTTTCCAGAACGGCTGAATCCAGCACCGAATAACCTCCGGGGATACGCTTCTGAATCAATACAACTCCGCTTTCCGCACCGTCAACTGTTCCGGTGACGACATATTTTGGAGCTTTAGAACAAGAGGCAGCAATGGCTGCAATAACTAACAGGTAAAATAATTTTCTCATTTTGAATGATTTGTTGATGATTAGTTTTATTTTATTGACGGTGCCAAAGATATAAATAATTGATGACTAAGTCTTTCTGCTAAAGTATTTATCAAGAAGAATTGATGCCGGTTTGTAAGATGTTGTCTCACCCTCGCGAAGCTTTTTTTCAATGCCCGGTAACATTTCCGTTATTTCGGGATTGCTGTAAAATGAGAACTTAAGTGCATCAATGACCGTCTCGTGCATCCTTGTCACGGCCTGTTCACGGCGGCGTTCCCAGAAATAACCATTACTCTTGGTCTTGCTGACATACTCGCGGATTGTCTCCCACACCTCATTGATACCGGTGTTTTCAAGAGAGGAACAGGTGAGAACGCGGGGATTCCATTTTGACTGTGAGGCCGGAAACAGATGCAGGGCATTTTTGTATTCCACCCTGGCCATCTCCGCTTTTTGAACATTGCTGCCGTCAGCTTTGGTTATGACTATTGTGTCAGCCATCTCCATGATGCCTCTTTTAATTCCCTGCAGCTCATCGCCGGCTCCGGCCAGCATAAGTACCAGGAAGAAGTCGACCATCGAATGTGCTGCAGTCTCCGATTGCCCCACTCCTACTGTCTCCACAATGATTGTGTCAAAACCCGCAGCCTCGCACAGTATTATCGATTCGCGTGTCTTGCGCGCCACACCGCCCAGTGTTCCGGCGGCAGGTGAAGGCCTTATAAAGGCATCCGGGTCAGTGCTGAGCTGTTCCATCCTGGTTTTGTCTCCCATGATGCTGCCGTGGCTCTGCTGGCTGCTCGGGTCAATCGCAAGGACGGCAAGCCTGCGCCCGTAAAGACGGGTAAGCAATGTGCCGAAAGAATCAATGAATGTACTCTTGCCGGCACCCGGCACTCCTGTAATGCCTAACCTGACAGACCTGGAGCTGGCCGGCAGACACCTTTCAACAACCGCCTGTGCAATATCATAGTGTTTCGGAAGAGAACTCTCAACAAGGGTAATAGCCTGGCTTAAAACCGAACGGTCACCCCTGAGGATGCCGTCAACATACTCGTCAGCGGAGAAGTGCTTTCGCCGGGTGCGCCTGAGACGCGATATAACCTCAGGATTAATGCTTGGCGGCTGAACAACGCCTTTCTGTACCGAGAGTGACCCGGCGCTCTCTTTTCCCTTGGCCATTGAATGTTAAATGAAATAGCTCCCTGTCATTCAGGCTACTGTCCTTCAACAAGAACCTCCCCCTTAATCATAAGCATGACTTCAGAGTTCTTCGGATCATTGGTGTAGACAAAGATATTCTTGTAAATATTGCCTTTATAACCTCCGGAATTGAACTTGGCCTTTATGCTCCCCAGGGCTCCCGGCTTGATTACATTTTCGGTCGGCATAAGGGCCGTGCATCCGCAACCGGCCTTTACATGACGTATTATAAGGTCAGTCTTGCCCTCATTTGTGAAGACATATTCCACATCAGCCGATTCGTTTTGCCTGATTTTCCCGAAATCAACCGTATTTGAAACCAGTTTGAATACAGGCGCATTTGCAAGCTGCTGAGCGGTGAGGGAGGAGAAATCCTCCACAAGGTTTGCTGAAACATACAGGTAGATGTTTTGTTGCTGAACTCCGTTGATTTTCAGCCTGACAAGGTCATTCACATTACCCCAGGCGGCACTGTTGAGGTTTCCGTCATATGATCCCTCGATGATGCCTTTTTCGCCCGGCTTGAGCGTCGCCGGTGTAGCCTTCATCGTAAGATGAGCAGGCAGACCTTCGAACTCTATCGTGGCCGGTTCCTTTGAGGGGTTTATGACAGGCATTACCCTGATCTTTTTTTCATTCTTCTTTATCGATGTAAATGCCAGGTGATTTGATTCAAACCTTACAGGTCCGACAACAAATGAGAAAGTTTCCTCAACAGTCTTCTCGCGCGGTGACACCTGTCCTTCAATAATGAGAACCGTAACTGCCGGCTTGGCATTTGAGAATACCGAAATGCTCTTGGTGAAGCGTCCGTTATATCCGCGGGGATCGAAAACCGCAGTCACAAACCCTTTCCCGCCCGGAGGTATTGGTGACTTGGTATAATCCGATGCTGTACAACCGCATGACGGTTGAACCTTTGTCAGCACAAGCACAGAATCACCCGTATTGGTGAAATTGAATACAGTCTCCTTTTTGCCGGCCTCTTCCTTCATGGCACCGTAATCAAAACGCGGATTCTGGAAGTTGAGTTTCGGCTGGGCATATACGCCTGTACCGAAGACTAAAACCAATAGAACAATAAAATTCCTTTTCATCGCTATTAACTCTTTTAACAAATGATTTATCAATATCCTTTTGCCTTCATAACAAAGATCAGACCACAACGGTTGCATCATTATAAACGTCAAAAATAATAAAAATCATTGAGCACCTGCTTTTTTATTGGTTTATGCATTAGTTTTGCCTGACGGAAACACCTTTTGGAACAGAATTTGAAACAAACCGGAGGAGTCTCCATTATCAGCTATGCCAAGAAGAAAACTCCTGATACTGTCTGTTATTATCCTGACACTGATGCCAGCTCTTCCTGCTGCCGGACAGTTTTACAACGGGATGCAGATGACCTTTGGAAAAAACAGGGTCCAGTACCGCGATTTCTTCTGGAACTATTTCAGGTTCGATGACATAGACTGCTATTACAACGAATTCGGTCGCGAAGTTGCGGAATATGCCTGCACTGTTGCTGAGAAGAAGCTGAATGAGGTAGAGGATTACTTTGATTACTCCCTGAACAAGAGACTTATAATCATAGTCTACAATAAGAAAAACGATTTCAGGCAGAGTAATATCGGGCTGATCTCTGCCGAGGACGATTACAATGTGGGGGGATACAGCCGCGTCATCAAGAACAAGGTGATGCTCTGGTTCAACGGTGACCACAAGGAATTTGACAAACTAATAGCATCGGCCATTGCCGAGGTCATTGTGTATGAAATGGTCTCCAATGCTGACCTCCGCGACAGAACCTCGAGCAATTCACAGATTCAGATCCCCGACTGGTATATTAAGGGTCTGGTCAACTACGTAGCATTCGGATGGGATGAGGAAACAGACAACCGTGTAAGGGACGGTTTCGAGAACGGCAGATACAAAAACCTTGACAACCTTGAGTATGACGAAGCCATATATGCCGGCCAGTCATTCTGGAAATATATCGGGGAAACATACGGTGACGCCATCATACCCAACATCATTTACCTTTCCAAGGTTTATAAGAACATCGAAGACGGCTTCCTTTACGGACTGGGCAAAAGCATTAAGGATACGTACCGCGACTGGCGGGCCTTTTATGCTGATTATTATTCGGTCAAACCGGGAGAGACTTATCCTGTCCCTCCGGTTGTCATCCGCTCAAAACCACAGCAGCGATACACTTCAGTAAAGGTCAGTCCTGACGGCAGATATGTTGCATGGGTCTCAAACGACTGGGGCCGGCGGAAGATAATGCTTTACGACACACAGACCGGGAAAAACAAAAAACTCTTCTCTGCCGAACCGAAGTTCGAGCAGACTGTCGATTACACATATCCGGTACTGACCTGGCACCCGGGTGGCAAGATACTGACCTTCGTCAATGAGGAAAAGGGCGGGATGCAGCTTTACTTCTACCGGACAGACCAGAAAAGTTTTGAAGAACGCACAATGCCGTTCTTTGAAAAAGTGATGTCACTATCCTATTCCCCTGACGCCACCAGGCTGCTGCTGACGGGTGTCATAAACGGGATGACTGACATATATGTACATACGATTATCTCTGGCACCAGTGAGCGCATCACTTTTGATGTGGCTGACGACCGCGGAGCCTCCTTTGTAAGGGGAAAGAACGAAACAATAATCTTTTCATCGAACAGGCTGACGGATTCCCTGACAAATAAGGGTGATCCGCAGGAACCCGTCGGACTTACCTGGAATCTTTTTACATATGATCTGGCCGCCCGGGGCTCCGCATTGACCAGGCTGGGGGAGAATCCATACGACGATTACCGGGAACCTGTAGGTGCATCGGCCGGTGTAACAGGTTTTACGGGTAACGGAAACGGCATTAGGAATTATTACAGTGCTTCATTTGACAGCGTCATAAGTTATATTGACACGGCCCTTCATTACCGGTATTTTATCGAGTCACAGCAGGTCACTGACTTCCCGAGGAATCTGGAAGCATTTGACCGCAACGGGGGCACTGACGCAGCAGTAATCTATAATAAGGGACGCTACAACCTTCTTGCAGGGTCTGCCTCTGAAACTGCAAAGGTGAATGAAAGCGACATTAAGTCGACCCGCTACCGTGATGAACTCACATCTGCACTCAGGGCGGCAGACAGCATCAATACACTCAGGGACCGGCTCCTTGCTGAACGGGCCAGGATGAATGATACATTGCAAAAGCCGCTCTATGAATATTATGTGAAGGATGAGCCCATCGACTTCAATAATTATGTTTTCGAAAAGGAAAAGGAAAACTATTACGAGTTGCAGTGGCGAAAAGACTATATGGATGTCGACCTTGATACCTCGAGGATGGAGATGCCGGTTGCAAGGGTCTACCGTACCGCATTCTACAACAACTATACAGCCACGCAGATTGATTTTAACTTCCTGAACAACGCGTACCAGGCATATAACGGAGGGGCTCCATATTTCAACCCCGGGCTTAACATGCTCCTTAAAATTGGGACCCTTGACCTGTTTGAAGATTACAGGATCACCGGCGGATTCAGGTTCTCAGGTAATTTTGACAGCAATGAATATCTCGTCAGCCTCGAGTCTCTGAAAGGCACTTTCGACAAGCAGCTCATCTTCCACAAACAGGTCTTCGACAGTTATAATGACACTCTCTATTACAAGATAAAAAGCTACAGCACATATTTCTCCCTTCGAAAACCCCTGAGCGCGGTTCTTGCAGTGAAAGGGACACTGAGCTACCGGTATGACGACTACGTGATACAGTCGACCGACATGACAAGCCTCATGGCGAAAGGATTCAACCGTCACTGGGCAGGACTCAAGGGGGAGATTATTTATGACAATACCCGTAAACGGACCATCAACATTTACTACGGTACCCGGTTCAAGGTCTTCGGCGAGTATTACCGGGAGCTGAACAGGACAAAGAGCGATATGTTCGTTGTAGGTGCCGACTTCAGACACTACCAGAAGATACACCGTGACCTGATATGGGCAAACCGCTTTGCCGCCAGCAGCTCTTTCGGACCGTCGCGGCTCATATACTATATGGGCGGTGTGGACAACTGGATGGGCTATCTGTTCAATAAGGTCCCGATGTTTGACCAGAGTGTTCCGGTTGATCCCTCAGTCAATTACGGTTTCCAGGCCCTTGCAACCAATATGCGCGGGTTCAGCCAGAATATCCGCAATGGAAGTAATTTCGCATTGATAAACAGTGAGATACGGTGGCCTGTGATAAGATACTTTGCCGGCCACCCGCTGAGGTCCAGTTTCCTTAACAGCGTCCAGGTGGTGGCTTTCGGTGATGTCGGAATGGCGTGGTCAGGCTGGAATCCCTGGGGTAATGAGAACTACTGGTCTGACAAGGTATACAGAAACGGTCCGGTGGTGGTGACCCTCGATGCAATGCGTGAACCCCTCGTTGCAGGGTTCGGTTTCGGCGCCAGGGCGCAGTTATTCGGTTATTTCGTCAGAGGCGACCTTGCCTGGGGAATTGACAACGGCTATATCCTGCCAAAGATATTCTATCTCTCTTTCAGCCTTGATTTTTAAGGAGTGCAGCTTATGGAGCTCCTGAAAAAGAAAATTATTGCCGGCGCTGAAGCCCTCCTTCCGGAGCTTGTGCGTGTCAGGCGTCATATCCACATGCACCCTGAACTTTCTTATGCAGAACATGAAACGGCAGCCTTCGTCAGCCGGAAGCTTTCAGATCTTGGAATTGAACACGAAACCGGTATTGCCGGCACGGGTATAGTGGGAATCATCAGGGGTGAAAAGGCTTCCGGAGGGCTTACACTCGCACTCAGGGCAGATATGGACGCCCTGCCGGTAATGGAGAATCAGGGCCCGGAATACCGCAGCCTGAACGAGGGCGTAATGCATTCATGCGGGCATGATGCCCATACTGCCATGCTCCTTGGCACAGCTTCAATGCTGCACGATATGCGGAGTGATCTCGCCGGCAATGTCCTGCTGGTCTTCCAGCCGGGTGAGGAAAAAGCGCCGGGAGGCGCCAGGCTTATGCTGGAGTCAGGCATTTTTGAAAAGTATAAGCCTGATATGTTCATCGCACTGCACGTGCTGCCCGATCTTCCCACAGGCACCGTGGGTTATCATGCAGGACCCTACATGGCTTCCTGCGACGAGATTTACATTACTGTCAGGGGCAAAGGCGGCCATGCTGCACAGCCTTCGCAATATACTGACCAGATTTATATAGCCTCGGAACTGGTGGTCACACTGAAGGATACTGTCAGGAAAATGAGTGAAGACATCGGGCCCGTAATACTGGGCATAGGTCGTATTTCAGGCAGGGGAGCAACTAATGTGATACCCGAAACAGTGGAAATTGACGGTACTTTCAGAGCCTTCGACGAGGAACTGCGAAAAAGAGCCAAAGAAGTTATCCGAAGTACCGCCTCTGCTGTCGCTTTGAAATACGGAGTGACAGTTGATCCGCGTATCGTTGAGGGATACCCGGTCCTTGTAAATGACCCTGCACTTGTCGAAAAAGCCAGGGACCTGAGCACAGCCCTTCTTGGAACCGGTTGCGTGAGGGAAATGCCTGCAAGAATGAGCTCGGAAGACTTCTCCTTCTTCAGCGAACGGTATCCTTCTTTCCTGTTCAGGATCGGGGTGACACCCGAAGGCCAGCCTGTGAAATTGCTGCATACTCCTTCTGCCGATATTGACGAGAATGCGATGGTAACCGGGGTGGCGAACATGACCTGGCTGACAGTGAATCTGATTGCCGGAAAAACCCGTTGAAAATAATTTCTTCTTTATTTAGGAACTTATTAAAATAACCGATATTTTTGCGGCATTAATTATTAAACACAAAAATAATGGCTTACAAAATTAATGAGGATTGCACAGCTTGCGGAACCTGTATAGATGAATGTCCGGTAGAGGCTATATCCGAAGGTGATATCTATAAGATTGATCCGGATATATGTACCGATTGTGGTGCCTGCGCCGACGTTTGCCCTGTTGAGGCAATTCATCCCGCAAATTAAACCGCACTGCTTGCAGGAAAACCGGAAGCTGTCTGAAAGGGCAGCTTCTTTTTTTTACCCGGGATTGTACCTGGCACCTGACAACACCGCCTGGAAACTGGTAGTTTTCATGAGTTCCGGGAGTGTCACGCGGGGATTATTGCGCATATACCTCTCTATGATCCGGTAACCGGTCCAGACAACAGCCCTGCCGGGTGACTCTTCGGTAAAATAACTTGTGAAGGGGGCTTCACCCGTAAATTTTCGTATCAGGAACCTGTCAGTGGAAAAGAGCAGGTCTTTGCTGACAAGGTACTCCCATATAATGGCCTCATTTTCCGTGCAGAAATCAAGCTGCTTCTGCCTGAATCCGAACAGCACAGTGTCAGGCAGGTCCGGAATCATGCAGCGTGTAAAATAGAGCAGCTTCGCCTCATGCATCATCGTATTCATCAGCGTAACGGGACCGTATCCCATTGCACTGTAATCCCACTCGGTGGTCGCCCAGGCATACATGCAGTCCGGGACTGCATACACAGGAGTCATTTTACGCGACTGGTATTCATAGATTCCGAGTGAGGGGTAGTATTTTGAATCTGCCCCCAGATACCTGTCGAGGCTGATCATCAAAAGCGAGTCGTCTATGATGATACTGTTGTTGAACACTGTCATGCAGGTAACTATCTCCGGCACTGCAGCACCGGGGAAATAATGGAGGTAGTGCCTGAAGGCGCTTTCAAGGTCCTCCTCAAGAAGTTGAGAAGAGGGCCAGACGCGTTTCACATCATCCCACAGAGCGAGGTTCTGCAGGTCAGTTGCAAAAAGAATGAACGACGATTTCCATTTTTCATCAGTGGGGTCTCCAAGGCCCAGAACATTACTGTAGACATTCAAAGCTTTCCCGAAGGTCTTGCTTAGCGTGTCTGCCTTAGCACTGAGCTGGGGCGGCGGTGTATCGAATATTTCGCTGCCGAGATCCCTGACGGTGATATTGCATTCCACCCCGGTGAGGTCAACCCTGTAGGGATTACGCACGCAGGCCGTGGAAAGAATGACAATAAGAAGTGCGGCTGTGAACCTGACATGAATTACTCTTGATCCCATAATACGGAATAGCTGATTTTATGCACAAAATAAGGACATTTATTTATAATTTTGTCCTGCTAAACCAGGTAAGATGAAAAGAGAGAGAAACAGTTCACTGACCATAGCCGTCATAATATTGCTCTTAGCCGTTACCACAGCCAGGGGTACAGCTCAGGATTTCGAATTCGGCGTACATGCCGACCCGCTAATTACCTGGATGAGTTCAAACTCGGCGGGATACAACAGTGAGGGAGCTAAAGCCGGCTTCAGCATGGGACTTAATGTTCTCCATTATTTTGCCGAGAACTATGCATTTTCATCAGGGATAGGATTTATCACTGCAGGAGGAAGACTAAGCGCCGTAGAGCCCCATACAATGGTATTCAGCAACTTTACACAGGTTGTTGCGGCCGGTGACGAGATGGTTTATAACCTGCGCTACCTTAATATTCCTGCCGGATTCCGTCTCCGCACAAACCAGATTGGCTACCTTACACTTTTCACCGATCTCGGACTGGATATCCGTTTTCTCCTGAAGTCGACGGTGGATATTCCTCAGAACCAGATCAGCAAGGAAAATGCAAAAACAGAAGTACGCACCATGAATCTGGGATGGCATATCACTGCAGGTTTGGAATATGAGCTTGGTATCAGAACATCACTTGTCGCAGGGCTCGGATTTGACGAGGACTTTTTCGATGTCACAAAAGACCTGTCGGATGTCTTTCAGCCAAAGGACAAATCGGGACTGAGAATGTTACGGATCAGGCTTGGAGTAAAGTTCTGACACCGGGAAGATGAAAATTGCACTGGCCCAGTTAAACTATGTGCCCGGAGACACGGAGTACAATAGCAGGAAGATCATTTCAGCCATCGGAAGGGCAAGGGCACAGGATGCGGAAATTGTCATTTTCTCAGAGCTTGCCGTCACAGGCTACCCACCCCTGGACCTTCTTAACAGGGAAGAAATAATAGCTGTCTCCATGGATGCAGTCAGGGAGATTGCTTCGCACTGCACCGGCATTGCCGCCATTGTCGGGGCTCCTTCTCCAAATACAGGCGTGTACGGAAAAGGACTTCATAACTCCGCCTTTTTCATGTATGACGGCAAGGTCAAAGCGGTCATCAACAAAGCCCTCCTGCCCACATATGACATCTTCGACGAGGCACGGTATTTTGAACCCGGAAACGTCTTTCAGTGCATTGAATACAAGGGTCTTAAAATTGCCGTGACCATATGCGAAGACATTTGGGACGAACAGCCCTGCGGTGACAGGGGCATCTGCCGCTATTACGGTATTACGCCGCTGGATGAACTTATAAGGGATGAACCCCGGCTGATAGTGAACATTGCCGCCAATCCTTTCGCACACAACAGGATCAGGGTCAGGGAGGAGATTTTCATTAAGAATGCCGTTGATTACAAACTGCCGTTTATCTCCGTCAACCAGACCGGCGGAAATACTGACCTTATTTTCGACGGCTCATCGGTGGTTATTGATGCCTCAGGCAGGATAACTGACAAACTTGCTTTCTGCGCCGAAGAACTGCGCGTGGTTGACGTGCCCGTTGAACTGACGGGCGGCGATCAGGGTGAGATACCGGGTGACGGGGATGGAATAACCCCCGAAGATAAATCTGCCCGTGTGGCAGGCGGATACCCTGATGACATGACACCGTATATTCACAAGGCCCTCATTACCGGGATATCAGATTTCTTTGCCAAGAGCAGTCAGCAAAAAGCTGTTGTTGGCCTCTCAGGCGGAATTGACTCGGCGGTTGTGCTTACTCTTGCAGCCGAAGCCCTCGGACCCGAAAACGTCACTGCCCTGCTCATGCCTTCACTGTTTTCATCGGAACACTCCTTAACTGATTCCGTGGAGCTTGCAGAAAGACTGGGAGTAATGTACCACACTGTGAGTATCGAGGAGGCACGCCTTATAATTGAAAAGACCGTCCAGCCGTTCTTCGGGAACCGCCCCGCTGACGTCACGGAAGAAAACATCCAGGCACGGATTCGTGCGGTCATACTCATGGCTTTCACCAACAAACTCGGAGGGATGGTACTTAACACGAGCAATAAAAGCGAGGCGGCTACGGGTTACGGTACACTCTACGGTGATATGACGGGAGGACTGTCGGTAATAGGCGACCTGTACAAGACCGAGGTTTACCGGCTCGCCGGAGAGATAAACTCCGAAAAGGAAATAATCCCTGAGCATATAATAAGCAAGCCTCCCTCTGCCGAGCTCAGGGCCGACCAGCGCGATACCGACTCTCTGCCTCCGTATGACCTGCTTGACGCAGTTCTATACAGGTATATTGACCTTGAAAGATCGCCGGCTAAGATCATCGGGGAAGGCTATGACAGCACCGTAGTAAAAAAAATAGTCGGACTTGTGCGCTCCAGCGAATTTAAAAGAAAACAGGCTCCGCCGGTATTGAGAGTTTCTTTCAAATCATTCGGCAGCGGCAGAAGAATCCCCATAATTTCCCGTTACTGAAAGCATATTTTTTAAGCAGATTAATTCCGGCTATCACGCCGGAAAATAATTTCCTGACCCGAATCACGACTTTCTGCAACCATTTTCCGGGCATACCTTCTTAATAAAATTCTCTGGTAGTGGTCTTTACAACTACCTGTATATGTGTGTGTTAAAAAGTGTTAATTTTCATTTTGCCTGACTTTTTTGATACCTTTGCATATGTTGTTCAACATAAGCGTCATGTCATACAAGAATTCTTACATCGAGCAATGCCTTGAAGGATCTTTCTCAATGTTGCAAGAGCTGCCTGGGAAAGAGAAGGAGTTACTGATTCAGAATCATACCTATGCACTCTTTCGCAAGGGTGAGATCATATTCAACGAGGGAGAGAAACCCGCAGGAATGTTCTGCCTGGCCCTGGGAAAGGTAAAGCTCTTCAAGGAGGGTATCGGGGGACGGGACCAGATCATTCGCATGGTCAGACCCCAGGGCCTGCTGGGTTATGCAGCCGTCATTTCAGCATGCCCCTACAGGGTCTCTGCCGTTGCAATTGAAGAAAGTGCAGTATGTATTTTCGAGAAGAATACCTTCCTTAAGCTGTTAAGAAGAAACCCTGACCTTTCGATGCAGATGATGCGGATGATGGCTACGGACCTGACATTCTCGAATGAAAGAACCGTTTCACTTACCCAGAAGCATATCAGGGGAAGGCTTGCCGAGTCACTGATCGTACTCCGTGATACATACGGTTTCGAGAATGACGGGAAGACAATTAAGGCTTATGTTTCAAGGGAAGACCTGGCCTGCCTCTCGAACATGACCACTTCCAATGCCATCCGGACACTGTCAATGTTTGCGTCTGAATCTGTAATTGCTCTTGACGGAAAGAAAATCAGGATAGTTGACACCGGCAAGCTTGAGAAGATAAGCCACCTCGGCTGATCATTCACTTGTATAGACTCTTTTTACCCTTGACGGAATCGATGTAAGCACCTCATAAGGTATGGTTCCGCATTGCTGCGCCATCTCTTCTACCGGCAGGTTTTTGCCGAACACTTCGGCTTCATCACCTGTTCTGACATCCATGCCGGTAACATCAACCATACACATATCCATGCAGATGTTGCCCACGGTTTTCACCTTTCTTCCTGCAATGAAGAGACTGCCCCTGCCGTTTCCCATGCTTCGCCGGAGTCCGTCGGCATAACCGACCGGAACAACAGCAATGACACGGTCATGATCTGCCCGGTCATTGCATCCGTAACTCACAGACTCTCCGGCAGGAATTACCCTTACCTGTAACACGGAGGTAACAAATCTTCCGGTATGCCTTAATGACAGCCCTTCATATCTGCCAATGCCGTAAAGGCCTATGCCAGAACGCACCATGTCAAACTGGTACTCCGGAAAGCGGCAGATGCCTGATGAATTGAGAAGGTGCATCTTGAAGTCATATCCCAGGCCCTGACGCAGGGTATTGACGGCGGAAATAAGTCTTGCCGCCTGAAGGCGGGTGAAGTCGTCATGCTGCGGATCTTCACTTGCCGCAAGGTGAGAAAAGACCGAAACAACCCTTGCATGCTCCTCTTTCCGCAGCCTCTCTGCCAGAAAATCCGCTTCCTCAGGTCCGAAACCCAGGCGGTGCATGCCGGTATCGATCTTCAGGTGTACAGGATAGTGAAGGAGTCCGTGTCTGACGGCTGCCTTAAGGAAACTGTCCAGTGACTCGCGGCTGTATATTTCAGGCTCGAGGTTTTGCTGAATGATCAGCTCCATAACGCTTGCATCAGGGTTCATTACCATCACCGGTGTGGTGATACCTGCTTCGCGCAGAGCTGCTCCCTCATCGGCATAGGCTACCGCAAAGTAACTGATATGTTGGTATTCAAGCAGTGAGGCTATCTCAGCCGACCCTGAACCGTATGCAAAGGCCTTCACCATTGCCATTATACCGGTACCGGGATTCAGTATCCGCCTGAACTCGTTAAGGTTGTGCACCACCGCACTCATGTCAATCTCGAAACGCGTCTGGTGCAACTGCTGCTCAAGGAGGCTGCTGATACGCTCGAAGCCGAAAACCCTGGCACCCTTTATAAGAATCGTCTCATCACGGAATGAAAAGCTGCGGAAAGTCTCAGTAAAATCAGACGTAGTGTCATAGAATGCAGAACCCTCAGGAAACAGGTCCCTGTTTCCTGAAAGAGACTCACCTATCCCGATGAACCTGGTGGTTCCCGAATGCCTGATGGCGGCGGCGACACCTTCGTAAAGCGACTTTTCATCACCCCCTATCTGTCTGAAATCTGAAAGGATGAGGGTTGATTTCCCCCTTGAATGACTGTGAAGAAAGTCGAGAGCCATTGACAGTGAACCTGGATCCGAATTATAATAGTCTTCTATGAGTGTGCAGCCGTTGATTCCTTTCTTGACCTCCATTCGCATTGCTACAGCAGGGAAGGCTGAGGCCGCAGAAACTATGTTCTCCGGCGATACACCGGCCATCAGGCTTCCGGCAATGACGGAGACGGCATTTTCTGACGAGGCCCTGTCGGAAAAGGGAATGTCAGCCACAAAGGAAGCTGAGTTGCAGGTGCAGTGCAGGGAGACTCCGTTCCCGGCTCTTTCGCTGCGCAAAACCTTAAGTGATGAATCGGACCCTGAGAGTGACCAGGTGAATGAGCGCCTGGCAGAATGGTTAAGGGCTACTTCTCTGCTTATTATTTTATCATCCGCGTTGTAAATTATCAGTGAGGCTCCCGATGCCAGTTTCAGTTTTTCAAAGGCGATCTCCTCTCTCCCGCTGAAATTTTCTCCGTGTGCATCACCCACATTTGTGATGATTACTGTGTCAGGCCTGATGAGGCCTGCCAGCTTCTCCATCTCACCGGGCCTGGAGATCCCTGCCTCAATGACAGCCGTATCGTACCTGTCATCGATGTTAATCAGAGACAGCGGAACCCCTACCTGCGAATTATAGCTTCTGGGGCTTCTTATGACGTTGAATGTAGTGCCAAGGGTTTCAGCCAGCCACTCCTTCACAATGGTCTTACCGGCACTGCCTGTAACGGCAATCACAGTTCCGTGAAACTGATCCCTTCTCCATGATGCCAGCCTGTGGAGTCCTTCGAGGGTATTCTTTACCTTCACGAATGCGGCGCCGGCCGTGCTGTCCGTGGCAGGAGGCACAGTATCGACCAGAAAGAGGCGCACTCCCCTGCCACGGAGCTGGGAGATGAACCTGTGCCCGTCGTGGTTCGGACCGCGCAATGCAATGAAAAGCACTTCACGGCCGGCGCCTGACGATCTGCTGTCGGTAATTATTCCGGTAAAAGTGACGCCGGGATCTCCGTGCAACTCGCCGCCGGTGATCTCTGCAAGCTGAAGGGCAGAAAAGTTCACAGTTTACCTGTTTATAGATTTAATAAAGCACGATCTGCAAAGCGGCTCATATATGTCTTTCTCACCAAGCACCACGACCTTTTCCGATTTGGTTTTCCGGTGGGAATAATTCGCCAGGTTACCGCATCTGACGCAAATTGCATGCACCTTGCTGATATACTCTGCAACAGCCATCAGAGCCGGCATGGGGCCGAAGGGCCTGCCGGAAAAGTCCATGTCGAGACCGGCTACAATAACCCTGGTACCGGCATCAGCCAGCTTCGTGCACACCTCTATCAGACTGTCGTCGAAGAACTGGGCTTCATCGATACCCACAACCTCCACCCCCGAGGTAAGCAATAAAATTGACGAAGCATTCTGAACCGGGGTAGACATTATCGAATTCTCATTGTGAGATACGACGTGGGTTTCCGAATAACGGACATCGACAGCAGGTTTGAATATCTCTACGCGCAGCCCGGCGAACTTCGCCCTGCGAAGCCTGCGGATCAGTTCTTCCGTCTTCCCTGAGAACATAGAGCCTGCTATCACTTCAACCGACCCTCGTTTGCCGGCGTTATCTACCGAGTTTTCAAGAAATTCCATACTTCACACCGGTATTGTGCCGTTCAATATTATGATTTGTTTGTTTGAGGCACAAATGATAAATAGTTACTTTTGCAAAATAACAGAAAAGCGATCGGTATAAAAAATAAAGTGCGATGGATTTCACAACAGCAGTTAGTATAATTAAGAAGGATCTTGAGGAGGCGGGAGTTTTGCTCGATGCGCTTTCGACAACCACAATAAATCATCTGGCTGAACTTAAACTCGCCCGCTCGAGGGTGAGAAGCGCTGCTGAGATGCTGGCGGTTCTGCCGGGACTTAAGGATGAGGCTGAGATTAAGGATGAGGTTGAGGCTGAAGTTGAGGCTGAGGATGAGGCAAAGGCAAAGGCCGAAGCTATGGTTGAGGCTGAGGATGAGGCAAAGGCAACGCCTGAAGCTATGGTTGAGGATGAGGATGAGGCAAAGGCAAAGGCTGAAGCTATGGTTGAGGCTGAGGATGAGAATGAGGTTAAGGATGAGCCTGAGGTTAAGGCAGCGCCTGAAGTGCCAAAGACACCTGAGGCAAACAAAAGCAGACTGGCTGACAGGTTCAACGACTCCGGCAGGATGGTTGAACAGGTAAAGAAAGTAAGACAGGATGAGGCGATAACCTCAGGAATGCACGCCAGACCCATAACTGACATCGCCGCTGCAATTGGCATAAATGACAAATTCTATTTTATCAGGGAACTATTCAGCGGAGACAACAAGGCATATATTGACACAATCAGGCGACTTAACTCGGCAGCATCCCTTGGTGAAGCCATGAGGATCCTTGACGAAAGCACCGTGATGGGCTCTGACCCCGCAGCACAGTCTTCATTTGTGGATGTGGTCCGGAGAAAATTCAACATTAATGGGTAAGCTTGTTCTTGTTCCAACCCCGATCGGCAACCTGGGCGACATAACCGTGCGCGCCCTGGAGGTCCTGGGATCGGCCGGACTCGTTCTGGCCGAGGATACAAGAACGACAAGCGTACTTCTTAACCATTACGGCATCAAAGTCCCACTGCAGTCGCACCACAAGTTCAATGAACATAAAAGCGTGGAGGCAGTATGTAACCGTATCGAACAGGGCACGGTAGTCGCCCTTGTTTCCGATGCCGGTACTCCCGGAATTTCAGATCCCGGGTTCCTTCTTGTGAGACGGTGCCTGGAAAGAAATATCGAAGTCGAAACCCTTCCCGGTGCCACAGCCTTCATCCCGGCGCTGGTCAACTCAGGATTACCCTGTGACCGCTTCTGTTTTGAAGGCTTCCTTCCGCTGAAAAAGGGAAGGCAGAAGAGACTTCAGCTTCTGGCTGCCGAAGAACGTACCGTTGTCCTGTATGAATCCCCTTACAGGGTCATGAAGACACTGGAGCAACTCGCCGCAGTGTTCGGAAATGAGAGGCGCACATCAGTTTCAAGGGAACTGACAAAAAAATTCGAAGAGACGGTAAGAGGCTCTTTGTCATCCGTAATTGAACACTTTAGCAAAAAAACCCCAAAGGGAGAATTCGTAATAATTGTTGCGGGAACTTCATTCAGGGACCATTCCGGGGAAGAGCCCGGGGAAGAGCCCGGGGAAGAGGATTGATGAGAAAGAGTGCCTTCATCATCGTACTGCTCGTCCTGGCTCCCCTTTCAGGAATCAATGCCCAGGTATTGCGCGGAACAGTCACCGATACCCGCGGTGAACCACTCGCCTATGCTTCCGTTTATATTGCTGAACTCCGCCAGGGAACTACCACAAACCGTGACGGACTGTATGAGCTGACCATTCCCCGTGGCACTTATACCGTTAATTATCAGTTTCTTGGATATACTCCTTCAACTGAGAAAATAGAAATTGCAGACAATGATGTGAAGAGGGACATTACCCTGAGCGAACAGTTTTATGAGATTCCTGCCGTCAGAGTCTCTGCCTCGGGCAGGGACCCCGCTTATTTTATAATGCGTAAAGCTATAGGAATGGCTCCTTTTCACCTTAACCAGGTGAAGATGTACAGGGCGGAGGTATATATCAAGGGCGGAGGAAAGATCGAGAAACTCCCGAATCTGATCCGCAGGCAGATGAAGGTGGAAGCCAACCAGGAGCAGATAAAGGAAGGACAGTACTACTTCACTGAGTCGGTAAACATTATAACCTTCACGGCCCCGGACAAGTATGTTCATAAAGTACTCTCCTCAAGGTCGAATATTCCTGCAAATGAAGAACAGGCCTCGCCGATGGATTATCTTGAAGCCAGCTTCTATCAGCCCGTACTGGCAGATATTACAATATCACCCCTCGCCCCCAATGCCTTTTCCCACTATAGCTTTGAATTCATGGGTTCGACATCGCAGGGCGACTTCGTCATTGACAGGATCAGGGTGACACCAAAGCGTAAGAGTCAACAATTGTTTGAAGGGGTTATCTATATCGTCGAGGAAATCTGGGCAATTCACAGCCTTGATCTGACTAACGAGAACATGGCCGGAAAGATCCGCATCAAGCAGCTTTACACACCCGTTGAAGAAGGTATCTGGATGCCCGTCAGCCATGAATTCGGAATGGACCTCTCCCTTCTGGGTATAAAGGCCCGGGGGTCATATTCGAGTGCCGTCAAATACCTGGAAGTCCAGCCCGACAGATCCCTTTCTCCGCCTGCAGGATATGGAAGTGCAGCAGTCATTGCGGAAAAACAGGAAGGCAAGACCGCCGTGCAGAAGGAGATTGAAAGTATCTTTTCGAAAGATGAACTGACAGCCCGTGACATGTCAAGACTTGCGAAGCTGAATGAGAAAAACGCAGTTGCAGGAAGAGAGGAAAAATCGCTGGAGATCACTGACAATACAACCTATGAAATTGCTGGTGATGCATTGCAGAAGGACTCACTTTACTGGGAGGCCGTGCGCCCCATCCCACTTAATGAAGAAGAGATTCTAAGCCTGCCCCGTACTCTTCCTGACTCACTGACCCTGGCGCGCCGCGAGGAATCTTCCCTTGTAATTAACATTGGCGGACGAAGTGAAAAAAAGAAACAGAGCAAGGCATCACTCTTCGTGAGGTATGCCCTGGGCGGAAAACGCTGGGAACTGTCAAAGAAATCATCCCTTTCATTTGACGGATTGGCAGATCTGAAAAGCGTTTCATTCAACACTGTCGACGGATTTGTTATCGGTACCGGGATGCAATTCTCATCGAAAACAGGTGAAAAAGGCAGGCTGACAGTCGATCCCACAGTAAAATATTCCTTCAGCCGTGAAAAACTTATGTGGGCCGTTTCGGCCAATAATCTTTACAACCCCATTAATGCAGGTTCATTTTTTGCACGTGCAGGAAGCTATTCGACAGATTTTTCACCTGTTGGGATCAATCCTTTCCTGAACACCGTGTCATCCCTCTTTTTCAGAAAAAACCCGATGAAACTGTACTACAGCACATTCATCACGGCTGGCCACCGGGGAGACCTGGCCAACGGCCTGAACCTTGAGCTTTCAGGCATGTGGGAGCATAGGGAAGTGCTGGAGAACACTACATCATTCTCATTTTTCAGTCCCGGTGAAGGCTATACAGTCAATATTCCTGACAGTCCCTTCACCGCTGGAGATACAGAAGGCAGACCGGCGCTTCTGCCTGCAAATCACAGCAACGCCTCATTCACTGCGCAACTGACCTGGACGCCCCGTCAGCGGTACCGTATCCGCAACGGGGCGAAGCTGAATGAAGGTTCTGACTGGCCTACATTCAGATTGAGTTATAAACACGGCTATAACTATAATGATACACTCTCAGGTCATTATGACCTGCTGATGGCTGAGATTTCGAGAAGCAGTCAGTTTGCAGCGTTAAGTGAATTTCGGTGGCGGATATCAGCTGGCGGCTTCATCAACGGGAAAAACCTTCAGTTACAGGATCTTTACTACTTTAACATCCAGTCCTCTCCCCTCCTTCTGAACGACTATGAAGATGCATTCCACCTGAAGCCTTACTATACTGTTGCCTCCGACGGCGTTTTTGCAATGACTCACCTGCGGTACACCAGCCCGTATCTCTTTTTAAAGAGACTGCCGGGACTGAGCCGCACAATGATGAGAGAGAATCTGAGTACCTCGGTTCTATGGACCCCCCGATACGGTTTTTACGCAGAAGCGGGTTACTCTGTCAGTGAGATATTCTTCATGGCTGAAGCAGGCATATATGCCGGGTTCCGCGACGGTAAATATGAAAGCCTGGGATTCAGGGTCATCCTGAATTTCAGGTGACGGCTTAAAACGACGGTTTCCTGCCGTTATCCTCGCCTGAGAAATCGCTGTAGTCAGCCGACAGATCGTCATTCATCTTCGAACCCAGGGTATAAACTCCGGAGGCATTGCCGGCCGGCATCGACACATCCGGGGCAAAATCATCAGGTTCGACAAACAACGCCCTGTCTTCACGGAAGAAGAGAAGGATCTCATCCGTAGGGCCGTTACGGTTCTTGGCAAGTATGATGTCAGAATGACCTTTGGTCGACTGGCCGTCTTCAAACTGTGTAACGCCCATCTTTTCAGGCCGGTGAATGAATACAACCATGTCGGCATCCTGTTCAATGGCGCCTGATTCCCTGAGGTCTGAGAGCATAGGTTTTTTGTTTCCTCCACGGGTCTCCACTGACCTGTTCAGCTGTGACAGTGCCAGAACAGGGACTGCGAGCTCCTTTGCAATACTCTTCAGTGACCGGGAGATGGAGCTCACCTCCTGCTCACGGCTGCCGGCATCAGGCGGTCCGGTCATAAGCTGCAGATAGTCCACTATGATAAGATCCAGCTTGTTCTGAGCCTTCAGCCTTCTGCATTTGGCCCTGAGCTCGAATATTGAAATGGCCGGGGTGTCATCGATATAGATGGGCGCCTCGGTAAGGGATTTTATCCGGGATTCCAGCAGCGACCACTCCTCCGGAGAAAGCCTGCCGTTCTTGATCTTATCACTGGGTATCTCAGTCTCTGATACAATAAGCCTGTTGACAAGCTGCACCGCAGCCATCTCCAGTGAAAATATGGCAACTTTCTTTCCGTGATCAATCGCCATGTTACGTGCCATGGTGAGTGCGAAGGCGGTCTTACCCATGGAAGGACGGGCAGCGATGATAACCAGTTCTGACTTCTGCCATCCCGAAGTCAGCCTGTCAAGCTTGGTAAATCCTGAGGGAACACCCACAAGTGCATCCTCCTTCTTCCCCGCCTCCTCAATGTCAGCCAGCGCCTGCTTTATTACCTCGTGAATGGGGGCAACCTCGTGTTTGATGTTTCCCTCTGCAATGCGGAACAGTTCATCCTCACTCTTGTCAAGTAGTTCGGTGACATCAAGGGTGTCTTCGTACACCATGTTCTGAATCAGTGTCGAAGCACGGATAAGTTCACGCTGTATATATTTCTGCAGCACAATGCGCGCGTGGTACTCAATGTTTGCGGCCGAGACTACTTTCGATGTCAGCTCGGTAAGGTATACAGGCCCTCCGGCTTCCTCGAGCTCATTGGTGCGCTTCAGCATCTGAGTAACAGTGAGAAGGTCTATCGGCTGATCACGCTTGTTCAGTTCGGTAATGGCACCGAAGATTTTCTGATGGGCTGCCGAATAAAATACTTCCGGCCTGAGAATGTCTATAATCATCCTCGCTGCTTCAATCTCGAGCATGGCTGCACCAAGGACTGCCTCCTCCATTTCCGGCGACTGTGGCGGAATGCGCCCTCCTTCCGGTATTACCATAACTGATGATTTTTTCTCCTGCCTGTTTCTGGATGATGTCGGTGGCATTATAGTAAAATATTGGAATATAAATACTTGAATGAAAGAGGAACTGTTTTCCGCAGAGATCAAATTTAACAATTACCGGCCATCAGAAGCACTGAGACTCTCTTTTGTTTCAAACACCCGTATGTTAAAAAGATGTTGAAAACGGATATAATTTATAAATTCAAGGTTTTTTGAAAAGGTTCGTATATTTTTGATGTCTCATGAGGGAGGATCTTTATGGTTGTTTTTCCGAAAGCGAAGATAAATATAGGGTTGAGGATTGTTGAGAAAAGGCCTGACGGCTTTCACAACATTGAGACCTTCTTTTATCCTGTCGCTGTTGCCGATGCTCTTGAGTTCGTTGTCAGGAAAGACGGCCGCAGGGTTGATACGCTGAAGGTAACCGGGAACATGGAAGACGAAGCTCCTGACAGTAACCTGGTAATGAAGGCTGTGAAACTCATGCGTGAGTCGTTTGATTTTCCCTGGCTGAAGATTCACCTGCACAAGGCCATTCCCGTGGGAGCAGGTCTTGGTGGCGGATCCTCAGATGCAGCAGGTATTCTGAAGGCGCTGAACAGGTATTTCGGATTCAGTCTTAATTCAGAGGAGCTCCGTTCATTTGCAGGCCGTCTGGGCAGCGACGCCCCCTTCTTCATCGACGGTTCACCTTCATTTGCCGAAGGATTGGGTAACATACTTTCCGAAGTGCCGCTGGACCTCAGCAGCTTCCACATTGAAATACTCTATCCTGATATAAACAGCAGCACTGCGGAAGCATATGCCGACTGTCTGCCTTATCCCACCGGAGATTCCCTCCGTCAGCTGCTGACCCTGCCTGTCAACGAGTGGCGCGGAAGAGTGATAAACGACTTTGAACTCAATATTTTCAGGAAATACCCCCTGATAGGTAAGCTGAAAATGTCTCTTTATGAAGCCGGCGCCCTGTATGCTTCACTTTCAGGAAGCGGATCAGCCGTTTACGGCATCTTCAGGGAAAAGCCGGTTCTGCCGGTTGCACTCTCGAAATATCTTCTGGCAACAGCGCAGGTCTGAAATATTTCAGGTTTTTCAGCCAATTTCAACAAGCAGAACTCCTTTGGGTACCCTGTCTCCGGCTTTGATATTCACTGACAGGACTTTTCCTGAAACATGGCTCTTAAGCCTGTTCTTCATCTTCATCGCTTCAATTATGACAATGTCCTGACCCTCAGTTACATTGTCGCCAGCCTTCACAAGCACCTCAAGCACTGTCCCCGGAATGAAGCTGGTGATCCTGCCGGGCACGGGAGGAGCATACGGTAAGCGTTGCGCATAGCGCTTGCTTATCCGGGTGGTGTAACCGGTCTGATCTATGCAGAGCTTGGCAGTTTCTCTTTTTTCCATGCTGTTTCGTTATTCAGTCAGTGATCAGAACGGTGGGATACCGTGTTTCTTTTTAGGCATCTGCACATCCTTATCCTCAGAAACCTCAAGTGCATGAAGCAGCATCTTGCGCGTTTCGGAAGGTTCGATTACAGCATCCACGTAACCGCGCGAGGCAGCCACATACGGATTGGCAAACTTCTCCCTGTACTCATCCACCTTCTGGCGTCGCATCTCGTCCGGATCAGCCGCCGTTGTAATCTCCTTGCGGAAAATAATATTGGCAGCTCCCTCAGGTCCCATTACGGCAATCTCCGCCCCGGGCCATGCAAAGACGAAATCGGCACGCAGGTGCCTCGAGCTCATTGCGATATAACCGCCGCCATAGGCCTTTCGAAGTATTACAGTCAGCTTTGGCACCGTAGCCTCACTGTATGCATAGAGCATCTTGGCGCCGTGCCTGATCACTCCTGCATGCTCCTGATCAACGCCGGGCAGGTATCCCGGCAGGTCGACAAGTGTCACAAGCGGAACATTGAATGCGTCACAGTACCTGATGAACCTTGCAGCCTTGTCTGACGAATCAACGTCAAGCACCCCGGCCATTTCCATCGGCTGGTTGGCCACGAAGCCCACTGTCTTCCCTCCCAGTCTTCCGAATCCGATCACCATGTTGCGCGCCCACATCTCCTGAACCTCGAAGAAGTCGGAACTGTCAGCCACGGCCCTGATGACATCCTTTACATCATAAGGCAGTGTTGCATCTCCGGGCACGATATTATCAATATTGTAGCGGTTGTCTGGCTGAGTCGCCGGAACCGGCTTGGCCTTAACATCGTTGTTCCTGGGAATCAGGGATATGAGTTTCTTGATCTGGCTAAAGCATTCAGCCTCTGAGACAGCAAAGAAATGAGCATTGCCGGTGATCTCGCAGTGAACGCGTGCCCCGCCAAGATCTTCCATAGATATCTCTTCACCAAGAACCGTTTTAATGACTTCCGGACCGGTGATGAACATTTTCGAGATATTCTCAACCACGAAGACAAAGTCAGTCAGAGCCGGGGAATAAACTGCACCGCCTGCGCATGGACCCAGTATCACTGATATTTGGGGGATGACCCCGCTTGAAATCGTATTGCGGAAAAATATTTCCCCGTAACCGGCCAGGGAGTTAACGCCCTCCTGTATGCGGGCCCCTCCCGAGTCATTGATGCCTATAAGCGGGATCCTCATTTTAAGCGCGTGATCCATGATCTTGGTGATCTTGCGCGAATGCATCAGGCCGAGAGAGCCTCCGGCAACAGTGAAGTCCTGTGCAAATATCGCCACCGGATTGCCGTCAACCGATCCTGTTCCTATAACCACACCGTCACTTGGAAGGTGTTTCTTATCCATCCCGAAGTCACGCGCGTCATGCTCCACGAACATGTCATATTCGCAGAAAGAACCTTCATCGAGAATAGCGAGGATTCGTTCACGGGCCGTGTTCTTGCCCATCGACTTCTGCTTTTCAATAGCTTTCTCCCCGCCTCCGAGAAGCATCTTCTCGCGTCTTTCCTTCAGTTCCCGGATCTTCTTTTCAAGAGCCATAGTATGTCTTTTAATTATCGTTTTGCTTTTTTGAAAAACACCGCAATATTAACCATTTTTTGCACAAAACTGTCATTTGGGTGCAAAACGGTAGACCCCCAGTGCAATAAATGTGTATATGATATTGGGAAGCCACATTGCCAGCGCAGGGTTGAGATCGCCTTTGAGCGAGAACTGCGAGGCGAACTGCATAAACAGGATATAAGAGAAGGTCAGCATCAGGCCGAGCCCTATCTGCATTCCGATCCCTCCCCTGATCTTCCGCGATGAGAGGGAGACACCTATGAGTGTGAGAATAAAAAATGCGAACGGCATGGCATAACGCCGGTGTTTCTCGTTGAGGTAGAGCTTTAATTCATCGGAACCCTGAAGTTTGAGCACACCGATATAATCCCTTAGCTCACGGTGGTTCATCGTTCCCACAAATTCCGGTGACCTCGCGAAGTCAGCCGGCGTGACATTCAGCACAGTGTCAATCCGCCTTCCCGTGCTGAGCCTTTCGCCAAGACTGTCTGTCTCCCTGATATTATACCACCAGGCCCCCCATTTATTGATTGTGGTGTCCCATCTGACCATCTGGGCCGACATCTTCGATTCCAGTTTCCCATGGTCATTGAATTTTTCCATGCTGAAGTTCCTCCCGCTCTGGGTGATGGCATTATATGACTCCATATATATGTATACGTTGGGGTATACCTGCCTGTGCAGCGCTGAGACGGTAACCTTCCTGAATCCGGGATCACGCCAGTATTTTTCCTCGAAACTGAGCCGCTTGATATTCGAATGGGGAATGACAAAATTGGTGAGCACAAAGGTGAAGGATGCAATCAGCGCGGCAGAAATGAAGTAAGGAACCAGTAGCCTCCTGAAACTCATCCCTGCATTGAGTATTGCGATGATCTCGGTATTTACCGCCATTTTGGAGGTGAAGAAGATCACCGAGATAAAGACAAACATAGGTGCAAAAAGGGTAGCGAAGTAGGGTATGAAATTCAGGTAGTAGTCGAAGATCACAGCCTTCAGGGGAGCCTGCTTCTCGATAAAGTCATCGATCTTTTCCGAAAAGTCGAAAATGACAGCTATCCCGAGTATGAGCACCAGGGAGAAGAAGAAGGTGCCGAGAAATTTTTTGATTATATACAAATCAATAATTCCCGGTCTGAGCTTCCTCAGGCTCGTTCTGAGAGTTTTCTTACTGTCTCGTCTTTCCATTTACCAAAGTTACCCTCTTTTATCCTTTCCCTGGCCTCAGTCACAAGGCTCAGGTAAAATGCGAGGTTATGAATACTGGCTATCTGCGCTCCGAGCATCTCGCCGGAAATGATAAGATGATGAAGGTATGCCTTTGAATATGTACGGCTTACCTCTGAAAATCCCGTTGCATCTATCGGAGAAAAGTCATCTTTCCACTTCCTGTTCCTTATGTTTACAGTTCCTTCAGAAGTGAAGAGCATTCCGTTTCGTCCGTTGCGGGTTGGCATCACACAGTCGAACATATCGATTCCACGTGCGATGCCTTCCAGGATATTGGCCGGTGTGCCCACACCCATCAGATACCTTGGCCTGTCAACGGGGAGTATCTCATTCACGGCCTCTATCATCTCGTACATCACTTCCGCAGGTTCCCCCACCGACAGCCCGCCAATGGCATTGCCGGGCATCTCCATCGAGGCGATTTTCTCTGCCGAAGCCCGTCGCAGATCACCGTAAACCGAGCCCTGTACTATTGGAAAAAGCATCTGGTCATATCCGTACAAAGGCGACGTCACTCCAAAATGTTTTACGCACCTGTCAAGCCACCTGTGAGTCAGCTCCATCGACTTAATGGCGTAGGCGTGATCACATGGATGCGGGGCGCACTCATCGAAGGCCATAATGATGTCAGCTCCGATAATACGCTGAATATCAATTACATTCTCAGCCGTAAATGTGTGTTTTGAACCGTCTATGTGCGACCTGAATATTGCCCCCTCCTCAGTAAGCTTCCGGTTTTCGGCGAGTGAAAAAACCTGGTAGCCTCCGCTGTCTGTGAGGACAGGCATATCCCAGGACATGAACCGGTGAAGACCGCCGGCCTCCTTTATAATGTCAGTGCCGGGTCTCAGGTACAGATGATAGGTATTTCCGAGAATTATGTGAGCATTAATCTCATTCTTCAGATCCCTGTGCAAAATGCCCTTTACAGTACCCGCTGTGCCCACAGGCATGAATACAGGGGTGGGTATGTCACCGTGGGCTGTATAAAGAATCCCTGCCCGTGCTGAAGTTGACGGATCCCTGCTTTCTATTCTGAACATCATTCACATGTAACGGTCACAAAAGTACTCTTTCTGAAATTCATTTTGAATACCGGAAAATCAAATTGAACAGGTGGCATTGTCAATTGTTGAAAAGATTCTTTCTGATATAAACCAATTCTTTCTAATATTGCTGCTGCAATTAAGATTTTGCATGATCATTTCCACTGATCCGGTTCATATCGTCCTGCTCTCCGCATTTGTGCTGATGGCATTAATACAGGCATGGTACTATCTTGCTTATTACAGGAAAACCATAACCGCAGCGGCTATTGCAGCGCCGGCCGCAGAAAATATTGCTGATAAGAAACTGCCGCCGCTTTCTGTAGTCATCTGCGCCCGCAATGAAGCTCCGAACCTGCGCGAGTTCCTCCCAAAGGTGCTGGAGCAGAATTACCCTTCCTTCGAGGTGGTGGTGGTGAATGACTGTTCCGAAGATGAAACCCGTGATCTCCTCGAGGAGATGCAGAAGCGGTACCCGCGCCTGAAGGTTTCAACAATTATCAAGGATCCGGGGTTTGCCCACGCAAAGAAACTCGCCATGCTCATCGGCATCAAGGCAGCAGCCAATGACCTGCTCGTCTTCACTGACGCCGACTGCAGGCCCGGGTCTGAGAAGTGGCTGCGCAACATTGTGTCATCATATACCGACGGAGCAGAAATAATTATCGGATATGGCGGTTACAGGGCTGAAAAGGGCTGGCTCAACAGTTATTTAAGGTATGAGACAATGTTCATTGCAATGCAGTACATCGGCATGGCCATTGCCGGCGTTCCCTATATGGGCGTCGGGCGTAACCTCTCCTACCGCCGTTCATTCTTTTTTGCCAACGGCGCTTTCGGACCGCACAATCACATAATGTCAGGTGACGACGATCTGTTCGTTAACCGGACTTCCACTTCCTCAAACTGCCGCGTGATGCTTTCGCCCGAATCATTCACCCGGTCAGTCCCGCCTGCCTCAGCGGAAGAATGGATAAGGCAGAAAAGAAGGCATTTCACGGCGGCAAAATATTACAGGCCGTCAGATAAAACAAGACTGTTCCTTGAACCATTCTCCAGGGTCTCCTATTACGGTTTGCTGATCGCTCTCCTGATAATGCTCGCATCCTGGCCTGTGGTAGTATTTGTAGCCATCTCGAGACTGACCCTGCGGTCGGTTGTATTATACAGGGCAGGTAAAATATTCGAAGAACCTGATCTTTGGTATATGTCGCTCTTTTTTGATATCTTGTCTCCGTTTGTCAATGCAGCCCTCTACATTACCGCTGCCGGAAAAGGGAAGAAGACACAGATATGGAAGTAGAAAACGGCCTTTCGGAGAAAGCGAGGCATGACCTTAAGATCATCGAGCGTGCCCTTCACGGTGACAAGAAAGCCTATGCCGAACTGCTTGACCGTTACCGTGACTCCGTCTATTATGTAATACTCAAAATGGTCTCCAATCCCTCCGATGCGGAAGACCTTACAATTGAAGCATTCGGTAAGGCGTTCAACCATCTTTCAAACTATACTCCGACCCATGCTTTCAGCACCTGGCTGTTCCGAATTGCCACAAACAACTGTATCGACTTTTTAAGGCGAAAGAGCCAGACTCCCCGTCCGTTCGACCATGACGGGGGCGAGGAGTATGAAATACAGGCCACGCTGGCTTCCAGTGCCAGGGCACCGGACCAGCTCATGATGGACAGGGAGCTTGCTGACACTCTTAACAACATTATTAGCAGCCTTAAGCCGAGGTACCGCAGACTGATCGAACTGCGCTATTTTGAGGACTATTCATATGACGAGATAGCCACGGAACTGAGCCTTCCTCTTGGTACGGTGAAGGCCAGACTCTTCAGGGCCAAAACCCTCATTCAGAATATTATCCGCAGTAAAGACAAAGACTATTGAGCTCTCTGGCTTCCAGATATTTCCCGACAGTTACCCCTGATCAGGAAAGACGCCTGTCAATGCTCCCAGCATTGTTTGCAGAATGGAATGAACGCATAAACGTCATCTCGCGAAAAGACATTGAAAACTTCGAAGTAAGCCATCTACTTCATTCCCTGGCCATTGCGCGTTTTATATCATTTGCCCCGAAAACCTCTATAATAGATGTCGGTACGGGCGGGGGGCTCCCCGGCCTTCCGCTGGCAGTGATGTTTCCTGAAGTGCAGTTCACCCTCATTGACTCAATCGCAAAGAAAATCAGGGTCGTCAGCGAAATCGTGAAAGCTCTCGGTCTCAGTAATGTAACACCCGTAACAGGGAGATCTGAGGATTTCACCGGAAGATATGAATTTGTGATCTGCCGTGCGGTAACAGATATGTCAGGCCTTGTCAGCCAGGCCGGGCACCTCATCTCATCACGGCAGTTCAATAGCTTGCCAAACGGATTTATCTGCCTGAAGGGCGGCGACCTGGAGGAGGAACTGAAGCCCTTCGAAGGCAAAATAACAGTGACCCCTGTCAGCAAATGGTTTGACGAGCCCTGGTTTGAAACAAAAAAAATAGTATACCTACCCCGGTGACCCGGAAAAAAAATATTGCCGCGGGTTTTGTATTTTCAAAAAAACACTACCTTTGCAGTCTTAAAAACAAGTAAGTAACCACACGAAAATACTTTTACAATGAAGAGGACATTTCAGCCATCAAGGAAAAGGAGAACCAATACTCACGGTTTCAGGGAGAGGATGTCTACCCCGAATGGAAGGCGCGTTCTTGCCGCCCGCAGAGCCAAAGGCAGGAAGAAACTGACCGTTTCTGACGAGATGGGCCATAAAGACTGACAGGCTGACAGAAAATAAAGAGACCGTCTTGATGAACAATCAGGGCGGTTTCTTTTTTATCTAAGTAACCTCTTGTTAAATTTGCCTGATCAACAGTCTATGAAAGAGCTGATCCTTAAAAATACTGACCCCGCACTTGCCGGGGTGGCCGGAAAAATTCTTGACGGCCAGAGAATAGATTCTGATGAAGCCCTTGTACTTTACCGCAAGGCTGAGCTTTCGCTGCTGGCAGTGCTGGCCACTGAGACAAAGAAAAAGCACAGTGGTGACGCAGTCTATTTCAACCGTAATTTTCACATCGAGCCTACCAATATATGCATCTATAACTGCCGGTTCTGCTCGTACCATAAGCCCGAGGGTGATGCTGAAAGCTGGGAATTATCGGAGAATGAGATACTTGACATCGTAAAGAGGTTTGATGGTGTGCCTGTCACTGAAGTGCATATTACGGGAGGAGTTCACCCCTCGCGTGACATTCACTACTACGGCAAGATTCTGGCAGCCATAAAGAAGCAGCGCCCGGATATCAGCATCAAAGCCTATTCAGCTGTCGAGCTCGATTACATGATCAAAAAGGCAGGAATGACTTTCACCGAAGGGCTGAAGGTGCTGAAGGAATACGGTCTTGACTCCATCCCGGGAGGCGGCGCCGAGATTTTTGACGAGACGCTGCGGAGGCGCATCTGTCACGAGAAAGCCGATGCTGAAACATATCTTGCAATTCATGAGGCAGCTCACAACCTGGGAATCCAGTCAAATGCGACAATGCTTTACGGCCATGCAGAGTCTGCTGAGCAACGCATAGATCACATGATGCGCCTCCGCGAGCTGCAGGACCGCACCTCGGGCTTCAATGCCTTTATTCCCCTGAAATACCGCAGGGAAAATAATCTTATGTACGAGCTCGGCGAGGTACCTGTGACCGAAGACATGCGCAACTATGCACTCTCACGGATCTTTCTTGACAACATACCGCACCTGAAGGCCTACTGGCCTGCAATTGGCAGGAACGCCGCCCTCATGAGCCTCGCCTTTGGGGTCGACGACCTCGACGGCACCATCGATGACACCACCCGGATATATTCAATGGCAGGAGCGGAAGACAGCAATCCCGGTATCTCAACCACCGAACTCGTATCAATGATACGGTCAGCCGGTTACAAACCGGTGGAGAGAGACACACATTACCATACAGTTAAGGAGTGGTGAGGCCCTGAACTCTCGCAATATAATTTTATCTTTGACTCTGCGTTTAATACATAA
>JBBRXA010000016.1:0-52261 GCA_038248855.1 Bacteroidales bacterium | reverse complement strand
TCCCGCCCTGAACAGGAGCATCACCAACGAGCGCCTCCTGCAGTCAGGATACATCTTTTTCTCATTATACTACAGTAAAGTGCGCTGTGTAAATTAAGAAACCGCCGTATACCGAACGGTACGTACGGTGGTGGGAGAGGAGGAAAATAAAATAGGAGGAAAACTATTTTATTTTCCTCCTACTCGATTTATCACTTCAGCTCCTTCAGAATACCGTCAATTTTCTCCTCTGTCTCCCGGAGTTTTATCCTGCAAATCTTTATCAATTCAGCAGCCTTCTTAACATTGGCGGAAAGCTGATCGATATCAGGCTCTCCCTCCTCGATATTTCTCAGGATTTCTTCGATGCTTTTTACAGCTTCATTAAACCCGATCTCTTTTTTTGCCATGGCTTATTATTTTTGCTTTTTGTTTTCAGCTACAATACTTGCGATGCTGCTGTTTTCAAAATGGGTCATAATCTCATCACCTAAAGATAGTTCTGAGGCAGAGCGGACTATTTTTCCTGCCCTTGTTGTCATTGTGAATCCCCGTCGCAGCACATTTTCAGGTCCCAGATGCCTAAGGGTTTCTGCCATTCTGTCTGTCATTTCCAGGCTTTTACGAAGCGTGTCACCGGCAATCCGTTCAACCATTCCTGTCGAATATCCCAGCAGTTCTCTTTTAACCCTTACTACAAGTCGGGCTGAGCCGGCAATATGACTCTGCAACGACTGCAGATGTTCTTCGTTTCCGGCCATTATTTCTGTTGCTGCTAAAGCAATGCGTGACGCAAGATCGTTTACCAGGCTTTCTGCCTCCAGTGTCACAGAAACCAGGAAATCAGCCACCGCAGTGGGTGTTTTCAGGGACTTCCATGATACCATGTCAGCCACGGAAAAATCCTTCTGGTGGCCGACGCCTGTCAGCAGGGGCAGAGGGAACTGGGTGATGTGGAATGCTATCTCATAGCTGTCGAACCAGCTAAGGTCTGTTACCGATCCACCGCCACGGATTAATGCAACTGCATCGTATTCATCCGCCGTTTCAGCTATTCTGTTCAGCGCTTCAATTACAGAGCTCTCAGTGCTTTCTCCCTGCATAACAGTTTCGAACAGGGTTGTCACAAATACAAAGCCGTAGATGTTACTGTGAAGATGCTTCAGGAAATCGTCATACCCCGCTGCTCCCCGGGAGGAGATGACTGCTATTTTTCTCGGGTAGGGGGCCAGGCTGAGTTCCTGGTTCATACTGATCACGCCTTCCTGTTTCAGGCGCCTGATTACAGCCTCACGTTTCAGTGCCTGTGCACCTGCAGTATAGGAAGCATCGATGTCGGCAATATTGAGGCTGAGTCCGTAAAGTTCATGGTAATCGACAGTAGCTTTCAGAAGAATAGTTATGCCCGGCGCCAGTTTTATGCCTGTAACTGATTCGAAAAAGGGATTTATTGAGCGAAACCTGGCAGCCCAGACTGTTGCCCTGGCACGCGAAGTGACCTTGCCGCCTGGCGTATCGCAGCCTGTAAGCTCAAGGTAGCAGTGGCCCGAGTTGTTTACCTTCATCCCGGCAATCTCGGCGATGACCCAGTAAAACCCGGGCAGCGCCTCATAAAGCTTGTCACGGATAACGCGCTGAAGTTCTGACAGCGTTACCTTTTCCGTTTCCTTCACTGCCTGTGTTTTACCATTTTAAAGACCTTCTCACCGGCGGCAGTCTCCACCTTCACGAGGTACACTCCCCGGGCGGCTGATGAGAATCCTCTAAGTGTAAGGGATCTGCCGATGTAGGTTTCGTATACCGTTTTCAGGACTGTTTTGCCAGTAAAGTCTGTGACAGTTACGGAGAGCGACTCAGGTACAACGCGGAACCAGATGTTAATTTCGTCAATGAACGGGTTTGGTCCTGCGGTGACTGTCACCTCAGGTTTAAAGGCATGACTCTCATCAAGTATGCGCAGGGCTTTGACAAAGTCGGGCAGGCCGTAACCGTAGAGAGAGTCAGGGTTGTTGACCCTGTTGCTGCTTACCCGTACTGCATTTCTGATATCTTCGGCTGTGGCGCCCGGCGCGGCCTGCATCAGTGCGGCACACATACCGCTGATTACAGGGCAGGAGAATGAGGTGCCGCTTCCAGCCACCCATTGACCGTACGTATACTGTACCGGGATGCTCACGCCGGGCGCCACCACATCAGGTTTGACGCGCCCGTCAGCGGAGAAACCCGAGGATGAAAAATCGGATATACGGAGGTCTTGTTTTACAGCCCCTACGCTCAGTACGCTGTCGCCGTCGGATGGGAACAGTAAACGTACCCACTCATTATTTCGTTCATTGCCGGCGCTGGATACGACAAGCAAACCTTTGGAGGCGGCAATGTCGGCAGCCACGGTAATGAATGCTGTATTTCCGTCGGTGTTGCTGAACGAGTAATTCATCGCTGGATCATCAAACCAGTAATACCCCAGGGAGGAAGTTATTATGTCAGCGCCGGCACTGTCTGCATACTCGGCTGCTGCCACCCAGTAATCCTCCTCTACCGGAAACTCTGATTCGTCGTCCTCGGTACGGAGAAGCATATAGTCGGCTCCCTGAGCGGTGCCCGTGATAATATTTGCCAGTGATCCTGCCAGGATCGACAGCACGGCGGTGCCGTGCCCGTGAAAACCGTAAACGAAGTCGCTGTTTCCGACAAAGTCGCGGGTAATGACAATACCCTGCCGTTTCCTCAGCGGTTCAAGCGACTCTATTATGTCTGCATGGAGAAATCCTGCATCGAGGACCGCAATCGTAATGCCCTTGCCGGTATATCCTGTAAGCAATAACGGCATGCCGTTTATGGGTCCTATGGGTCTGAAGACACTTGTGGGTGCGAAATCCTCAACAATAGCGAACTTATCACTGATGCCCGGGGTTTTTCCAACAGGAGATTTTACCAGGGCCACCTTCCTTACAAACGGCAGGACAGTTATTTTGTCCGTATCGAAAGGTGTGTCGGAAGTGAAGAGTGCGGTGTTCATCCATTTTGACGAGAGACGCCAGTTGAGTCCTTGCTGTTTCACGGCTTCGATGTATGCAGTGTTGACAGGCAGGTCAGTGAAGACAGGCACTCCGGCACCACATTTCTCCCTTCGTGCAACTGAGCTCCGGGAAATAAGCCTTAAAGGGTTATAGTCAGAAACGACTGCATTTCCCTTATCTGAAAAATAGACTCTGTAAATATAATTTTCCGGACCGGCGGCATCAGGCAGAGCCGCGTTGCCAAAGCTGACAGGGGAAAAAAAGAGGAAAAAAACAGTTGGTGCTAATAATCTGGTAATCATTTTATTATGTTTCCAGTTAGGTCGGGAATACTGATCTTTCCCTTGTTCCTTTCAAGGTCGTCCAGGAACTTTGTTTCCCTGTCTGCCTCTGCAGGATCTGCAAGTTTCCCTTCCCTGTATTTCATTATTCGTTTTACGGTTCCGTTCTCATTGAGGACTATCCATTCGCCCTCGCGCACGTCAGCCTTGTATCTGCCGTCATACTGCAGTTTACCGTCAGGGTAGTAGAATGAAAAGGGGCCGTTCAGTTTACCGCCGATATATTCAGCCCTGAGGCATATTTTTCCGTCCGGGTAATACTGGAGCCAGGCTCCTGTTTTCATTCCGTTGTCAAAGGCAAGTTTCTCGGCCAGGGTTCCGTCAGGATAAAATTTGTATGAGAGACCGTGCTTCAGGTCACCATAGTACTCTTCTTCACTGACAAGAAAGCCGGTTTCCGAATAGAATTTCCATAGTCCCTCTTTCTTCTGAGAAACATATGCACCTTCTGCTGATTTTTTGCCTTCAGGATAATAGAAGACTGCAGATACCCTCTCCTCTTTTTCGGGGTAGGTCAGTTCTGATGAGAGGGTGCCGTCTTCACGGTACCTTTTGAAGGTGCCGGTGGGTTTATCATTTTTGAATGTCCCCTCATATATGATTTTTCCGTTGGGATGATTTTTCACCCAGTAGCCCTGTTTCCTGCCGTCAGTGTCAGTCACATTCTGTGCGGTCGCAGAAAGGGTCAGAATCAGCATTATGGTGATTATCAAAGGAACTCTGCAGTGCATCTCACATTATTTGACGTAAAGATAGGAAAACCTGTGCTTGTTGAAAGGCAATAGGACCGCAGTCTGAAAAAAAAGACCGCCTCATTTTCATGAGACGGTCTGTCATTGCTTCTGTTATGTTTACTTAACCTCTTCGAAGTCAACGTCTGTTACCTGTTCGTCGCCGCCGTTACCGCCCGGCTGTTTTCCGCCTGCGTTTCCGCCTGCGTTTTCATCTGCGGGGCCTCCCTGCGGTCCTGCCTGCTGACCGGCTCCCTGTGAGGCTTTGTACATGTCCTCGGAGGCTGCCTGCCATGCTGCGTTGATCTCGGCAAGGGTACTGTCAATTGCCACCACATCCTGACTCTTCTGAGCGTCACGCAGAGCTGTAAGTGCATTTTCTATGCGGCCCTTCTTGTCTGCCGGGATCTTGTCGCCGAACTCTTTAAGCTGCTTCTCAGTCTGGAAGATCATGCTGTCAGCAGAGTTGACCTTGTCAGCCTTTTCCCTTGCTGCCTTGTCGGAGCTTTCATTTGCCTTGGCCTCTTCGCGCATCCTGCGAATATCTTCATCGCTCAGGCCTGATGATGCCTCTATGCGGATACGCTGTTCCTTGCCTGTACCCTTATCCTTTGCCGAAACGTTGAGGATACCGTTGGCATCGATGTCGAAAGTGACCTCAACCTGTGGTATTCCTCTCGGGGCCGGCGGAATTCCGTCGAGATGGAATCTGCCTATAGTCTTGTTGCCGTTTGCCATCGGCCTTTCGCCCTGCAGAACGTGGATCTCCACTGACGGCTGGCTGTCGCTGGCGGTGGTGAAGGTCTCAGTCTTGCGGGTGGGGATGGTGGTATTTGATTCGATAAGTCTTGTCATTACGCCACCCATTGTCTCAATGCCGAGAGAGAGTGGTGTTACGTCAAGCAGGAGGACATCCTTGACCTCTCCGGTCAAAACGCCGCCCTGAATGGCAGCACCGACTGCTACAACCTCGTCAGGGTTAACCCCTTTTGAAGGTGCTTTGCCGAAGAACTTCTCAACAAGCTGCTGAATTGCCGGAATACGTGTCGATCCGCCAACGAGGAGAACCTCGTCAATATCTGATGTCTTGAGACCTGCGTCGTCAAGCGCCTTCTGACACGGTGCCAGCACCGAGTGTATGAGTTTGTCAGTGAGTTTCTCAAACTGAGCCCTTGAGAGATTTTTGACAAGGTGCTTGGGAATACCATTGACGGGCATGATGTATGGCAGGTTGATCTCTGAGTTAGAAGAGCTTGAAAGCTCGATCTTTGCTTTTTCAGCGGCCTCCTTGAGTCTCTGCAGAGCCATGGGATCTTTGCGAAGGTCGATGCCTTCATCTTTCAGAAACTCTTCGGCAAGCCAGTCGATTACCAGGTTGTCAAAGTCGTCACCGCCGAGATGAGTGTCACCGTTGGTGGACTTAACTTCAAATACTCCGTCGCCGAGTTCAAGGATTGAAATATCGAAGGTACCTCCGCCAAGGTCGAAGACAGCAATCTTAAGATCCTGTGATTTCTTATCGAGACCGTAGGCGAGTGATGCTGCCGTAGGCTCGTTGATGATCCTTCTGACTTTCAGCCCTGCTATCTCGCCGGCTTCTTTTGTAGCCTGTCTCTGTGCATCGTTGAAATATGCCGGTACTGTAATGACTGCTTCGGTGACTTCCTGACCAAGATAATCCTCCGCCGTTTTCTTCATTTTCTGAAGTACGATGGCAGATATTTCCTGGGGTGAGTAATTGCGGTCATCAATTCTGACCCTGGGTGTGTTGTTGTCGCCCCGGATAAGATGGTAGGTCAGTTTCTTCATCTCGTTCAACACTTCGTCATAGCTTCTGCCCATAAAGCGTTTGATGGATGAGATTGTCTTGGTGGGGTTGGTGATAGCCTGACGTTTTGCAGGATCGCCCACTTTGCGTTCACCGTTCTCAAGAAATGCCACCACCGACGGGGTGGTCCTTTTGCCTTCGCTGTTCGGGATCACAACAGGCTCATTGCCTTCCATCACTGAAACGCAGGAGTTGGTTGTTCCCAGGTCAATACCGATAATTTTTCCCATTTTATTGTATTTAAATCTTTAGACTCTTTTGTGATATCAGAGTTGTTTTCAATGTTTGTGCCATAGGTCTCCGGCCCCTTTTGATATGCAATTCTGTCATGATAACCGGTCTCTGACCTTGACAATCGATTTTTCTCCTATGACAAAACGGCAGATTTTGTCCAAAAAGTTGCCATTCACCCATTATCATTTTCTTATTTTGTAGCTTTGTAACCGATTATAAAAAAAGAGGCCATGTCAGTTCACAAAGTGGTTAAAAAGATCACCACCCACGTACTTTTCGAGATGAAGCATAGGGGCGAGAAGATTGCAATGTTGACGGGGTATGATTATTCGATAGCCAGGATACTTGACGAGGCGGGTATCGATATCATTCTCGTCGGTGATTCCGCATCGAATGTCATGGCCGGTTTTGAGACGACCCTGCCGATAACCCTTGACAACATGATCTATCATGCCGCTTCGGTGGTAAGGGGTGTGAACCGGGCTCTCGTTGTTGTCGACCTGCCATTCGGAACCTACCAGGGCAACTCCACGGAGGCGCTGGCTTCCGCAATACGAATAATGAAGGAGACAGGTGCCAGCGCCGTTAAGCTGGAAGGCGGCCGCGAGGTTGTTGAATCGATAGAAAGGATACTGTCAGCAGGCATACCCGTCATGGGTCACCTGGGCCTTACCCCGCAGTCGATCCACAAGTTCGGCACATATGTCGTCCGTGCCCGCGAAGAGGAGGAGGCGAGGAAACTGAAGGAGGATGCACTTATTATAGAGAAGGCAGGATGCTTTGCAATCGTCCTCGAGAAGATCCCCGCAGCCCTTGCAGGAGAGGTGGCAGAGAGTGTCAGGATTCCGGTCATCGGCATCGGGGCGGGACCGCTTGTCGACGGACAGGTACTGGTTCTGCACGATATGCTTGGCCTGAACCTCGAGTTTTCACCCCGGTTCCTCAGAAGGTATCACAACCTGCACGACGAGATAGTGGGAGCTGTACAACATTATATTACCGATGTCAGGTCAAAGGATTTTCCCAATGACAAAGAACAGTATTAGATGAAGAGCCCGACACCCGAGATACTATACGAGGACAATCATGTCATTATTGTCAATAAGCGGACCTCTGACATTGTGCAGGGCGACAGCACCGGCGACGAGCCTCTTGATGACGTGGTCAGAGCATATATCAAGGAGAAATACAAAAAACCGGGCGATGTTTTCCTGGGTGTGGTGCACCGTCTTGACAGGCCTGTAAGCGGATGCGTTATCTACGCCCGCACATCCAAGGCCCTGTCGAGACTAAGCGAACTCTTCCGTACCCGCGAGGTTAAGAAGACTTACTGGGCTTTAGTATCCGAGAGACCCCCGGAGGATGAAGGGACAATCAAAAATTTCCTCAAGAAGAACGAAGCTCAGAACAAGACCTACGTATACAATACAATGGTAAAAGGATCGAAGGAAGCAGAGTTGTCATATACAACCATCGGCCGCTCTGAGAAGTTTTACCTGCTTGAGGTTGACCTGCATACAGGCAGGCACCACCAGATCAGGGCTCAACTGGCCTCAATAGGATGTCCCATCCGGGGCGACCTGAAGTACGGCTATAAAAGATCAAACGAGGGGGGAGGGATATCACTGCATGCCAGGCGGATATCTTTCGCCCATCCTGTGAAAAAGGAAGATGTCACAGTTGTGGCGCCGCTTCCTAAGGAAAAAGGATGGGATCTCTTTGCGGGGATAGCAAGGTCTTCCAAATAACCCGGGGGAGCCACGTTGCGCGGAGAGCAAAAATTCCGAAACTTGCAGGGGAGAATAAAAAAAGGAGAGATGCCTCTGCCGCATCTCTCCCAAACCTAACCTAAAACTAACCTAACCTAAACCTAACCAAATCCATGAATGCTGCTGCCCTTTCCGGGGGCTTTGGCAGCCGAATATCCTTCCGGGCGACTACTTCGCCTCCAATATCTTTTTAACCTCTGCAAGTATCCTGTCAGCCTCTTTTGATTTCTCCTTTGGTGCCCTTATGCTGACGGTACCGCCTGTAGTGTCATTGAGTACGATAGTCGTGTCGATGACGGTTTTTTCTCCGTCATGAATCGTCACTACAGTGATCTTCTTTTCTATCTTCTTATCCTGGGCTGATAATGTTGTCGAGGCCAGAAGAAGGACCGTCATGACGGCTGCAATTGTTGTAAAGGTAATTTTCATTCTTTCTTTCTGATGGCTGATGGGTCAAAAGTAATTCATTTTCAGCGGGCTGAGGTTAAATTGAGGTTAAAACTGGTTAACAATAAGTTAAAACGAAGACAGAGCTTATTTATATATTTACTTTTGTGTCATGAACAAACGAAAACTGGTTGGTCTTATCGCACTTATGGTATTATCCCTCGGGGGGATAATATGGATACAGGTGACATGGATCGGCAATGCCATAAGGGTTCGCAATGACCAGTTTGATTTCTTCGTAATAAACAGCCTCCGAAATACTGCCCGGAATATGGAAGCCTCGCGGAGAATGAGTTTTCTGAATGAACAGTTTCTGAGCGGTTATCCGGTTCCTCCGATGCCCCGTAGCGGCGGGGGAGGCCAGATCCGGGGCAGCTTTTCAGGAAGTCTGACGATAGACAGCCAGTCTTCCTTCGGCGAAGATTCAGTTGAAATTGTAATTGCCGCCAACGATAATCCTCCTGTACGTATGAAGGTGCCGCGTGAAGGCCAGCAGGGTGAGAGCGTAGTGGTGGCGCCGGATGACTACATGCGCTGGATGCAACGCAGAGCCGGTGAATTTCAGTCGATGAGCAATCAGCTTATTACTGAGATGTTCATCTGGGAGAAAGACCTGAAGATAGACAGGGGGGAACTTGCCAGGACCCTGGGCTCTGAGCTGGTGGCCTCAGGCATCACAACACCTTTTGAGTTTGCCATTTTCAGGGGCGACTCGATCAGTGACGAAATATTTTCGAAGGCAAAGGCAAAGGATTTCGTGGCAAGTCCTTACCAGGTGAACCTCTTTTCCGAGGGGCTTGTAAGAAAAGGGGAGACCATTTCTGTTGTATTCCCGAAGAAAACCAATTATGTCCTCGGATCAATCGGGCTGATACTGGGAGGGTCGGCACTCTTCTCGCTGATCATCATAGCCACTTTCGCTCTCAGCCTTTATTTCATAATTACACAGAAGAAGATCTCGGAGATGAAATCCGACTTCATCAATAACATGACTCACGAGTTCAAGACACCGATTGCGACAATTTCGCTTGCGGCTGACACCATTGCAAACAATAAGGTAATATCTGACGAGAGCAAAGTCAGGCATTTCGTGGGGATGATAAAGAAGGAAAATGCGAGGATGAACAGACAGGTTGAGACAATTCTGCAGATTGCCTCACTCGATAAAAAGGAAATGGATTTCGAATTCAGGGAGATTGATTTTCACGAAGTCCTTACCCATGCCATTGACACTGTAGAGATACAGGTGACAGAACGGGGCGGAACCATAAATCGACATCTTGATGCTGCCAGTACCATCCTGTCGGGAGATGCCGAGCACCTGAGAAATTTGGTGCATAATCTCCTGGATAATGCAAACAAATATTCCGAGGAAGCGCCTGACATTACGGTGAGTACTTCAAATGACGACCGTGGTATCACACTCACCGTTGAGGACAGGGGAATTGGGATGTCGAAGGCGGTGCAGAGCCGTATTTTCGAGCGTTTTTACCGGCAGACATCCGGCAACATCCATAATGTCAAAGGTTTCGGGTTGGGGCTGAATTATGCAAAAGCTATTACCGATGCCCACGGAGGAACAATTAACGTGGAGAGCGAGCCCGGAAAGGGCAGCCTCTTCACGGTTTTCTTACCATTTAACGGAGAGACACGCGCATGAGCAAAAAGAGCATGAAGATATTTCTTGTGGAGGACGACCTCAGTTTCGGGTCAGTCTTGAAGTCATACCTGGAAATAAACGATTTCAGCGTTGACCTGGTTGACGACGGCAAGTATGCCGTTGAACAGTTCCGCAAAGGGGTTTTTGATCTCTGCATCCTCGATGTAATGCTTCCTCATGTCGACGGGTTTACGATTGCCTCTGAGATAAGGAGCATGAATTCAACGATCCCGATGATTTTCCTGACTGCCAGGAAGCTTAAGGAGGACCTCCTGAAAGGCTACGGAGTGGGGGCTGACGATTATATTACAAAGCCTTTTGACACGGACATCCTTTTATGCAAGATCAAGGCCATCATTTCGCGGAGGGATATGAGGGACGGAACGCGTGACATCTATGAGATAGGCAGCTATGTCTTCAACTCGAAGCTTCGGACACTTACCGTCGGTAAAGACGAGAAGAAGCTCTCTCCCAAGGAGGGACAGCTGCTCGAGATGCTGGCGATGGCTCCAAATTCACTTGTCACCAGGGAAGCAGCGCTGAAGAAAATCTGGGGTACTGATGACTATTTCACGGCACGGAGCATGGACGTCTATGTCACCAAACTGAGAAAGTATCTCGGCGATGATCCTGGCATTACGCTCAAGAATATACACGGGGCCGGGTTCCAGCTGGTAGTCGATGCGAAGGTCTGATCCGCCAGCTGGCGGATGAGGTCTTAAGTCTGAAGGTCCAAGGTCTGAAGGTCGAATCGCGATTCACTGCCTCAATTTGCAAATCGCAAATCGCAAATCATCCGTTGAGGTTGGCTTTGTTGAAATGGAGTGGCATCAGTGATGCGCAGCTTTCGAGCACAAAGATTTTCTCCTTTCCGGCAAGTATGACTCTGAACGGTTTCCCTGTTCTCAGTTCTTCCTCGAGCAGCATCTGTCTGCAGTTACCGCAAGGGGGAACGGGTTCGGAGGTAATCTTCCCGTTTGAAACAGCGGTGATGGCAATTGCGACAGGGTATCTGTCAGGGAAATTGGAAACAGAATATGACAGGGCTGTTTTTTCCGCGCAGCTGCCCGACGGGAACGCGGCATTTTCGACGTTGGCTCCCTTGACTATGGTGCCGTCATCGAGCAGTATTGCCGCGCCTACCATGAAATGAGAATAGGGTGCATATGCTTTTCCGGCTGCATCAGCTGCACTTTCGACAAGCATCTTTTCTGAACCTGACAGTTCTGACGTGTTTTCGTACTCCCTGTATAATGTTTTTATCTCTTTCTCGTTCATTATATGCCACTGTAAGTTAAAGCGTGATAAAAGTACTAATATTTTGTCATTTGCCGGAATCCGGCATTTTGCGGTCATTACATAATGTCTATTTTTGTCAAAACTGAAAAAATGAGGTCCTTCATTAAATATATACCTGTCTTGCTTTCGTTATTGATACTTGTTTCCTGCGGACCTGCGAGGATGTCAAAGACTCCAGGCCTTCCTTCAGGGTCGATTCCTTCCCAGGCTGACGAATATCTGCGCAAATACAGCGCCCTGGCAATAAACGAGATGAACAGGGCAGGTATACCCGCCAGCATCACACTTGCACAGGGAATGCTTGAGTCAGACTACGGCCGCAGCATGCTTGCCAGAAAGGGTAACAATCATTTCGGGATTAAGTGTCACAGCGACTGGAGAGGTGAAAAGATCTACCACGATGACAACCGCAGGGGTGAATGCTTCAGGGCATACCGTACCGTCGAGGACTCTTACAGGGACCACTCTGACTTTCTTGTGAACGGTTCACGGTACAGGGAGTTGTTCAGCCTGAGCAGAACTGACTACAGGGGCTGGGCACACGGACTGAAGAAGGCAGGATATGCCACTGATCCGAAATATCCGGCCCTGCTGATCCGAAAGATAGAAGAATACGGATTGCATACATTTGATACGGGAGGTAAAACGGCACCGGTGTCTGCACGGCAGCCGTCAGTTGTTGACAAACAGACGGACAGCGTGACGGTACCCGTTCAGCTCGGGCACCAGACTCCCGTCCAGGTCCGGCAACAGGACCAGGTACCGGTGACTCAACAGGCTCCGGCAAAAACGGTAAGTATCGGAACCGCGAAGACGGAGACGAATAATAATGTCCAGTATATCATTGTGCGTGAGAATGATACATATAAGTCACTGGCAGAGGAATTCATGCTTTTGTCATGGGAGATCAGCCGTTATAATGATCTTGCAGCCGGCACTCCATTGAAACCCGGACAGGTTTTGTACCTGCAGCCCAAAAGGAGCAAGGCTGATGCAGGGTTTAATCTGCATACGGTTTTGCCCGGTGAGACAATGTACTCCGTCTCTCAGAAATATGCTGTAAAGCTTTCCGCACTTTATAAGATGAACCTGATGGAAGAAGGCACAGAGTGCGCAACAGGTCAGAAACTGAGGCTGAGGTAGAGACTGTGGCTGAGGCTGAAGCTGATGCAAAAGCTGAGGCTGAAGCATAGGGAAAAAGCTGGAAATTACAGTTATTCAAAGATTAGCTGACGGTAAAGTCTGAGACATCATAGCCCCTGAGAAATTCATCAGCTGTCATTCTTTTCCGGCCTTCAGGCTGGAGTTCTGTTATTTCAACCGATCCAGTACCGCAGGAGATGATAAGCTGCTTTTTATTCATTACAGTGATTCTGCCAGATCCAGAATTGAAATCATCTCTCTTTTTACTTCCGAAAAGTTTCAGTTTTACGGTCCCGCCGCCAGTATTCAGCGTTGTCACTGCTCCGGGGTGCGGAGACAATCCTCTTATCTTATTATGAACCGTTAGAGCAGGTTGTTTCCAGTCGATTAAAGTATCCGAAGGGAAAATTTTGGGGGCACTCTTCAAAACTGTGCCGGGTGCGATTATCTGCGGTACCGGTTTCAGTGTTTTTTCAGCCAGTCCCTTTACGGTTTCTGTTACCAGCGCCGCCCCCATTTGCATAAGACGGTCGTGGACCTGGCCGGCTGTCTCTTCGCTACCTATTTCCGTCATGCGGGAAAGCAGAATCCTGCCTGTATCAATATCCCGGTCAATGAGAAAAGTTGTCACCCCTGTCACGGTCTCGCCGTTCATTACCGCGTGGTTAATGGGGGCGGCGCCGCGGTACCAGGGAAGGAGCGAGGCATGGAGATTGAAGGTTCCCTGTGCCGGCAGGCTCCATACTTCCTCGGGAAGCATACGGAAGGCCACAACGACAAAAATGTCAGCATTTAGTTTCCTGAGAGTGCTGATGAATGAGGGATCGCGCAGTTTTTCGGACTGAAGTACTCTTAACCCCGCCTTCAGGGCATATTCCTTAACCGGTGAAAAAGTCAGTTTGCGGCCTCTTCCGGCGGGTTTGTCGGCTACGGTGACAACGGCGGCTATATCATACCCTTTGTCTGTAAGAGCGCGGAGGCTTGCAACGGCAAACTCAGGCGTGCCCATGAATACTATCCGGGGGCCGGCATCAGTCATCCTCGCCTTTTTTTGGCGTCTTGTAAGAGATCAGGTTGTGACCCATTTTATTGGCTTTTGTCTCAAGATAAAATGAGTTGTACCTGTTTGGTTCCATGATCAGGGGTATGGCCTCGACAATAGAAATTCCGTAGCCTTCGAGGCCGGCTCTTTTCACCGGGTTGTTTGAAATGAGTCTGATTTTTCCAAGCCCTATCTCGCGCATGATGCTGGCGCCTATTCCATAGTCGCGTTCATCTTCCCGGAATCCGAGTTCGATGTTTGCCTGAACCGTGTCTCTCCCCTGTTCCTGAAGCTTGTAGGTCCTGATTTTATTGATAAGGCCAATGCCCCGGCCTTCCTGGCTCAGATAGACAATAGCTCCCTTCCCGGCTTCGTCAACCATCTGCATGGCCTTGTGAAGCTGGGGTCCGCAGTCGCATCGCTTTGACCCGAATATATCACCGGTGAAGCACGATGAGTGTACCCTCACCAGGACGGGTTCATCCTTGGTCCAGGTTCCTTTCACCAATGCTGCATGCTCGAGGCCGTTGCTCAGCTGTCTGAAGGGAATGAACTCAAAGTCGCCGAATTCAGTCGGCAGTTTAACCTGTTCGCCTTTTTCAACTATCGATTCAATGCCCAGTCTGTATCTGATGAGATCCCTGATGGCAACGATCTTCAGGCCGAATCTCTTCGAAATTTCCATCAGGTCAGAGAGACGTGCCATCGAGCCGTCTTGATTCATAATTTCAACCAGTACCCCTCCGGGGCGCAGACCTGCCAGTCGCGTCAGGTCCACGGCAGCTTCCGTATGTCCGGCCCTGCGCAGAACGCCTTTGGAACGTCCCTTGAGGGGGAAGATATGACCGGGCCTGCCAAGCTGTACAGGTATTGTTCTCGGATCGACGAGGGCCTTGATTGTCAGGGCTCTGTCACGTGCTGAGATACCGGTGAATGTTTCAGGACTCAGCAGGTCCACTGAAACGGTGAACTGCGTTTCGTGAAGGGATGTATTATGGCCGACCATCATATCCAGCTCCAGCTCATCGCATCTCTCCTCGGGCAGCGGCACACAGATCAGACCCCTGCCGTGTGTAGCCATGAAATTGACTATCTCGGGAGTGATCAGCTCGGCAGCGCAGATAAAGTCGCCCTCATTTTCCCTGTCCTCATCATCAACCACGATGATCACCCTGCCTTCCCTTATTTCTTCGATGGCTTCGTTTATAGTATTCAGTCTTGAGCTTTCAGTCATTTCAAACACGTTTGGTGGGCTCCCATATGCCCTTTTCTATCCCCTTCAGCGATTTCACAAACCCTGCTGCCAGTGCCACGTTCATCATCAGGAACTGGCTGGCAAAACGCAGCGGTGTCAGTGTTTTGCCGGTACGGTAAAGCACCAGATCAAGTGCCGGCAAAAATATGAAAATTAACTGTACGGATAACAGACAAAAATACAAAACAGAATGGGCTGAAAGAATGACTGTTGTCATAAAAACAAAAGCCAGCAGAAGAGGTGAAAACCAGCGCAGGACCTTGTGTGAAAAGAAGCAGAATGACGCCTGTACCGACTTACCCGGGAATGGGCCGAAGTGATACAGATTCTGGAATGATCCGGCAGCTATCCTCACTCTTCGGCGGAACTGACCGGAAATGCCCGGAGAGGTATCCTCGGTGACTGTCGCTTCAGGAATATTATAAGCTGATAGACCATTTTTCAGGACAGTAAGCCCGACATACAGATCATCTACCAGCAGGTTGCAGGGTAAAACGGGAAAGGTGCTTTTACGGACAGCATAGAAGCCGCCGTAGGGGCCGGTCATCGTTCCCCAGGCTTTTCCCTCAGCACGCTTGAGAGCCGATTCGAACCTGCTGTAAAAGTTTTCCTGGATAGTAATTCCTTCTCCCTCTGTGTCCGAAGGTGTTACGGATGCATCGCAGAGACCTGTCTCCGGTTTGAGGAACCCGGCTGCCAGCAGCCCGACAGCATGAACTGACGGCATCACGTTGGCATCGGTAATAATGATAATCTCACCTTTTGCCCTGGATGCGAGGATGTTGAGCATCCCGGATTTGCCTATTCTCTCTTCTGCCCGGAAAAAAATGATGCGGTCATCAGTCCGGGCAAATTCATTTATGATTGCGTCAGATCTGTCGTCGGAGTTATCAGACCCGATTATTATCTCAAAAAATCCCACCGGATAGTCGGAAGCAAGCAGACGCTGAATCTTGTGCCTCAGAACCGCTTCTTCGTTATGCACCGGCATCAGGATGCTGACAAAGGCTGAGGATGAGGCTGAAGCTGGGATTGAAGCTGAGTATCCCGGGTATTTATGTCTGGCGCGTGAAGCAATTATATGAACAAGGGCAGGGTATGCCAGGTAGGTGTATGCCAGCAGAGAAGCTGAAATCCAGAGAATTATTTCAGTGGCCACGGATGAGTTCTTTATAGAAGCCGAGGAGTTTCAGCGTCAGTTTACTGTTGGCAAATCTTTCCTTTACCAGCCTGCAGGCTGCAGAGGAGACTTGCTCTCTCAGGTCAGGTCTCCCAAGTAACTCAATGAGTGCCGAACTGAACATGAACTGATCTGATGCTATCATGATATCCCTTCGGTCAGTGACTGGCAGTCCTTCTGCAGCAACAGGCGTTGCTACCACGGCTTTTCCCAGGCTCATCGCCTCCACGATTTTAATGCGCATACCGCTACCGGCAAAGAGAGGCGCTATCAAGACGCTCATCGATGAGGTAAAAGAACGTGCATCAGGAACCTCTCCTTCAAAGAATACGTTCTTTCCTGTCAGTTGAATCCGTACTTTTTCCGGGGTGTTTCTGCCAGCTATGTGCAGGGAGGCTGCCGGCATCCTTTTGGAGACATAGGGCCAGACCTGCCTGAGGAACCAGATGAGCCCCTCTGCATTCGGCCGCCAGTCGAGAGACCCGATAAAGCCAACGCGCCGACTGTCTGATAAAACACATTCCGGTGAGGCTATATCATCCACCCCTGTTTCTATCTGTATCATCGGTTTGCCGGGTGCTGCGGCAGTGAACCACTTCAAATCCGGACCGCTTATCGGTACAACGGCATCAAAATGGTTTGCTGCATCGGCTTCCCTTCTCTTTAACCTCGCTGCGAGGTTCTTAAAGTAGAGTTTTTCAATTATCCGGTCAGTCTGACTGGCTGTCATCTCCCTGATCCGGTGCTCCACATTGTGTGCCCGCAGGACCACGGGAGAGGAGGTGACGGCACGAATCTCTTCAAGGTATTCTGAGAAAAGGAGGCCTTCGCACTGGATTATGTTGTAGTTGCCTTCTTTGATTATAGTCTGCATGATCCCGGAAAATTTGCGGGAGCGGAATCTGACAAGGTCGTAGGGAGCATCCGAGAAAAGGAAGTTCGAAAGAAGGCTCAGCGCTTTTATTGATGTATCGATACTTACAGTCTGATATCTTTCAGGAGCGTTGTCTGATCCTGGGGTTATTACGCCTGAAGATCCGTGTTTCTGTGTTCTCATTGCCAGAACTGAAACGGAAGCCCCGTTCTGCGACAGGCCTTCGATGCATCTCAGGGTTGCAATGGCCCCCCCGTCGTGAGGAGGCCACGGGGGTTTAGACGCCAGGATCAGTATCTTCATTATCCGTGGGTGTTTTGATCCCCGTAAAGAATGCACCTATTTTCCGGAAGAAGAGGATATATGTTTCGGCATTCATGATTGCCGCATCAGTTGTGGCCTTGTAGGTGAGGAAGATACCGATCGGCAGCAGTATTATTGTTGACGCGAACATGCCCAGGGGCACGCTGATAAGGAGTTCTTTCGCGAATTTCTCTCCTGAGAGAGAAATCACGTAGTAGACAACGAAGAAAAGCACAGAGATAACCGCAGGGGTTCCCAGTCCGCCTTTTCTGATAATAGCCCCCAGTGGCGCCCCGATAAAGAAGAATACCAGGCAGGCAATAGGGAGAGTAAATTTCTTGTAAAGCTCAGCCTCGTATTTTTTCAGATTTTTTGCTTCATTGGTAAGAGACTCACCTTTTTCTGACACAAAAGCGATCCCGTCGCGCGCACTGTTCAGTGCCCTGTTTACCGAAGTCATCTTTTCCATCCGGGGGAGGGTGTCGAAGATGGCCCGGCAGTTGAATTTTTCTCCGGTGACAACTGTGCCGGTATCGGTCTCAACAGGCTGACGCGGTAATCCTGAATAAGAGAAGTTTGTAAACAGTTTTGTTGTGCTGAAATCGGTATAATAGCTTCCGCTACGCATTGCAAATCTCTCACCCAGCGAGTCTATGAAGAACCCCAGCTCCCTGGTGTTAAGCATGGCGTAGTTCGACCTGAAAAGATCGATGCCGGAACGGTTCAGTGCGAAACCAGTAAGTTCCACCACCATCGTCTGTTCACTGAACCTGTCGCGCCGGAACGGATATTTCTTCTTGTCGGCCGGAACATTCTTTTCCTCCAGCTCATTGTACGAGTATCCGTTATAAAGTTTAAGTATCATCCCGCTTTCATCGGGTGTGATGACCATATACCCTGAGTCGGCGTATATCACCGCATTGTTACCTGATCCGTTCCGGTGGTCATAGATATAGACCCTGTCGAGTCTGTTGGTTTCAGAATCCTTGTCGGTTATTTTGATGCTGAATCCGTCGATGCCGTTATAGAATGTCCCGGCCTGGATATTAAGTTCAGGGCGTTTTCGTCTTATGTCGTAAAGGAGAGTCCTTGCCCTGCGGTTCGCAAGGGGCAGTATGTAATCGGCGAAGAGGAAGGAGGCGACAGAGAGGAACCCAATGAGAAAAAAGAGCGGAAGCATAATTCGCTGAAGAGGTATCCCCGAAGATTTAAGGGCTGTCAGTTCCATAAATTCACCAAGGTTGCCGAATGTCATCAGGGAGGCAAGCAGGATGGCCAGAGGCAGTGAAATAGGTACGAAAGTCAGTGAGAACTGGAAGAGCAGTTCGGCAAGGACTTTAATCTCGAGGCCTTTGCCTGCCAGCTCATCGACATACATCCAGAGGAACTGGAGTACGAAGATTATCAGTACGATGAAGAATGTCAGGACCAATGGCCCGATAAACGATCTGAGCATGAAAAGATCGATTTTCTTCATTCCTTTTACTGTGTCGCAAACGTACTCTATTTTTGCTAATGATGCAAAGGGGGGGAGGCTATTCAGGCAGGCTATTCCGGGAGTCCCAGGACCTTGCGTAGGTTGGATATCTGCAGATTCCAGAGTTCTTTTGAATCCTCTATTTCGTCATCCTCAGCATGGTCTGTGATAAGGAGGGCGGTATCGCCTGTGAGTTCATGGGTTACCAGTCTGAATTCAAAGAAGTTAGTTTCGGTGTCTGCAAAGTCAAGCCATTCGAATCTCACTGACCTGTTTTCCTTAAGGTGGGAGAGTTTTGCATGTGCTTCAACCTTATCCCACAGGAAGGTGAAGATATTTCCGCGGACATTTACGTCATCGGCAAACCACTCAGCAAGGCCTTCGGGAGTGCTTAAGCGGTCGAACAGAACGCGTGTGGGAGAATTCAGGGTATATTCAATTTCGAATCTGGATTTCATTTCGCCGTTTTGGTACTTGTGATGCAATATAAAAATAATAGCTGAAAAGAAAAAACGCGATGGGTAAAATGAAAAAATATTTATATTTGCACCCGCATTTGGCGCTCCGGCATTCCGGGGTAAAATGGCGAGATAGCTCAGTTGGTTAGAGCGCATGATTCATAATCATGAGGTCCGGAGTTCAATTCTCCGTCTCGCTACCTGAAAGTGAGGCAGTTATGAAGATAAATCATAACTGCTTTTTTTATTTGATATAATAATTGATACATGAGGAGACTCCAAACTAGAGGGAGCGAAAAAAAAGTTTTGTTTGAAGTGGAAAAGCCATTGCCCTGATCACCTTTCGCCGAATTATTTTGACCAGGTATTGCCGGAGTTAAATCCTTAATGTCTGGAGAAATATGAATATGTTAATCTTTCCGGCTGAATGTGGTCAATCCCTCCGGCTTTTGTAGATTGACTCTCTTTTTTACCTTTGAGCAGTACTCTCCTCCTTATTGTAGAAGAAGGCCAGTGATTTTAAATTAGTTATGATGACACAGAGCGACAGAAGGAAATTCGTTAAAAATCTTGGTGCAATAATTGCCGCCGGGGCGGCTGCTGATTTAAGCCTGGCAGCCTCGCCATATCCGCTGCTTTCAGGAATGACACCTTCCGGAATCAAACCCGGCAAAACGTTCGTAGGCATTCAAATGAGCCCTCATACAATGCTTGATGAAGGAATTGACCAATGCCTCGATCTGTGCCAGAGCACCGCAAGAGTCAATGCTGTGTTTCCGTACAGCCATGCGTTTCACACAACCACGCTGGGAAAACCTCTGCGGGACCTGGCAAACGACCACGGTACAGTTCCGCGCGACCTTAGAAACAAGGTGCCTGCCATATGGGTGAAGCATCATGATAAGTATTTTTCGGAGACCTCGCTGAGGATTAAGCCGCCAGATACTACCCTGGAATTTGCAGACAGGGACCTGTTCAGTGAAATCAGAAAACCGGCTGACAGAAGGGGAATGAAAGTCTTCGCCAGGATACTTGAAAGCAGTGGTCTGTATATAGAGAACTTTAATAAAGTGCTTACCGAAGACGTTTACGGAAATCCGGGCCGGACTGCTTGCTGGAGCAATCCAGATTATGCAGGCTTCTGGAAAGCAACAGTTTCAGACATGTTCAACAGTTATGACCTTGACGGTTTCCAGTGGGGAGCAGAAAGAATGGGTCCCCTGATGAATATAATTCTGCCATGGAATAATAATGCCCCCGGTTGCTTCTGCCAGCATTGCATCGAACGCGGAAAAGCATCAAATATTGACCCCGGGAGAGCAAGGGAAGGGTATCGGCTTTTATTTGAATACGTCCAGAAGCTGATGTCCGATGCCCCGAAGCCGCCCGAAGGTGTCTTCACAGTCTTTCTTCGTCATATAATGCGTTACCCCGAGATACTTTCATGGGAATATCTTTACAGACAGTCACGGGAAGATATTCAAAAAGGAATGTACACAGCCATTAAATCCATAAAGCCGGATGCTACTGTCGGCTGGCATGTCGACCATCAGCCTTCGAGCTGGGACATGGTCTACAGGGCAGAGATGAGTTATGAGGAAATGGCTCCCTATTCGGATTACATAAAGGTGATACTTTACCATGAGGTGCTGGGCCCGCGGATTCGTTCATGGTACCTCGAACGGTTCAAAAAAACCATATTGAGCGAAATCTCACTTGAGCAGTCGCTGGAACTGTATTATGACCTTTTTGGGTATGACAAAAAAGTAGAACCGGGGGTCGATAAACTGTCATCTGAAGGTTTCTCATCCGACTATGTTTACCGGGAAACAAGACGAAGTGTGGCTTCTGCAAACGGGAAAACAAAGATATTTGCAGGTATAGGCATCGATGTTCCTGGCAGTCCTCCGGACGATCCTGAGACCGTTTACCAGGCAACCCTCAAAGCACTTCAGGGAGGGGCAGGGGGCATTGTGATATCACGGGAATATGAGGAAATGAAGGTGCCGAATCTTAAAGCAATAGGAAAAGCGGTGAATGATTGGGCTATTACACAGGAAAGGGACAGTTAAAGTCCCTACCCGTCCGTATAAGTCAAGCTTTTCAAGCCCATCATTTACAGTTTCGGCTTGCTCACAGACATAGCCGCCAATTGTCGTCTTATGCAGAAGCTGGCAGCCATTCATTATTTGTAAACTTTATTTAAGGAAGGATATCAAATTCCCTTATTTTTACCTTTTGCGCATAATATATTGAGATTATTGAAATGAGAATAATAACGAATGCACATGTCTGCCGGTTGACCGCAACTTTTCTCCTGCTTTTTATCCCGGTCTCCCGTTCCTGCGGACAAGCATTAAATGAAAATTATAACGACAAAACAGCGGATTGTGATTCTTCTCATTTTCAGTTTAAACAACAAATCTTACCCATAAGCCTGATCTCAGGAGGTGTTCTGATAGGAGCATTAAATATAAAGCAGGAAATTCAGGGCTGGTTTCCCCGGACAAATACCAAAGTTGATAATTATCTTCAGTATGCTCCGATAGCGATACTGTACACATCAGATATATTTGGGGCAAAACACAGGAATAATGCCTTTGACCAGACAAAATACCTGCTTATTTCCGAGTTGGCTGCAAGTATTATTACTCATTCTGTAAAGCAGATTTTCAATGTAACCAGACCGAATGGAGATCCGTTTTCATTTCCGTCAGGGCATACCTCCCAGGCGTTCACCGGAGCCACTGTTTTATATCAGGAAACAAAAGATTATTGTCTGCCCCTGGCATATTCAGGGTATTTATTGTCAACAGCAACAGGTGTTTTACGAATTACGAACAACAGACACTGGGTAAGTGATGTACTGGCAGGGGCAGGCATTGGAATACTTGTCACAAACCTGGTTTACTATTTTGAGCCGTTGAAGAACTGGGATCCTTTGAAGTTAAACGGGAAAGCGGTCATTGTTCCGGATATCGATATAAACTCCGGTAAGTACCTTGTAAGTGTCAGTATATTATTGAAATAGAGGAATGAAAGCATTAAATACCACTTCATCTGAGCCTTAGCACCGGGCGGGGAATGAATGCGCTCATTAATACAAATAAAAATTATGATGAAGGGATTAAGTAAGTTTGCTATCTTTAATTCTTTTTACTGTTCTGGGATTGGAAGGTGAAAATCATTGTCTGAATGTAATTTTGTAACAATTTTCATATGAAGTCCAAATTTTCCGAGGAAGCAGAAGTAATTCTGAAAATCATAACCAAAGACAGGACTAGAACCAACCTGCTTAAAAATATTGAGCAAAAGACCCTGGTCTTCCTCGTTCAGCGGATTCCGTCATGGATGACCTCAAATATGCTGACCCTTACCGGATTTGCAGGAAGTCTGATCGTGGTTATGGGATTCATCATGGCTTCATATGGGAATAAAAACTGGCTTTTGCTTGGCCTGCCGGGTTTTGCGATAAACTGGTTTGGTGATTCACTTGACGGCAGACTGGCTTACTTTCGCAAGCGTCCCAGGAAATGGTACGGCTTCGCATTAGATCTGACTGTCGATTGGCTCACAACCATTCTGATCGGATTCGGATACCTTGTCTATTCAACCGGGTACTGGGATCTGGCGGGATTCGGATTTGTCGTATTTTACGGCTGGGCTATGATCACCGCCCTTTTGAGATATAAGATCACAGGAAAATATATCATTGACTCCGGCGTGTTCGGGCCTACAGAGGTCAGAGTAATAATTTCGGTAATACTCCTCGTTGAGGTGCTGTTTACAGATGCGATTCTTTATGCCGGGGTCTTCGCCTGTGTCCTGTTGTTTGCCATCAATATTATTGAGACACTTAAATTGCTGCACCAGGCTGATGAACTCGATAAATCCGAAAAAGGAATTTAAACTGACAGGGCAGAATGGTTGAGAGACTGTTTGTTTTTGGCAAGGCCCAGGTTTCTTCCTTTATCGGTGGGATCTTTGATTACCTGATCATGATCTCCATTACGGAATTTTTCGGGGTCCATTATCTTCTGTCAATAGTGATAGGAGGCCTGGTGGGGGCTGTCGTCAATTTTTCGATAAACAGGTACTGGGCTTTCCGTTCAAAGGAGGTTCCGTACCAGTGCTCTGGCAGGAGACAGGTTCTGAGATTTTGTCTTGTCGTACTAAACAGCATTGTACTTAAAACAACCGGCACCTGGTTTTTCACTTCCTTTGTGAAGATCGATTACAAAATCAGCCGTGTAATAACTGACCTTATAGTCTCCATTATTTTCAATTATATGCTTCAGCGACATTGGGTTTTTAAAAAAGACCGGGCTTAAACGGTCTCCGTCTCTTCTCATTGAATTAACTGTCCATTATTTTACACCGGCATAAATGTCGCAAAAGCCCGCTATCCCGGGGTTTGGAAATGATTTTGGCAGGTTATGCAGCACCAATTGATGTTATTCGTCTTTATATAGAAACTGATTTCTAAACCGGATAACCATGCTCAACAATCTGATCAGGTACAGTTTAAGGTCTTTCAAAAGACAGCGTAAGTCAAAAAATAAATATCCTTGGATTATCAATAGGTATTGCCTGCAGTCTGTTAATTGCTCTGTTTGTAATTAATGAGGCTGGTTATGCCAGGGCATGGCCCAGAGAGGCGTTAACTTCACCGTAGTGGATGAGGATTTTGTGGAAACCCTTGGCATCAGGATGCAGGAAGGCCGTGAGTTCCAGGCTGACATGCCCGCCGATACCATGACAGGCGTGGCAGTCAATGAGACATTCGTAAAACGAATGGGATGGACCGGACCCATCGGTAGAAAGGTCGAGCTTGGAGACGGTAATTTCCTAAGGGCAAGGGAAATAGGGGTGATGAAGGATTATCGTCAAACGGGTATGTATAACGAAATTGAATCATTGCTGTTGGCTTACAGGCCCAGTCTGGGTCTTCCCGTAGTCTATGTCAAAATAAGTGACAATAACATTGAACAGACCCTCAGCCATATAGAGGCAAGCTGGAAGGAAATCTTTCCGGATCAGCCTTACAACTATGTTTTCCTTGCGGAAAGATTTAACAGGCAGTTCGAGGCTGATGAAAAGAGGGGCCTGGTACTTTATGAGCAACTGGCTTGAAAATTACGTTTATAGGACCCCAATGGGGATATCACTGTTCCTGATTGCCGGCTTGCTGACTCTTGTGATTACCTTTACGACAATAAGTTACAAAGCTTACCAGGCATCAGTAATGAATCCGGCTGATTCAATCAAGACCGAATAAGACATTGTTTTAGCCGGGTTTTAGTAGCTTGCATGTGAAAATGTAAACTTGCTTTGCTATGGTAGTGACATGCGTTCATATCAGGGTGAAACCTGAAGCTCTTCAGGAATTTACCGATGCAACTGTGATCAATCACCGTGAGACTCTGAAGGAGCCGGGCAACATCCGGTTTGATTTTCTCCGTACTGTTAACGACCCAAACAGCTTTATGCTCTATGAGGTTTTTCGCTCAGAAGGGGCAGTGGCAGAGCATAAGGAGACATCTCATTACATTGCCTGGCGCGACAGGGTCAGGGATCTGATGGCTGAGACCCGTTACGGTGTCAGGTACGACGTCATTGAACCGGCAGACGTCACAAAATGGTAAGTCCGTTTCAGTTTGCCAGACTGCCTCTGATTTATTTCGGCTGCGGGAGGATGAGCCTGTTGCCCGGATTGATCAGCCAGTACGGTTCATCTGTCATACTGGTCACAGGCCGGAGGTCATTCATTGAATCCGTTAACGCTTCAACACTTCTGGAATCACTCAGAGCCAGGGACATTGTATATCACCTGGTAAGTGTCGGTGGGGAACCATCCCCGGACCTGATTGATGACACTGTCAGCAGATTCAGGGATGCTTGCCCGGCTGCAGTTGTCAGCATCGGCGGCGGAAGCGTGGTTGATGCCGGGAAAGCCATATCTGCAATGATGCAGATGCCTGATTCGGTGAAGAATTATCTGGAAGTGGTTGGCACTGAGGAACACCCGGGAACAAAAATTCCCTTTATCGCTCTGCCGACAACCTCGGGTACAGGCAGTGAGGCTACAAAGAACGCGGTTTTATCAAGCGTCGGGATCAATGGCTTCAAAAGATCACTGAGACATGAAAATTTTGTGCCTGACATCGCAGTGATTGACCCTGAACTGACGCTGGAGTGTCCCCGGGATATTACTTCAGCCAGCGGAACGGATTGTTTCACACAGCTTGTCGAGTCATATCTGTCAGTTAAGGCCTGTCCCTACACTGACGCCCTGGCTATAGCGGGATTAAAGGCAATAAAGCGGTCACTGTTCAGGTGCTATGCCGATGGTTCTGATCTGGAAGCAAGAACGGATATGTCATTTGCTGCCCTCACTTCGGGGATCTGCCTTGCCAATGCCGGGCTGGGAACTGTCCACGGTCTGGCAGGCACAATTGGCGGTCTGTACAATATTCCCCATGGACTTGTTTGCGGGACCCTGATGGCGGTTGCAAACGAGGTTAATGTCAGGGAATTGAGAAAAGGGCCTTCGGGTTCAGAAGCATTAGTCAAATATGCAGCCCTGGGGAAGATATTTATTGACAACGGGGACGGATCAGAGGATTATTATATCGACGGATTTATCAGTTATCTGCATGAACTGACCGACGCTTTGGAATTGCCGGGGCTCAGGAAATTCGGTCTTAGTCAAAACGACATCAGGATAATTTCTTCAGAAACTGACAATAAGAATAATCCTGTCAGACTTTCACCCGATGAGCTTGTCGAAATTGTCAGCAGAAGGCTCGTCTAATAACTCTATTATCTTACTCTCTGACATGGTTTATATGAATGCGTCCTTATGCAAAGCTATGCATAAGGACGCAGATCAGCGTAAAATTGAGATCATGATTTTTTGATGCTCCAGCCTGTTTTGAGTCCGAAAATGAACCAGACAAGCGCCACAGTTCCGGCAGCAAACGTTGTGTCACCGATGACCCTCAGCCATCTGAAAGTTTCGATTAGAGGCTGCTGCATGAATTCTGCCGAACGGGCATACCAGAGACCTTCCTGAACGCTGGCCACAGTCTGTGCCAGTCCTACAGGGAGTACACTCAGGAGAACCATGGCAGCAAGGCCGATATTGATTGCCCAGAATGCAAACTTAATCACCGGTTCCTTCCATTCAGGCTTCTTGTCCATGTCGCGGAGGACGAAGAGCATGAGGCCGATGCCGAGCATCCCGTAAACACCGAAGAGCGCTGTGTGGCCGTGAACGGGTGTGGTATTCAGTCCCTGCATGTAATAAAGTGCAATTGGCGGATTGATCAGGAATCCGAATATCCCTGCCCCGACAAGATTCCAGAAGGCCACCGCGATAAAACTGTAAATGGGCCACTTGTAGGCTTTGATCCAGTCGGTGCTTCTGCTTACTTTCAGGTTGTCATAGGCTTCGAATCCCATCATTACTAGCGGTACCACTTCAAGGGCGCTGAAACTGGCACCTAATGCCAGAACTGCAGTTGGTGTACCCGTAAAGTAGAGATGATGGAATGTGCCCAGAATGCCTCCGGAAAGGAAGATAATTGTCGAAAGCAGCACTGCCACTGTTGCTGTTGAAGGTTTGAGAATATGAAGCCTTACGAAGAGGAAAGCTGTCACAACCGCTGCAAAGACCTCGAAGAATCCTTCGACCCAGAGGTGAACAACCCACCAGCGCCAGTATTCGGCCATTGCAAGGTTGGTCTGCCTTCCCCACATTAGCCCGGCCCCGTAGAATGCGGCAATGGCAACTGTTGATACAAGGAAGAGAATCAGGAGGTTACGGCTGTCAGACTTCTTCCTGATTGCAGGCATTATTGCCCTGGCCATCAGGAGCAGCCAGATAACCAACCCTATGAAAAGAAAGAGTTGCCAGAATCTCCCGAGATCTACATACTCATAACCCTGGTGACCGAACCAGAAGTTCTGTATCAGCCCGAGCTTCTGCATCACACCCAGCCATTGTCCGACGAGTGATCCAAGTACAATTATGAGAAGGGCAATAAAGAGGAAGTTTACGCCAAGTCGCTGGAATTTAGGTTCGTAGCCTGAAATGGCGGGAGCGTAATAAAGTCCTGTTGCCAGCCAGGAGGTGGCGATCCAGAAAATGGCTATCTGAACATGCCATGTACGTGAGATTGAATAGGGCAGGATGGTTGAAAGAGGAAGTCCATAAAATGACTGACCTTCAACAGTATAGTGCGCAGTTATCACTCCCATAATTACCTGTACCAGGAGTAATGCTGAGACTATCCAGAAATATTTCAAAGTAGCTCTTTGCGAAGGTGTCTGTGTTTCGCTGCCCAGCGGGAATGAAGCGGGTACCAGTTCGGGTGATTCATCACGGCGCTTTGCATACAGCCAGCCCATGAGCCCTATCCCGGCGATAAGCATGATGACACTGAAACCTGTCCAGAGCAATAGTGACCCGGTAGGGCGGTTTCCGACCAGTTCTTCCGCCGGCCAGTTGTTTGTGTAGGTAATTTCCTTTCCCGGACGCTCCGTGACGCATGCCCAGGAAGTCCAGAAGAAGAATGAATTCAGGAGCCGCACGCGCCCGGGATCCTTGAGCGTGTTTTCAGCAATAGCGTAGGCATCACGAAGTTCATCCATGGCCGGATCATCGGTGAACAGACCGCCGTACCAGGCGGAATTGGATGCAATGGCTTCGGCTCTCAAAGAGGAAACAGTGAGAACACCTGAGACAGGGTCATAGGTGTTTTTACGAAGCTCATTCTGAAGAATTATCTTAAGCGAGGCCTGCTTTTCTTCACTAAGCTGCGAATAAGGCAGGCCGTCATTCTGCTGTGCGAGCTTATCAAGCATAAAGGTTGCTTCGCGGTGCAGCCAGTCGGCACTCCAGTCGGGCGCCTGATATGCACCGTGTCCCCATACGGTGCCCAGTTCCTGCCCGCCGGTGGATTGCCAGACGTTCTGTCCGTCACTGATATCCTGTCCGGTGAAAAGAACCGTACCATCAGTTGTTACAACCTTTTGAGGTATCGGAGGTGCCTGGCGGTAAATCTCTCTGCCAAAGTAAAGAAGTACCGCAAATGAAACGGTCATTACGGTCAATAGAGCAATCCAGAGTTTTTTTGTCGACATAGTTTGTCAGTTTTGGAGTTATTCATAAGGGTTTAGTGGTATTTTTTGTCAAGCTGCTCGATAGTATTCAGGTACTCGGTCAATCCTCCTCCCTTTTGTGTAAGGGGAATTACATCTGAATATTTTTTCAGCAGCCCGGCATGATTTTCATCCGTCAGCACTTTATCTGCCATCCTGAAAAGAATGTTGTTCTCTTTGGCAATGTGATTGCGCAATAGGTTGACATAACCGTTCATATTCAATAATACCAGTGCAAGCCCGGAGGCGTCACCCTGTTTACTGAGGGCGATTCCGTCCGCCATGCCCTTTGTGTAATTCCTCCCCTGGATATGTTCTGCAAGCATCACTGCAACCGGTCCCTGCTGCTGACTGAACCCTTTTTCAGAAAGGAAGGGGAACAATATTCTTTCTTCCTTCGCGTGATGAAATCCGTCTGCATAGTTCCTGATCAGATAAACCACAGTTTCCAGGTCAGCTATGTCGGGCGAGTTGGTCTTAGTGATTTTCTCCATTACATCAGTAAGCCGGAGAATATGGACATGGTCGTTTTCAAGGTCCTTTGTTGCCGAATTCATAATCATATAGTTTTAAATCCCTGATTTTCAATTCTTAATTCCTTTCCCTGCCAGTTCCATAGCCGCCGGGTAAAGAATATTATTCTCAAGGTGGACATGAATATGCAGGTCATCCTCGAATTCACCGAGAAGTTTCATGGTGACCGCGTAGGTATTGCAGGCATCACCGGGAATCAGGTAGCCGCGTGTCAGCTCATTAATCTTATCCATTGCCCCGCCTGCAAATTCATGTTCACCGGTCATCCTGGATATTTCGGAAATGATCACCGCTTTGTCATCTGCCGAACCGGTTTCCTGAACCCTTTTTAAAGCGGGGAAGAGTACCTGTTCCTCCTTTCCGAGATGCTGGACAAGCTCCTTATTTATCTGAGCAAAGAGGCTCGCAACCTCATGCAGTTCAGCGTGTCTCTCACCGTGCACTTCAGCGATTTTGGCGGTATAAAAGACAAGGTCAGGCAATGTTTTGAGCACATACTTGTGGTGAGTATTGACTATATAATCAGCCAGGAATGTGGGCGTCCAGTCCCTGAAATTATGTGTCCGGTCTGCCGGCTGGCTTTCAAGCTCCTGAATCTCAGCAACAAGGCTGTCGGGCGAAAAATTCTTCTCAGCACAGGCTTTACCGAGACTCTTTTTCCCGCCGCAGCAGAAATCAAGTCCTGCTTTTTTGAACAGTGCGGCAGCCCTGAAATCGTTTGTAACTATATCGCCGATTGCAGCTTTAATGAGTTCTTCTTTTTTCATGATCTTCTTTTGGATTACTGATGCAAATATAATTAAAATTATTTATAAAAAGACTAAAAGGTCTTATTATGATTTAAACAAATATTTTGTATTTTTGTTGAGTAGAAAGAATACAATGTTCAACAAGGAGACTGAATATGCATTACGTGCCCTGGTGTACATCCAGGCTGAGAACAATCAGGGCAGGAGAGCCGGCATTGCCAGGATTGCCCGGGAGATAAACGCACCTCCGTTTTTTACAGCCAAGATCCTTCAGCGGCTTGTCAGGCAGGGATTTGTCGGATCTGTGAAAGGAAGGGGAGGAGGTTTCTTTTTTAATCCTGACCAGCCCCAGGTGCCTATAAAGGATGTAATAGTGGCGGTGGAAGGCGGGGAGATACTTACAGGATGCGCATTCGGACTTAAATTCTGCGATGAGAGCAATCCCTGCCCCCTTCACACCAGGTATGCACCTATCAGGGAAGCGATGAACAGTCTCGTTTCCGATGAGACCGTTCAGTCGCTTGCGGCAAGGTCAGTTGATAAAAACGAAAAATGATTTATACAACAGTCTGAACTGTTTACTTTAGGAAAGTTAATATATCTTTAAGAAAAAAATAGTCATGTCAGAGAAAAGCATTAACACCCGTCGCGAGTTTCTGCAGAAACTGATTGCGCTTTCCGCCCTCGTGGGCGTGGCACCTTATGCCGATGCGTTTGGAGAACCGCTTTTTGACCTGAAAAAGGGCAAACTCCCGAAGAGACCGTTAGGCAGGACAGGTCACATGGTAGGTATTTTCAGCCTCGGGGGGCAGGCTTCGGTTGAGGTACCGGGCAGGGAAGATATTGCTGAAGCGATAATCAACAGGGCTATCGATCTTGGTATTAACTACATAGATACTGCGGCTGCATACGGCAGGGCTACCCCTGATGTGCCGAGGGAAAAAGCCATGGGAACCAGCGAGCGTAATATCGGGAAGGTTATGAAGTACAGGCGGAATGAGGTATTCCTTGCGTCAAAGACTCACGACCGCACATACGACGGTTCGATGCGTCTGCTTGAGAAATCCCTGAAGCAGCTTCAGACTGACCACCTTGACCTGTGGCAGATTCATAATGTCAGGTCGCCTGAGATTGAAACCCTTGACAAGATCACCGGTGAAGGAGGAGTTCTGAAAGCGATGATCAAAGCCCGTGATGAAAAGATCATCAGATTCATCGGTTTTACCGGTCACGAGGGGCCTGACGTATTGAACGCGCTGTCAGGAAGGTTCCCATTTGACAATGTCCTTGTCGCAATCAATGCCGCCGACAAGCATCACGATCCCTTCATTGAAAAATTTCTTCCCAATGCGGTTAACAAGAAGTTGGGGATAGTGGGTATGAAAATTCCTGCCCGTGACCGGATTTTCTCGAACGGGGGCATCATCTCGATGAAGGAAGCCATGGAATATGTCATGACGCTGCCGGTGAGCACCATAATCGTAGGAATTGACAAGATTGCCGAGCTTGAAGAAAACATTGATATCGCCCGGCACTTCAAACCACTGACGGCTGATCAGATGCTGGCAATAGAGGCGAAGACAAAACCCCATTTCAAGGATCTGCTCTTCTTCAAGAACCTGTCGGAGTGGCCGCCTGAGTGGTGACCGGTTTTATTTGGCGATAGGGCCGGCGGGGACTTCCTCCACTCTTCTCTCTTTTCTTCCGGTGACCCCGAAGAAATAAATAAGAGAGAGAGAAATTACAACTATTCCGGCTATTGTAAGCCAGTCTGCATTTTCATCGGGCACAAGTATCCAGCTCAGGATGGCTCCGAAAACAGGAATGATAAACTTCCACAGGTTCAGTTCGGAAACCTTTACCTCGGGCCTCTGAAGTAGCTGGTACCATTTGGAGAACGTGAAGGCTGACATGAATGCGAGCCAGGCGAGAACCAGCCAGTACCGGACAGGGAAATCTGGTTTTGATGGCACATCCTCTACAAAGAATGAGACCGCGAAGATAAACAGCCCGCCCACGAAGATTGAAAATGAGCTCAGCACAAGCGGGTTCATTTTCTTCCCTTTCTTGGATATGAGTACGTTGCTTGTGGCCGTGGAGATGTTTGCAATGAAGATCATTGCTATCCCGGCAAGCTCCAGTTTGCCGCCGATATGCAATTCCTGTCTTCCAAGACTCACCAGTACGATACCGGCAAGTCCCAGGCAGATTGTCAGAACCTTCGCGCTTGTAAACCGCTCCTCCTTTATCATTATTCTTGACACTATGGCTGTTACAAACGGTTGTGCACCGACTATCACAGCACCGATGGCTCCCGGGACGAGATCCATGCCGAGGTAGAACAGTACATAGTTTATTACAGTCTGCAACAGTGTCACCCACACCACCAGCTTCAGGTTTTCCCTGATCATCCTGATATAGAGCTTTGGCCTGACAGTAAAGGGCAATATCATAAGGCCCGACAGTATAAAACGGGAGCCGGCGAAGTGGAGCGGGGTTGAATATTCGAGCCCGATCTTTATGAACGGATATGCTGTTGACCAGAGAAGGCAGGCAATTATTGCCCACACTATGGTATTGACTCGACGACTTGACATTTAGAAAAAATCAGTCTGCAAATATCGCTATTTTTTAGTTACGTCCTTTTTATTCCAGTCGGGTGTCGAATCACCTATCAGATGCTGGACAAAGAAATCCATTCTTCTTCTTTCGCCGTAGGTTCCGCCACTGCTGTGAAGCATTCCGGGCACCAGCAGATAGTCGAAATCTTTTCCGGCCTTTATCAGTGCGTCTACAAGCTGCACAGTCGATGCCGGATCGACGTTGTTGTCCATCTCACCGTTTATCAGCAGAAGTTTGCCTTTCAGTCTCCAGGCATTCTCAACGTTCGATGACTCAATATAACTCTGATCTACAGGCCATCCCATCCACTGCTCGTTCCACCAGATCTTGTCCATCCTGTTGTCGTGGCAACCGCATGATGAAACAGCCACATCGTAAAATTCAGGCTGAAATAGGAGAGCAGCTGCCGAGTTCTGTCCGCCGGCAGAAGTGCCGTAAACGCCCACGCGGGTTATATCAATATAGGGATACTTTTCGGCGGCAGCCTGCATCCAGAGGATACGGTCAGGAAAACCTGCGTCTTTGATATTCTTCCAGGCTATATTCTGAAACGCTTTTGACCTGTTGGAGGTTCCCATACCGTCAATCTGAACCACAATGAAGCCGAGTTCGGCAAGTGAGTTCATATTGCTGAATGTGGGGCGGAAGGTTTTCGGAACAAAACTGCCGTGAGGCCCGGCATAGATATTCTCAATTACCGGATATTTCTTTGAAGGATCGAAATTCAGAGGTCTTACAATTATTCCCCATATATCTGTCACCCCGTCACGTCCTTTTGCAGTAAAGACTTCTGCAGGCTGCCAGCCGGTTTCTTTTAGTGCCGTGACGTCAACCGTCTCAATTGTCATCACTTCTGCACCGTTGTCACCGCTACGAAGGACTGCAACAGGGGGCATATCAGCCCGCGAATAAATGTCTGTCAGATATTTGTTATCCTCTGAGAATACTACGGAATGGTTTCCGTCGCCGGGAGTGAGGTGGGTAAGGCCTGTTCCGTCAAATTTAATGCGGTAATAGTGGTTAAGGTAGGGGTCTCCGGGTTCCTTCCCGGAAGCCTGGAAGATAATTTCCCTTTTTATTTTGTCGACGGTGGATACCCTTCTTACCACCCAATTGCCCTTTGTGATCTGGTTTTTGACCTTTCCGGTACCTGAGTCGTAAAGGTACAGATGGTTCCAGCCGTCGCGCTCGGAAGCCCATATAATCTCTCCGGTAGCCGGCAAGTCATAACGGTATTTCTTCCCGCTGTAGTCGATGAATGTCTCTGACTGCTCATCGATTATAACACTCATTTTTCCTGTTTCGGCATCGATTTTCATTACCCGGTAGACCTGGTGACCGCGCCTGTTGTATTCAAAAGTCAGCGATTTTCCAAGTGTATCCCACCTGAAATTGCTGACATCATATTGGTTGAGAATCGGTGAATCGTCAACTGCGATTTGCCTGAGCCCTGTAACGTCAAAAACCTGGGGGTAGGTTTGCGGAACTGCATCTCCAGGTTTCGGATATTCGTATGAGTAGTATTTGGGCTGGACCTGGTCAGCTGGTGAGGATTCGATGTACGAGATCATATGCTTCTCAGCCGGCTGAACTTTACTTGCCATGAGTTTCTTTGAATCGGGAGACCATACAATCGAAGCTGAGTAATACTTTCCGATTCCACCGTCAAAGCTTAGCTGTGACTCTTTTTTGTCAGATTCATTTCTGACCCAGACGTTATAATCGCGGATGAATGCTGTCATCTTTTTGTCCGGCGAGGTTACGGGATGGCCTTCGAGTTCATTCTGAAAACCCCAGGGCCACCTGTTGCCAGTCCCGGACTGAGCAGGCCGCCTTGATGCTTCACCTTTTGTAATGAGGTAGCTTTTCAGGTCGCAGGTGTATGTGGTGCCTTCGTAGTCAAATGTCATTTTCTTAAGATCATCGGTCATCCTGATATTCCTGAGCTGAAGATTGTCAGCTTTCAGCGTATCACCCGATGCTTTCAGCATCCCTGCTGCAACTTTTTTCGTGTCAAAAGCCTGGCGGCGGTTTTTTTTGTCGGCATCAATGATTATATACTCCCTGCCGTCAGGAGTCAGATTCTCATAAAGAAACAGGTGGGTTGATCCAATCCACACCGGAGCGATGTCACTGTGAAATACTTTGCCTGACAGCTTTCTGTCAAGGGATGTGGCACGTTCATAATCCTTCTCGGTCACCTGGGCAACGAGGCTAACTGTGATGAAAACAAGGAGCAATGAGAGGATTGTTTTAAGACTGGTTTTGTACTTCATGACGGAATCAGTTTGTTAAATTACAGGTACATAGTTAATAAATTTTTACGTGTCAATAGTACACTAAATTTATGTTCTTTGGCTCTTTTCCGATTTATTAAGGTAATGACTACTTTTGGACATCTGAAATAAAACACAGCGGAGACAATGACAATTGCAGAGTATCTTGCTTCAAGACTCAGGAATCACGGTGTCAGAAGGTTTTTCGGCATTCCGGGAGGACCGTCAATTCCTTACATGGAGGCCTTCAGGAAGAAGGGGATAGAGTTCATTCTTACATCCCACGAATCGGCGGCAGCCGTGATGGCTGACGTGACTGCCAGGCTGACCGGGGTAACAGGAGTATGCCACGGTACTTTCGGTCCCGGCGCAACCAATCTCTCTACAGGGGTGGGCGGGGCACTGCTGGATCGCTCCCCGTTGCTGGCTCTGACCTCAGAGATGCCGGATGAGTGGCTGAAGCGAACGGCGCAGATGAATATTGATCACCAGGCTCTTTACAGGCCTCTCACGAAATCCACATTCCGGTTAAGTGAAGAAAATGCCGCATCAGTAACGTATGAAGCTCTCGAAATTGCCAATGCCGAATATCCGGGGCCGGTACATATAGGGTTGCCCTCGGATCTTCACGGCAGGACTGCAGTTGAAACGGTCATAAGAAGGGAGAAGTATCATGAAACCGCTGATGACCTGTGTTCCGAAAGGGTCCGTGTACTGATCGCCTCTTCTCGCAGACCGTTGCTGGCGGTGGGACTGACAGCAGTGAGGCACGGTCTTGGTAAAGATCTGACAGCCTTTCTTGGAACTCACAGTGTGCCTGTTGTTGTCACGCCGATGGCCAAAGGAATTGTGTCATATGACAATCCCTGCTATGCCGGCGTCCTGTTTCACGCAATGAGCGACAGGCTTCAGAGGCTGATCCGGGAGGCTGACCTTGTAATAGGAATAGGGTATGACCCTGTTGAATATAACTATGAGTCGTGGATGCCCGATGTGCCGCTGGTGCATTTTGACACTGTGATGAGCGATATCCCGGGCAGGGGCAGTCTCCGGATAGTATCTCCTGCTGAAAAATGGTTCGGGATGCTGGAACCACTCAGAAGTTCCCCGGGAATGGTGTCTCTGGCCGCTGAGTTACGGAGTGAAATGGCAGTCACTCTTGCCGGCATGTCGAAGGACTTCGGTCCTGTTACGGTGCTCCGTATTCTACGCGAAGAGCTTCCTGCCAACGCAGTCGTGACCTCGGATGTAGGATCACACCTCCATCTTCTAGGCCAGGTGTGGGATGCCTCAGCCCCGGGCAAACTTATTATGACTAACGGATGGTCTTCAATGGGATTCGGTCTTCCGGCTGCCATTGCGGCGGCAATGTGCTGCAGGGATGTCGCGGTGGTATGCATTACCGGTGACGGAGGCATGATGATGAATGCAGGAGAAATGATGACTGCCCGCAGGTACGGGATAAAGGTTATCGTCGTAGTGCTTGCCGACGGCGAACTTAACCTGATAAGACTTAAAGAGGGATGGAAAGGCGTTGATCCTTACGGTGTAAACCTTTTCAGGGGACCCCTTTTCGGTGCTGAGAGTTTCCTGGGAACGAAAGTCGTGCGCGTCTCTGCTGCTGACAACATGAGAAAAGCTGTCAGGGAGGCTCTGCTCTCTGACAGTTCAGTGATTCTGGAGGTTGCTGTAGACCCTGCTGAATACGGGGATCTGGTGGTAAAAGTCTGAGTTTTACTCTTTCTTTTTCGGTGCCGCTTTTTTTGCCGTTTTGGGAGCGGTCTTTGCTGCAGGTTTAACCTCAACCTCAGTTTTAGCCTTTACTGCTGCTTTTGGTTTTCCTTTTGCTGCTACTTTGGCTTCAGTATGGGTTTCAGGAATTACTTCTGCCTTTGCTGTTTCAACGGTCTCAATCTTTGCTTTTTCAGGCTTTGCAGCTGCCTTTACTGCTTTGTGTTTTTCTGTTACAACTGCCACCTTTACAGGAGCGGCAGCAGGAGCAGCATGTTTTGCCTTGCGGCTCCGGCGTACTCCGAATGAACCTCTGATTATCTTACCTCTTTTTGATTTTTTATCACCTTTACCCATAACAGAACTTTATTTAGTTAAAGCAATTTTGAATTGTTTACAAAATTAGAAAAATTTAACTCAATTGTTTACGATATTATGTTAATAAATAGAAGATTCAGATATTGCTGCCTGACAGCTAATTATCTAAATTTGCCATTATGGGAACAAAAGTCCTCAAAATATACTCTCCAGTCATTTATCCCCGGCTGTCATATGTTACGGATATTATTTTCAATACAGTTCTCGGACTTGACTTTGAGCTGACAACTGACCGGAGGAAAATAGGCGGGAACCCTGCCATACTCTATACCGACGAGAAGGTGAATGGTCACTTTGTAATAAAGCCTGCAGGGCTGTTGTCGTCACAGGGCATTGACTCACAGGTTCCTGAAGTTCACCGGATCGGTGACATGCCTGTTCTTTTTTTCTCCGGGGAAGAATCTTTTCCTTTCGATCTGTTTTCTGCCGCTTTCTATATGCTCAGCAGGTATGAGGAGTACCAGTCTTTTGTGCCTGATTCTCACGGGAGATTTCCGGGAACAGCCTCACTTGCTTACCGTGGGGATTTTCTCAGGTTGCCTGTGGTCGAAGTCTGGACCCGCTTTCTTGCAACTGCACTTATCAGGTATTTCCCCGTTCTCACAATCCGTCACAATGAATACAGTGCCCTGCTGACAGTGGATATTGACCAGCCGTTCGCCTACCGGAGCAGAGGTTTCCTTCGTACATTCGGGGGATTTGTAAAGGGTTTTACCGGCCATTCAGCAACTCCGGCAGAGAGATTTCATACTATGACCGGGGAAGAGCAGGACCCCTATGACAATTTCAGATACATCGAAGATACTGCTGCCAGACACGAAAGCGACCTGCTTTTCTTTTTCCCGACTGGCGACCGCGGTGAAAATGACCATAATCCATCTCACAGGGATCATGATTATATCGATATCATTAGGAAATATGACACCAGTTACGGCTCGGGACTGCATCCATCCTACCGTTCCTCAGGAAGGCTGAAGGTATTGAATACTGAGGCAGAGCGCTACAGGATAATAACCGGCCACTCTCCCGGCCGTGTGAGGCAGCACTGGCTGTTGCTCAGGATGCCTGAGACATACCGTCTTTACGAGGAGGCAGGCTTCAAAACCGACTACAGTATGGGTTTTGCCGATGAGCCGGGATTCCGGGCAGGAATAGCCCGCCCGTTCAGGTTTTATGATCTTGAACAAGACAGGGTGACCGGAATTACAGTTGTCCCGTTCCAGGTGATGGACGGCACACTGAAAAAATACCTCAGTCTTTCTGTTGCAGATGCTACAGAAACTGTTTCTGAACTAATCTCTGCCACCAGAAAGGCAGGAGGATTATTTGTTTCGGTGTGGCATAACACCTCCCTGTCAGAACGTGACGGTTGGGAAGGCTGGCGGGCGGTTTTCGAGGCGATGTTGACAAAACAGCGAAGATGATTGTCTACCTTAGGAATGAAGAGATCGACCGTGAAAAATGGGATGGTTGCCTGTCGGAGATACCGGGAGTGAGACCGTATCCGTGGTCATGGTATCTCGACATTATGTCGCCGGATTGGGAGGCCCTGGTTGACGATGACTATGACTCGCTCTTCCCTTTACCCGCTTTCAGAAAATACGGTTACCGGTACGTGGCAACCCCGCTGTTCCTGCAGCAACTGGGTTCATTTACACCGGACAGCGACAAACAGGTAAAAGCTGAAGAATTTCTCGGATTCATGCCTGAATTTTTCAGGCTGATAGATATCTCGGTCGGACAGGAAGCTCAAGTGCCGGGTTACACCCTGACAGAAAGGACAAACTATGAACTCAGCCTCAGGGAGCCTTATGATTCCCTGTGGTTCAGTTACAATTCAGATTGCAGGCGCAACATTAACATTGCTCACAGGTATTCACAGGAGATAGTTGACAATGTCAGGCCGCATGAGCTGGTCTCACTATTCCGGAACAACATCGGGAGAAGGGCGGGGGTGATCCGTGATATTAGCTACCGCCGCCTTCAGCAACTCATGGAATACTGTTCTTCCGCAGGAATGGGAAAGCTTCTCGGTGTACGGTCGCCGAAAGGAAAGCTGCTCTGGGGAATCTTCTTCATAGACACCATGAATCGCATTACACTTCTTTTTACTGCCGGAAGCCGGAAAAGCAGGGAGCTCCGCACGGCATACCATGTCATACACAGCATTATAAGTGAAAATGCGGGCAGCGGTAAGACGTTAGACTTCGCCGGTTCCTCGGTGCCTTCAATCGCACTCTTTATGAAATCATTCGGGGGCACCAAAACAGCATATTACAGGCTGTACCGGAATACCCTGCCCTGGCCTGCAAGGTTGCTGAAATAAGTATTACTTCAACAGCTCGATCACCTCATCAGAACCGCCTGTTTCGAAGATCTTTCCGTTTTCACACCGCAGGGTTCTTGCGGGATATTTCTTTATCAGGGAATGTTTATGTGTTGACATTACCACGGCACGGCCGTTGTCACTGATACCTCTGAGCAGCCGGTGAATTTCATCGGATGTCTCAGGATCAAGATTGCCAGTAGGTTCATCCGCAAGTATTATGTCCGGGTCATTCAGCAATGCCCTCGCTATTACAACCCTCTGCTGTTCACCTCCCGAAAGCTGATGCGGCATCTTAAAGCCCTTGGTCTGAAGTCCTACCTTATCCAAAACTTCGTTGATCCTGTCTGCAATAGCACCTTTGACGGTCCACCCAGTAGCCCTGAGAGCAAACTCCAGGTTGTCACGGACACTCCTGTCGGTCAGCAGCTGGAAATCCTGGAACACAATTCCCAGCTTGCGACGGAGTCCCGGTATGTCTCTTTTTTTAAGTTTCCGAAGATCATAGCCTGCCACCCATCCTTCGCCGTCGGTAAGAGGGATCTGGGCGTTAAGGGTGCGTATCAGAGATGTCTTCCCGCTTCCAACCCTGCCCACCAGGTACAGGAATTCACCCTTCTCGACTTTAAGGTTCACGTCTTCAAGTACCAGGTGATCCTGCTGGAATATTGAGCAGCTCCTCAGTTCGATTATTGTATCCAGCGGCACATTGTCATTCATGGGACTTACTTTTATCGCAAAATAAGAAAAGAATTAACAATCGGATGCAGTGATGTTGATAAAATGGACAATAAAGAGATTTCGCAGCTGTTTTATAGTTGTATTTTTACCGCTGATTAAAATGCACACACTTGAGAGTGCAAATTATTATTAATGAAATATTTACCTGAGGTAACAGTACTTCAGACTGATTTTTCATTAATAAGTGCCAATGAAAAGATAAAGTTATGAACAGAAAGATAATGATCTTGCTTATTGCCGGAGTCCTAACTGCCGGTTCCGCAATAAACGGTCAGTCGTCATTTTCAGGAGAAGAGCTTACGTCGCTTCTGAAAAGAGGCTACGAAATGTACAGTAAGGCGAAGTACGCCCCGGCTGTCGAGCTCCTTGACAAATGGCTTGCCGCTGATAAATCGGACAACGTTCAGCAACGGTCTGATGCTGAATATCATGCAGCCCTCTCTTCGATGCGGCTTATGAGTCCTGATGCAGAGTACCGCATGCAGCGCTTTATCACTACCAATGCCGAGAGTCCTCTTCTCAACCAGGCAAGGTTTGAAACAGGGCTGTACCGCTATCAGCTGCGTGATTATCCGGGTGCCATTGAATGGTTCGAGCAGACTGACAGGCTGCAGCTGACAGGAAAGAGTCTGCCGGAGTATCTTTTCAAGCTCGGTTATTCTCATTATCTCAAAGGCGACCAGAAGAGAGCCATGATGCTTTTTGAGGAGTTAAAGGATGTCGATACCGATTATACCTCGCCGGCACTTTACTACTATGCGTGCATTGCCTATGAGAACGGCTTTCACAAAACCGCCCTGGAAGCTTTTGAAAGACTGAAAGGCGATGAGACATTCGGATCCGTCGTGCCATTTTATATAGTTCAGATATATTATCTTGACAAGAATTATGACGGCATACTTGAGATGGGCCCCTCTCTTATTGAGCAGGCAGGCAAGATGCGTGAGATAGAACTTTACCGCTTCATCGGGGATGCACACTTCCAGAAGGGAAATTACAGTGAAGCGATCCCGTACCTTGAAAAATTTACTCAGAACACCAGACTAAGCGACCGGAATGACAAGTATGAACTTGCATACTCCTACTACCAGACGGAAGATTATACGAAGGCCATCAAGCTCTTTACCGAGGTAGTGGGTAAAAGTGACATACTGACGCAAAATGCATATTACATGCTGGGTTCTAGCTATCTGAAGACGGCTGACAAGAAGCGGGCCCAGCTTGCATATTCGGCTTCATCGGGTATGAGCTTTGACAAGGCCGTGCAGGAAGAGTCGCTTTTCAACTTCGCAAAGCTGGCATATGAAAACTCCTATTCTCCTTTCGGAGAGGGCATCGAAGCACTGCACAACTATATAGAGACGTACCCGGGATCGGGTCATATTACAGAGGCTTACAACTACCTCGTCTCGGCATATATGAGGCTCAGGAACTACCAGTCAGCCCTTAACTCTCTTGACAGGATCAGCATTAAGGATGCCACACTTAAGGAAGCTTATCAGAAGGTAGCCTTCTACAGGGGCCTTGACCTCTTCAGGAACAAACAGTTTGCAGATGCGGTGACCGTATTTGACAAATCATTGAAATACAAGGATATGGATCCGGTGATCAGGGCCCGGGCAATGTACTGGAGGGGAGAATCAAATTACCGTCTGAGCAACTGGGAAGCAGCACGGAACGACTGGGAATTATACAGGCAACTGCCTGGAGCAGGAGCTGATGCAGAGCAGGATCTCATTGACTACAATCTTGGATATATCTATTACAACAGCAAGGACTATAAGGCCGCGCTTCCGCTGTTCCTCGACTTCAACAGGAGGGTTGATATGACAACCCGTTCCGATATTGCCGCAGACACCCGGAACAGGATTGCAGACTGTTATTACATCACCGGCGACTATCCGAATGCCATCACATATTATGACAAAGTAATTGACTATGCAAAGCTGGATGCCGATTATGCAATGTTCCAGAAAGGTTTTGCACAGGGCCTTAACAATAACAATGCAGGGAAGGTCACGACCCTGACAGAGTTGATTGAAAAGATGAAGAAATCAGCATATGTCCCGAATGCCCTGTTTGAAAGGGGAAGGGCATATGTAGCGCTGGAGCAGCCGGAGAGAGGCGAGGCTGATTTCAATAACCTGATTGCATTGTACGGTAACAGTCAGTATGTGCCGCCGGCCATGGTACAGCTGGGGCTCATCTATTACAATTCAGGGGATAATCAGCGGGCAATAAGCCAGTTCAGGAATGTTGTCAAAAACTTCCGTTCAACCCCAGAGGCCCGCAACGCTGTGACCGGATTGCGTAATGCATACACTGACATGGACGATGTAGAGGGCTACTTCGCCTATATGAAAACGGTCGAGGGATTCGGGGATGTCGAGGCATCAACCCGCGATTCGATGACCTATGTTGCAGGAGAGAACCAGTATGTAAAGGGGAACTGTGAAAAAGCCACCCAGACCTTCAGGGGCTACCTGAACGAATTCCCTTCAGGCAGTTTTGCAACCAACGCCCGTTTCTATCTTGCCGACTGCCTGAACAGGGCCGGAAGCGTTGATGAAGCCCTTGAACTTTTTGAGAGCGTCATCCGCGTCGGCAATAATCAGTTTATGGAACAGTCTCTTTTGGGAGCTGCATCCATAACCTACGGTAAGGGAGACTTTGCCAGGGCTTACAGGTTGTATGAAGACCTCAGTAAGGAGGCATCTACGCCTGAGAACCAGATGTTTTCTTACCTCGGAATGATGAGGTCGGCCCGCAAGACCGAAGATCATGAAAAGACAGTAGCGTCAGCTGAAAAGGTTCTGGAGTCAGACAAGCTTACCGAGGAACTCGCCCGCGAAGCCACATTCCTGACCGCCAAGGCGAATCAGGCGCTCGGGAACGATGCAGAGGCTATTGACGATTACACAAGGGTCGGTTACGAAGTGGGGACCGCCTTCGGGGCCGAATCGAAATACCGTGTGGCAGAGCTTCTCTATGCCGATGGAAAAACAGATGAGGCGGAGAAAGTTGTAAATGCATTTATCGATATGAACTCGCCGCACGCTTACTGGACCGGAAAAGTATTCCTCTTACTTTCGGATATTTCTGAAAAAAAGGGTGATACTTTCCAGGCTAAAGCAACACTCCAGAGCCTGATCGACTATTATACCGTCAAGGATGACGGAATAATCGAAGAAGCACGGACAAAGCTCTCTAAACTCAATGCTGAGACTGCAGCTGCAGATTCTTCAGCCACATCCGGAGCTACAAGGTAATTAACAGGAGATAAAAAGGAACAGTGATGAAAATGAGATCATATATAATTTTTGCGGTACTTCTGCTTCCGATGGCTGTGTTGGGCCAGACAACCCGGGATGAGACTATTAAAAGGTCAGTAACTCTGTACAATCCATATAAGCCTACACTGCAAGAAGCAACGAAGAGAGCAATACTGCCTGCCGTCGATGACACTGCAAAGTTCAGAACCGAGTTCACCTATTCATTCACTGAAGGAAGTTTCACTCCCGAGTATAAGGTCGCGCCCATAAAGGCTGCGTCACTCTCCCCGGAACCACTGCCGGAGCTTAAAAAGGGTTATGTAAGTCTCGGCCTTGGTACCTGGCTCTCCCCATTTCTCGAGGTCAGCGTATCAAACGGCAGATCAAAGAAGGGTGCCATAGGCTTATATACACGCAGCTACGCTTCTGCCGGGAAAATTACCCTTGAGGACGCCAACCGCGTATTTGCAGGATTCATGGATAACCAGGCAATTGTATACGGAAAGAAATACTTCAGAAAAAGCCGTTTTGACAGTGACATCGATATCAGGCAGATGAACAGGTATGCTTACGGGTATGACACCGATATTACGGGGTACGATCCGTCACGAAAAGATATCAGGTCTCTTTATTTTGATGTCACAGGCACTGCCAGATACTTCACCATGGAGACCGACTCAAGTGACCTGAACTGGGATGCTTCTTTGAAATACAACCTTTTTTCGAGAGTCGGTGACGGTCTTCAGCACAACCCGGGGCTGAGTGTCAGGGCCGGAAAAAATATGTTCGGTTTTTACGGTGGGGCTGAATTTGAATATGACCTTTACTTCTTTTCTGACCTCATTGACAGCAAATCAAGAAACCTGATTTCACTCTCACCATATATAACGAAGGGGAATGACGAATGGAGGTTTCGTTTCGGTTTCACTGCCGCTGCAGACATAAGGGAAAACACCGAACCGCTGACAGGCGGGGACCTTAAGGCATACATGTACTTCTATCCCGATGTTGCTTTCACCTTCAGGGTTATACCTTCATTTCTGCGGTTCAGGGCTGCCATTGACGGATCGCTCGGTAACAACCAGGCAAAAAACACTGTCTATGAAAATCCCTGGATGATGCCCGGTGACACACTCTATACACTGCGGAACACTGACAACAAGCTGAGACTCACTGCAGGAATTGCCGGAAACCTGAATGTTTCAGCAACTTATGCCCTGGACGTGAGTTACACTCTTTTCGATAATATGCTTCTTTTCATGAATGATACCGTGGGTGCAGGGAATTATTTTCTCCCGGTTTATGATGACGGTGATATTTTCAAAATACACGGTGAGACCATTTACCCTCTGAACCGTCAGCTAACCGTTTCACTGCTTGGAAACTACTACCGCTACTCAATGTCAGGGCAGGATTTTGCATGGCATAAACCGGCCTGGGATGCCACGCTGAAGGGCAATTACAATCTCAGGAACAAGATAATTGCATCGGCTTCACTCACTGTGCTGGGAGAACGTCATGCAATGGTCAGGGCACCTGAATCATCAGTAGTATTGCCCGTGCATCCGAACCTTAACCTGGGCATTGAATACAGGTACTCACCGGTACTCTCTTTCTGGGTGAAGGCAAATAATATTTCCTATAAAAAGTACTACGAGTGGAACTTATACCCGTCGCAGAATTTTATAATACTGGGAGGCTTTACATATAGTCTCTGACCCTGAAAAAGCTGATATTTTGTTCATATCTCTTTTGTCATTTTTACCTGTCTGAATGAGGTTAAACCGCTGTTTTTTTGTACCTTTGCATGAATAAATAAATAACATAATATCAATTGTTTAGCAATTGAAAATCTAAAAGAAAATTACCAGAAAATGAGTAACGAAGATCTGAGAGAGAGGAGTGAGGATAACAGCGGGTATTCAGCTGACAGTATTCAGGTACTTGAAGGATTAGAGGCGGTCAGAAAGCGCCCGGCCATGTACATCGGCGATGTTGGGGTAAGAGGTCTGCATCATCTTGTATACGAGGTAGTTGATAACTCGATTGATGAAGCACTGGCAGGGTACTGCAATAAGATAGAAGTCGTAATAAATGAAGATAACTCGGTCACCGTAACCGATAACGGGCGCGGTATCCCTGTAGAAATGCACGAGAAGGAGCAGCGCTCTGCCCTGGAGGTAGTAATGACGGTACTTCATGCAGGCGGCAAGTTTGACAAGGACTCCTATAAGGTTTCCGGAGGACTGCACGGTGTTGGCGTATCATGCGTCAACGCCCTCTCTTCAAGGTTGACAGTGGAGGTGCACCGCATGGGAACAGCTTATTCGCAGACATACGAGAAAGGTAAGCCGGTCACAGCTGTAACACCTATCGGGAAAGCTGAAACCAGCGGTACGATTGTCACCTTCCATCCTGACAATACAATTTTCCAGGTTACCGAATTCAGGTCGGAGATACTTGCAGCCAGGCTTCGCGAGCTGGCATTTCTCAATAAGAACATTCTTCTTACCCTCACTGACAAGCGGGAGATTGTGGAGAACGGTGACGGAAGCCATCCGGCAAGGGAGGAGTTTTATTCCGAAAGGGGACTTATGGAGTTTGTGGAGTATCTTGACGTAAACCGTGAGAGGCTGATAGATAAAATTATATATATTAATTCAGAGAAGGGCGAAATCCCAGTGGAGCTGGCGCTTCAGTACAATGACTCCTTTACCGAAAATGTGCACTCCTATGTGAATAATATTAACACGATCGAAGGAGGCACGCACCTGGCAGGTTTCCGCAGGGGGCTCACACGCACGCTGAAGAAATATGCAGAAGACTCCGGGATGACCACCAAGCTTAAGTTCGACATCAACGGTGACGATTTTCGCGAAGGTCTTACCTCTGTCATTTCCGTAAAGGTGGCCGAGCCCCAGTTTGAAGGTCAGACTAAGACCAAGCTTGGCAACTCAGAGGTAATGGGTGCTGTTGACAGTGCTGTAAGCACCGCGCTGTCAAATTATCTTGAGGAGAACCCCAAGGATGCAAGGACCATTGTGCAGAAGGTGATATTGGCTGCAACGGCACGCCATGCTGCCCGCAAGGCACGTGAGCTGGTTCAGAGGAAAAATGTTCTCTCCGGCTCCGGTCTTCCCGGCAAACTGGCTGACTGCGCCGATCGTGATCCGGCTGTTTCCGAAATATTCCTGGTAGAGGGAGACTCTGCGGGTGGTACTGCCAAGCAGGGCAGAGACCGCCGTTTCCAGGCCATACTTCCCCTCAGGGGCAAAATCCTGAACGTGGAGAAAGCCATGCAGCATAAGATCTACGAAAACGAAGAGATAAAGAACATGTTTACTGCACTGGGAGTGCATATAGGTACCGAAGAAGACAGCAAGGCGCTGAATACTACAGGACTGCGGTATGCAAAGGTCATAATAATGACCGATGCGGACGTTGACGGTTCTCACATCACCACCCTTATCATGACCTTCTTCTTCAGGTATATGTACGAGCTTGTACAGAACGGGAATATCTACATTGCAACCCCTCCGCTTTATCTCGTCAAAAAGGGGAAGACAGAAACATACTGCTGGACTGAAGAGGAGCGTGTGGCTGCAGTGAAGGACCTGGGGCAGGGCAAGGATGCCAGCGTGGGTGTTCAGAGGTACAAAGGCCTCGGGGAGATGAATGCTGAACAGCTGTGGTCTACAACAATGAATCCTGAGACGCGTACGCTCAGGCAGGTTACGATTGACAGTGCGGCCGAGGCGGATCATATCTTCTCGATGCTGATGGGCGACGAGGTTCCGCCGCGCAGGGAATTCATCGAGAAGCATGCAAAGTATGCCAAGATTGATGCGTAGAGGGCAAGGAGCAAGGAGCAAGGAGTAAGGAGTAAGGAGCAAGGAGTAAGTAGTAAGGAGCCATTAGGAATTATTTTACCTTGCAGACCTCAAGACATCAGACCTTCAGACTGCAGGACGGAGCGAAGCGACAGACAGCAGGGCAGCGCGAAGCAACAGACAGCAGGGCAGCGCGAAGCAACAGACAGTAAGACAATATTACTCTAATATAACACCATGTCAGAAACAAGCCAGCCGGCATTCAGGAAAAGCCTGAACCTTGTCGACTCTTCGGCCATCGTCATCGGGTCAATGATCGGTTCAGGAATTTTTATCGTCAGTGCAGACATGTCGCGAACCCTGGGCTCACCCGGATGGTTGCTGGTAGCATGGCTGATTACAGGATTCATGACGGTAATGGGTGCACTGAGCTTCGGCGAACTGGCCTGCATGATGCCAAAAGCCGGAGGAACATATGTCTATCTGAGGGAGGCATACAGCCCTCTGCTCGGATTCCTCTACGGCTGGACGTTTTTCCTTGTAATACAGACAGGTACAATCGCCGCGGTTGCGATGGCTTTCGGAAAGTTTTTCGGAGTCATCTTTCCCTGGATAAGCGAGAGCAATATTCTTTTCCGAGCGGGACCGGTGAAGTTTTCCTCAGTACACCTGATAGCCCTCGCTTCCATTGCGCTTATCACATGGATAAACTCCCGCGGGATCAGGATCGGAAAACTGGTTCAGAACACCTTCACTTTTACGAAAGTAATTATCCTCATTCTGTTACTGCTTGTCGGATTTCTTATCGCCGGTTCAGATGGCTTTAAGACCAGTTCAGAGTACTTCTGGCAGGCAGCCACTCTTGATAAGACAACAGGGGCGGTGATACCGATTAAGGGCATGATGATTGTTGTAGCCATCGGAATGGCTATGGTCGGATCACTTTTCACCTGTGATTCATGGACAACTATCACTTTTGCATCAGCCGAGGTGGTAAATCCAAAACGCACCCTCCCTCTGGCTCTTTTCTGGGGTGCACTGATTGCATTCCTTCTCTTTTTCCTCTCAAATATAGTATATATCAAGGTTATGCCTCTGCGTGGAATACCGGGCGGGGCTGATGTCCTTGAACGGGGAATGGCGTTTGCCGCCAATGACAGGTTGGGCACGGCGGCAATATCTTCGATATTCGGAGACTATGCTGCAATCATAATGGCGGTTCTTATCATCATTTCCACATTCGGCTGCAACAACGGGCTGATCCTTTCCGGTGCACGAGTATACTATGCAATGGCTGCCGATAAACTGTTCTTCAGGGGCGTCGGGAAACTGAACAGGAATGATGTTCCCGGCAATGGGCTGTGGGTTCAGTTCATTTGGGCGTCCGGTCTCTGTCTCTCCGGCTCTTACTCTCAACTTCTTGATTATGTTATATTTGCCGTGCTTATTTTCTATGCACTTACAATAATGTCGATCTTTGTGCTTCGGATCAGAAGACCTGATGCAGAAAGGCCTTACAGGGCTTTCGGTTATCCGGTGATACCTGCTTTGTACATAGTGCTCGCCCTGACAATAATGATAATACTGCTGATTTATAAACCTCAGTTCACATGGCCCGGACTGGCAATAGTACTTCTCGGAATACCGGTATATTATATATGGAGCCGCATAAACAAAAACGCCTGACATGGAGATCTTTCAGACTGTTTTAGACTGGTATATTGCCAACCTTAACTATTTCACGATTTTTCTTCTGATGGCTGTTGAGAGCTCGTTCATACCTTTTCCGTCCGAGGTTGTTGTGCCCTTCGCAGCCTGGAAGGCTGCCGAAGGCTCGCTCTCATTTGCAGGCGTGATGCTGGCATCAACGACGGGCGCAATGACAGGTGCAATTATCAACTATTATCTTGCCTTCTGGCTCGGCAGACCGGTGCTGTACCGACTGGCTGACACACGGTGGGCGCATCTGCTCCTCATCGACCGCACCAATATTGAAAAGGCTGAAAATTATTTCGTGAAACACGGAAAGGCTTCGACCTTCATCGGGCGCCTTGTGCCCGCCGTAAGGCAGCTGATTTCTCTGCCCGCAGGTCTTGCCAGGATGAAAATGGGTTCTTTCCTGCTCTTTACGTTTCTGGGAGCAGGGATATGGAACCTGGTACTCGCCCTTGTAGGTTATTTTGCATATGACATGCGTGACAGGATACTGCCATACCTGGATATTGTAATGTATGCCCTGGGTGCACTGTTCGTACTCTGGCTGACCTACCAGGGGATCAAGGCCTACCGCAGAAATCAGCGCAAGGTCACTCAGTAATCTCTCCGGCAAGCAGGCGCAATCCTATCTCGGACATTTTTGCCTGGTAAAGAGCCGTCAGCCTCCTGTTGATTGCACTCAGATAATTATTCTGATACTCCCTGAATTCCAGTCCCGAAAGAGACCCGAGCCTGTAGCGTTCCATCGCTATCTCCAGTGTATTACGCGCCAGCTCGGCACTTTCTGTTTCGAAATAGGTGACTGTTATATTGTTACGATAAGTATTATACAACAGATCCAGGTCGCCAAGTATTTGGTTCTCGGTATCAAGATATGCGAGCCTGCTGTTTTCGGCCTCAATGACTGCATTGGATATCCTTCTCCTTGTCTCGAAGCCTGAAAAGATATTCCATGACATATTGAAACCCCAGTTAAGCCCGTTAGTCTGGTTGTAACTGCCGGAGAGCGGAAATTCATTGCGGTTGTAGTTATATCCTGTGCCGAAGTTGAGGGAAGGATAACGCTGTGATCTCGCGTAATCCAGGTCATACTGTGATATTTTCTCACCCTGTCTGGCCATGATGAGCTGGTTATTGAATGCAATGGTACGCAGACGCAGTGAGTCTATGTCGACGGCAGGTGCAAGAATAATTGTATCCTGAATGTTGAAGTTGATCTCATGGCCTGCATTCAGCAGATTTGTCATCCGGATATAGGCCGCATTTACAGTTTCATATTGTGAAAGGACTGCAGAACTGTCAGCATTAAGGTCGATTTTGGCCTGCTGCAATTCCAGTCCCGAGATGACACCGAGAAGATACTTTTCTTCAGCATTCTGGTACCTCGATCTTGAAAGGTCCAGAGAAGTGCGTGACGATTCAAGTCTGTTCTGTTGAACGATAATGTTGTAGTACTCAGAGCAGACTCTCATTATAAGGTTTTCAACCTCGATTTTTACCCTCTGGCTGCTCATTGAAAGTAGTTCCTGCTGGCGGCTGTAGGTGGCAAACATGCCAAGACCGTCGAAGATCCTCCAGTTCAGTGAAACGCCTGCTCCGTATACATTGGATGTCGTCTTTTCGGAAGGGGAGGATGAAGTTACCAATGTGTTATTTGTCTGCGACTGTCTGCCGGTACCGGTGACCGTAGGCAGGAAGGGAGTAAGGGTGACATTATTCTCCGCAATGTTCAGATCATTTCTGGTCATTTTAAGGGAGTAGTTGTTCCCAAGGGCCTGCATTATGGCTTCGTCAAGGGTCATTATATCCTGAGCACCGGCCGCCAGGGATATAACAAAAAGCAGGGATATTATACTAAGCTTTCTGTTTCTCATCGCTCTTTATTTCAATATTTTTTTTGCCTGCCAGGTAGCTGTAAACTGCCGGTACCACAAAGAGTGTAAGGAATGTGGCAAAGAATAGTCCCCCCACGACAGTCACACCCATCGAAACGCGGCTTTCTGCACCGGCTCCTGTGGCGAGTGCCAGCGGAAGGATACCGAGTATGGTGGTCAGGCTTGTCATCAGGATGGGTCTGAAGCGCGATACTGCCGCCTCTCTTACGGCTTCAGTGACCGCAAGCCCGGCCTGCTGCCTCTGGTTTGCAAACTCCACAATGAGTATTCCGTTTTTGGCAACCATACCGATAAGCATGATAAGTCCTATCTGGCTGAATATGTTGAGCGTCTGCCCGGTTACAACCATGATGAAAAGAGCCCCAATAAGCGCCAGCGGCACGGTGACAAGTATGATGACAGGGTCACGGAAGCTCTCAAACTGAGCGGCAAGGACAAGATATATCAGGACCAGTGCCAGCACGAAGGCAAACAGAAGGCTTGATGTGCTCTCTACGAAATCCTTCGAGTCTCCGGAAAGTGTCGTGCTGAAGTCTTCGTTCAGCACTTTGTCGGCGATCCTGTCCATCTCTTCGATGCCCTCACCCAGGGTATACTTCCCTTCAAGACCTGCCGAAACGGTGGCTGAAACAAACCGGTTATAGCGGAACAGCTGAGGGGGAAGGCTGTTCTCACGGACAGTAACGATATTGTCAAGCTGTATCAGCTCACCCCTGTCATTGCGGACATATACATTTGTCAGGTCAGACGGGTCATTGCGTTTTGACCTGTCGAACTGGCTGAGGATCTGGTACTGTTTCCCGTTCAGGATATAATAACCGATCCGCTGTTCGCTCATCGTCAGCTGAAGTGTCTGGGCTATGCTCTGGACGTTTACCCCCATCCTGTTTGCCTTTTCCCTGTTTATGAGGATCGTCAGTTCCGGTTTCGTGAATTTGAGGTTCACATCACTGGCAGAAAAATAGGGGCTTTCTGAAACCTCGGCCATAAAATCAGGAATGACTCTTTTCAGGTCGTCAAGGTTTTTGGCCTGAATCACATACTGTACCGGGAGTCCGCCCCTGCGTGACCCGAAAGTCTGCTGCTGTGAAACTATGGTTCGTGCTCCGGTGAACTGCCTTACCTTCGGAGAGAGGGAGTTGGCGACTTCCTGCTGGGAACGATTCCTTTTATCGATATCCACAAGCTGCACCCTGATGTTGGCCGAATTGACGCCGCCCATTCCTACCATGACCATGAGATTATCCTGTTCAGGGACGTCATTAATTACAATAGGAATAATGCTTTCAACATAATTGGCCATATAGTCATAAGTCGTTCCCTCGGTAGCGGTGGCACTTATATTGACATACCCACGGTCTTCCAGAGGCGCCATTTCCGAGGGCAGCATCGTCCAGAACCAGACAATCAGTCCGGCTGAAACCGCGATTATAATCAGGGCATAATGTCTGACCCTGAGGAAAGCCGTTATGGCTCTGCGGTATATGTTTATCATTCCTGCAAAGAAGGGTTCCGAGGACCTGTAGAAACGACCTTCCATGGCATTATGTTTCAGGAATTTAGAGGAGAGCATGGGCGTCAGGGATAGGGCGAGAAACGCCGATATTGTAACTGCTCCAACGATTACAAGGCTGAACTCACGGAAGAGGCGTCCTGTGACCCCCTGCAGGAAGACGATGGGAAAGAATACTGCCACAAGTGAAACGGTTGTTGCGATAATTGCAAAATAGATCTCACTCGATCCTTTCTGTGCAGCTTCGACAGGGGACATCCCGTGCTCGACCTTCGTGTAAATGTTTTCCACAACCACTATTGCGTCATCAACCACCAGGCCGATGGCGAGAACAACGGCAAACAGCGTAAGGATATTAATTGTGAACCCGGCAATATACATCACGAAAAAGACGCCGATGAGAGCTACCGGAATTGCTATTACAGGAATCATTGTTGTGCGCCAGTTGCGCAGAAACAGGAAGATTACAAGTA
>JBBRXA010000015.1:0-52940 GCA_038248855.1 Bacteroidales bacterium | reverse complement strand
CTGCCGGTGAGATTCTTCATCTTTGCCACTGCATCAAGGTATTCCTTGGAATTGATTCCTCCCTTTTTCTGTGCCTCAACCAGCAGCTGCTGGTTGTAATACCTCAGTTCAACTGTGTCAGAAATGTTGAATGCGATAAGTTCCTCCAGGCTTTTAACGGGAGCACCCTCTCCGAGCGATGCGAAATATTTGTTCAGACCGTCTTTAAATTCGTACAGCATAACCTCAAAAGAGAGGGCTTCGGCCTCATTGCCATAGATGCGGTCTATTTCCACCACTTCTGCTCCCTGGCTGCTGATGAAATCAACTGCCTTCTGCATGAGTGTGTCCACTTTAAAGTGGGTTCCCCTGGCGGATGTATACCATCCTATTCTTTTCCCTTTGAGTCCGTCTTCCTTAAGGAACTGAGTATAATCTGTAAATGACTTTCCCTCACTTGCCAGGGTCTTGGTGTCATCAGGGTCAATGCCTGTCATTACTCCCAATGCTATAGCGGCATCCCTGACCGAGCGGGCCATGGGTCCGGGCGTGTCCTGGGTGAAGGAGATCGGAATGATGCCGCTGCGGCTGAGAAGTCCCACCGTGGGTTTGATGCCCACGATACCGTTGGCTGTGGAGGGGCACACTATCGACCCGTTGGTCTCAGTCCCTAACGCTATCATGCACATGTTTGCAGAGACACCCGCCCCTGATCCTGAGCTGGAGCCGCACGGATTGCGGTCAAGGATATACGGGTTCTTTGTCTGGCCTCCCGTACCGCTCCATCCGCTTGATGACAGATTGCCACGGAAGTTGGCCCACTCGCTGAGATTCGCCTTGCCAATGATAACCGCACCGGCCTCACGGAGCCTGCGTGCCACCTCACTGTCCTGCAGCGGATGAGAGCCCAGCAGCGCCCGTGAACCTGCCGTGGTCTCCATCTGATCATGCGTATCAATATTGTCTTTCAGCAATACAGGTACCCCGTGCATCGGTCCGCGCAGCTTTCCCTCCTCCATTTCTCTGTCAAGTTCCTGAGCAATACCCAGGGCTTCAGGATTGATCTGAATCACTGCATTGAGCATCGGCCCCTTGTCATCAAAGGCATTGATGCGGTCAAGATAGGCCTGCACCACTTCGGTAACAGTAAAATCACCGTTGCGGTAGCCCTCCTGAAGGCGTTCAACAGTGTACTCCTGAAAGCGAAAATCATTCAAATCAGCAGAGACTGGCTTTTTCTCCATTTTGCACGACGTTAAAACTGCCATAACCAGTATGACAGCGGACAGAAAAAATCTTTTCATGTGACAGGGTATTTCGGTAAGGGTGTTCATGCTGCTTTTCCGTTGTTCAGTAATCCAAAAATACTTAATATTCTCTGAAAACAATGATTTGTCCTGAAGCAAATGTGAGAGTAAAATGATCTCCAAGCGCCTCATTCAGCGTGCCCTGCCACCAGTTCCTGAGTTTAAGGTCCCGAAGCGGCCAGCGGAGACCGGCTGAGGAAATGCCCGCTTCGGGGGTAATGCTGAAAACTGACACCTGGTGTCCGGGATAAGATTCCAGCGTCACTGTCCTGTCAAATGATTCAAAAATGCCTGTATCAGTATACATTTTTACGTCCATTTCACGCGAATATTCAGCCAGAAGCGAGATATTCGCCAGTGTATGATCTTCCCGCAGTCCTGTTGCACCTGTTACCGCAAGCTCTTTTATACCCTCTGACAGGCACCATTTCACTGCTTTTGTCAGATCATTGGTCTCCTGGTCATTATCAGGATAAAGCACCTTTGCATACTTCTCCCTGAGTTCCGGAGAAACAGAATCGAGGTCTCCCACGATTGCCCCGGGCTCCATCCCATGGGATGTCAGCTTTTCTGCTGCCCCGTCACAGCAGACGATCAGGTCAGCTGCTGCAAGGAGTTTCAGGGGCACGCTGTGCGTGGGGTAGCTTCCGTTTGCCAGTATTACGGTTTTCATTCTTTTTTATTTTTTATTTTTCAACCCGGACTTTTATCCACTCCCTGAGTCCGGCCACAGCCATGACGGCATAAACCATAAACAGGACAGCGGTGGGATACATTCCCACGGCCAGGTATACAACTGTTGCCATAACATTTGCAATTATCCATACATGCCACTGTTCCAATATCTTGCGCGTCAGCATCCAGGTTGCTACAACCGACAGGGACGTAATGAGTCCGTCCCACAGGGGTACCGGCGAGTCAGTCCATCTGTCAAGCACATACCCTAACCCTGCCCACAGTACGAGTGACACCACCGCGCAGATAATGCCGGTCTTCAAATCAATCCTTCTTACAGTCAAGCTTTTCTTCTGCTCTGTGCTCTTCACCCCACTGACTGTCTGCTCCATGGTCCTTGCCCTTTGCTCCCTGCCCCACACGCTCCATCCGTAAACGCTTATAGCCAGGTAATAGAACTGGAGCACCATGCCTGCATAGAATCCGTTTTCCCTGAAAACATAAATATACACTGCCGAGGTGATTATGCCCAGCGGCCATAGAAGGATATTCTGCCTTATCTCTAAAAAGACGTAGAGGATCCCGGTGAGTGCCCCGAAAATTTCAATGCCGTGATCTGCCGTCCAATCCCACATTTTCTCAGAAGGTTACCGTTAATCCGAGCATGTAATTGATTCCTGCCTGTGGAAAGAAGTAAGCCCAGGTTTTTTCTGTCCCGTCTTCTGACCACATTCCGCCGTATGCATTGCTTTCATACATCGTGTTGAAGAGGTTGTTTACAAGCACCCTCAGGGTAATCTCCCTCGGTTTTACGGTTCTGATTTCATACTCAGCCGCCAGGTTACTTACGAAGTAGGAGTTAATAGAGCGGTCTGAACTCATTGTGTTGTCAAAATACTGCTGCCCGACGAATTTCCCGTTTATACGAAGGGCAAGACGTTTCAGAGGATTGATCTCCGCCTCCGCTGATCCGGAAAAACGGGGAGAATATGCAATATCGACAGTCCCGAGGTCCCGCGAGACCAATTCTTCGCTCCAGTCGGTTGTGTTATAATCAACCCAGTAATTGCTGAAGTTCTTTATCTTATTGCGGCTCAGGGTCATGTTCATTTTAAATGCTGCAACAGGTGAAGGCCTGTAATGTCCGGAGAATTCCACACCTGCGCGGTAACTCCGGGGAACATTGGTCATCACAGGGTAGCCGGTGTTGCTGATCCTGCCCGTGGGTACCAACTGGTCACGGTAACTCATGAGGTAAAAATTGAGATTAAGGTTGAGAGCGGAAGCCTTGTACGAATAGCCGCCTTCGAAGTCTGTCAGGCGTTCCGGTCGCGGAGTCACGCTGTTGTCGCCTGCCGCGTCGGTAAAGTTTGAACGCGAAGGCTCACGGTGCGCTACCGATACCGAAAGAAATGCATCGTTGCCCCTGCCGTTGCTCCAGAAGATGCCGGTCTTCGGATTGAAGAACCTGTAGTAATGGTTCTGTGTAAGGTCACGCCTGTCGTCATCAGGCCCCGAAAGCCTGTACCCGATATACCTGAACTGCAGATCGACAAAGCCGCTGACGGTGCTGCTGATCCGGGCATTCATCTTCCCGTATGCGTTGAACTCATCCTTCACCCCCCTGTTGCGGTACCACTCGTAACCCGGAACAAGGGTGCCGGGATATTCCATCCAGATTATCTTCCCGAAATGATCACCTTCATAACGGTTCACACCGCCGCCTGCCGTCAATTCAAAAACATGACCATCCTGTACGAGTGACCAGACCGCACCGTAGAAATTATTGTCCATCCACTTTCTCTGGACCATATCCGTCTCCGTAAAAATTTCGCTTCCGGAAATGACGGTTCCCAGTCCGTACTCCTCCAGGCTCCTGTCGCTTTTCTGCTCCTCGTAGTAGCCGGAACCTGATGTCAGATGCAGTCCGGTGTTGAGATGAAGTCGCGGTGTAAACCGGTGAGTATGGAAAAGCTGGTAATGAGTCTGTTTATAGTTGTCGGTCTCGTCGTCATAATAACGTGTGAGGCCGTTGGCATCAGTGTATTCGCCAGCCGGGTTATACCTCCTGTCGGTTGACAGCAACTCCTGCGGCACGCCCCACCAGCTTATCCCGGTTCGTTCCCTGCCGGAAATAATATTGAATCTGATCCTGTCAACAGGGGTGATCCAGTTTCCGCTGACCATTACAGACCCGATATCCGATGCGCTGTGACTTACATAACCGTCGCTACTGATCTTTGACGCCCGGATCATCATATTGAAGCGGTCATCCACCTTCCCTGACCATACTTTTGCCGTTGTACGGAATGTATTGAATGACCCGGCGTTAAGGTCGACAGAGGCTCCCGGCTCATCCGGCGGTGACATGGTGCTGATATTCACTGAAGCTCCGAATGCGCCTGCTCCGTTTGTGGATGTGCCAACTCCACGCTGAATCTGTATGCTTGCGGTTGAGGAAGCAAGATCCGGCAGGTCGACCCAGAATACCTGCTGTGACTCAGGATCATTCAGCGGTATTCCGTCAACCGTAATATTTATCCTGTTCGCATCCGTGCCGCGGATCCGCAGTGACGTATACCCTATACCGTTACCTGCATCCGAGGTCTCAACCACTGATGGGGTCATTGCCAGAAGAAAGGGAATGTCACGGGTCATGTCTGACTTCCTCAGCGCTGATGCTTCGACTGTAGTGTGCGCCATGGGTGTGCGGGTGCCTGCCCGGCTTCCCCTTACGATGACCTCATCGGCAATCAGTGTGGCTTCCGGAAGGCTAACATCAACCGATGTTGTGCCGTTCAGAGTGACTTTTTCGGTGACTGGTTCAAACCCTGTGAAGCTGAAGGTGACTTTGTATATACCGTTCCTTAGCCCCCGAAGCGTATACCTTCCGTCATTCCCCGAAGCAACGCCTGTTGAAAGGCTGTCAATTACCACGGACGCCCCGGCAAGCGGGTTTCCTTCACTGTCACGAACCGTGCCTGAAATGTACCCCCTGTTCTGCTGCCCGAATAAACCGGGGCCGCATGACAGTAATATTAAAGCAAACGAAAAAATAATTTTCCTGTCCATTTTCCTGAATGTTGATTAACTGTCTCAATAAGTGAGGCTGCAAAAAAACGGTCGGAAATGATTACTCTCTTTCCCTACGCCGGCATTACCCGGGTCAGGTTGTAAGGGTATGATCTCAGCCTGTTCTTTTAAGGCACCCCAGTTGTTGATGCTGCAAATTTAATGATTTAACACCGGAAAAGCAAAAAAGTTAAGACCCGGACAGAGTGGCCTCTTATTAGTATATTTGTTGCGGAGAAAGAATTATTAACCATGGATGACATATTAAAAAAGCTCAGGTTCAGGGATCTTGATCGGATTGCAGTACTGAATGCCCCGGTGGAACTGACAGAGAGGCTGACGAAGGTGCTTGACGGGGTGCAGATTGATACAGAAATTAATGCCCGATATCTTTATGAGTTCATGCTGGCCTTCGTTCACTGGTCTGCAGAGGTAAAAGAACTGGGCCCGACGTGCCTCCATAACCTTGGTCATGACGGTATTCTGTGGTTGGCTTATCCCAAGGGGACATCAAAAAAATACACCAGTGACATTAACCGTGATCGCGGCTGGACGCCGGTTGCGGAATGGGGATTCGTTCCTGTCTCCCAGGTTTCAATTGACGCTGACTGGTCTGCACTCAGGTTCAGAAATATGAAGTACGTTAAATCGAAACAGTAGACACAACATGGCAAAATTCATACTCTGGACGCCGCGGATCCTTGCCCTCCTTATTGCAGCCTTTGTCGTGCTGATGGCACTTGACAACTTCACCTCAGGGGCGCCGGCCGATAAGCAGGTTAAGGGATTCTTCATCAGTATTGTCCCCGCCATCGCACTGATTGCAGGAATGATAATTGGCATAAGGCAAAAGCTTGCCGGCGGGATTGCTATAATTCTAATGGGGATAATAATGTCGGTGCTTTTGAAAATGAGCTTGAAGTCACTGCCGTTTCTGATTCTTTCCACACCTGTAATTGTCACCGGCATCCTGTTTATCCTGAGTCATTTTTATGAAAGGACATTGCTGAAAAAGTAAGCATAATGGCACATGAAATATGAACATTACCAGGACCATCATAGCTTTATTCCTGTTGCCGGTAGTAACCTTCACGGCTCTCTCCTGCTTAAACCGGCAGGATGATAAGCTGTACACCGGAGGCGTCGAATTTCCGGTAGGCCCCACCCTGGGAGTCAAGGAGGCAATGGCCGCCCGGGTGGTTCCTCATCAGCGTCAGATGGCATGGCAGGAATTGGAGATGACAGCCTTCATACATTTCACTGTAAACACCTTCACTGACAGGGAATGGGGCAACGGCGACGAGTCTGAAGAGCTGTTCAACCCTTCTGAACTTGATGCCGGACAATGGGTAAAAGTGCTACAGACAGCAGGAATGAAAATGGTGATACTTACCGCCAAGCACCACGACGGGTTCTGTCTCTGGCCGACGAAGACGACAGGTCATTCCGTGGCATCGAGCCCCTGGAAGGACGGGAAAGGTGACGTGGTCAGGGAATTAAAGGATGCCTGCGAAGAGCAGGGGATGAAATTCGGCATATATCTTTCGCCGTGGGACCGCAATGCCGGTTGTTACGGCGACTCACCGGCCTACAACAGTTTTTTCATGGAACAGCTCACCGAGTTGCTTACCTGGTACGGCGCTGTTGACGAGGTATGGTTTGACGGTGCCAACGGCGAGGGGCCCAACGGAAAGAGGCAGGTATACGACTGGGAAGCTTACTATGCGCTTATCAGGAAGCTGCAGCCCGAAGCGGTGACCGCAATAATGGGAGAGGACGTCAGATGGGTAGGCACCGAGTCGGGCTACGGACGCGAAACAGAGTGGAGCGTAACAGCCTTCGCCCCCGGAGGATCAGATGCCAGCATGGCAATAAACAGCGAACTTGGTCTGGGAGCTACATCTGCTGACCTTGGCAGCACGGAACTGCTGCAGAGGGCGGGAAGGGTATTCTGGTATCCTGCCGAGGTTGACGTTTCAATCCGTCCGGGATGGTTCTGGCATGCTTCCGAAGATTCCCTGGTAAAGAGCGTGGAGAAACTGGCAGACATTTATTTTAGCTCAGTAGGCAGGAACGCCGTGCTTCTTCTCAATGTGCCGCCTGACAGGCGGGGTTTGATTCATGAGAACGATGTCCAAAGCCTAAGGGGACTCAGAGCATATCTCGACGATCTCTTTGACACTGACCTGCTCAAGGGAGCGCGCCCGTACGGACGAGGTGCATCCAATGCCATTGACGGCGACAGTTCCACATCGTGGAGTCCCTCCGGTGCAGCTGTGGCCAGCTTCGTTCCGGCTATATCGGCAACATTTAATGTGGCGATGCTTTGCGAAGACATAAGGCAGGGTCAGAGGGTTGAAAACTTCATCATAGAGTCCCGGACAGGATCAAAGTGGGATACGGTAAGTCAGGGAACAACAATCGGATACAAGAGACTGCTTCGGTTTCCTGCAGTGACTGCCGATGAGATCAGACTGACAGTTACCTCATCACGTGCCAGGCCTAACCTAAGCACATTCGGACTTTTCCTGGCACCTGTGCCGGCTCCGGATTGAGCTTGGTACGGTTGTTGTGCTGCAAATTGCAGAACAGTTAATTCAATCGGGTATGAAAAGGATAACAGCAACAGTCATCATACTGCTGATAACGCTGGCAGCGATGGCGCAGGGGCAGGTACCTCTGACGAAGGAGGAAAAAAAGATACTGAAAAGGGAACAGAAGAAGCAGGCTGAAAGGATGATGTCTGTGAACACATCCCAGGCATTGCATTCATCGCAGTTTATCCTGAAGGCGGACCGCGTCAGGGGACGGGGCGGCTCAATGTTCAACGTCAACCCAAGGATAAATTTCGTATCGGTTCAGGGTGACGAGGTTTACGTGCAGCTAGGCTCCGACACAGGCATAGGCTATAACGGCGTTGGCGGCGTGACCCTCAAGGGAAAGGTCACAGGTTATACGATCGAGCAGGATAAGAAGAACGGAAACTACTATATCCAAATGAACACCCTCGGTACCGGCGGTGCCCTCACAATATCGATGCACGTGAATGTTACAGGGGATATGGCCAACGCAGTTGTCCAGACCAACTGGGGCAGCCGTGTCGACTTTATCGGCAAAGTAGTGCCCTCAGGGAGGCTGCAGGTCTACAGAGGCACTGAGTCATACTAAACCGTAAAGAACCCAGGTTTAGTTACCCATTTAAAACATCAGCATATGAAACTGGTTTCTCTGATCACACTTATTTCTCTCATTATAATGTCATCGTGTAGTCTTGATCCGCCATATGTCTCCTATGGGAATGTGCCTGTGAATATTACCTCCATATCCATTCCTGAGAGTGGCACTGTAAACCTGCCTGTCACTTTTATGGCCGTAGCGTCAGCACCTGACGGCTGCTGGATGAATCTGAGGTTCATTCTTACCAAAAAGGAGGATTTCAAGTATGATTTGTATGCTGTGGGCAGTTATGAAAGCAACGGAGTATGTCCTCAGGTTGAGGTGATTAAAGATACCCTCCTTACTTTCACTCCTGAAGCAGCCGGGGAATATGTAATCATAACGCTCGTTGAACCGCCGGCAACAATTCGAAGGGATACAGTCACAGTGACAGTTCCCGGCAGATGAGAGCGCCTACTTGCCGCTCCTCCTCGACCTGCTCATCAGCCAGCTGTGCTGCCGCTCCTCCTCTGACCTGTGGAAGATCTCCTTATTGACATACTTGATGGCCTCAACCGTATAGAGTGCGCGGGGATTGTGCTTGTTAATCAGATCGAGGACCTCACGGATCATGCTGCGCCGGGCAATAATGTACAGAACAGCTACATCTCCTTCGACACCTTTTGCATTCACCCAGGTAACGCCGTGACCCGTTTCCCTCAGTTCGTCAATAAGGTTTGTGGCATCCTTGCGCGTGATAACCCTTATCATCTCATGGCCTATAGCAAGCTTCTCCTCAATCAGCATCCCTATCAGGTTTCCCGAAGCAAAACCGGCGGCATACGCCACGTAACACACCCAGTTATCAAGGTTCTGCATGATCCTGCTTATTGCAAGAAGCCAGATGAAAACCTCAAAGAATCCTATGAGGGGGGCTACCCTGCGCATTCCCTTGGTGACAAAAATTATTCTCAGGGTTCCGAGGGATACATCTACAATACGTGCAAAGAAAATAAAAAGAGGCAGGATCACGAACGTAAAAAGGTCTGTATTAATGAATTCCATTATTTCTGAAATGTCGGTTATTATGTTGCAAAGTTATGACTATTTTTGAGGTTGCATCGTTTGACAGACTCAGGTCTGATTTTTCACCAAACCCACGAAAAGAGCCCTTTGCAGGGTTAAAAAAGAGAGAGAGGATGAACAGACGCAGAATATTACTGTCCGCAGCCATAGTTTTAGTCACGGTCTGTCTGAAAGGACAGCAGACGGATTCGACGCTTACCATTCTGAATGGTTGTGAGAAGGCTGATTCGGCCCTTACTATTCTGAATGGTTGTGAGAAGACTGATTCGACCCTTACTATTCTGAATGGTTGTGAGAAGACTGATTCGACCCTTACCATTCTCTTTGCCGGTGATATAATGGGTCACGATATGCAGATCGCCTCTGCGCGTGACGATTCGACGGGTACTTATTCGTACGACAGTGTTTTTAAATATATCAGACCTGTCATTGAGGATGCCGACTTTGCCGTGGGAAACCTGGAAGTCACTCTTGGCGGTGCACCCTATAAGGGTTACCCCGCCTTCAGCTCTCCGGATGCACTTGCCCTGGCCTGTAAAAATGCAGGATTTGATGCTCTCATGACTGCCAACAATCACAGTGCCGACCGGGGTCCGAAGGGCATTGCCCGTACGGTCAGGGTGCTTGACAGTCTTGACATCCCGCATACCGGAACCTGGACCGGCAGTGAGACACGGGATACACTCACTCCCCTGATGCTGTCAGCAAATGGCATCAGCGTGGCAATGCTTAATTACACCTACGGAACGAACGGTATAGTGGTGCCTCCCCCGAGAGTTGTCTCCTATATTGACACTGTGAGGATAACCAGCGAAATCCTTACATCAAGGGAAAAAGGTGCTGACCTGGTGGTTGTTTTCATCCACTGGGGAAACGAATATGATTCTGTCCCCTCTCCTCTTCAGGAGCTGACTGCAAAGGCGATATTCAACGGAGGAGCTGACATAATTATCGGGTCCCACCCGCACGTACTTCAACCCATGCAGGCAACCGCAGACTCAGCCGGTCTTTGTGACCCGGTGGTCTGGTCGATGGGCAACTTCGTATCGAACCAGCGAAAGCGAAGAAGTGACGGAGGAGCAATGGTCAGGATCGAACTAAAAAAAGAGGGAGACAGAACATGGATCACCGGCGCGGGTTATATCCTGACCTGGGTCTGGTCGCCCCTTGAAAACGGCAGACGTAAATTCTATATCCTGCCGTGCAGTGAATTTGAAGAAAACCCCGGATTCTTTCAGTCGTCACCTGCCTGGGATGCCATGACACTTTTCATAAAAGACTCACGGAGACTGCTTAACGGATCAGGTACCGGGTTCAGTGAGTTAATAAGTGCAGGGGGGCAGTGGATTCCCTTAAGCAGGTAAACCGTATCACATAATAAATATCTTTGTAAAAAACTTGTATTAATGGAGGGTTCGACTTTACTGCTTGCAGGTACTGCTGTCACAATCGGGTTTATCCATACACTTGTCGGGCCTGACCATTATCTGCCCTTCATCGTGATGGGTGAAGCACGGAAGTGGACGATCCGCAAAACAATGCTTATAACTTTCTTATGCGGGATAGGACATGTGTTGAGTTCCATAATCCTGGGTTTCATCGGTATTGTCGCGGGCATTTCCCTGTCGAGGCTCGAGTTCTTCGAATCGTTCAGGGGTAATATTGCAGCCTGGATCCTGATTGCATTCGGTCTGGTTTACATGTTGATAAGCATCCGCAGTCTGTACAGGAAGAAAAGGCATGTTCATGAGCATAACCATCCCGACGGCATCATGCACGTCCACGAACACAGTCACTATACTGCCCACTCGCACGTTCATCAAAGCGAAAGAAAGAATCTCACGCCCTGGATACTTTTTCTGATATTTGTACTCGGGCCGTGTGAACCTCTTATTCCCCTGCTTATGTATCCTGCCGCTGAGAATAATTTCAGCGGAGTGATCCTTGTCTCCGTCCTCTTTTCCGTGGCTACTATTGGAACCATGATGACAGTGGTCCTGGCTTTCAGGCTTGGACTGAGCCATATCAATCTGAAACCGGTTGAGAAGTATGTGAACGTCATTGCAGGCGCCACAATTCTCTTTTCAGGACTGGCTATCCAGCTCCTCGGGTTATAAGGCGCTGAGAAACAGGCGGTCTGAAAGACAAAAATTATTACTATTTTTGCCTAAAATTACAACTGATGACATTTGATTACAACACACAGAGAAAAAAGATGGCTTTGCCTGAATATGGTAGAAATGTTCTTAAGATGATTGAACATATCAAGACCATTAAGGATGACGAGGAAAGAAACAGGGCCGCCAAAACAATTATACAGATCATGGGGAATCTGAACCCCAATCTCCGGGATGTGACTGACTTCAAACACAAACTCTGGGATCACCTCATAATCATCGGCAATTTTGAACTTGAACTTGATGCACCCTATTCAGCCCCTGACAGGCTGAAGCTTGTTGAAAAGCCAAACCAGGTTCCCTATCACAACGGCGAAATAAAATATTCCCACTACGGCCGTATCGTCCCGCTTCTTATTGATGCTGCTTCAGAAATGGAAGACGGCGAAGAGAAGGATTACCTTGTAACACTGGTACTGAACCAGATGAAAAAAGATTACCTCACCTGGAATAAGGGCCAGGTTGCCGATGAACTGATAATAAGGGATCTTACCGATATTTCAAAGGGAAGACTGAAAGCTCCTGAAAACCTCAGGATGCTGGATGTGAGAGATCTGATTACTCCTCCGAAAGCCAAAGTCCAGACCAGGTATCAGGGCAGGCCTCAGGACAAGTACAAGGGCAGACCGGGTAATACCGGGAAAAAGAAATACAAAGCCGGACACTGATGGGTACATTTGCAGTTACCGGGGGACGACGGCTCCACGGAGAGCTGCATCCCCAGGGCTCCAAAAACGAAGCGCTGCAGATCTTATGTGCCACCCTCCTGACTGATGAGAAGGTTACAGTGGAGAACATCCCTGACATCAGGGATGTAAACAAACTCATTGAACTGCTTACTGATCTCGGCGTCAGGTCACATAAGGAAGGGCAGGGAAAATGGACTTTCCAGGCTTCGGATATCAATCCCGATTACCCCGGCACGGATTCATACAGGGAACAGAGCAGCAGCCTCAGAGGTTCGGTTATGGTTGTCGGTCCCCTTCTGGCGCGTTTCGGCAGGGCGATAATGCCGCAACCGGGGGGAGACAAGATCGGACGCCGCAGGGTAGACACTCACTTCATGGGATTCAAAAAACTTGGTGCACATTTTGAATATGCTGCCCATGAGAACTGTTATCACGTAAGTGCCAGACACTTAAAGGGCAGTTATATGCATCTGGAAGAGGCCTCGGTCACCGGTACAGCCAATATTATTATGGCTGCAACCCTGGCTTCAGGCCGCACCACAATCTATAATGCAGCCTGCGAACCCTACATACAACAGCTCTGCCGGATGCTGGTTTCGATGGGTGCACGCATAACAGGCATAGGCTCAAACCTTGTCACTGTTGACGGGGTCACTTCGCTGGGCGGCTGTACTCACCGAATACTGCCTGACATGATCGAAATCGGATCATTCATCGGCATGGCTGCAATGACTGAATCTGAGATCACGGTCAGGAATGTTTCATATGAAAATCTCGGTATCATACCTGACACATTCAAAAGGCTGGGTATCAAACTCCGGAGAAAGGACGATGATATATTTATCCCGGCGCAGAAACATTACCAGATAGAGACATTCATCGACGGATCAATAATGACAATCTCCGATGCCATCTGGCCCGGTCTGACGCCGGACCTTCTCAGCATCTTCCTGGTCATTGCCACACAGGCCAGGGGTTCCCTGCTGATACACCAGAAAATGTTCGAGAGCAGACTCTTTTTTGTCGACAAGCTCATCGACATGGGTGCCGGCATAATATTATGTGACCCTCACAGGGCGACAGTGATAGGTAATGACCGCAGGTTAAGGCTTCGTGCAACCACGATGTCATCGCCTGATATCCGGGCGGGGGTGGCGCTTCTGATCGCCGCAATGTCGGCAGAGGGAACCAGTTACATACATAATATCGAACAGATTGACAGGGGGTACCAGGAAATAGATAAACGACTAAACGCAATAGGTGCAGAAATAAAAAGAATATCATGAATATCACAGCAGTTATAACTTATGACGCCCCGCTTCCGGCAGGGCATTATTCGCAGGCAATCCTGGCAGACAACATTATCTTTGTTTCAGGTCAGTTGCCTGTTGTTCCCCTGACCGGAGACAGGGTCACCGGAGAAATCAGCGAACAGACATACCAGGCTCTGAACAATGTATTGAGCATAGTGAAGGCTGCAGGCGGTGATCTGACCACCATAGCCCGTACAACGATCTACACAACCGATGTAAAGAACTGGGAGGAGATCAACAGGGTCTATGCAGACTTCTTCGGGCCCACACAGCCTGCAAGATCTATAATAACAGTTGCCGGACTGCATCACGGTTTCATGATTGAAATCGAGGCAGTAGCCTTCAAGCTTTAATTGACACTTTGTCAGGTTTGTAATTCTGGCCGGCTATTTGCTAAAAGCCCGGTAGCTATAATTCATTTATCATGGTAAAAAAGAAGAGCCACGAAGAGGGACATGATCAGGAAATGTCCGAAAGGAATATGTCTGATAATCAGGGTGATGCAGAAAATGCAGCCACAGAAAACGGGAAACTGACAGAAATGCAGGACAAATACCTGCGTCTTTCTGCGGAATTTGACAATTACCGCAAGCGCACCCTGCGCGAGAAAATTGAGATGACAAAGATGGCAGGGGAATCAGTCCTGCAAAGTATCCTGCCGGTAATTGACGACTTCGACAGGGCCATGGTTTCGATTAATGAGACTGACAACTGCATTGCTGTAAAGGAAGGGATCTCGCTTATTTACAGCAAACTTTCAGATTTTCTCAGGCAGAACGGTGTGATGGAAATGGAGGTACTGAACACCGCCTTTGACAGTGACATGCAGGAGGCTGTCACCAATGTGCCTGTCACAGATGAATCGATGAAAGGCAAGGTTGTGCATGTAATACAGAAAGGTTACGTTATGAATGAAAAAGTAATCCGCTTTCCTAAAGTAATTGTAGGAGAGTGATTTTAATAGCATAAAACAGAAGATGTCCAAAAGAGACTATTACGAAGTCCTGGGAGTAACCAAAGGAGCAACCAAGGATGAGATCAAGAAGGCCTACCGGAAACAGGCCCTGAAGAATCATCCAGACAAGAATCCCGGCAACAAGGAGGCTGAGGAAAAATTCAAGGAGGCTGCCGAGGCATACGAGGTTCTGAGCAATGATGAGAAGAGAGCACGATATGATCAGTTTGGTCATGCCGGGATGGGGAACAACAGGGGCGGAGGTTTCGGTGGCGGAATGACAATGGATGATATTTTCTCTTCCTTCGGTGACATCTTCGGTGATGCCTTCGGCGGAGGATTCAGCTCACGCAGCCGCGGCGGACGCTCACGCCACGTAAACAAAGGCACGAACCTGAGGCTGAAGGTCAAGCTGACTCTCGAGGAATTTGCCAAGGGAGCAGAAAAGAAGGTCAAGGTCTCAAAATATGTCGAATGCAACACCTGCGGCGGTTCCGGAGCTGCAACACCGGCTGACGTGACAACCTGCTCAACCTGCAAGGGCACCGGCCAGACCACCAGGGTCATGAATACGATCCTCGGACAGATGCAGACCTCCGCTCCCTGCAATGTATGCGGCGGAGAGGGTAAAGTGATAACGAAAAAATGCCATAAGTGCTACGGCGAGGGGATCACCCAGGCTGAAGAGGTGATACCGCTCAACATACCGGCCGGACTGTCTGCAGGAATGCAGCTCTCCGTCACCGGTAAGGGAAATGCTGCCCGCCGCGGTGGAATCAACGGAGACCTGATCATCGTAATTGACGAAGAACCCCATCCTGAACTCATTCGTGAAGGCAATGACCTCATATACAACCTCTTCATAAGCATTCCCGATGCAATTCTCGGATCCAATGTCGAAATACCCACCATAGACGGTAAAGTGAGGATCAAAATCGACCCCGGGACACAGGGAGGCAAGATTTTAAGGCTGAGGGGAAAGGGGCTTCCCGATGTTAATGGTTACGGAAGGGGTGACCTGCTTGTTAACGTCAATGTGTGGATCCCGAAGGCTCTTACCAGGGAAGAACAGAAAACCGTTGAACAGTACCGGAACTCTGCAACATTCGTTCCGAAACCGGATGCGGATGACAAGGGATTCTTCGACAGGGTCAAGAACTATTTCTCATAGGTTCCCGGCTGTTGTTTAACAGGGTTGATCCATGGTTTTCATGCGCATCAACCTTTTTTTTTATATCTTTGGTTTCATTTAACCTAACCCTGAATTGAACCATGTTATTATTTGAAGCCAGGAATGTAACCAAACGTTTTGCAACCCAGCTTGCCCTCGACGATGTCAGCATCAGTGTGCCGGCTCAGAGCATCTTCGGTCTGCTGGGTCCTAACGGTGCCGGAAAGACCACCCTAATCCGGATAATAAACCAGATCACCGCTCCTGACAGCGGAAGCATATTTCTCAACGGGCAGCCGATGAAGCGCGAAGACGTTCTTAAGATCGGCTACCTGCCTGAAGAACGGGGACTGTACAAAAAGATGAAGGTGGGCGAACAGTCTCTGTATCTTGCCCAGCTTAAAGGATTGAACCATGCAGAGGCAATGCGCCGCCTGAAGTACTGGTTCAAAAAACTGGAGATAACAGACTGGTGGGGGAAAAAGGTTGAAGAACTTTCGAAGGGAATGCAGCAGAAGGTCCAGTTCGTGACTACAGTGCTGCACGAACCCAAGCTTCTTATTTTTGACGAGCCGTTCACAGGCTTCGACCCCATTAATGTCAACCAGATCAAGAATGAGATACTCTTTCTGCGCGAGAGGGGTGCAACAATAATCTTTTCGACTCATAACATGAGTTCCGTCGAAGAGCTGTGTGACAACATAACCCTTATCAATAAGGCCCAAACAATACTCGAGGGCCGGGTTGACACGATACGCAGTGAATGGGCCGCAAGCGAGTACGATGTTGTGATAGACGGAGAGGTGACCCCGGAGACAAACAGTAATTTTACAATTCTGAGGTCATCATTAGAGCACGGAAAGAGTGTTATCAGACTCAAATCGCAGGATGTCCGTGATCCCAATCTGATCATCAGGGCAATGGCTGCCTCCGGTCAGATAATATCATTCAACCCCGCCCTTCCGTCGATGAATGACATTTTCATCAGGGTTGTAGAGGCAAAAAACAAAGAAGTACAGAAAAACTAAGCCATGAACAAGATATCAATCATCATACGGAGAGAATATTTAACCAGGGTCCGTAAGAAGTCATTTATAATTATGACCCTTCTTACACCGCTGCTAATGGCCATGATATTTGTTATCCCGGCCCTGGTAATGTCGAATGACGACAAGGACTTCAAGAAAATTGCGGTGATAGAGGAGGGTACGGACCTCTTCAAAGGAGTGATACCCAATACCAAGGACGCCGAATTTATCTACCTCAATGATGATTTCGGGGAACTGCAAAGTACTTTTGAACAGAAGGGTTATTATGGAATTCTCCACATCTTTCCGCAGATCATTGATACTCCCAATGCCATAAAGCTTATTTCCAAGAAGCAGCCTCCCATCGGACTTCTTGACCACATCTCGGGATCACTTGAAAAAGAGATAGAAAAGCAGAAGCTTCTGGCGTACAATATCGAGAACCTGGATGAGATACTGAAGACTATAAACACGAGCGTCAAGATCCAGACAATAAAGATCGATGACACGGGAGTTGTAAAGGAGACAAGTACCGGGATAGCCATGGCTCTTGCCTACATTAGCGGTTTCCTGATGTACATGCTTGTCTTTATGTTCGGGTCACAGGTGATGCGTGGCGTCATCGAAGAAAAAACCAGCCGCATAGTGGAGGTGATAATTTCCTCGGTCAAGCCCGTGCAGCTGATGATGGGAAAGATAATTGGTATTGCCCTTGTAGGTCTCACACAGTTCACAATCTGGATACTTCTTACAGTTGCGATAGTATCAGTTGTCAAAACAAATGTCATTTCAAAAGACACATTGGAGCAGATGCAGCAGCTGCCCCAGAGCCTGGCACAGGCTGACCAGGCTATTCCAGGGGCTACTGCAGCAATGACTACTGATCAGCTGAGCGAGTTCGAGGAGCTTTTCGCCAGCGCAATGAACCAGCGCTGGGGACTTATCATCTTCACATTCGTCTTTTACTTTATCACGGGTTATCTTCTCTATGCTTCACTATTCGCAGCCATTGGCTCTGCCGTGGATAATGAGACCGAGACCCAGCAATTCATGCTGCCGGTGACAATACCTATAATCCTCGGGCTGATTGTAGCCATGGGAACCATGCAAAACCCGGAAAGCTCCATTTCTTTCTGGTTTTCGATAATACCCCTTACATCACCGATAGTAATGGTGGCACGAATTCCTTTCGACGTGCCTTACTGGGAAATAGCGCTATCGATGGCCCTTATGCTGGTGACAATTATCGGCACCATCTGGATGGCTGCCAGAATATACCGGACAGGAATTCTTATGTACGGGAAGAAGACTTCATACCGTGAGATCTGGAAGTGGTTGACATACAAAGGATAAAACTGATTTAAACGATGCCGCGAATACTGGTTGTTGATGACGAAAGATCAATAAGAAACACCCTTAAAGATGTTCTTGAGTACGAGAAGTACGAAATCGAGTCTGCCGAAGACGGGGCTAAAGCTTTGGAGCTCTTTGCACAGGGACAGTTTGATGTAGTGCTGTGTGACATAAAGATGGCCAAAATGGACGGCATAGAGGTACTTCAGAAGATCCTGGAGATATCCACCGATGTGCCGGTGATTATGATCTCAGGCCACGGAAACATTGATACGGCAGTTGATGCAATTAAGAAAGGGGCGTTCGATTTTCTTGAAAAACCTCTCGACCTGAACCGCCTGCTGATCACCATCCGCAATGCCCTTGAAAAGGGCTCCCTCATTACCCAGACCAAGGTCCTGAAGAAGCAGGTCAGTAAAAAGTTCGAGATCATCGGGAATTCGCAACCCATTCACCTAGTCAGGGAGATGATTGACAGGGTGGCTCCCACCGAAGCCCGTGTCCTCATAACAGGTTCAAACGGTACGGGCAAGGAACTGGTGGCTCACCAGATTCATGAGAAGAGCAACCGCTCAAAGGGACCCTTTGTGGAAGTTAACTGTGCGGCCATTCCCTCGGAGCTTATCGAAAGTGAACTCTTCGGACATGAGAAGGGATCATTTACGTCAGCCATAAAACAACGGATCGGGAAGTTCGAACAGGCCAACGGTGGAACTATCTTCCTCGATGAGGTGGGTGACATGAGCCTCGCGGCACAGGCAAAGGTGCTCAGGGCCCTGCAGGAGAACAAGATCACACGGGTGGGATCTGACAGGGACATTCATGTTGATGTCAGGGTGGTAGCCGCAACCAACAAAAACATAAAGGACGAGATAGACCGAAACAACTTCCGTGAAGATCTCTACCACAGGTTAAGTGTGATACTTATACACGTGCCTACACTGAATGAAAGGTCAGACGATATTCCTCTCTTGGCAGATTACTTCAATACCCTTATCTGTGGCGAATACGGCATGGGAAAGAAAAAGATAAAGCCTGATGCCGTAACTGAACTTCAGAAAATCAAATGGACAGGTAATATCAGGGAATTCAGGAATGTACTCGAGAGGCTGATAATTCTCTGCTCAGATGAAATCACCGGAAAAGACGTGGTGACATATGCACATCCTGTTTCAGGTTTTAACTCTTTATGATGAAAAGAATCTCCGTAATTGTTCCCGCCGTTGTCCTTGTCTTCGTGATGCTTGCCGGCTGCGAAGGTGGTCAAAACAAGGGGCTGCCCGTTTCATTCAATGATAACTGGCAGTTCATCAGACAGGACAGTTCGAACAGCGAGAACATCCTACCCGGAAATATTGCCAATCATAAATGGGAGGAGGTGAGCCTGCCTCACACCGCTTTCACAGAACCGGCAGTTGTCTCAGGAAATCAATGGACGGGCATCTGCTGGTATAGGAAGATCCTGAAGGCCGGGAAGAAACTCAGGCACAGGCAAACAGCCCTGCTTCTTGACGGGGCAATGCATGATGCCATTATTTATCTTAACGGGGTTGTGATTTCAAGGCATACCGGCGGTTATCTTCCGTTCTTTGTGGACCTTTCCAATGATCTCAGTTACGGTGACGACAATGAAATACTGGTCAGGCTTGACAACCGTGAGAATCCGCAGATTCCTCCGGGAAAACCGTTGTCTGAACTGGATTTTCTTTACTTCAGCGGGCTGTACCGTAATGTCAGTCTTACAATCAAGGACCGGCTGCATATCACGAATGCGATGGAGGCAGACACGCTGCCTGGCGGCGGCGTCATTGCCGGCTTCAGGGATGTCAGCGCCGACTCCGCCACTGTCATTGTATCGGCACTGGTACAGAATGACGATAAGACGCCCCGCTCATTCGCACTGGGCAATACCCTGTTTGATGCAGCCGGCAAGGAGGCCGCCGCCGCAACAACTGAAATGATGGAGATTGAGCCCGGGGAACACAGGCGCATAAGCATGGAGATAAAGGTGATAAATCCTGCTCTGTGGTCTCCTCAGAAGCCTTTTATGTACCTTCTCTCGACGGAAATACTCTCCGGAAACAGGACCATTGACAGAAATGAAACACAGATAGGTATCCGGACTGTTGAAATTACCCCCGGCAAAGGGTTGCTTATAAACGGCGAACCGGTTCTGATAACCGGCACCAACAGGCACCAGGAATATCCCTATATCGGATATGCCCTTTCTGACAACGCAAATTACCGTGATGCTTACAAGATCCGGGAAGCTGGATTCAACCTGGTGCGCTGTTCTCACTACCCCCAGGCACCTTCGTTCCTGGATGCGTGCGATGAGCTCGGTATCCTAGTGATGAATTCCATTCCCGGATGGCAGTTCATCGGCGACTCTCTTTTCCGTGAGGCTTCGGTGAATGATACCCGCCAGATGTGCCGTCGTGACAGAAACCATCCCTGCGTAATAATCTGGGAATCATCGCTCAACGAGACCTGGATGCCTTATGACTTCCTTAATACCCTTCACCGGACTGTAAAACGTGAACTGCCATACGGAAATAACTATACCGCCAGCTGGATGGATACCGTTTGTGATCTGTTTATTCCGGCACGTCAGCATGCAAAATCCCCAGATTACTGGAAGACCTATTCAAAGAATAAACCGATCTTCATTGCTGAATACGGAGACTGGGAATATTATGCAAACAATGCCGGCTTCAGCCAGACTGAATTTAAGGATCTTGCTCCTGAAGCCCGCAGCTCAAGGCAGCTCCGCGGTGCAGGTGAGAGAGCCCTGCTGCAGCAGGCATTCAACTACCAGGAATCGCACAATGACAACCTGTACGGCCCGGCCTTCGGCGATGCAAACTGGCTCATCTTCGATTACAACCGCGGGTATGCCACCGACCTGGAATCATCAGGCATCATGGATATCTTCAGGCTGCCAAAGTTTGCTTACTGGTTCTACAAAAGCCAGTCGGAGATGAACCCGGTATGCTTCCTGGCCTCCTACAACAGCAACCCGTCACCCGATAATACGGTCAGGGTATTCAGCAATGCCGATACGGTTTTGCTCTTCCGGAATGATACCCTTGTTGCAAAACAGGGACCGGACCGCAATCCGAATACCGTAAACCTGCCTCATCCTCCGTTTACCTTCATCACTGACGGATACAGACCCGGCACCCTCAGGGCGGTGGGTTTGCACAATGGTCTGGAATACGCTGTTCATACCGTGACCACACCCGGACTGCCTTCTGCAATCAGGCTCTCTGTGGACCTGAGCAACAAGCTGCTGCGCGCCGACGGTTCTGATGCAGTATTTGTCTATGCCATGCTGGTGGATTCCCTTGACAACCCGGTAAATTCAGCTGACTCGCTGATAGAATTCTCTGTGCGTGGCGATGCGGTCCTGATAGGCGACAATCCGGCAAAGGCCGAAGCCGGCATAGCCGCAATTCTGCTCAAAGCCGGTACCAACCCGGGGAAAGTCATGATCAGCGCCCGTTCGGGTTCACTGGCAGGGGCTGAACTGATGGCCGAAACCAAAAAATAGCATTTTGTCAGATACTGTTCCAATGAAGAAAAGAGGAAGGGAATCTACCCCTCACGTAGGTATTTACGGAAGACGAAACAACGGCAAGAGCAGCCTGATCAACGCTCTCTCAGGACAGGATATTGCAATCGTCTCTGATCATCCCGGCACTACAACAGACCCGGTTAAGAAGTCGTTTGAGATAGTTGATTTCGGCCCTGTGGTGCTTGTAGATACTGCCGGCATTGATGATGCCGGGGATCTCGGGAACAAAAGAGTCGAAAAAACCCTGAAGTCAATTGACCAGGTTGACATGGCTCTGATAATCGTGACAGATAACCTGTGGGGGGAATGGGAAGAAAACCTGGTCTCGAGGTTTGACGATGAGGGCCTTCCCTACCTGGTTGTTCATACCAAAGCTGACATCTGCAGTCCTGAAGATGACTACATTCGTATGATAAGGGAGAAGACGGGGCATGATCTGATAAGCTTTTCGGCAACAACACGCAGCAATCTTGATCTACTCATAGAAAACATCAGGAATAAAATACCTGAACGGTCCATGGCATTCCCTTCGTTGTTCGGTGACATAATCAGTCCTGATGACCTGGTGCTGCTGGTGACACCAGTGGATGCGGAGGCTCCGGCGGGAAGGATGATATTGCCTCAGATGCAGGCGGTTCGTGATGTGCTTGACAACAAGGCTGTCGCCATCGTAACTACAGAATTCAGGATCAGGGAGTTCCTGCAACGGACAGGCATCAGGCCAGTGCTGGTTGTGACTGACTCACAGGCTTTCGAAAAGGTAAGGGCACAAATCCCTGAGGATATGCCGCTGACAGGTTTTTCAATTGTTCTGGCCAGGCAGAAGGGAGATTTTGAGAACTACCTTCTGGGTACACCAAAAATAAGCGAACTGAAAGAGGGTGACCGTATTCTTATACTTGAATCCTGCACGCACCAGATAGCCTGCGATGATATCGGCAGGTCGAAAATACCCGCCTGGATGCAAAAGTTCACTAGAAAAAACCTCAGCTTCGATGTAGTCTCAGGACTGGCGTCGCTGCAGCGTCCGGTCACAGATTATGCCATGGTGGTCCAGTGCGGCGGATGCATGATAACGCACAGGCAGATTAAGGCACGGCTTCGTGATGCAGTCCGGGCAGGCATACCGGTAACAAATTACGGCATGGCCATTGCCTGGATGCACGGAATCTATGACAGGGCCATTGCTCCTTTTGCTGCAAAGAGGTGACCGCTCAGAAGCGGAAATAGATAAAGGGCTGAACAACTCCAGACCCCACCTTATGAAGCAACAGGCAGACTCCTATGACTATAATAAATTTTACGGCCAGGGGGAGCCTGATGAACAGCCCTCTGTATGACTCCTTCACCGTCACCGGGAGAAAATGAAACAGGTAACCTGAAAGGATAAGGACAATGACCGGCAGGTAGGCAGCTATCACAATGCCGTATTCTCCCGGGCTGAAATAATTGAATATCTGCGACAGCATCAGGGTGACATCATCCAGTGATTCGGCCCTGAAAAGTATCCAGGCAAAGGTCACAAAATTAAAGGTCACAAAAATTCCGGCAAGACGTGCCGCGAAGGTGTGCCTTTTTACCCCGGAGAATATCCTTTGCCATATCTTGTTAATTATCAGCGCGCCGCCGTGCAGACCGCCCCACAGCACAAATCTCAGCGCTGCCCCGTGCCAGAGCCCTCCCAGCACCATGGTGATCATCAGGTTGATACCCGTGCGGATCCTTCCTTTCCTGCTTCCGCCCAGAGGTATGTAAAGGTAATCTCTCAGCCACCTTGAAAGCGAAATGTGCCATCTCTTCCAGAAATCGGAAATATTCGACGCCTTGTACGGAGAGTTGAAGTTGAGCGGCAGCCTGAACCCAAGAAGCAATGCAGCACCTATTGCAATATCCGTATAGCCCGAAAAATCACAGTAGATCTGAAGCCCATAGCCGTAAACCGCCATCAGATTCTCAAAACCCGAGTACATTGCGGGCATGTCAAATACCCTGTCGACAAACCCTGCTGAAATGAAATCAGAAATGACCATTTTCTTTATTAATCCCTGGAGTATCAGGAAGACGCCGTGTCCGAATTCATTCTTCGTGACAGTATAATCTCCCTTCATCTGAGGTATAAACTCCGAAGCCCTTACAATTGGACCAGCCACCAGCTGCGGGAAAAAAGTGAGGTAAAACGAAAAATCGATGAAACTGTTTACCGGGGCAACCCTGCCCCGGTAAACATCGATGCTGTAACTCAGAGCCTGAAAAGAAAAAAAGGAGATGCCAACCGGCAGAACTATCTGTGATACGTCGAAGGCGGTGCCAAAGAGTGAGTTTGACATTGCCGAAAAGATATCATAGGTCCTGAATGAGGTGCCCAGGATTGCATTGAGACTCTCTGTAAAGAAACCGGCATATTTGAAATACACCAGAAGCCCGAGAAGAACAACAATGTTCACAGTGAGCCAGAACCTCTTCATTCCATTGCCTGTGGCCCTGCCGGTAAACATGGCAGTGAAATATGTAACCGTGCTTGTGAATAAAAGCAGAACAAAGAAGAGTCCGCCGGCCTTGTAGTAAAAGTAGACACTCACCAGCAGTAGCCAGGTATGGCACATCTGTCTTTTTTTCCTCAACAGGACGAATCCTGCCATTACGACCAGGAAAAAGATCCAGAAAACCGGGGTTGTAAAGATGAATGACTGCTGCGGATTGTATTTTAACCGGGAAAGGATGCCGGACCGCTCCATTTTCTTCCCGGCTGCCACAGACACTGTAGCAGCTGAAGAAGTGTCCGCCTCTGCTTCCAACGATTCTCCGGTTTTTACCCGGACCTCTGCCGCCGTATCTGCAGTTTCAGCCGTGGCTGTTGCTTCGTCAGCCGGTAAAACTGTTTTGGGAATGAACAGGGCTGAGTATATCCGGGAGGCAATTGTATCTGCTCCGGCGTTTGAAAGGTGGGTATAATCTTTAGAAGCGAGAGCCGGGACGTGATTATGCCATTTAACAATGGAGCCCTCGCCGCCCATTGTCTCCCAGGCATCCCAGAATACCGTGCCTGTACGCTCAGCAGCCCTTCTCTGAGCATCCCTGATGGCCGGAATATTCCTGTAGGTAGTGAGGGTGTCACCCTTCATCTGAGCCATGTCAGTCAGGCTCATAAGAACTACGGGCACACCTCCCGAAGCTTTCCTGAGATACTCAATCTGCCTTATGAGTCCCTCTTCATAATAATGGTATTCACTTCTGACATTTTTGACCACGTTCAACCCGTACTGCATTACAATAAGGTCAGGGTCAAGCTTTGCGAGGGTCTCACTGAAGGCTTTTCTGTCAGTCATTACAAACTCCAGCCCTGCGCTGCCCCGTACCGGGATATTGTCAATCACAATTCCGGTATCACTTTCAAGGCTTAAGGCATAAATGTCAGGGGATATTTTCCCGCTGAACTCCACTGTCAGGTCTGAGATGCTGTTGAGCGGAATACTGTATTCGAAGGGGCCGGTGCCTTTTGCAAGCACGGTGAAAGCCACTGGCTCGCTGCCGGCATAAACGCTGACACGTGTAGTGTCCATGCTGTTACCGTAGAGTATCCTGAGCCTGTCATACCGTGACACTGCATCGTCGGCGCCTGGCACTGCCGTTATCCTTACGCTGGCTTTGGAGGCAGATACAGGAGTGTCGCCCGATTTGGTGAAACGCGATACTGAAAGCATCGGGCCAAGGCTGTTATGAGGCAGTATCCCCTTTTTATAGTCAAGGAGAGTGTATCGTGTCCAGTTGGATGAGGGTTTTACAACGAAGGAACGGGTGTAGAGGACAGGCATTAGCGGTGATATCATTCCGGGGCCGCTGCCTCCGCCGTTGACCCTCATCAGCTTTCGAAGCCGTGAGGTTATCCTGTCACCTTCAAGCTGCGAATCCCCGTAAAAGATAATCCTTACCTGCCTGCCTGCTGCCAGCGAATCTCTGACCGCATCTCCGGGATAAAGAATACCGGACGATGCAGTTTCTGCAGGTGCTGACCCTGTTTCAACCGAATCAGCAGCGGGCTTTAATTCAAACGTATCGCTTTCCGTGACGGAAGTCGTATCAACACTCTCCCGAAATAATAAATGAGGGTTAAGTACCTTCTCATGGTTCACCAGAATGGAGAGAAGAGAAAGAACCAGTACAACGGCAAGTAGAAACAGGAAAATCCGTCCCGGACGCATATACTTATAAATCAGCTTCTTCTTCTAATTTTCAGTTTCTGTCCCACCTGTATCTTCGACGCATCTGATATGTTGTTCAGCCGGAGGATGTCAACAGCTGTAATGCCCTCAAATTTTTTGGCGATATCCCACACCGTATCTCCGTACCTGACTGTGTAATACTCATAACCTGTTTCGGCAAGCGAGGCAGTTGAAGCAGAAACGCTTGCAGAACTCTGGGAGGCTGAAGAAACTACTTTTCCAACCTTTTTCTGCTTTTCAGCAAAACTCATCGAATTAATCTGACTGCAAAGATCCGCCCTTCTGGGATCGACATATACTGCAAGTTTCTGTCCCACACGGATTGTATTCTTGTAAATATTGTTCCAGTATCTCAGGTCAGAGAGAGCCACACCATACCATTCGGATATGAAACCCAGGTTATCGCCGTCCCTTACTTCGTAGGTCAGTTTTGTCTTTCCCTTCATGTCAGGCGGAATGAATGCCGACTGGGTTGGGGCAGTTGTCTGGTTTACGGTGGTAAGATACTGTTCCCTGTTGTAGTTGGTGATCGTATCTGTAAGGGAAATGAAATCCCCGAGCCGGTCAATGGGAAGGGTTATGGCCTGGGGCTTGCTTCTTCCCGGGACAAAACCGGTACGGTACTGCGGGTTCAGGGCCTTCAGCTCTTCAAGCGGCAGATCGAGGACCGAGGATATCTGCATCAGATGTATATCATGCGAGACCACAACAGTATCCACTGCAAGAGGCAGGTTAACTGCAACCGGAACAATATTGTGGTCACGGTAGTAATTCATTGCGTATGTTGCAGCTACAAACTGGGGAATGTAACCACGGGTCTCCCGCGGGAGTCTGTAGTAAATCTCCCAGTAGTCTTTCCGGTTACCCGATCTCCTGATGGCTTTGTTGACATTACCGGGTCCGCAGTTATAGGCTGCGATGACCAGTATCCAGTCGTGATAAATACCGTAAAGGTCTCTGAGGTACTTTGCCGCTGCATGAGTCGATTTGACAGGGTCACGCCTCTCATCCACAACCGAATTGATTGTGAGTCCGTACATCCGTCCGGTGCTGTACATGAACTGCCACAATCCGGTTGCTCCTGCCCTGCTGACTGCAATGGGATTAAAGGCTGACTCTATTACAGCCATATATTTCAGTTCCACCGGCAGACCGTAGGAATCGAAAATATCCTCAATCATCGGGAAATAATAATCCTGAAGTCCGAGCATAACCCTGAACTGCTCCATCTTTCTTTCAGTGTAAACATGGATATGACTGCGGATGATATTGTTGTAAGGGAGTCTTATCAGGGAATTTATCCTGCCGAGACGGTCGATATAGACAGAGTCGGAGAACTCTGCGATTACGGGATCTGCAGGTGTGATACTCCCTTCAAAGACTGACATCCGGATAAACCAGTTACTGAGAAGGCTGTCAAGATCACGTTCTATCCGTTCGGTGGAATCGTCATTTCTTATTATGATAGTGTCATTCACGGCGTTTAAAGCAGCCGGGAAGAGGGTAATGGCAAAGGCAAAAAGCAACTTTCTGATAGTCGTAGTCATATTTTCAAAAGTTTTTTACAAGTTTAACCGTGACGCCGGGTGCAAGTCCTGTAGCGCTGAGAATTACAGGTGCTACAGTTGCATTAAGGTCATCGCTGATATCATAGTCGAAGAGGCTTGCATCAACATTGGCGTCAATAATTGATACAAGGTACCAGGCAACTATGCCGATATACGAAAGATCGCGGTATTTGCGGTAATAGTCCACCCCGTTTGACAGCTGGGTTCTGACCCATCCGGCGGTGGATGGATTATGGGTGGTGGGGTGCAGCACCGGGTCATACTGCTCGGGGTCCAGATTTTCAAAGCCCGGTATGTCAAGATATCTGTCAGTTTCGGGGATAATATCCGTGAAATCCTGGTAAGCCCCGATAAACTGGTTATAACTGCCGGTATTGAATGACACCGAGTAGACAAGCGCCGCAAATCCGCCGTAGACGAGGGGGACTTTCCAGTAGGACCTGTTGTATATCTGTCCCAGGCCGGGAAGCGCGGCGGCATACATTGTCGCTTTTACAGGTGTAAGTGTGTGAACTTTCTTCCTGCCCGGTGCAGTGGAAATTGTATCCTGCGTCTGTGCGGCAGAAGTTGCCGTACTGAAGAAAAACACCAAAACCACTATCTTAATTAACAGGTTCAAAGGGCAAATGCGTTTGCGTTTGCCGGTAAAGATAAGTATTTAACCGTTCAATCTGTCCAGCAGCCCTATTATGCGCTCCATCTCGTCACTGTTCCCGAACGGGATGACAATTTTGCCACGGCCCTTTTCATTGATCCGGAATTGCACCTCCGCACCAAACAGTTTTGTCATCTGGTCTGAAAGCTCCTCATATTCCCTGGTGAGCTTTTTTCTTTTATCGGTTTTTGAAGAATCTTTTGATGCTTCGGTCTGAATATGCCTCACCAGATCCTCGGTGGCCCTGACTGACAGGTCCTCTTCAATAATATGATAGAAGACATTGATCTGTTTCTGGGGATCTTCGATGTTTACAAGTGTCCTTGCATGTCCCATTGACAGACTCTTATTTCTGATGCCCAGCTGAATCTCAGCCGGCAGGCGAAGCAACCGGAGGTAGTTTGATACTGTCGAGCGCTGTTTTCCCACCCGGTCGCTTAGTTGTTCCTGGGTAAGGCTGCATTCCTCAATCAGCCTCTGGTAGCTTATTGCAACCTCCACGGCGTCAAGATCCTCGCGCTGGATGTTCTCGACGAGGGCCATCTCAAGCATTGCGGTGTCATCGGCCGTACGAATATATGCAGGCACGTGGGTAAGGCCGGCCATTCGTGCAGCTCTCAGCCTTCGTTCACCGGCAATGAGCTGAAAGCGTCCGTCGCCTGTCTCCCGTACAGTCAGAGGCTGAACGATGCCTACCTGCCTGATCGACGCAGCCAGTTCCTCGAGGGCCTGGGCGTCAAACCGCGAACGGGGCTGAAAGGGATTGTTATCAATGGAATTGATGTCTATCTGGAGGTTCGCTTCAACCTTCCTGTCAAGGACTTCCTTCTCAACTCCGTCGATAAGGGCTCCGAGACCCTTTCCCAATGCGCTCTTCCTTGTCGTATTCATATTTAACTCAGCAGCTTGTTAATTCTTCTGTTTTGCCTCAATCCTTTCAAGCAGTTCGCGTGCAAGGTTAAGATAGTTGACGGTACCTCTTGATTCGGCATCGTAAAGCAGGGCCGGCTGCCCGTAGCTGGGAGCCTCTGACAGTTTTACATTGCGCTGAATAATGGTGTTGAAAACCATCTGCTGAAAGTGGCGTGTCACCTCTTCAACAACCTGGTTCGCCAGCCTCAGCCGCGAGTCGTACATTGTGAGAAGAAAGCCCTCGATCTCCAGTTCCGGATTCAGGTTGGTCTGGATGATCTTTATAGTGTTCAGCAGCTTACCCAGCCCTTCGAGGGCAAAGTACTCGCACTGTACCGGTATGATCACCGAATCAGATGCCGTGAGGGCATTGACTGTAAGGAGGCCCAGAGAGGGAGAACAGTCGATAAGAATATAATCATATTCTTGAGAAAGGGTTGCAAGCACCTTCTTGAGAATCTTCTCGCGTTCAGGCCTGTCGAGCATCTCTATTTCCGCACCCACGAGATCGATGTTTGATGGTATTATCGACAGGTTATCAAGGTTGCAGCCAAGAACTGCACTGCGCGGATCGACACCGTCAATAAGACAGTCATATATTGTCTCTTTAACCTGCTTGGAATCTATCCCTACTCCAGAGGTGGCGTTTGCCTGCGGATCGGAATCAACAATCAGCACCTTCTTCTCCAGTGCCGCCAGGCTCGCCGCCAGGTTAATTGCCGTGGTGGTTTTCCCTACTCCTCCCTTTTGATTTGCAAGCGCAATTATCCTTCCCATATCTTTCCTTTTCAGTTATTTTGTGAGCTCCAAATTTACTATATATGCCCTTCGCAGGCTTCCCGGGGCAGTTTGTAATTGTAAACATTTCCTTTGGGGTTATTAACATGTTTTCAACACGGGATTCTATCTTCAGCCTCCGGTTCAGGCTGAGGCACGGGAAGAATCCGGGGACCGGCCGGCCACCTGATTCGGAAGAAACGACAGTGATTAACAGGTTATCAGTTCCGGCCCTGAGGAATAACAGCAATCTCGAAGAGCCTGGGCCAGTACTTTCCGGTTACAAAAATCCTTTTGTTCTCCGCGTCCCAGGCAATGCCGTTCAGCACATCGGTGGCAGGACCACGGTCCTCACGCGGGAGGAGGTTGCCAAGGTCGATGTAGCCGGTCACTTTCCCCGTCAGCGGATCAATGCGCGCTATCCGGTCAGTCTGCCAGATATTTGCCCATAGCTCCCCGTCTATGATCTCGAGCTCATTTAGGTTTTCGACCTTACCCTTATTGTCCCATACCTCCACTGACGAGAGAACATTGAAGTCCGCATCCAGGAACCGTATGATGTTTGTGCCATCACTCATCACCAGCCTGTCTCCCAATGTAGTAAGGCCCCAGCCCTGGGTCTGGTAGTATATTTTGTTTACAAGGCTGAAGGTCGCCAGGTCATAGACAAAGCCTACCCTGGTGGTCCAGGTAAGCTGGAAAATCCTGTCACCCAGAATGGCTATTCCCTCACCGAAGAGTGAGGATTCGAGATTTACCTGACTTATAACTTTTCCTGACTCCGGATCTGCCTTGCGCAATGATGATTCACCCGGCTGGCCGGTACCTTCATACAAGTACCCGTCATTCCAAAGAAGGCCCTGGGTATAGGCGCCCTTGTCATGAGGATAAGATTTGATCACCCTGTAACGGTAGAGAGCAGGAGTCATGTCAGACAAGAGCGTGACGAAAAGTGTCACGGTATGAGGCTTTGAATCGGAGGAGAAAGCCACAGCCTTCATCGCCATCCTTCCCGGGAGACCGGAAGGAGCGACTTCCACAGTGGATGGAAGGGAAGTAACGGTACTTATCCTTCGGCCTGCAACCCATAACTGGACAGAGTCGGTCCTGTCATTCCCTGCCGCCCTGGCAACTGAGAAAACTATTTTGTCAGTGCAGGAGAACGATTCATTGTCAGCAGGTGAGAGTATCTCTATAAGCCTGCGGAACGGCAAGGAGGAGGCGTCGGCATCCTTTTCAGGACCTGAAACCGCTTTCTTGCCTGAAGATCCAGAACATGAGATGATTGCCGTCACCAACATCATCGTAAAAAAGATATAAACGGTATCTTTCTTCATTGACCGGGTATTATTTGTTTCCAAAAAGGTTGAACCGTTTCTTTTTGATGGCCTTCATGGCCGCTTCTTCTCTGACAGACCATGGGTCAATAATATTAAGTACCTCCCCCCACCCCGGAAATCCGCCGACATTTTTATCATCAATGAAAATGTCTGCATTTACCTTTCTCGGTGTTTCAGCATCCCATTTTTCCTCGGGATAATTGCGGTTGACGGCGTAAAACTCAATGCCGTTTGCATGGCAGAATTCCACAGCCTCCTTCATCTCCTTCCCGCAGCGGAAAGTCCAGAGTATCAGCAGTGCGCCGCGTTTCTGAAGCTCCCTGAGGGTAATGAAGGCAAAGAGTACCTCCTTTCCGATGGCCGGATACTCGTGCTCAACGATGGTGCCGTCAAAGTCCACCGCTATCTTTATGTTTGTCAGGTCACGCATAATATCTGATGCAAAAATAAACAATTATCACAGCCATATGCAACAACTGACGCCTAATTGCTGAACCGGTTCCGGTGCCTGTTTCCCTTAATATTGTAATTTTGCAGACGCAGATCAAGTAAAAAATGATGAAAAAACATATCCCTAACTCCCTCACGCTGCTCAACCTGGTAACAGGTTTTATCGCAACCCTCTTTGCTTCAAAAGGTTATATTGAACAGGCCTGTTTTTTCATAATGGCAGGGATGATCCTTGATTTTTCTGACGGCTTTGCAGCCAGGTTACTGAAGGCCTATTCGGATATCGGCAGGGATCTTGACAGCCTGGCCGACGTAGTCACTTTCGGGGTGGCACCGGGGGCTGTCATCTGGTTTCTGCTTACCGGCAGCGGAATGGCGGATTTGCCTGCAATTGTCCTCTCTTCACTCCTTCCTGCCGGATCCGCTTTGCGCCTGGCAAAATTCAACAACGACACTGATCAGAGCACTTCCTTCAAGGGGATGCCAACTCCTGCCAGCGCTTTTACAGTAGTGGCATTGGTCATAGCTTCCCGGTATACAGACCGCCAGATATTTGACACTCTTGCAGGCTCAGCCTGGTTTGTCGGGGGACTTTCGCTCTTTCTTGCGGTGATGATGCTTCTGAACACCCGGATGTTCTCGCTGAAGTTCTCTCACCTGAAATACAGGGGTAATGAAGAAAGGTACATATTTGCAGGCGTCAGCCTTTTGCTGGTACTTTTTCTGGGCCTGGCAGCGCTGCCGCTGATAATGTTTTCATATATCCTTATCTCCCTGTTTTTTGTTGCATTCAGGCACACGGAGACAACGGCCTGAACGGTAAATCAGTAAAGATGCCCGCCTTCTGCCATCTCTCCGGCTGTAATCTTCTTCCGGTTCAGCGCCCTCCAGGCAATCCAGATATAGAGCAGAATAAATGGTATAAAGAATGATATATAAAACATCGTCTTAAGGGTAAACATGCTGGAAGAAGCATTCACCAGCGTCAGGGAACTCTGAAGATCGGCAGAGGAGGGGTAGAATGCAGAACCTCCAAAGCCTGCAAGGAAGAAGAGCGCCATGACCACCGCAACGGTACCGGAACCTGCATACCATATGGCCTTGCCTGAGTTACTGAAAATACCGTGATAAAGTGACAGGAGCACCAGCACAACCCCGCCGGCAAAGAGAATCAGTATGCCTGTCCGGGATAAAAGCACATTCAGGTAATGATGCTTTACAAGTGAAATTTCTCCGGTTGCACTGTCAGCCATATATCCTTTTCCGGCAAGCAGAAACCCTGTAAATGCCAGAAAGAAGACAAGAAACGGTATAGAATTCAGTTTAAGAGCCCTTTTTATCCTCCCGGAGAGTTCATCATCGTCAATACTGTTTGCCAGGTACATCAGCCCGAGGATTCTTGCAAGGAAAAGCACGGCAAGACCAAGGAACCAGTTGACGGGATTAGCCAGTGCCTCGAGGCCGCGCCACTCAGTGCCCCAGGTGACGCGGTTGAAAAGATCAAGTGAAAAGTCGGAGCCGGTAAAGAATGTTGCCACAGCTGTTCCGATAAGGAACGGACCCAGGCATCCGTTGACAAAGAGAAATCCGTCGTAAGCCCTTGTCCCGAAGACATTCGAGGGTTTGGATCTGAACTCATAGGCTACCGCCTGTATGATAAAACTGAAGAGTATAGCCATCCAGACCCAGTAGGCGCCGCCGAAGCTGGTAGCATAGAAGAGCGGGAATGATGCAAAGAATGTTCCTCCGAAAGTGACCAGGGTGGTGAAGGTGAACTCCCATTTGCGGCCCAGGGAGTTGACAATCATTGTCCGTTGAATATCCGTCCGGGGAAGGGTGAAGACAAAAGTCTGCCCGCCCTGCACAAACATCAGGAAAACAAGCAGGCCGGCTAGGAGTGATATTATAATCCACCAGTAGTCCTGCAGAAAAGCGTGTGATATCATTGCTGTCATTTTTCTTCCTCCTGATGTTTTGGTCCGTTTTTGATCTGCCTGATCATAATTGAAATCTCGGCTGTAAGCAGGGCGGTGAACAGCACAGCAAAAAGAAAGAAGGTGACCTGCACCGACCCCGCACTTAAATTGGAGACGGCCACATGAACAGGCATAAGATTCTGTATTATCCACGGCTGGCGACCCATCTCAGTCACAATCCAGCCAAGCTCGCTTGCCAGGTAGGCAAGAGGTATGCAGAAGAACGCCAGCCAGAGGAACCACCGTCGGCGTTCCAGCTGTTCGCGGCTGTAAAGAAAGAGTGCAACGGCAAAGAGAGCTATAAACAGAAACCCCAGGCCCACCATCAGGCGGAAACTGTAGAAGATAACGGGTACCGCCGGAATGACCTGCCACGGATTTGTGAAATAAGAGTATCCGAAGTACTTAAAGTAGTTGTCAGTGAAATCCTTATCAGCAAATTTTGCTTCCAGGGAAACCAGTGACTCCTTGTCTCCCAGCTCTTTGGCCATTTTAAAGTCAATAAGAACCTGCCGTGCATACTTGCCTCGTTCGATCATCTCGCTGACAGAAAGGATCCCTTTCTCCGGATTACCGTTTATCAGGTCCTTCATTCCCGGTACATATCCGTCGGGGTTTCCCGTGGTCATTACTGAAAGGAGTCCCGGAATCTGAATCTTCATTTTTGTGTCATAAACCGGTTTTTCTCCAAGCTTCTCCCCGCTTCCCGAAAGAGCGCCGATGACAGTCAGTCCCGCGTTATTCTGCCCCTCATACAGAGCTTCCATTGCTGCGAACTTGACCGGCTGAACCTTTGATATAGTCCTGGCAGAACTGTCGCCGGTCATTGCTACGAGCAGCGATGACACCAGTCCGAAGACGCCTGCAATGTATATGCTTTTCCTGGCAAGTATTTCCTCTCTGCGGTGAAGCAGGAACCAGGCGCTGATGCCCATTACGAACACCGAGGCGAGCACAAAGCCTGAAGTGACAGTATGGGTAAACTTGTCAATGGCAACCGGATTGAATACTACCTCACTGAAACTGGTCATCTCGTTTCGTGCGGTATCAGGATTGAAGGTCATTCCCACAGGATTTTCCATCCAGGCATTTGCAATCAGAATCCACAGGGCGGAAAGGTTTGCTCCTATGGCAACGAGCCAGGTGGATGCCAGGTGGAACTTTTTGCTGACCTTATTCCATCCGAAGAACATAACGGCGACAAATGTCGATTCGAGGAAGAATGCAAGTATCCCCTCCACAGCAAGGGGAGCGCCGAAGATGTCACCCACAAACCATGAGTAATTTGACCAGTTTGTGCCGAACTCGAACTCGAGGATTATTCCGGTTGCCACTCCAATGGCGAAGTTGATGCCGAAGAGGGTCATCCAGAATTTCGTGATCCTCTTCCATGTCTCGTCTCCGGTGCGGACATAGGCTGTCTCCATGAAGGCAAGAATAAAGGAGAGCCCGAGGGTGAGAGGTACAAAAAGCCAGTGATATATGGCCGTCAGGGCGAACTGAGCCCTGGACCAGTTTACAAGGGAGAGATCAATATTTTCAATCATCTTTTTATTTATTTCCTGTTAACTGTTCAATTACATAGTCGCTTCGTTCCTCATCGGAACTGAAATTTGTATTCAGAAAGTCGGGAAAGAAAAAGAGCCTGAGAATAAGAAACATAATGATAAGCTTGACAATTATAATAAGCCATGCCCTCCGGCCCCACCACGACATGGACCTGAATCCGTCATAATAAAAGCGGAATATATTATTCGCCGTTGCTGATAACCTTGTCATCCTTTTCATCTATGAACTCCTCATCAAGACCTGAGGTGATTTTTTTTACTGTACTGAAATTATAAAAGAATTCCCGGGCCAGGACCCTCAGTACTGTATATGCCGGAATAGCCAGTATCATTCCGGGAATGCCTGCAAAGTTGCCGGCAGCAAGTATTACAACGAAGACCTCGAGGGGGTGTGCACTTACACTGCGCGAATAGATCATGGGCTGCAATATATTATTGTCTATCAGCTGCGCCGAAGCGATGACAACACACATGTATACGATGAGCATCCCGATTTCAGGCAGACCTCCGGCGGTGAGTGATGTGGCGATGCCCATAACCACCACTATGGCTCCTCCGATCCAGGGACCCACGTAGGGAATAACATTCAGCACACCGACGATCAGGCCCATAACCAGCGCCTGCTGAAAAGACATCCCGACGATTGTCATACCCACGGTCACTATGATCATCACCGCTGTGCTTTCGATTATAATACCCACAAAGTATCTGATCAGCAACCGTTTGATTGAAGTGAGGGCTCTCTTGATCTTGTCCTCGTATTTCTCGGGTATCAGAACCATCAGGGAGTCATAGAAGAGACCCTCGTCCTTAAGAAAAAAGAAGGCAATGAACGAGATTGAAAATGCTGCAACAAGGATGTTACCAAGTAAACTTACCAGGGAACCCATAAAATCCTGTATGAAGGAAATACTCAGCACCTCACTGACGCGCTGTGCCGCAAAATCAAAGACCGACATGTCCGGCGGGAGATCACGGTTCACCATCCGGAAGAATTTCTCAAGCTTCTCAAGCTGGTCTGCTGCCAGGCTTACAACTGTTTTAGCATCTATCTTTGACAGGGTATCAATCTGGGTTGAAATGAGCGGGATGAAAATTGCAAAGAAAAGAACTATGAGCCCCCAGATAAGCGCCAGGGTGACAAGTGCACTCAGGAACCGCGGAAATTTCAGTTTCCGGAAATGTATGCTGTTCAGAAAATCAACAACCGGACGTCCAACAAGTGATATTACGCCTGCTATCAGAACATAAGCCACGATGCTCCTGAAAAACCAGAAGATGTAAACCAACAGGGCAAATCCGAGAATTACAAGTACGTTTCGCAGTGTTGGGTTCATCAGGTTATCTTTTAAGTCCGCTATATCCGCCTGACGGGTATAACCGGGGCTATTTCTCAAAATTAAAAAGATTTCAGAACAGTGCAACATTTATTTGATTATGCCATATTGGTAGACGCATTTTAGATATTACTGCCAATATGTCGCTATAATTCAGCTGGCAGTGAACATAAGGGAAGATGAGAAGCTTTTTACCTCGAAATGGCAGTACCTGGCATGGACAGGAAGGATCCGCACATTGAGGTGAAGCTCTCATGACGGATCCGGTGTCAGAATGGAAAAAGAGAGGCTGCCTCAGAAGGGCAGCCTCTCTTTTTTTTCGGACCAGCCGAAGGCCGGCACTTTTCATTTTCTACTTTTCGCTGCCGCCCGTAACAAGCTGACGGGCGAAACGCTCACCGTATTCCCGCAATAAACCCTCCTTGTCTTTATCGGGCGCAAATTTAAAAGCTGCAGGCTCCCCGAAGATCCTGAGCTTAAGGTTTTTCAGCATTTCCGTTATTATCCCGGGGGCCTCACCGCTCCATCCGTACGAGCCGAATGCTCCGGCCAGTTTGCCCTTGTCGCGCAGGGGACTTATCATTGCGGCCATTTTGTACACCGGCAGAAGCGTGTTCTGGTTTATGGTGGGGGAGCCTATCAGAATGCCGTCGGCAATTGTCAGCTTTGAGTCCATTTCACCTATGCCGGCATTTTCGATATCCATAACTTCCACAGTCACATTGTCAACTGCAGAAGCTCCAGCGGCAATGAGCTCAGCCATCTCGCGGGTGTACCCGTATGCCGAAACATAAGTTATAAGCATCCGTTTCTTGCCACTGTCAGCAATAAGCGACAAATATTCTTCGGCAAGCTTTTTCGACTGTTCAACAGCATTTTTCCAGCTGCTTCTGAGAATCGGGCCGTGCCCCGGGGCAATCAGGGAAATGTCAAGGCCGCTGATCTTCTCGATGGCCTTCAGCATAAACTTGCTGTACGGCTTCAGGATGACATCAAAGTAGTATCTGAAGGCCTCACTGAAATCACCTGTCTTATCGTCAAACATTTCGGGATGACAGAAGTGAGCACCGAATGAGTCACAGGTAAAAAGTATTCTGTCTTCCACCAGGTATGTAAAGATCGTATCCGGCCAGTGAAGGTTGGGTGCAGCAATGAACCTGAGGGTTTTGTTGCCGAGGTCGAGTGTGTCACCGTCCTTTACAACCATTGATTTGAAAGGCTTGTTGACTATATCTGCAAGGTATCTGATCGCATTACCGCTGCCAACCACCGTGGCCTGGGGAGCCAGGTCAACAAGCTCGCGCATGCACCCTGAATGGTCCGGTTCGGTATGGTCGAGAATGATGTAGTCAATTTTATCAAGGTCGGTGACCCGCCTCAGCTTGCTGAGATAGGTGTCACTGAATTTCTCCTTGGCCAGTTCGATGACCGCCTTCTTCTCAGCATTGATGAAGTATGAGTTATAGGTAGTTCCGAATTCTGTAAGCATTACAATATCAAATACCCTGATGTCAGGGTCAAGTATGCCAATCCACTTTACGTCGTCTGTAATTTCTATGATTCTGTTGTCCTCTTTCATTTCTGTAATCTATAAAACCCGTGCAATGATTGTCCTGCTTGCCCTCACCTGCTGAAACATCTGAACATCCACCTGTGTGCCTTCCGGAAGGAAGATGTCAACGCGTGATCCGAATTTGATAAATCCGAACTCATCTCCCTGGTTCACCGCATCCCCGTTGCGGGAGTAGGTAACAATCCGGCGGGCGACAGCACCGGCAACCTGCCTGATGAGAATCTCAGTCCCGCTCTCTGATTCAACAACTACTGTGCTCCTTTCGTTCAATTCGGAAGATTTGGGGCTCCACGCCACTATTTTTTTTCCGGGATGATATTTAACGTATGAAACTGTACCGGGGATGGGATACCGGTTGCTGTGCATGTTGAACGGCGACATGAAAATCGATATCTGCAGCCGGATATCCTTAAAATACTCTTTCTCGAAAGTCTCTTCAATGACCACCACCTTACCGTCTGCTGGTGCATAGATAAGGAGCGGATTCGGCTCCAGTTTGCGGGCCGGGGTCCTGAAAAATAAAAGTATAAAGGCGAAGAAAAGAAGAGATAATGCCAGTATTATCCATCGAAGAACGGCACTTTCCGGCCAGAGGAAATGTATTGCAATATTTATACCGGCAAGAATGATAAATACAAGGATGATTATCCGGTACCCCTCTTTGTGTATGCGTATCCTGTTGTGTGCCATATTATCCGAACAATGCTATATAAAGATACACCATCGGGAAGGCCACTATGACACTGTCAAACCTGTCAAGAAATCCGCCGTGCCCAGGCATGATACTGCCCGAATCCTTGAAACCGAGGCTTCTTTTGAGCATCGATTCAATCAGGTCGCCAAGTGTCCCTGCCACCGAAATAATCAGGGCAATGACCATCCATCCTGTCGTGTCTGCTACTCCCAGCCATCCTGACATAAGCCTTGCCACGGCAAGTGTCACTATCATACCGCCAAAGAAACCTTCCCACGATTTTTTAGGTGAAATCCTCTCCATGAGTCTGTGCCGGCCAAAGGCGGATCCTGCAAGGTAAGCCCCCGTATCATTGGACCAGAGCAGGAGAAAGAATCCGACAAGGATGCCGGGAGAAAACTCAATTCCTTCCATGGGTATCAAAGGACTTAACCCTGTGTGTCCGAAAGCTGCAAAGGGAAACATCGAAATAGGGACTGCAGTATAAATAATTGAAAAGAAGGTGTGCGCCAGCGAATCGAACGGCCGCTCCACCTTCCTGAAAAGCTCGATTATCATTATTATTGATATCACCGGGATAAGGGCCATAAAACCCGCCCTGGGGAGCCATCCCATGGCAACCAGTGTGGAGGTGAAATAAACCAGGAAGCCGGTTATGATCCCTGTGACCAGCTGAGGCCGGATGCCTGTGCTGCGGACCATTTTGTAATACTCATTCTGAGTCCCTGCGAGCATCACGGCTCCCACCACAAAGAAAGAAACAGGGTGCAGCCATAAGCCTCCAAGCACAAAAATCACAATGAATGCTCCTGTTACCGTACGTCTTACAAGGGTTCCCATTTCAGATTTCCTTAATGAATTCCTTGGCCGCTATAACATTATCACGGTGTACGCAGAGCTCAATCGCTCCGTCTATACGGTATATCTTTTCACGCTTGTCAACCGATACTGCCTCTATACCGTTGTCCATGAGAAGATCAACGGCGATCTGACAGAGGAACTCATCAGTGAATCTTTCTATAACAACCCACTCACTTTCCATTAGTCTAATGCCGGAGGTGCTTCACGGGCCTCCTTCTCCTTATCACCCCTCCTCTTTCCGAAGATACGCTCGAGATCCTCGCTGAATATCACCTCTTTTTCAAGCAGCTGCTCAGCGAGCTGGGTCAGGCCTGTAATGTTTGCTGAGATAACCTCTTTTGCCTTGTTGTAAGACTCCTCGATTATTTTTTTTGCCTCAAGGTCAATCAGCTCTGCGGTCTTTTCGCTGTACGGCTTCGAGAACCCGTATTCTGACTGACCCGACGAATCATAGTAGCTGATATTTCCAACTTTTTCTGACATTCCGAAGTATGCCACCATTGCATAAGCCTGTTTGGTCACCTTTTCCAGGTCGCTCAGGGCGCCCGTTGAAATTTTTCCTATCACCAGTTCTTCAGATGCCCTTCCGCCAAGTGCATATGCAAGTTCATCCATTATGTGCTCGCGGGTAGAAATTGACCTCTCTTCAGGCAGGTACCAGGCGGCCCCGAGTGCCTTGCCCCTGGGAATGATTGTCACCTTCAGCAGGGGACTGGCATGCTCAAGCAGCCAGCTGACAGTTGCGTGCCCTGCCTCGTGATAGGCTATTGTTCTCTTCTCCTCGTGGGAGATTATCTTGTTCTTTTTCTCCAGTCCGCCTATGATCCTGTCAACGGCATCGAGGAAGTCCTGCTTCTCGACTGAGGTTTTGTTTCCCCTTGCTGCAATGAGGGCTGCCTCATTACATACATTGGCAATGTCCGCTCCTGAGAAGCCGGGTGTATTTTTTGCCAGGAATCCTATGTCAAACCCTTCCACGAGTTTAATTGGCCTCAGGTGCACTTTAAAGATGGCTTCTCTCTCCTTTATATCAGGAAGTTCCACGCTGATCTGACGGTCGAAGCGACCGGCTCTCAGCAGCGCCTTGTCAAGGATGTCAGCCCTGTTTGTAGCTGCCAGGATGATAACCCCGCTGTTGGTCCCGAAACCGTCCATCTCGGTCAGCAGCTGGTTCAGGGTGTTCTCCCGTTCATCATTGGCACCGAAATTCGGATTGCGTCCGCGGGCGCGGCCTACGGCATCAATCTCATCGATGAAGACGATGCACGGAGCCTTTTCCTTTGCCTGGCGGAAGAGGTCTCTCACCCTCGAGGCACCAACGCCTACAAACATCTCTACAAAGTCCGATCCGGAAATGGAGAAGAACGGAACATTGGCTTCACCGGCCACAGCCTTGGCCAGCAATGTCTTGCCGGTTCCCGGAGGACCTACAAGCAATGCTCCCTTGGGTATTTTGCCTCCCAGTGAAGTGTATTTCTTGGGGTTCTTGAGAAAATCAACGATCTCCATCACTTCTGTCTTGGCTTCTTCAAGCCCGGCCACATCGCTGAAATTGATCTTCACGTGGGTGTCCTTGTCAAAGATCTGTGCCTTGGACTTACCAACGCTGAATATGTTGCCTGCACCGCCGCCCCCTGATCCTCCTGACATCCGGCGCATTATATAGACCCATATGACCACAAGAACCAGGAGCGGAAGTATGAAACTCAGGAAAGTCCCCAGATAATCTTTCCGGGTAATATATTCAGGATGCAGGGTCTCCTCGGGGGTGTACCCGGCCTTTGTCTGCACGTCACTGAAGAACTGCTCGAAAAGCTCCACCGTGCCGAAGGTATGGTAATACTGAGGCTTCGGGGGCTGCAGCCCGAGGGTTTTTGTCTCTTCAAATTCCGGATAGCGCCCGCTCTTGAGTGCCTCCGGCTTGAGGTAAATCTCTGCACGGTCCTTATTGACTACCACAACCTTATCAATGTCACGGTTGACCACCATCTTCTCCACCTCGCGCTGGCCCGCTTTCTGCGTGGCTTTGCCCGAGAAGAGAAACTGCAGACCGAAAACCGATATAATCAGAATCGCAAAAATCCAGTTCGAGTTGAACTTCGGCTTTGTATTCTTGTCGTTTTTATTCTCCTTATTTGTCTCCGTATTTTCTGCCATTTTTCAAACACCTTTCTTTACCGGCATATCCTCAAGCACCGTTATGTGGCCGTCAGCCCACAGTGCCTCAAGATCGTAAAAGTCCCTGTATGCTTCCTGAAAAATATGAACGAGAATGTCACCGTAATCAAGGAGAACCCACATGCAGTTTTCCTTACCCTCAACGTGATAAGGCTTCCGGCCGGTTTCCTTCCTGACAACATCCTCCACCGACCATGCCAGAGAATCTACCTGGGTTGAGGATGCTGCATGGCTGATAACGAAGAAGTCACATACCCTGTTCTGAAGTTTTCGCAGGTCAATCATCGCCACCTTCTGACCCTTCTTTTCAAACAACCCTTTTACTATACTTTCAGTAACAAGAGAGGCATCATCTTTGGTTTTTCTCATCAATAAACTTTTCAGTATTAAACAGTTCCTTTTGACGGCGCAAAATTACGAACATTTATCCGTATTTTCGCCCTGCTCCGTTTCTTTTTACAATTCGGATGCCAATTTGGCAAAAGGCATTCCTAATTGAGAACAAAATTGTTCTAATAATAGTATAACATTGCAGATCATGATAATAGGGTCAGTCAGAGTACATCATGAAAAAGTGTCATCCACCAACACCTTGGCAGCAGCCTTGCTGAACAGTGAAAAGCCGGCGGAAGGGACTGTCATAACGGCCTCTTTCCAGGAAAGAGGGAGAGGCCAGATTGGAAACGGATGGGAGAGCGAAGCCGGCAAGAACCTGCTGATGAGCGTTATACTCTATCCGGTTACGATAAGGGCGGAGGATCAGTTTGTCATTTCTCAAACGGTTTCTCTGGCGCTGTATGACCTTGTCAGGCAGGAAAATTCAGGAGTGAGGATCAAATGGCCCAATGACATTTATGTCAAAGATGACAAAATAGCAGGTATCCTCATTGAAAACAGTATCATGAGCAATTCGATTGTAAGTACTGTTGCCGGGATAGGGTTGAATGTCAATCAGAAGAGATGGGAAGGCAACGCCCCTAATCCCATATCACTGGCAAATCTTACAGGCAAATTATACGATCCGGCGAAGATCCTTGACGACCTTGTCAGGCTGCTCGATGAGAGATACACGATGGCCACAGCCAACGCTGCCGAAAGGCTATCAGTTGACTATCACAATGCCCTTTACCGGCGCGGTGAGTGGCACCGTTATGCCGATGCGAAGGGTGAGTTTACCGGAATGATAGAAAGTGCCGGCGCAGGGGGGCTGCTCAGGGTCAGGCGGAAAAACGGAATTTTCCGGGATTATGCTTTTAAAGAGATCGACTATATCCTCTGATTTTTCCGTAACCGTCAAAATTTTCAACGGCTGAGATAATCTCATTCAGGAATATTAAAGCCTTTTCTCCCACAGCAAGTTTTACAAAGGGATTAAGGAAGGCGCTGACAGTGAGGGTTACCCGGGACTGCTCCGCGCCCTCAGGTTCAATATTAAGCGTAACGGATACTTTGCCCGTGAGAAATGTTTCTGCGACATAATCAATCCCGGAGTTTGGCCGGGCCCCTGAAAGCTCAACTTTGACTATCCCCGCTTTTTCAATCCTGAACGTACATTTATCTTCAGATGCCTGCCATTCGGTTACAGCACCCTCAGGAATGAGGGTTCCAAAGTTGCGCATGTCTTTCATGAAAGCAAAAAGGTCCTTGTCGTTACACGCGGCTATTCCGCTCCGACTTGTGTATGTAGTGGCCTTGCTCATTGCTGTCACCGGCCCCAGGCTGAAGGATCTGTCCTCCATTTTTTAAGCGTCTCAACATCATCAGCTGTGATGTAACCTGAGGGTACCGCGGTTTCCACAAGCACACCGTAATTGCTGAGAGTGTCAAGCCGGCAGGATTCAGCCTCAAAGGCATCGGTGGCTTTTTTGAATCCGTAAGTAAAGATGGCGATCATTCCCAGGACCTCGCAACCGGCCTCACGCAGTGCTTTGACGGCTCCCAGACTGCTGCCACCCGTGGATATAAGATCCTCAATGACAACCACTTTCTGCCCCTTTTCAAAGTGGCCCTCTATCAGGTTGCCCAGCCCGTGCTCCTTGGCACCCGACCTAACATAAATGAAGGGCAACTGCAAAAGGTCAGCTACCAGCGCCCCGTGGGCTATGGCACCCGTGGCAACTCCAGCTATGACTTCGGCGCCGGGATATATCTCCCTTACCCGCCCGGCAAATGAATCACGGATGTACGTCCGCACATCGGGAAATGAAAGTGTCATCCGGTTGTCACAGTAGATCGGTGATTTCCATCCGGAAGCCCAGGTAAAAGGGTTTGCCGGTTGCAATTTTATTGCTTTAATTTGCAGAAGATACTCGGCAATCTTCTTATCAATCTTGTCCATATGGTGAGGTATAAAATATATTTTGACAACAGGGTGATCACTCTGAGTCCCGAACCGGACCGGCTGCAAAAATACTCGCTTTTCCATAAATACCATGAGAAGACGCAGCTTTATAACCAGATATCTCAGTTTGTGGCGAACGTAGAGCTGAGCTCGCTGAATGTCTATTCTTCAAAAATCGACAGCCTCTGGAGCACTTTCTGTGAGTATTTTGTATTTATTGAAGCGGCAGGAGGGCTTGTGGAACATGAGTCCGGGAAATATCTCTTTATTAAGCGTTACGGGAGGTGGGACCTTCCGAAGGGTCATATCGAAGCGGGGGAGAGCCCTGAGGCATGCGCACTCCGGGAAGTCACTGAAGAATGCAATATAAGGGGGCACTCAATCGAAGGCCAGTTGCCGCCCAGTTATCATACCTACCTGTATGACGGCAGACCTTATATGAAAAAGACACACTGGTTTTCGATGAGCTATTCAGGCGAAATGATCACCGAGCCACAGGCTGAGGAGGGAATAACACACGCAGAGTGGCTGGCCCCCAAGGAGATAGCAAAGATCAGGGAGAATACATTCATTTCGCTGATGGATCTCCTGTTTCACACAATGAAGGTCAGGTAGGCACTGCTAAAGAAAATCGCTGATTTTTATCGCTTTCGGAACAAATCCTGAGGCATCGCCGCCCCTGACAATTATATCACGCACAATTGTCGAGTTTATCGGGGTGTGCTCGGCACTGGTCAGCAGAAATACAGTGTCAATGCCAGGGGCCATTTTCCTGTTCATCTGTCCCAGTGCCCGTTCATATTCAAAATCCGCCGCGGTACGAAGCCCCCGTAAAAGATAGCCTGCCTTCCGCTGACGGCAGAAATCAACTGTCAGACCGCTGAACCGGCTGACCTCTATCCTGCTTTCGCCCTCAAAGACCTTTGTGATCATGGCAAGCCTCTTCTCGATGCTGAAGAGGTTCTTCTTTTCCGAATTCTCACCCACTGCAATGATGATCCTGTCAAACAGCGGAAGGGCCCTGAGCACAATCTCCTCATGACCTACGGTGAACGGGTCAAATGATCCGGGGAAAACGGCTGTCTTTTTCATTACTGGTCTGCTGATTACTAATCAAAGCTGATATTCCTGGCGTTTGTCACCTTCTGTTTGAGCAGTGAATGTTCGAGAACATCCATAATGGTTTTCACGTAGGTGAATTTAAGTCCCCTGACGTATTTTTCATTTATCTCCTCAACATCTTTTCTGTTTGATTCGGAGATAATTATCTCCCTGATGCCTGCACGCTTTGCAGCGAGCATCTTTTCCTTGATTCCGCCTACCGGGAGCACCTTGCCCCTCAGGGTTATTTCACCTGTCATGGCAATAAATTTTTTCACTTTCCTCTGTGTGAATGCCGAAGCAACTGAGGCGGCCATAGTGATGCCAGCAGAAGGCCCGTCCTTGGGAATGGCGCCTTCGGGAACATGGATATGGATATTCCATTTCTCAGAGAATGTATCTGGCAGTTCCAGAAGGTCTGCATTTGCCTTCAGGTATTCAAGGGCAATCACTGCCGATTCCTTCATTACGTCACCCAGGTTACCCGTCAGGGTGAGTATGCCCTTGCCCCTGCTCAGGCTCGTCTCCACGAAGAGGATCTCTCCTCCGGTGGCAGTCCAGGCCAGCCCGGTAACCACCCCGGCCTGATCATTGCCTCCGTAGATATCTTTGAGATACCTCGGAGATCCGAGTATCTCAGCCACATCACCGGCTGTCAGTTCCGCGCTGATGCTCTTTTCAAAGGCGATGTCCTTGGCTCTGTGGCGTACCAGTTTGGCAATCCGCTTGTCCAGTTCCCTCACCCCCGACTCACGTGTGTATTTCTGAACGATATCTTCAATCAGCGTTTCCGACAGCGAGAACTGTTCCGGCTTTACACCGTGAGCTTCCAGCTGTTTTGGAATGAGATGCCTGAGTGCAATTTCCGTCTTTTCCTCCACAAGGTAGCCGGATATTTCAATGAGTTCCATCCTGTCTCTCAAAGCCGGACTGACTGTCGAGAGATTGTTGGCCGTAGCTATGAAAAGAACCTTTGAAAGGTCATACTCAAGCTCGAGGTAGTTGTCGTAAAAATGAGTATTCTGTTCAGGGTCAAGAACTTCAAGAAGTGCTGAAGCAGGGTCGCCCCGGAAATCCTGTCCCACCTTGTCAACCTCATCAAGTATGAAAACAGGGTTGGAAGATCCGGCTCTTCTTATGTTCTGTACAAGCCGTCCGGGCATGGCCCCGATATATGTCTTACGGTGTCCTCTTATCTCCGCCTCATCATGCAGGCCTCCCAGCGACATCCGGCAGTATTTGCGGTCAAGAGCCCGTGCAACGGATTTGCCAAGGGATGTTTTGCCCACTCCCGGAGGACCGTGCAGGCACAGTATCGGCGATTTCAGGTCGCCCTTGAGCTTAAGCACTGCCAGGTGTTCAAGGATTCTCTCCTTGACTTCCTCAAGTCCGTAATGGTCTTCATCCAGGACCTGGCGTGCATGATTCAGATCGAGGTTATCCTTCGTGAAATCGTCCCACGGCAGTTCAAGAAGCGTCTGTATATAATTCACCTGCACCGAATATTCGGCGGCGGCAGGGTTCAGTCGCGCCAGCTTGTCAAGTTCACGGGTGAATACTTTCGAGACATCCTGGTTCCATATCTTTTTGGTGGCTCTCAGGCGGTACTCTTCGACCTCTTTTTCGACAGGATTGCCACCCAGTTCATTCTGGATGGTCTTCATCTGCTGATGCAGGAGAAACTCACGCTGCTGCAGGTCAATTTCGTTCTTGACCTTTGACTGCAGTTCATTTTTCAGCTCCAGGAGCTGTATCTCCCTCACCAGGTGCTCCATGAGACGCAGCCCCCGCTCTTTCAGTGAGGAAGCCTCCAGCAGCTTCTGCTTGTCAGAGACGTTTATCTCTGAATTTGCGCAGATATAATTGATAAGATATGTGCTGTTCTCGATATTCCTGACGGCAAAGGAAGCTTCGGGATTAATGTTGGGATTCAGTTTTACTATTTTTACTGAAAGGTCTTTCAGCGATCCGATAATAATGTCGAAATCCTTTTCATCCTCGGTGACCTTCGCTTCGGGCAAAGCCCTGACGTGGGCTGTCATGTAGGGCGCCTGCTGAACGACATCAATCACCGATATTCGCCTGCGTCCCTGTATGATGGCGGTGGTCGTGCCGTCAGGCATCTCAAGCAGTTTTACTATCTGTCCGAGGGTGCCTACCACATTCAGGTCACGTATTTCCGGGTCATCTATCTCGGCATCTATCTGAGCCACGGCTGCGACTAGCTTGTCACCCCGGTACGCGTCACGCACCAGCTGTACCGATTTTGTCCGGCCAACGGCAATAGGTATCACAACCCCGGGAAACAAAACGGTGTTCCGGAGTGGCAGCAGAGGAACACTTCCAGGTATCACTACCTCCTCAAGCTCCTGGTCATCACCGTCAGAAAGTATTGGGATGATCTCCCGCCCCTCGTCAATGAGCTCATTAAACAGTGCGCTCTCCCACCTTCTTGATTCCTTTTTCTCCATACAGTTACAAACTTCCCAAAATTACTCAAATAATCGTTACCCCGTGAGCAAAAAAAAAGCTGCCCGGAGGGGACAGCTCTTAAAGGCCTGTGATTGCCTATTTCGTTTTCTTGTCAAGGTGACCCTTGTAACGGTTCATGAACTTGTCAACCCTTCCTGCAGTGTCAACAAGCTTCATTTTGCCCGTGTAAAAGGGATGAGAAGTATTTGAAATCTCCAGCTTAATAAGCGGATAGTCATTCCCGTCCTCCCACTTGATAGTGTCCCTGGAGAAGGCTGTAGATCTTGTCATAAAGGCGTGTCCGTTCGACATATCCTGAAATACAACCATCCTGTAATTACCGGGATGTATACCTTCTTTCATAACTCAGCAATTCTTAATTTTTTACTCTGAAAATCCCTTTTCTAAGGGTTTGCAAAGTTAATGAACAATTATAAATATGCAAACAGAGCAACAATTTTCTTTCAGCTTTTTTGCTTTAACAGCTTCTCCGCATGTTTCTCCTCCATTTCTTCCTTATATGTCCTTGAGGGCAGCATGTCATTTATCATATACCTGTAAGTTATATGGGTCTTGGCTCTTTCGCCCCCGAGGGCTTCATATATGGCTATCATCTTGGGGTTAAAATCTCCCACCCATGAGAGTTCAAGCTCCCTGTACCAGCGCTTCCTGCGGAATACATTGAAGAGCTGCAGGAAGATGGCTGATTCGATGCCGCTGTTCTGGTATGACGGATTGACCCCTGCAACGAAGGCCCTCATGCGGGTCATCGTATGCATCTGTCTGTACCACAGGAACCTGAGTTTATTCCACAGGTGCAGTCTGCCGTTAAAATGCCGGATTATCTGGTTCAGGTCGGGGAAAATGATAAAAAAAGCCACCGGCTTGTCATTATGATAGGCAAACCAGATGAGCTCCTCATCGATAAAAGCTTTTGCCTCATTCAGGCTTTTATGAAGCCTGGCGGGATCAAGGGGGGTAAAATCCTCCTTGAATGCCGACCACGTTGAGTTGTATACTTCGGTAATATCCGACACATACTTTTCAGGTTTCCTGATCTCGAGATGGCGGAATGTGTAACCCGGACGCTTGGATATCCAGTCAGCTATCTTCATGAACCGTTCGGGGAATACCTCTACATCTCCCACATTCTTATGGTAGCTGTACTGCTCGAAATAGGTTTTAAATCCGTATTCCTCAAAATATTTGCGGTAGTATTTTTTATGATATGGCATCCCGAAGCCGGGTTGGGTGAAGCCTTCAACAAGGAGCCCCCAGAAGTTGTCATTCTCACCGAAGTTTATGGGTCCGTCCATCGCCTCCATGCCCCTGTCTGCCAGCCATGTGCGCGCAGTATCAAAAAGCCTGAATGCAGCTTCCTCCGACTCGGTGACCTCAAAGTACCCCATTCCGCCGGTAGGCTGACGGTATGCCTTTGCCCTCTCGCGGTCAATGAATGCAGCGACTCTGCCGATTGTCCTTCCGTCATCCCCGGTCAGTATCCAGCGTGAGGCTTCCCCGTGCCTGAAGACATAGTTCCTTGCAGGATCAAATACCGCCTCCACCTCTGTGTCGAGCGGACAGACCCAGAAAGGATCTCCCCTGTAGAGACGTTTGGGGAAGGAGATGAACTCCCTCCTCAGTGCGGGTGTATTTACTTCGACTATTATCATTTCAATCAGTTCTGAGGGTCAGGATACGAAACAGCGCTCATTTCATAGCCGTCAACAACGCATTTTCAAGACCCAAAGATACAGTTTTTGATTTTAACGGAAACCGGCTGCCGGACTAGTAAATGTCAATCACCCTGTGGTCGATGAGTACGAAGAGGAGCACGAGGAGCACGGAATAGACCAGCCAGGCGGTCATCGGAATATACTGGGCGGGCCTGATTTTCATTTTAGCCCACACATACCAGATCAGGAACACTTTTTCAAATGAATAAACCAGGAACGTCGCAAGCGCAACACCAACCACCCCGTAGGGTTTTAGGAGCATCAGGCTCAGGGGTATGTTTATAGCAAGTAATACAAGTGCAGCGAAGAGTGTGACATCGGTTTTTTTGCGCCCTATCACAATAGTCTGCGGGAAGACAAGCCTGGGAATTATCAGAAGGAGATAAATCAGGAAAACATCTGCACTCCTTGCGAATTCGGGAGTGAATACCCGCGGGTAGAGCCACCTGGCAAAAAGCATCAGAACCATCGAGGCCGGAAAAAGATAGTGCATCAGCTTTTTTGACTTTGCCCGCAAAGTCTCAAGCGCTTCTCTCATCCCTTCCCGCGTACTGAACTTCGGCAGAAGCGCATTGCTCAGTCCTGTTGCAAGCAGCAACACCAGGGGAAACTCCTTTGCCCCGTACCTGAACATTGCAAACACACCCGGATCTGTATATTTTGCCGATATTATGATGCCGTCTATGTACTGTGCTGATCCGCTTATCAGAAATGTGAGGATAAGCGGCATCCCGATGTACAGCTGTTCCCTTATAAAACTGAATGACACCTTCATTACAGTGTAGCGTCTGAGAAGTATCAGCAGCCAGATCCAGCGTATTCCGGTGATAATAAAAAGGCCGTAAATGGCGCTTTTCTCGTCAGCGCCTGCTATTACCGGTGCAAGCACTAGTACCAGCTGCGCACCGTAAGTATAGAAGCCGTACTGCATTATACGGTATGACCTGTTATTGAGCAGATAGATGTATTCGATCAGGGAGACAGGATTGCTGAGCAGGATATACCACAGAAGCAGTCCGAGGTACGGTATGTCCTGCTTTATCCCTATGGAAGGAAGCGCGTTCCTAATCGGGATGCCCAGGGCAAAGACCAGCAGGCTGAAGAAGAGGATGAGCAGAAATGCGTTGAATATCTCGGGCGATTTTCTCGCTGCAACGTCACCGAGGCTCCTGAAAGTTTTGTTCCGGTTGTAAAGAGTGAGTAACGACTGGATTATGCCTGAGACCCAGAAAAAACTGAGCAGGCTTGCGATGAAGAGGAAAAGTTCCCAGGTTCCTATTTCTGCCCTGGTAAGGTGGCTTTTTGTAAAAACTATGCTGATAACCAGGTAGGTGACAAATCTCAGCAGCTGTACAGCCTGCAATCCTGAAATATTGTCTATGAGCTTCAGTCTCCTCAACCGGTTAACTTCTTTGTACGGAAACGAAAAATGGCCTCAATAATTGTACAATTGAATTTTTCACACGGCTAAGATACAATTTGTAATTCATGAGCAATAAAGTAAATGAAAAGTTTGCGGAATGGAAATTTTGCATTTTCTTTGCACTCCGAAATACGGTGGTTGTAGCTCAGTTGGTTAGAGCGCCAGATTGTGGATCTGGAGGTCGCCGGTCCGAACCCGGTCTTCCACCCTGTAGTTATCGCCCATGCCGGGCGCACACATAGAAAACCGGGCTGCCAGTTGGCGGCCCGGTTTTGTTTTATGTAACTTATTGCCTAATTTTACGTTATTATCTTTTTAACCCGGAAGTTATTCCGGGTACATTGTAACTTAAAGAATCTACTAAAAATGAAAAGGACCTTGTTAGTTTTGGTAGCCGGAACAACCGTGGCAGCCGGAATGATTCTCACATCATGCAAAGGCAAGGAATTACCTGTGCCTGTAGATTACACAATAAACGGACCGGCAACGGTTTTTCAGACTGAGGAAGCATATTATGAGGTTATCGTTCCGTGGGAACAACCGGGGACCACATGGAACTGGAGTGTTGCAGGTGCTACCCTTCAGAGCGTAAGCAGCGATACAAAAATTGCAACTCTGAAATTTTCGGATATCCCTGCAAACGACACTGCCTACATTACAGTGGGTGAAAAAACAGCCGAAGGTGTAATGGCAGAGGATACAATTGTGAAGGTTAAGGTGATTCCGTTCTGTACTTTCGACATCAATAATTTCATCGGTGCCTTTGACTGCAACGAAGCCGGCTACGGGATTTACCCCGTCAATTTCACCAAAGACCCGGTGCTTGTAAATACCGTGGTGAATGACAATTTCTGGGACTTTGCCGGACCGGGTGCTGTAATTAAATATACCCTGTCAGGTGATTTTCTTGAAAAAGTCACTGTGCTAAGACAGAATTTCGAATTCGGTGACGGCTATGCAGGATGGGTTGAGGGCAGCGGCTTATATAACAGTTGTGCCGCGACCATGGAAGTTGACTATAAAGTATACTATGAAGGTGAAGAATATGATATTCATCATGAATTCGCCATCGGCACAAAAGGTTCAATAAATACCGTGGTCAGAAAGAAAAGGTCAGGAAATATTAAGTAACCCGGGATTTATACCGAAAAAAAACAGACAGGGTTGCGGCCCTGTCTGTTTTTTTATATGATCGGATGAAAGGTATCACTGAACACTTTTACCTGAGCTTCTGTATCTCAAATATGCAGCCACGGCAAGACCGACAAGCGTGATAACCGCAACATAGACGAATACAGGCACCGGTACGGAATCACCGCCAGCATAGGAATGCAGCCCGGACAGATAGTAATTGACGCCGAAATAGGTCATTAGCACCGAAGAAAAAGCAAAGAGAGAAAGTGCATTGAATGTGTACGTATCCTTCATTCCGGGTATCATTCTGGAATGTGTCACCAGACTATAGATGACAATAGTTATAAGCGACCATGTCTCCTTCGGATCCCATCCCCAGTAACGGCCCCACGATTCATTCGCCCATACGGCACCAAGAAATGTTCCTATTGTAAGGAAATAGAGTCCAAGGGTGATGCTCCTGTAATTTATTACAGTAAGTTCGTCAATGGTGGCGCTGATGCCCTCACGGTTCCTCTCATTGACAAAAAGCATCATTATCATCACAATGATTCCCAGGATTGCTCCAAGCCCCAGGAAACCGTAACTGCCCGTGATGACTGATACGTGAAGTGTCAGCCAGTACGACTTCAGAACGGGAACAAGGTTAGTGATCTCCGGGTCCATGAAACTCAGGTGTGCTACCATCAGTGTCATCCCGGCAAGCACGGCTGTGGCAGCCAGTGCCATCAGCGATTTACGGCTGAAAATGAAACCTGCCATCATTGTGACCCAGGAAATAAAGAGCATCGACTCATACCCGTTGCTCATGGGCGAGTGGCCGGAAATATACCACCTGATACCCAGTCCCAGGGTGTGGAATGCGAATGCCAGCACCGCAACCCCGACAAGTACCTTCATCAGCAGAGAGGCACCCTTTTTGCCTGAAATAATTCCTGCAAGCAGGGTAATTATCATAATCAGTCCCAGCGTAGCGTACCCTGGAAAGAGCTTCTCAAATATTTTTGCCCTGTAGTAAAACAACTCTGCCCTGACTTTGGCTACTGACGGCAGGTCATAGGAAGCGTGGGTCCGCTGATAGTTTAT
>JBBRXA010000014.1:0-53456 GCA_038248855.1 Bacteroidales bacterium | reverse complement strand
TTACTGGCATCACTGGCGGAGGGAAGGAAACAATCCGGGAGGGATATTCAGTTAAAAACCCCCGATGGCAAACTTAAATACCTGAATCTCCGGCTTCAGGTAATGTCTGACAGTTTCTTCAGCCTCTCCAGGGTGATTGTTTCCTGGATAGACATATCTGACAGGATGAATTATGAGGAGAACCTGAAAAAGTCAAGCGAGGCTCTCCGGGAACTGAATATGCATATTGAGGAAGCACGTGAAAATGAAAGGATAAAAATTTCACTTAATCTGCATGATGACCTGGGCCAGAAACTGACCGCCATTAAAATGGATATTGCATGGTTGAAATCCAGAATAGGGGTACAGTCACCGCTGGTTGTGAACAAGATTGCCGGCATCATCGGAACGATTGATGACACTGTTGAAACTGTTCAAAATATCTCCGCAGACCTGTGGCCCGGAATGCTTTATGATCTTGGTTTGAAAACAGCGGTTGAGTGGCAGCTCGAACGGTTTACAAGAAATACCGGTATAAAAGCCACCCTTAAAACCTCACCCGCAGAATTTCAGGTTGAAGACAAACTGTCTATCATCCTGTACAGGATCATACAGGAGTCACTCACCAATGTTTCACGGCATTCAAAGGCAAAAAATGTCTGGATAAGCATGGAATCAGACAAAAGCCATCTCAAGCTTACTGTAAGAGACAATGGGATCGGAATAGAAAAGGAAAAATTAACTGACCCGAAATCATTTGGCCTGATGGGTTTAAGAGAAAGGGCAAGAGCCTATGGAGGTGAGCTTAATATAACAGGAAAGAAGGGGATTGGCACCAGGGTCCATGTGGTAATTCCATTGGATGTCAGGATATAGGCTCACGTCTGTCGTCAGTATGCACAAACGATGATACTATATATGTAAGCTTCATTCTAAATAATGTTTTAACTTTATATGTGGTTTCTCCGGGGAGTTTTTGATGTCGGGAAGAAAACAGAACCGAAGAAGTCAGATGGGGAAGATGAGATATGAACAGTGATGCATTTACATATCTGATAAATTATGATACGGGTACTGATAACCGATGACCACCCTATTGTCCGTCAGGGGATAAGACAGATTCTTGAAGATGACAAAGACCTGAGGTTCGGCTTGATAGAAGAAGCCTGCAACGGTAAGGAACTTCTCGAAAAAATAGGTGAAAAGGATTTTGATGTTGTTCTCCTTGACATATCCCTGCCAGGAAGGAACGGACTGGAATTAATCAGTGATGTTAAAAAATTAAAACCCGCCACATCTATCTTAATCCTGAGTATATATCCCGAGGAACAGTACGCCCTGAGAGCCCTGAAGCTTGGTGCTATGGGGTATCTTACAAAAGCAAGTGCTCCTGAGGAGCTTATTGATGCCGTGGTAAAAACAGCAAGAGGCACCCGCTATATTACTGCCTCTCTTGCTGACAGGATAACGCTGGACTTTATAAATGATAAGGATAAACCGTTATATGCAGAGTTATCAGCCAGGGAACTGGAGGTGCTGGCACTTCTTTCTTCCGGGAAAACAATCAGCAGCATTGGGAAAGAATTGTCTTTGAGCCCAAAAACAATAAGCACTTACAGGGAAAGGATACTTGCTAAACTGAACCTGAAGACCACCTCTGATATCATTGTCTATGCAATAAAGGAAGGTCTGGTTTAGCAGTGTCAGTCTTGCTGATTCCCTTCGGCGGGTGTTTGTAGGCAATTCCCTACAATATTTTCAGTCAAACCCTTACAGTATATTTTATTGTCTTCCAGTACCTTTCCGCTGTTAAAAACATTATAATTCAATAATTTTTAAACATTGGCCCGGAAGAAATAATGAGGCCTCAATTATCAATATTGAAAACATGACTGTTGGAATTGAGAAAAGTAATGAAGCTGAAGAGGCAATCCGGATAAGCGAAGCAAGATTCAAACGGGCTGAACTTACATTCAAATCAGGTAACTGGGAACTCCATCTTGATTCAAACATTATTATTGCATCTGATGGCGCCAATAAACTATATGGTCTTGCTGAAGGAATGCTTGACTATGAGACAATTAAAAAAATACCCCTGCCTGAATACCGTCAGTCACTCAATGAAGCACTGAAAAATCTGATTGAAAAGGATGAACCTTATGACATTGAATTTAAAATCAGAACCGCTGATACCGGTGAGGTAAGAGATATTCATTCGATCAGTCAGTATGACAGGAGAAACCGAATTGTGTTCGGTGTAATCCATGATATAACAGAAAGGAGAAAAGCAGAGAATGCTCTCAGGGAAAGTGAAGCCTTTTTAAGCAATCTTCTTAACACAATCCCGATTCCGGTTTTCTATAAAGACATAAACGGAAGATACCTCGATGTAAATGATTCCTTCGTTTCTCTTTTTGGCTATACCAGGAAACAGCTTTCCGGTAAAACTGTATTTGAGTTTCATCCTCCGGACCTGGCAATGAAGTATTCCGAAATGGATAATGAATTGTTTAACGGAAGCGTCAGTCAGGTTTATGAGTCCAGGGTTATTGACAGTAATGGCCGGGAACATGACGTTCAGTTCCATAAAGCTGCCTATAAAAACAGCCGGAATGAGGTTACAGGGCTCATAGGCGCCATCCTGGATATTACTGAACAAAAACGGGCCGAGGTAGCTCTGCAAAAAAGTGAGAAGAAATTCAGAAATCTCTTTAACAAATCTCCGCTTGGCAAATCAATGACCGGAATCGACGGTTCCCTTGATGTTAATCAAAGTTTCTGTGACATGTTAGGTTATACGGCACAGGAGCTGCAATCAGGGAATTGGCGTACTATTACCCATCCTGATGATATTCAGATAAGTGATAAGAAGGTCAGCATGTTGCTTAATGGGAAGGAGGACCGTACCCGGTTTGAAAAAAGGTTTATCCATAAGAATGGCACCATTGTCTGGGCTGATGTCTCAACCTACCTGGAACGAAACGAAAAGGGGGAACCTCTCTGGTTCATTACAACAATCAATGATATAACGGATCGTAAATACCTCGAAAGAGAGAGGTTCAAACTGCTTGACATAGTTGATAACAGTCTGAATGAAGTTTATTTGTTCGATGCGGAAAGTCTGAAATTTGAATATGTAAACCATGGCGCCCTGAAAAATACAGGATACACTTTCAATGAGATGAGAAGCCTTTCACCGTTGGATCTCGTGCCCGGATACCTGGAAGTGACTTTAAGGGAGACGATCTCCACACTGCTTTCAGGAGAAAAGGAAGTTATTGTTTTCGACACTGTTCACCGGAGGAAGAGCGGGATTGAATACCCGGTTGAAGTACATCTTCAGGTGTATAAAGAAAGAAGCAGAAACATGCTATTTGCCGTCATCACTGATATTACGGTACGGAAAAGGGCGGAGTATGAGATCAGATTGCTTAATGAGGAGCTCGAACAGCGCGTAACCGACCGCACAAGAAAACTTGAGATAAGTCAGCAAAACTACAAGGAGATTTTTGAAGTGTCACCGGTCTCGATCTTGAAAGAGGACTGGTCAGAAGTAATTTCGGCCGTGGGAAAACTTAAAGAGGAAGGAGTAACTGACTTTAAGTCATATTTCGATGCACATCCTGAATTTATCGGGTCAGCATTATTGAGCGTGAGAATTATTGATGTGAATCCGGCTACCCTGGTACTTTTCGGGGCACAAAACAAAGAACAGATGCTGGAATCTCTTTCAGCAGTGTTCTCTACACCTGACGTCCTTCCGGGATTTGTAGATCAGATGATCGCTCTCTGCAGCGGATCTGAGATATTTGAAACAGACCTTGCACTCAGGACTCTGAACCACGATCTGATCCATGTTCTTCTTCGTATGGTTTTCCCTTCCCGGGAATCGGAATCAGGAATTGTGCTTGTGAACCTGACAGACATTACTCTCCGGAAAAAAATTGCTGCAGATCTCGAGAAGTCAAAATCGCAGTTGCAGGCCGCAAACAAAGAACTTGAAGCATTCAGTTATTCTGTCTCTCACGATTTGAGGGCGCCTCTCAGATCTATTCACAGCTTTACAGGGATACTGAAGGAAGACTATGGGGAAGTACTTGATAATGAGGGAAAAAGAATTTGCGGAATAATTGAATCGAGTACAATCCGTATGGGACACCTTATTGACGACCTGCTGACTTTTTCACGGATAGGCAGGAGCGGTCTGAATTTTTTCAGGATCGGTATGGCACAACTCTCCAGGTCAGTATTCCAGGAACTTACCTCACCTGATGAAAGAGAGCAGATCTCATTTTCGGTAATGAAACTTCCACCGGCATTCGGGGATCCCGTCCTGATAAAACAGGTAATGACAAATCTTATTTCAAATGCTTTAAAATACTCGGCGAAGAAGGAGAAATCCGAAATAATAATTGGCTCATATCAGGATAACGATGAGACAGTTTTTTATGTCAGAGACAATGGTGTGGGATTCGACATGAAATATGTAAACAAGCTCTTTGGTGTTTTCCAGAGGCTTCACAGTACAATGGAATTTGAGGGCAACGGGGTGGGACTGGCCATAGTTAAACGTATTATCCTCCGCCACAGGGGACGAGTATGGGCTGAGGGGGATCCGGAGAGAGGCGCTTCATTCTATTTTACCTTGCCGGTTGAAAAGAGACTTGTTTAATTTGAATAAAATTTTAAACTAAATATAATGAATGAGAATGATGCTGTTGAAATTCTGATCGTGGAAGATGATCCCAGAGATGCCGAACTGACCCTGCGGGCACTGAAAAAAAACAACCTTGCAAACAATGTATTTGTTGCCAAAGACGGGGAAGAAGCAATTGAATTTATTTTCTGCAAGGGTAAATTCAAAAACAGGAATTTTAATAATCCGCCCAAAGTGATTCTTCTCGACCTTAAACTGCCGAAGGTGGGAGGGCTGGAAATTCTCAGGCTTGTAAAGGGAGACAAAAAGACAACTCACATCCCGATTGTTATTGTAACCTCCTCCTGTGAGGAACCGGACATGAAGGAAGCCTATGACCTGGGTGTGAACAGTTATGTGGTTAAGCCTGTCGACTTTGATAAGTTTGTCAGTGCAATGAGCAGCCTGGGGTTATACTGGCTGCTGGTGAACCAGCCGCTGAAGTAAATTATTCCCTGACGGGCAGCGGCAGCAATTACAAATAGTAATAATTTTTTAAGAACATTTTTATGAAAGACCTTATAAAGATTCTTCTTGTGGAAGACTTACCCTCAGATGCGGAGATACTGTGGCATGAGTTATCCAGAAACGGTATAAACTTTGAAAAGAAACATGTCGAAAACCAGAAGGATTATGTTTATGAGTTAATGTCTTTCATACCGGATCTGATCATTTCCGATTATATGCTGCCTCAGTTTGACGGAATGACAGCCCTCAAACTGAAAAATGATTTAAGTCCGCTTACCCCGTTCATACTTGTAACAGGCTCAGTGAACGAAGAGATTGCTGTTGAATGCATGAAAGCAGGAGCCGATGATTATGTCCTCAAACAGAACCTGTCCCGTCTTATTCCATCAATCAGGGCAGCCATGTCCAAGAAAGAGATCCTCCTGGAAAAAGCAGCAGCAGAAAAGGAACTGAGGGAAAGCGAAGAAAAGTTCCGCAGTATCTTTGAAAATGTGCAGGATCTCTATTATGAATCTACACCGGATGGCACCCTCCTGGAAATCAGTCCCTCGATCCGGACGCTTTCACGCGGACAGTTTAAAAGGGAAGACCTCATTGGTTTGCCCATATCAGAATTATGCTCTTTTCCTGAGGAACTTCAATTGCTGATGAGCAAATTACATGATAAGGGAAGCATAAGTGACTATGAAATAACCCTCAGGAACCGTGATGGCTCCCTGGTTTCCTGCTCGGTCTCGGCTAAGTTGCTGTTCGGTTCCGACGGACATCCGTTAAAAATTATCGGAAGCATGCGCGATATTAGTGAACGTAAGAAATCAGAGGAAGCCCTGAAACAAAGCTACGCGTTCAGTGAGTCATTGCTCAGGACAATCCCGTTCGGAATGGATATTGTTGATGAGGAGGGAAACATTTTATTCCAGAGTGATAATTTCAAAAGACTTTTTGGAGAACAGCCCATCGGAAAGAAATGCTGGGAAATCTACAGGGATGATAAGACCCAGTGCGTTGACTGCCCCCTGAAGAGGACAATTACAATAGGCGAAACAGCCGTTTATGAATCATACGGGATCCTGGGCAACAGGATTTTCGAAATAAATCATACAGGAATGCTGTACAACGGCAAAAAAGCATTGCTCGAACTGTTTCAGGATATTACCGAACGCAAGAAAATGGAGCATAAAGTAATTGAATCTGAAGCTTATTACCGTACTCTGATTGATGTGTCACCTGACGGAATTATTATTACCAATCTCGCCGGAATCGTTTCCTACTGCTCCCTTAAAGCCCTTGAAATATTTGGCGTCCCTCCCGGTGAGAAAGCAGTCGGAACACCAATCCTGAACTGGCTGGCGTCTGATTCTCATAACCGGGTAACGGAACGTTTCAATGATATTGTTTTAGGAAATACCGCACCCGAAACCAGGGAATACGAACTGCGGAAATTCGACGGTACAATTTTCTGGGGAGAACTCTCATCCTCGCCGCTTACAGGTGCAAACGGAATTCCTGTCGAAATGTTAATTGTCTTTCGTGATGTCTCTGTGAGGAAAACAGCTGAACTGGAACTGATAAAATCAAAGGAGCAGGCAGAAGAGAGTGACCGGCTGAAAACAGCCTTTCTACATAATATTTCTCATGAGATAAGAACACCGATGAATGCAATTATTGGGTTCTCATCCCTTTTAAGCGAACCGGGGCTGGATATTGCCAGTCAGAAATCTTTTGTGGGGCATATTTCCCAGAGCAGCTTTCGTCTTCTTGAAATACTGAATAATATTATCGAAGTCTCAAATATTGAGGCAGGAATCCTCAAAATCAGGAAAAGCGAAGCCAATCTGAACAAAATGCTCGAAATGATTCTGAACGAATACCAGCCCAAAGCAGGTGAGAAGGGGATAAAGCTGACGGTGGAACCCGGACTTCCTGACTCCAGGACTGACTTACTGTACGATTACGGGAAGATAAAAAGTATCCTGAAAAGCCTCCTGGATAACGCATTCAAGTTTACACACAAGGGAGAGGTATCACTAGGCTATAAACTCAACGGCAATTTCCTCGAATTTTATGTCTCAGATACCGGGATCGGGATACCGCAGGAACATCATAATAAGGTATTCAGCAGGTTTTACCAGGTAAATAACACTCTCAACCGGGATTATGAAGGGACAGGGCTGGGTCTTTCAATATCCAAAGCTTATGTTGAACTCCTGGGAGGTAAAATTTGGCTTACCTCCAAACCCGGCAAAGGTTCGGTCTTCTATTTTACAATTCCTTACTGCCAGAACGGAAAGGCTGCAGCTCACAAAACCCAAATGTCATGGGAGAAGGCACATTATTTAAATATCGACACATCATCAGATCAAAGACTGATCTGAAAGGTTTTCTCTCTTTTTTATTTGGCCGGGACCACCCGTTGTCAGCAAACCACCTACATAAGATTCAGATTATTCCCTACAACCGGATTGCTTAAAGATCAATAATTTGGCATTATGAAAATGAATGTCAGATACTGAAAATATCATGGTATTTCAGGCAATAAAACCGAAGATGATCCGCTTGTTGCTGTTTGGGTTCTTTACGTTCACCTTCTTCATATCAGCAACTGCCCAGGTAAAAATAACTGACGGAACAGTCATTACTCTGGATCCCAATTCCATTCTTGAACTTGAGAGTTCAAATAAGGGATTGTTGATTCCCCGGGTCGCAATTAACAACCTTAACCTTTCTTCTCCGCTGACAGAACCTGTACCTTCAGGTATGCTGGTTTACAGCAGCGGCGGAACTGTAAATGACGGATTTTATTTCTGGGATGGGACTGGGTGGAATAACTTATTAAGTGCCGGAAATACTGCTGCACAGTTTTTTACAAAGAGTGCTGATGATACCCTTACCAAAGCTAACAGCATCATTTTCGCCAGTAACGACATAACTCTTACTCTCCCGCAGATCACAAGTGCCGATACAGCATTGCAGATCACGGTTAAAAACACAGGCAGCCATATTCACAAGATTGTTGTAACAGGCTATGGATCCTCATCTATCGAGGGATTGGATTCAATTGATATCCTTCCAAAACTGAGCAAAACATTTGTAGCACGGGGGGCGGACTGGATTATGATCGGCAGAAATATCTATTCAGACGATATTGTGGACGTCGGACCCGATGAACCGTTTCAATCCCTGTCAGATGCTATTGATTATCTTGAGGTTCACATGGAGGGACCCGTCGTTCTCAGGCTGGGCAGCGAGACAGTCTATCTTGAACACACTGAGACAATTGATCTTCCCTATCCTCTTACAATTCAGGGATCTACCTATGGATCAGGGACCATCGTTCCTGCTCCCGGGTTGGAAGGAAAACCAATGTTCAGATGTTTGTCGGAAACCTACTTCAAAATGCTGATATTCGATGCCACACCCCTGGCAGGGTATGGTACCTCCCCGGGTGAAGACGCAATCAGACTGGTGGGATCCGGTGAATATCATGAAATTAAAGACAGCAGTTTTGATGGCTTTTACAACACGGTGGTAGACTCCAGTAACGCTGAACTGTGGATGTTCGAATGTGATATGGTGAATGCCCGGAATAGCGGATTGATTCTCCATAGTGCAGAACCGGGAGCTTCAGTAAAGGTTTCAGAGACTGACTTTGCCAATTGTAAAAATGGGATTCTTCTTTCAAAGGGCTCAGAAGTCCAGCTCAATATTATGAACGGGGTATTTACCACCGGTGCCACTGATAATGCAATTGTATATAATTCCACAGACTTTTCTTTCTCGTCTGTGGTCATTACAAATAATACACATGACGCCGTTGGAAACGGGTTAGTAGGCTTTGATTTTACAAGAACAGACGGCAGAGATGCCAATACATATATTGAAAATAACCCGGGATTTAAAACCAGTTTACCACATTGTAAGCTGAATGTTATAAACAATAATTCCTCGGTTACGACCACATTGGCAAATTCCTGGTATAAAGCTGTCTGGACAAATACATCAGTAATTACTACAAATTATCTGGTTGATAATAACAGGATTACCTATCAGCCTTCCACATCACGTGATATTGTAATTTTTATTTCTGGTAATGTACTTGTAAATAACTCTAACAGGGTGATAACAGTTGGAATAGTAGAAAACGGCAATACTTCAATCCGGTATGGAGAGACAACATTAAGGGTGACTACTTCAAACCAGCCGTTTCAGTTTTCAACAGTCATTTACATTGAAGATGTTCAGGAGAATGATTATTTCGAGTTTTTCTGTTCCTCCCAGAACAATGGTGACGTCCTCAGATTTCAGGATATTAACTGGTATGTTACCTCACAATAATTAAAGATTATCTGCAATGAATGGTATTGAGAAAAAACCGTGCAAGAGTAGATCCCGGGGGAATGTAATAAGCTCCGTAATCCTCATCCTGGTTCTTCTGCAGTATTCGCCCGGCATATACTCCCAGTATTCTGTAATATCTGAGGGAACCATTGTTTCCGCAAGCGGGGGCACAATTACAATTAATAATAACCTTGTCAATAACGGTTCCTTTATAAACACAGATGACAAAATAGTATTTACCGGAGCAGACCGTTCAATAGGGGGAATTTCACCGGTGATTTTTAACAATCTGACAATTGAGGCAGGGGGTGGTGCAACAGTCAGCACCGCCGGTCAGACCGTAAGCGGCATACTGTTATGTAACGGCTCATTAAATGCCGGGGGAAATATGACACTTCTTTCCACCACCACCGGAACAGCTCTGATTGATGGAAGCGGAACCGGCACTGTTACAGGCAACATCACTATGCAGAGATACCTGCCGTCAGGTTTTGGATATAAGTACCTGAGCTCACCCTTCCAGGATGCTGTTGTTGCTGAATTAGGAGAAGAGATCGACCTGCTGGCCGCCTTTTCTTCAATATATCGTTATGATGAGAACCTGATCTCTTCCGGCTGGGTCAGCCATAAAAATCCCTCTGGCCTCCTGAATCCGCTGGAGGGGTATTCAGCAAATTTTGGGGCCTCAGCACTTCCTGAAACTGCAGAGGTCGAAGGTGTTGTTAACAACGGCAACCTTGAAGTAACCCTTTATAACCATAACCATCCTTATACAAAAGGCTTCAACCTGGCAGGGAATCCATATCCCTCACCAATCGACTGGGATGCTCTCACGGGCTGGACCAGGGACAACATTGACAATGCCGTATATTACTTTAATGCCGGCAACTCCGATCAGTACGGCGGAACCTATTCCACTTATATTGCAGGCATGTCGAGTGACGGACTGGCTGATAACATTATACCTTCAATGCAGGGCTTCTTCGTTCATGTTTCTGACGGTGCCTGGCCTGTTCAAGGAATACTGGGAGTAAACAATAGTGTAAGGGTTACTGATATGACAAGCCCGTTTCTTAAATCCGGACAGGCTGTTACGCCGGCCTTTATCAGGTTTGCTGCCGGATTTTCAGATGATTCCCTTTCATACGATCCCCTGTGTATCTATTTCGACGCCGGTGCAACCAATGGGTTTGACGGGCAGTATGATGCATTAAAGCTCTTCAATACCGACACCAGGGTGACCACCTTCTATTCTTTCGGCAATGACAGCTCAAGACTTTCAATTAATGCCCTTCAACTTAATGATTCCAGTTTATGTAAGGTGCGGCTTGGCTTAAAAACAAACCGTGACGGATATGTTATTATCTCAATAAAGGATATTACCGGTGCATTCAAATATAATTACATCTCAATTACTGATGTTGTAACAGGAATGACTCAGGATCTTGATAATGACCGGTATTACAAGGTAAACCTTGCTGCAGGAAATTACCAGCACAGGTTCTTTATCAACCTTTCAAACCTTAAAACGTCAGTTTCGGAGACTGTCTATGATACCGAATGGTTTAAAATTTACTCGGCACACGGAATACTGAAAGCTGAAATAGATCTGCCGGAATGCAGGAACGGTCTGCTGAAAATTTATAACCTGGCAGGTGAAAATCTCTTTGTTCAGAATATCCGTCAGCCAGGTTACCATGAGTTTAATCCGGCTGTAGCTGACGGAATTTATTTGGTTACCTTTTCCTCAGGCCAATCCAGGGCAACGGGGAAGGTATTTATACAAAACCGTTAAAAACAGAGAACCGGAATCCTGTTTTCTTTCTCCTCTCATTGCCTGCCTGAAAAATCAAACAAATTTGATACATTTATCCTTCGGTTTGTTTTATGATCATAATGGATAATCGTCCGCAGGATATTCTGCTTGTTGTTGCTCATCACTCAGAGGCTGATGCCGTGAGGAAGGCTATTCCCGGTGCAGGATCCGGATGTGAGCTCCTGGTGACAGGGGTGGGAGGGGCTGCGATGTCATGGGCCCTGCAGAAGCGCTTTTCTGAAGGCCCGTTGCCGCAGTTGACGATTAATGCCGGAATTGCAGGCAGTTATACCGGTTCTCTCAAGCCGGGCGACATTGCAATACCTGTTTCTGACTGTTTTGCAGATATGGGTGTCGACGATAACGGCTCGTTTGTCTCAATCTTCAGGGCTAACCTTGCGGATCCGGATGAACCGCCCTTCACAGGCGGCAGGATTGTTTGCAGAAACAGGTGGACCGATGCGGCCTGCACTCTGTATCCTGCCGTCACGGCCGCCACGGTGAACATGGCCTCCGGGTCATTGCCTGTCATCGAACGCATCCGCAGGGAATGGAATCCTGATATCGAGACAATGGAAGGTGCCTGGTTCGCCTATACGTGTGCCATGCACAAAGCCGAATATATGTCGGTAAGGGCTGTCTCGAACATTGTGGAGCCCCGCGACCTGAAGCGGTGGGACATACCGCTGGCCCTCTGTAAACTGGAAACAGCTGTTGCCGTCATACTGAATACATTAAGGTCATTATGAAAACCACATGTATTACATACAAAAATATTTATAACCCTAATTTTCAAACATGTGGGTTCCATCCGACCTTTAAAATCAAAATTATTTTCGGATGAAACTGACACTCGGATTCTCACCCTGCCCCAATGACACCTTCATCTTTGAAGCCATGGTGCACCGGAGGGTAGATACTGAAGGCATCGAATACGACTGGTTCCTGGCAGATGTGGAGGAGCTCAACCTCAGGGCACTGGGGGCTACCGTTGACATCACCAAGATGAGCTATCACGCCTATGCACACGCGGCACAGAACTATCTGCTCCTTGACTCCGGAAGTGCCCTGGGGCGAAGTAACGGGCCGCTGGTGGTGAGCCGGCGCAAAATTTATCCCGACGAGCTTAACGATTCCGTGATAGCTATCCCCGGCCGCTACACCACAGCCAATCTCCTCTTCAGCATCTTCTGGCCCGAAGCAAAAAACAAATGCGAGTACCTTTTCTCAGATATTCCGGAAGCGGTTCTCTCGGGTGAGGCTGACGCAGGCCTGATTATCCACGAGACCCGCTTCACCTTCGAGGCAATGGGACTTCGAAAAGTGGCTGACACAGGAGAATTATGGGAAGTGATGACCGGCCTGCCAATTCCCCTGGGTGGAATAGTAATCAATCGTAATATCCCCGAAGATACAGCACTGAAAGTAAACAGGACTATCCGGAGAAGCCTCGAATACGCCAATGCCAATCCCGCCGCTTCAATAGACTTCATTGAAAAGAACGCAAAGGAGGTCAGTCCTGACGTAATGAATGAACATATCAGCCTGTTTGTAAACAGGTTCACACTTTCACTGGGCGAAGAGGGGCGGGGGGCGGTCGAAAAGCTTTTTTCGGTGGCTGCCGACCGGAAGGTCATCTCTCCGGTTCCGGAACGGATTTTTCTTATTCAATAACGACAGGTTACAAATTTCCCCTTTAAGTTTTTTCTGATGTAATCCGAGGAAGCTTTTTATATATCTTTGTGCAAAATTTCCAGCATGAATATCAATCAGCTTATAGAGAAGACAAGGACATACCGCAGGTTTGACGGCAATCATGAGGTCGATACAGACACACTTGTTTCTCTTGTGAATCTTGCAAGGCTTTCTGCCTCAGGTGCCAACAGACAGCCGCTGAAATATATTTTGGTTAATGATCCGGAAAAGCGCAAGAGTGTATATGAATGCCTGGCATGGGCAGGTTACTTTACAACCTGGGAGGGGCCTGAGCCTTCTGAGAGACCTACGGGATACATTATTTTCCTTGGTGACAAGGAAATTTCCGACACCTTCGGCATTGACCCGGGCATAGCTGCCCAGAGTATCATGCTCGGAGCCACATCACTGGGACTGGGAGGATGTATCATCGCATCGGTTAAAAAGGAAAAACTGAGGGCTGTCATGGAGATCCCGGCACAGTATGATGTTCTGCTTGTTCTGGCGGTAGGTAAACCAGCTGAAAAAGTTGTAATCGAGACAATCCAGAACAATGACGTTAAGTACTGGAGGGATGAGAACCAGGTTCATCATGTGCCCAAGAGAACTCTTGATGAGATCATACTGCAGAAGTAAAACCGCTTCTTTTTTTCTGCTTTTTTTTTTGCTTTATTGATCGCCGCACCGCTGAACCTGAACGGGCAGCAGTCAACATTCATACTCTTTCACGGCATTATCCTCGACTCCGGAACGCGCGAGCCCCTGACCGGAGCGCATTATATCAACATGCATAGCTCTGCCGGCGCAGCTGACGGCAGGGGCCAGGTCTCTTTCTATGCACGGCCCCTTGATACAGTGACTTTCACCTGCGTTGGCTACAAGGATCTCAGGATGGTCATCAGTGACACTCTTTATGCGAAGGAATACACCGCTGGGATCTATATGAGTTCCGACACCCTTATGATCGAAGAAGTGGTGGTAAGACCGCGACTGGGAAACCTCAGGGCTGAGATAATGGCTGACAGACCTCCTGCCGACCAGGAAATGATTAACGCTGCCAATAACCTGAAATTATCAGCATACCAGGGCCTTACCAGTACCTCCGAGCTGGGCGATCCGGCGATGAATTATGAATTTCTGAGACAGAAACAGCGCACTGAAGCCATCGAAAAGGGAGGCATTCCTTCTGATAAGATGGTGGGACTGAGCCCGTTCACTATCATCCCGTTAATTTATATACTTGCAAAGGGTCTACCTGAAGATCCGAAACCTCCTGCTCCATATATCTCTGCACGCGAGCGGCAGCAGATACGTGCTCTCCACGACTCGCTGGTGTACGGCAAAAAATAAAACCCGGCGGGGATCACCACCGGGGTTTTATTTATTTTCGCTTTGCGCATTACGATTTTCGATTTTCACTACGGCCTGCCCTGAAGTCTGGCTCCTCCCTAAAATTGTCCGCCACTGGCGGACAATTTCTTAACGGTCGGCCCTCTGCTGCATATCCTACTGCTTTATCCCTTATAGAACAGCGCCTTTATGATATGACTCGCCATCTTCGGGTTTTCCTTCAGCCTGCGCGTAGAATAGCCAAACCACTTCTTCCCGAAGGGGACATATACCCTCATCGAATGGCCCTTGTCAACAATACTCTTCCGCAGAGCCGGGGTGACGCCGTAAAGCATCTGGAACTCGTACATATTCTTCGGAACATTGTATTTCTTTATGAGATCGTAAGCACCGTCGACAAGTGGCTTGTCATGTGTGGCTATGCCCACAAAGATTTTGTTTGTGAACATGAACTCGAGATCTTCCAGGAAATGCTGGTTGATCTCTTCGTACTTCTTGAACGCAATGGCGGGCGACTCCACATAGATTCCCTTGCACAGCCTGTAACTGGTGGGTATCTCAGGGGTATTCATGTCAAGCATCTTTTCAAGATCACTGTAGGTCCTTTTAAGATATGCCTGGATGACCAGTCCTACGTTTTTCGGGAATTCCTTATGCAGCCGCCTGTAAAGGGCTATCTCCATATCGGTGCACGGCGAATCTTCCATATCCACCCTGCAAAAGTTATTGTAAGAGGCGGCTTTTGCCACTATTTCCCTCATCTGCATGTAACAGGCTTCCTGGTCAATAAGAAGCCCGAAGCTGGTGGGTTTCAGTGAATAGTTGCCCTTTATGCCCTGCTTCTGGGTCTCTTCTATCAGTTCGAGATATTCCTTTTTATTCTCTTCGGCTTCGTCAAGAGTCTTGATGAATTCCCCCAGTACGTCAAGTGTAACGGTAATGCCCTGTGAGTTAAGGTCTTTCGAAGCCTTCATGGCGTCTGCCATTGTCTCCCCTGAAATATAGGCACGAGAGAAGATCCAGATGAATTTCTTCGGAAAATAGGGGAGTATCGATGCAATAAGTTTGTTGAACATTGTTTTTTAAGTTTAATTTTAGCGACCAAATATAAATAAACCGTATTTTATGAAACCTGACATTTCTCTTGTCCGTTTAAAATAGCAGACAAATTAAACAGAATTAATCCGGCATATAAATGACGTTTATCATCGGTATGGCATGATTTATTGCATTTTTACGCCACCAGGAAAAAAAAACTTACTGTGCAACCATTTAAAATAACCCCGTGTCTTGTTAATGTCTGCAGTTGATGATGAGCGAACAGCAAATAATTGATGGCTGCATCAGACACAGCAGAAAGGCACAGCAGCTGCTCTGGAAACAGTATTCCGGATTCCTGCTGGGTGTATGCAGCAGGTATGCTTCTGACAGGCCGGAAGCTGAAGATATGCTGCAGGAAGCATTCCTGAAGATCTTCTTTAATCTGAAGGATTATGCCGGTACAGGTTCTTTCAAAGGATGGCTCAGAAAAGTGACGGTAAATACAGCCATCACTTACTATCATAAAAATCTCCGTTATAAGCACCATATCGATATCGATGAGTATATGACCACGGAGACCGGTACCCGGGGATTTGAGGAGGACTTTTATACCGCGGAGGATCTTTACAGGGTCCTGGGCGAGCTTTCACCGGGGTACAGGACGGTGTTTAACCTGTATACCGTTGAGGGGTATAAACATCACGAGATTGCCGAAATGCTGAAAATTGACCTTAATACATCCAAGTCTCAGTACAGCAGGGCGAGGGCCGTTTTAAGAAAGAAGCTGGAAGAGCTGGCGAAAATAAAAAAGAATTATACCTGAAAAGGTAATGGCAGAAGAAGAAAGAGATACTGACCTTGAAAACCTGTTCCGGAAGAAGCTGGAAGGTTCAGAAATTGAACCTGGCAGTGACCTGACAGGGCGGTTTATGGGCCGTCTTGAACGCAGGGAATTCTTCAGGTTCAATCCTGCAAGGTTCAATCTGTACTACCTGACTGCCGCCGCTGCCGCTCTTCTGGCAGCAGGCATACTCATATTTTCCCGAGCTGATGAAGGAAGTCAGAAACCGGGCACCGGCAACCCGGTGCCGCAGGCAGAGACGAGGGTTGGGGCAGCGGACCCTCCTGCCGCGGTTGCCGGCATTACAGCAGGCAAGCCGGTTACCCCTGTGAGATGCGCCCTGGCATCGGCACCGCTTGATGAAAGCCTCTCCGGGGGCGGGAATCCCTCTCCGGTAAGGAACAGCAGCATCATAATATCACCACGGCAGGGAGATGCATCACTGAAAGTTGCCGGACAGACCGGTAACACTGATATAGCTCTGAGATACAAGGGCATGCCACGGCCTGTAATAGAAATGTCAGAGTCCTCAGGGTGCGTGCCCCTCCGGGTAAGTTTCAGAAATGCCACTTCCTGGTCATCCTCCGTATTGTGGAGTTTTGGCGATGGTGGAACATCAACGGAATCAGAAGCAGATTATATTTTTGACCTGCCGGGGAACTACACCGTGACACTGATTCTTACCGATGCAAAAGGGCGGACATCCGTGACATCAACCATGGTAGAGGCATGGCCGGTACCAAAGGCTGCATTTGAAATACCCGAGAATGATGTCTCGCTCACTGACGGCAGGGTAGAGTTCAAGAATCTCTCGGTGGGAGCCACACAGTACCTGTGGGATTTCGGCGATGATGTATCCTCAGGACTGTATGAACCTGAACATAAATACGACCGGTACGGGAAATATGATGTCACCCTGATAGCCTTTTCTGAAAATGGCTGCGCAGATTCTTTGACCCTGGCTGACGCTTTCACCGATACCGGAATGTTTCTCCGGTTTCCAAATGCATTTATACCCAACACCGGAGGCCCGACAGGAGGCTACTACAGCCAGAGAACCGATGAGATCAATCAGGTATTCCACCCCATAGCTTCCGGCGTCACCAGCTTCAATCTGAAAATATACAGCAAACAGGGAATGATGGTGTTTGAAAGCAATGACCTGGATATCGGATGGGATGGCTATTACAAAGGTCAGATGTGCAGTCCGGGAGTATACATCTGGAAAGCCAGAGGCTCATGGAGAAATGGGCAGCCAATTGTTGAATCAGGTGATGTAACATTATTAAAATATTGATTTAAAGTAATTTAAAGCTCATATGTTGATATCTTCAGGGAGGTTTAATCAATTTGTTGATTAAATTAGTAACAGCCCGTTTGTTGAATGCGTTCTAAATAGCTACATTCGTGATAAATTATAAAGGAACCAGATTGTCAGCAAGGACTAAATACCTGATAGGCTTTCTTTTGTTTACATCCGTTGTCATAAAAGGCCAGGACCCTCAGTTCTCTCAGTTCTATGCCAACCAACTCTATCTGGCCCCCTCATTTGCAGGTGCGACGGAAGATTACCGTTTTGCACTTAACTGGCGAAACCAGTGGCCTTCCATACCCGGTGTTTTTCATACTTACAGTGTCTCTTTCGACAAGGCTGTTCCAAACTTCAATTCCGGGATCGGCATCCTGGCTACATATGATGTTGCCGGCTCTGGAAACCTGAGTACCACGAACATCGGGCTTCTCTATTCCTACGATATCCAGATAAATGACGAGTGGCACTTCCGACCTGGCATAAATTTCAAATTCACCTACCTTGGCCTTGACCTTGCAAGGCTGGTCTGGAACAGTCAGATTACCACCGGAGGCACACTGCCCCCGATCACCCCGCCGCCGTTTGACAATGTCGCTGACGTTGATTTCACGGCCTCCGGGCTCATATACAGCCCCAAGACCTGGGCAGGATTTTCCGTTGACCACCTGCTGAGGCCGAGAACCTCATTCTGGGGGGAAGATGCCTCCATACCCATTAAAGTGGATTTCTTCGGAGGCTTCCAGATCATCAGCAGGGGGCGCCTGAAGAAGAAACTTACCGAAGTGATGTCCGTGGCTGCCAATGTAATGTTCCAGGGCAAGTTCTACCAGTCCGATGTCGGCCTCTATTATTACAAGGATCCGCTTGTCTTCGGCCTCTGGTACAGAGGTATCCCGTTTGTGACATCACAGGCCGGCGATGCAGTCATAGGTATGGTAGGCATCAAGACTGACCAGGTTAATATCGGCTTCAGCTACGACTTCACAATATCAAACCTCATAACATCCACCGGCGGGGCATACGAAATATCTCTCATCTACTCATTCACCTCACAGGACGTGCGCAGCCGAAAAGTACACGCCATCCCCTGTCCGGAGTTCTGATCTCTTTCCTTCTTCAGGCATTGCGGCCTGATTCAACGCCATATATTATTTCTAAAATTTGTGTATGTTTGTGCGTTGAATTGTAAAACCTTAATCAAATCCTGAAAATGAACAAATCATACTTTGTTAGGAACCTTCTTTTGGTATCAGCTGTTACTGCAATTGGAGTCCTGCTCGCTTCAGGCTGCAAGCAAAAGGATGCAGCCGGCACGCAAAACCAGTCTGCTGAAGCAAAAGGCATCGTTTATGTGGAGCTGGATTCTGTCATCGCCAACTTCAATATGGCCGATGACCTGACCACCAGTCTGCAGGACAAACAGAAGAATTCAGAGGCTGAACTGACGTCGAAATCTCAGGCTTTTGACCGCGATGTCAGAGATTACCAGAACAAGGCTCAGAAAGGGCTTATCACCAGGGCCACGGCAGCCGAGATGGAGCAGACACTTGCACAGCAGCAGCAGAATCTTCTTGCCCTGCGTGACGAGATGGCATATAAACTCAATGAGGAAAGCCTCGTGGCTCAGCGCCAGGTGCTTGAGTATATCACCCAGTACCTCGTCGAATACAATAAGACCCATCACTACCAGTATATCCTTGCTAAACAGTTCCCCGGACCTGTTCTCCTGAGTGATACAACACTTGATATCACCGCTGATGTTACAGCAGGACTGAATGCCAAATACCTGGCAGAAAAAACAAAGTAACGGTTAACGCCTGTTATTTTCCGGAGCCCGCACTTTAGCGGGCTTCGGCGTTTTGGAGACCTTCCTCTCGCGTCTTATCTTCCTCTCCTGTTCCGGAGTCACAATGATGAAAAGATCTTCGTCGGCCTTTTTCATGTGATACTGCTCACGTGCAAACTTTTCAAGATTGTCGTTGCTTGTGCGCAGTTCCTCAAGCTTTCGCTTGTCCTCCTCAATTCGCCCCATGTAATACTCCTTCTCCCTTATCAGCCGGTTGCGCGTCCTGACTTCCTTCACCCTTGAAATAATGTTGTTCGGGTCAAGCAAAAGAAGCCACAGTATGAAAATGAGGACGGTAATCATATACCTGTTCCTCATCCAGTACGGCAGCCTGTCGCGCAGGTTAATGTTGCGGAGCTTTGTCAGCAAATCAGGTTTCACTCTGTCAGTTTGAGAACTCTTGAAAAAACATCATCCTCCGCTCATCAGGTACACAACCTGAACCTCATCACCGTCCCTGACAGTTTCACTGTCATAATTGTCACGCTCGATGAATCTGCCGTTAACCTTCACAATTCTGAGTCTGAAAGTGTACTTTTTCACTTCAAGCAGCCTTGAGAGGCTGATGCTTTCCTCCTCAAGGGTAACAGGCTCATTATTCAGTCTGATCTTCATGTCCGCGGCACTGATGTTTAATTAATGAACGGCAAATATACGGACAATGTTGCACTTCTCCACCCTTTCAACAACCTTACACTGTTGCAAAAAACCTTTTGCCCCATGCCCCATGCTTCCTGCCTTGCTTCCTGCCTTGCTTCACCGATCTGCAATTACGTGCATATTGACGATTATCATTAAATTGCGGATATTTATGCCTTATCTTTGTTTTATAACGCAGCCAAACAATCAGTACATATGAATATCAGCGAAATAAGATCGAAGCACAAACTGCTTAAAAGATGGGAATACAACTGGACACCCCTCCAGAAAGGCTATACCGATAAAACACTTTATATTAATGTTGGTACCTGTGACATCCGTCAGAAGGATGTTCCGGCAGTGATGAAGGAAAAATTCATCGGGGGCAAAGGGTACGGCCTGCGTCTTCTGTGGGATGCCACAACCCCTGATACAAAATGGAATGATCCTGAAAATGAGATCGTTATTTCCTCCGGTCCCATCGGCGGCATAACCCAGTACTCTGGCACGGGCAAGTCGCTGGTGGTGACAGTCTCCCCGCAGACAGACTCCATAATGGACAGCAACGTGGGAGGCTTCTTCGGCCCGTTCCTCAAGTTTTCGGGATTCGATGCTCTGGAGCTGCAGGGGAAATCGGAGGAGGACGTTATCATCTTTATCAACGGCGTCGATCATTATATCGAAATATTCGAAGCTCCTGCCGAGGCTTATGACAGTCATATCCTCGCCGAACAGCTGACTGAGATGTTCGCTGACAGTGATTCTGACAAAAGAAATATAGGCGTGGTTTCATCAGGCTCCGCCGCTGAACATTCGCTCATTGGCATGCTGAACTTCAGCTTCTGGGATCCCAAGCGTAAAAAGGTAAGGCTGAAACAGGCCGGCCGCGGAGGCATAGGCACGGTATTCCGCAATAAAAAGATAAAAGCGCTGGTCTGTAAGATACCCGGTGTCAAGGGGAACCTTAACAATGTGGTTGACCTCGATGCAATCATGGAGAGGGGACGCAGGTTCAACCGTGAGATGCGGGAGCTCGACGACAAGCAGTGCAAGATGCGCCAGATAGGAACAGCACATCTTATGGAGGTAATGGATGACCACGATCTGCTGCCGACACACAACTATAAATACGGGTCGCATAAGGACTCGCCTAAAATTGATTCCGCAGTGTGGAAGTCGTTCTTCACCCAGGGCATCCCTGACGGCTGCTGGATTGGCTGCAATATGGCATGTTCAAAGGCTGTCGACGATTTTGTTCTGAGTTCCGGGCCTTACAGGGGTCAGGCGGTAATGGTTGACGGACCCGAATATGAAAATGCGGCAGGACTGGGTTCCAACGGCGGTTTTTTCGATCCTCGCTATATAATCGAGGCCAACTTTTACTGTGACACCTACGGCATCTGCACAATCACCTGGGGCACCTGCCTTGCATTTATTATGGAGTGTTATGAAAACGGCATCCTGAACAAAGAACGCACAGGAGGCCTGGAACTCAGGTTCGGTAACATACCGCCCGCACTTGAACTGCTGCACCAGGTATCCCGCGGGGAGGGTTTCGGCCTGATAGCAGGGCAGGGAATACGCCGTATGAAACAGATCTTCGCAGAAAAGGGATGGGGCGATGCTGGCTTCATGAAAGACATAGGAATGGAGAACAAGGGACTCGAGTACTCGCAGTACATGTCGAAGGAGTCGCTGGCTCAGCAGGGCGGTTACGCTCTCACCAACAAGGGCCCGCAGCATGATGAGGCCTGGCTGATATTCATGGATATGGTCAACAACCACATACCCACTTTTGAGAACAAGGCCGAAGCACTGCATTATTTCCCGATGTTCCGTACATGGTTCGGACTTGTGGGCCTCTGCAAGCTTCCCTGGAACGATGTGGAGCCGGAAACAAATGCCCAGACCGATAAACCGGCAAAGGTACCGGAACACGTTGACAACTATGTAACAATCTATAAGGCTGTCACAGGCAGGGAGTTCGACAAGCACAGGCTGATAGAGGACTCCGAACGCGTTTATAACTTCCAGAGGGTATTCAATATCCGCCGCGGCTACGGCCGACGGGTTGATGATGACCAGCCATACCGCGCCTGCGGACCTGTAACTGTTGAGGAATATGAATCAAGGGCCGAACGTTACGACAAGCAGCTGAAAGAGAAGATAGGCGTCGATCCTGCCGGTAAGTCCACAGAAGAGAAGATGAAGCTGACACGGGCACACAGGGAGGATCAGTACAACAAGCTCCGTGATGCGGTTTACAAACGCCGGGGCTGGAATAACAACGGTATACCTACAATTGAGCACCTGAAGAAAATCGGGATGGACTTTCCGGAGGTCATCGAGGTTGTGAAACCGCTGCAGTAATTTATATATTATTAGTTGCCATTTCCCCTCATGAGAGATGAGGGGTCAAAAGTTGGCATTTCCCCTCATGAGTCATCTAAAAGCGTCCGGCTGCTATTTTTTTGCAAATTTTGATTTTATGAACCCCTTCTCAATCTGTTCATAAGCATCAACCGGATTTGTAAGCGGCATGTCATGTGAATGGATTTCATATCCGAGCAGTTTGCTCTTCTTTGCTTTCTCAAAAACAGGAAGCCTGGTTCGGTTAGTGGTCTCCAGGTGGTTTCCTTTTTTGTTGACTATTATGATCCTTGGAACAAAGACACCTTTTCTGCCGATAAATGCATCCATTATCTTTACAGCCCTGTTGAATTCATTCCTGGTAGCTCTTCCCAGGGCCTCGTACCTGATTATCTTTTTGTGATCCCAGGTAAAGATACTGGCAAAACTCTCGGATATCTTGTCGTCAATTGTAGTATCTTCATTCAGGGTGTCATGGCCTGAGGGCATAAGAAGCACCTTGCCTCCTCCGCCTTCTATGTTGGCTGCATAGCGAGGTACTGTAATTCCGCTTATCCATCCTTGCAGGTGCTTCATAAAGATCTTGCCTACCTGTATTGGAGTTATAAAATGCACAATTCCCCTTTCCTTGTGACACTGCAGCAGGTAATAGGGGTGAACCCCCACCCAGAACATCCTGCGGAATGTCTCTGCCAGAATGCGGTACGAATCGTTTACATGATTCAGCAGAACTGTCTGGTTTCTGATGGTAAAACCGTGAGACGTAATTCTCTTCACGGCCGTTGCCAGGTCAGGAGTAAGCTCCTGGAAATGGTTGATATGTGTCATGAAGTAGATGTACTTCGCGATACCCTTATTGTACCGGTTGGCCGAGACCGTTATCAGGTCGAGCAGATTGTCAGTGATTGCCATGGGCAGGACCACAGGTACCCTCGAGGCTATCCTGATAGCCCTGATGTGAGGGATACGGCTCAGCTCCTCCAGAATGTACCTGAGCATCTTCTCACTTATCATCAGGGCATCGCCGCCTGTAACAAGTACCTCGTTGATATTCCTGTTTCTGCTTATATAAAACAGTCCTTTGTCTATTTCGGTGCTGTTCACGTCAGCAGTAGTGTCAAGCGATTTGGAACGCTGGCAGTGGACACAGTACGATGCACAGCTGGTGTTCTCCGCCACGAACAGCGCCACCCTGTTAGGATAACGCTGGTATACTGCTCCGTAGCTTCGCGAGCCTTCGCTCATGGCTCCCTCGACTCCGGCGTCCGGAAACATAAGGTTGGCCGGAGTGGGTACGCTCTGCCAGAAGATGGGGTCAATACGCTTCTCCGACACCTCGCCGAAAAAAACCGGGTTGAACGGATCTTCCTGAATCAGCGAGGCATAATAAGGCGATATGCGCAACGGCTCCTTGCCTTCGGCTCGAAGAGTCCCGACAGTCCTCCTTATCTCAGCCTCCTGGTAACTTCCAAGTTTTATGACCCGCATCAGCTGGTCAACATTGCGGATTGAATTTTTCTTTTGCCATTTCGGATCATTCCACTCCGCATCCGTTACATCCTTCCATAACTCAATATCCTTATGGCTTCTTGGTTTGTATAAAAAGTCTTCCGATAAAATCATCTTTCGCCTCCTTTTCTGATCCCTGTTAATATTGTTTCCTCCCCCGGGATAAAACAAATATAGCATTTTCCCCAAAACAGGGAAGTTAACCGGCACGAGTCAGAAGCCAGGCTTGACAATCCCGGACCTACCTTCTGCGGGTCAGACTGCCGAGGAGTGATCCGATGCCTGAGATGCCTGCACCGGTTGTGTCACGTTTCTTTGACAGAGCTCCAAGAATCAGCGGAGCCAATGCCGGAAGGGAGTTCAGACCACCATTTTTCCCTGTAGCTCCCTGAGTTCATCCCACCTTCCCTCATTAGCCAGCAAAGCCTGGTGAGGCCAGGATTCAATATTATGAATGCGGTACCTTTCGCCTCCGTCTATCAGGAGATATTCCGAAATCACCGCAGGGCTCATCTCTGAAAGCGCCTTCCACGTTGTAATGCCCCGGCTGCTAAGAAGCTTTGATATCTTGGGGCCAATGCCCAGAACGATCTTCAGGTCATCCGTAACGATTTTCCCGGAGGCAGGGATCCTGACCGCTTTGACAGGTTTCCTTCCGGCAGCATTACGCGCCTCGGCTTCCAGCTTTTCGGCCTTTATCGTCAGTGCTGAAATCTCTGCCTCCTGCCTTTCGATACGGCCTTTCATCGAGCCGTTTTCTTCACTGAGGTTTTTCAGTTTCATATTCAGGGAGGCGTTATTTTCCTCCAGCTCAGTGCATTTCTTACATTTCATTGATTTCCTGACATAGTAACCGATAAGAAATCCCAACAGGGCTGCCACAAGCAACACCAGGATGATAAATGCCAGGTCGGAAGTAAATCGTTCTGCCATAGTTATTTACATTTTTATATTAATTTCTGTTCTTCTGTTCTGTGCTCTTCCTTCAGGAGTCAGGTTGTCGCCTGCGGGCTCACTTATTCCTTTTCCTGATGTCTCAATCAGTACCGGTCTGATACCGTACATCTTCAGATGCGCAGCCACAAACTTTGCCCTGAGATTACTGAGCATCAGGTTGAAATCAGCAGGTCCCTGGCTGTCTGAATGACCGGTTACAGTAACCCTCGCCTCAGGATGATTGTCCAGGTATAATTTAAGCGCGGTCAGATACCCTGAAACATTAATTTCCGCCTCAGAAGATGCGCGTGATGTCTCGAAATATATCTTCTGCGTCCCGGCAGTGCTCAGGAATGTCTTTGCCTCTTCCACAGAAGCATTAAGCGCAGCCAGGGCAGCCTCCCGGGGGCCGGACACCTCATTCGGAGCAGGAGAATTACGGCAGTCGCACCTTGTCCTGCAGACAAACCAGTAAGATGCACCGGCAATCCACAGAATCAGGAGAATGATTAGCAGGAAAACAAGTTTCTTCATGGGCTAATGATCTTTATTTACTTTATTCAGCTAAAGTTATACAGAAAATGAATGCCAGTCAAGAATATTACGGATAATAAAGCCTACTTTTGCGCGGCCTTTTAAAAGAAGTAATCGTTGCCGCAAAGTGACGGCAGTCGAGGCATAATAAATTATCATCTATGTTATTTGAAAAAATGGGGCTTTCGCCCGCAATCCTCAAGGGGATAAAAGAACTTGGTTTTGAAACCGCTACTCCCATACAGGAGAAAGTCATTCCTTACCTTCTCGAAAAAAAACGTGATCTCATAGGCCTGGCGCAGACCGGCACCGGCAAGACGGCTGCCTTCGGCCTCCCCGCCCTTCAGACCCTCAGACCTGAGGCAGTGATACCCCAGTTGCTTATCCTTAGCCCTACGCGCGAGCTCTGCATGCAGATTACCCGTGATCTTGAGAACTACGGTAAATTTATTGACGGACTTAGAATTGTAGCCGTCTACGGCGGTGCTGACATCTCGAAACAGATATCGGCACTGAAACACGGGGCCCATGTTGTCGTTGCCACCCCGGGCCGCATCTTCGACCTTGTGCGGCGCAAACGCATAGACCTTTCAGGCGTCTCAACGCTGGTCCTCGACGAGGCTGATGAAATGCTGAAAATGGGCTTCCGCGATGATGTCGACGCCATCCTTGCAGAGACACCTTCAGAAAAGAATACCCTTCTTTTTTCTGCAACCATGTCACCGGGGATTGTGGCTATTGCAAGAAAATATATGCGCGACCCGTGGGAGATCACAATAGGCCAGAAGAACGCAGGCGCCGATAATGTCACTCACATATTCCATATGGTCCATTCGAGGGACCGCTATGATGCACTCAAACGTGTGGTCGACTTTTATCCTGACATTTACGGCATCGTCTTCTGCCGCACGCGACAGGAGACCAAGGAAGTGGCGGCATCACTGATGCGCGACGGATATAATGCCGAAGCCCTTCACGGCGATCTGTCACAGCCGCAGCGCGATTCTGTAATGCAGAAGTTCCGCGACAGGAATCTCTCCGTGCTGGTGGCCACCGACGTTGCTGCCCGCGGCCTCGATGTGGAGAGTCTTACACACGTTATCAACTACAACCTTCCCGATGACCACGAGGTCTACACCCACCGCTCAGGCCGCACAGGACGCGCCGGAAAGGAAGGAATGGCAGTCTCCATCATCAACATGAAGGAACGCGGGTATATTACCCAGATAGAAAAGGTGGTACGCAAGACAATAGTCCAGAAACCGGTACCCGGCGGACAGGAGATATGCGAGCGCCGTCTGTTCAGTCTTATCGAGACAATGCAGAAGGCTGATGTTGACCAGAGCCAGATCAACCTCTATATCGATAAAGCATACGAGATGCTCAGCGACCTGTCAAGGGAAGAGATAATAAAGAGATTTGTGTCGCTCGAATTCAGCCGGTTTCTGGCGTACTACAAGAACGCTCCTGACCTCAACCGGTCAGGACATAAACAGTCGCATGAGGCTGCCGCACCTGCAGAAGAATCAGGCAAACACGCCAGGGGCAAATCCATGGCCCGCATCGTCCTCAACGTAGGTAAGGGAAAAAAGATCACAAAGCGGGAGATCATCAACATGGTTGCCAGCGTGCCCAGTGCACAGAATGTAGAGATCGGTCTGATAGAGATCTATAAAAAGGCATCATCAGTAGAGGTTGAAGGCAAGATGGCCAGGATGATAGTGGCGGAGCTTAACGGCAAGTCTTACAAGGGCTTGCGTATTGCCGCCGAAGAGAACTATGAGTTCACCGGCACCTCCGGCGAGGCAGACCGCACCTGGGAGCCCAGGCACCGCACCAAGCCGCGCCGCTATTAAAATCACAGTATGTTAAAAATCACTCTCTGTTTTATGAGGTGATGAACCTGCTTATTATCTTTACAATACCAATCAGTGGTGTAAAATAATTTTTTAAGGATGACAGGACGGGGAATTAATATCATACAGGCAGCCACAATGCTTGCCGTTATTTCAATCTCGGTAGTGTCATGCAGGCATGAATCCCTGCTGGATCAGAATCTTCCCGAGATATGTTTCGAACGCGAAGTACTCACCATTTTCCGGACCAGCTGCAGCATCACAGGATGCCACGACGGAACCGGTGAGAGTAATTATGTTTTCGACAATTTTATAGACATAAGTCATTCGGTGGTGCCGGGCAAACCTGAGCAAAGCCGCGCGTATAAGGCTGTCATCACATCTTTCGGCGAGGGCAGGATGCCTCCTGATCAACCGCTTTCCCTTGAAAACAGGACTGTCATCCGTCTCTGGATTCTTCAGGGGGCAAATCCCACATCATGCCAGGATCCGTCGGAGCAGCCTTCCGGGTATGTCAATCCGCGTGCCTGTTTCCAGCGCGACATTCTGCCTGTGCTGGTCTCATCCTGCGCCATGACCGGATGCCACGATGCCGCAACTCACGAGGAAGGATATACTTTTGCATCTTACTCAACAACCATGATGGCAGTCACCGCGGGAAGCACGGGAAACAGTAAACTCTACGAAGTCATTACTGCACCTGACAATGAGGATAACCGGATGCCACCGCCGCCTCTGCCGCGCCTCCCCGCTGCGGTGATTGATTCGATTGCTGCATGGATCCGCTACGGAGCCCCCGACGAGTTCTGCGGTGAGGTATGCGATACTCTGAACCCTGTGACATTTTCCGGTACCCTGTGGCCGGTGATACAGACTTCATGTGTGGGCTGCCATGGTGCCACAAATCCCGGAGGATCAGTCAGACTGACCGGTTATTCAGATGTCGCCGCTGTCGCTTCCAGCGGAGTACTGATGAACGCCCTCAAAGGCAACGGTGTCCCCAAAATGCCTCCTGCAGGTTCTCTCACGGCATGCAGGATACGGCAGTTTGCCCTCTGGATAAAAAACGGATACCCAAACAATTAGATACAACACAATGAAGCGAACCCTTATACTTCTTGTTTCAGTCATAACTGTGATAGTCGTTTCCTGTTATTATGACAGTGAAGAGGCATTGTATCCTTCCCTCAGCACCTCGTGTGACACATTGAATGTCACCTTCAGCGGAACAGTGGCACCCGTTCTGAAAAACAACTGTTATTCGTGCCACTCCAATGCAACGGCCGCCTCATTCGGAAATAATATCAGGCTTGAGAATTATGCCGATCTGAATACAAACGCGGTTGCCGTAAAAGGCTCGATAAATTATACAGGCACATATTCACACATGCCAAAGAACGGGGCTAAGCTTAAGGCCTGTTCCTTAAGACAGTTTGATATATGGGTCTCACAGGGCATGCTCAACAATTAATATGGCGGTGATAATGAAAAAAACCTTCGTCTCTTTTCTGCTTGCACTGGTGACTGTCAGCCTTGTTGCGCAGGACGATCTGCTGGATCTTCTCAATGAGAATGCTCCTCCTGAAACAAACTATACGACGGCCACCTTCAAGTCAACCCGCATTATGAACGGCCACTCGGTGGAAAGGATGCCCCCGGGACAGCTTGACTTCAGGATCTCCCACCGCTTCGGAACAGTAAACTCAGGAGCATATGAGTTCTTCGGCCTTGACCAGGCAAATATCCACTTCAGCCTCGAATACGGTATTTTCAACTGGCTGATGATCGGTGCCGGACGCGGAACATATGAGAAAACCTTTGATGCATTTACAAAGCTGACACTGATGCGTCAGTCTTCAGGAGCTAAAGTGATGCCGGTAACCGTTTCATTCTTCGCCTCTGCGGCACTAAAAACCGTTAAATGGCCGGACCCTGACCGTACAAATTATTTTTCCTCACGCCTCTCATACACCTCTCAGGTGTTGATTGCCAGAAAGATAAGCCAGGGAATATCACTGCAGCTGACACCGACCTATGTCCATCGCAACCTTGTTGCAACAGAGCTTGATCCCAATGACCTCTGGGCAATGGGCGCCGGCGGCAGGCTGAAACTGTCGAAACGCATAAGCCTGAATGCTGAATACTTCTACCTGGTCAATGCCAACAACACATATATGAGCAATCCTGTCTGCAATCCACTGTCGGTGGGTGTCGATATCGAAACCGGCGGCCATGTATTCCAGCTGATCCTTACAAACTCCCTGGCGATGATTGAAAAGGGTTTTATCGGTGAGACCACAGGCAGTTGGCTGAACGGAGATATACATATCGGATTCAACATTTCACGGGTATTTACGTTAAATTAGCAAAAGATAAAATTATGAAACGATCATTCCTCCTCCTCATCTTCACAGTGCTGGCGCTTTCAGTAAGTGCGCAGAAGTACATGACCAAAACCGGCTTCATCGGCTTTTATTCACATACGCCGATGGAAGATATAAAGGCTGACAATAACCAGGTGGCTGGCATCGTTGACACTTCCACCGGCGAACTGGTGTTCCAGGTACTCATTAAATCATTCCATTTTGAGCGCGCCCTGATGGAAGAGCATTTCAATGAGAACTACATGGAGTCTGAGAAATTTCCGAAGTCGAGCTTTAAGGGGAAGATAACGAATCTTTCATCTGCAGACCTTAAGAAGGCCGGGACCTATGACGTGGTCGCCGAGGGCCAGCTGACAATTCGCGATGTTACAAAGCCGGTTACCATCAAGGGAACAATGGAGGTTACTGCAACAGGATTAAATGCCAATGCCAGGTTCAAAATAGTACCTGAGGATTATAATATTGCTATCCCGGGCGTGGTGCGGGAGAAGATTGCAAAGGACCTCGAGGTTACTGTCATAATGAAATATTCACCGATGTAGAATCAAAACATTAACAAATGAAACCTCGTGTAAAAACAGTTCTGATTGTTCTTGTACTTCTGGGCATGGCAGGAGCTGCAGGCGGATTTTATCTTTTTAACCTCAAACCCAGGGATATGGGCAAGGTCAGGCCTGACTATGTTTTCACGGCCGTTGATCTGCTGGTATCATTTGAGCAGGATGAAGCAGCTGCCGCCGTGAAGTACGTCGGAAAGACCGTGGAGGTCAGCGGAGAAATTGGCGCAGTCACCCCGGGTGAGAACAGCTCCCTGAATGTTTCGCTTAAGACTGGCAGCGATTTTGCTGCAGTCATCTGTACCGTTCCGGCGGGAGCGGCTGCAGGAAACCCGGAGGCCGGACAGGTGGTCACATTGCGCGGAGAGTGCTCCGGTTACCTGATGGATGTTCTTCTTAAAAATTGTGTGATAATCAGTCAATAGGCATTTGCCAAAGGCTAAAACTCTTTCACCCTGTATTCCATGAAGTCACTGCTACTTATTATCGTTTTCCAGCTCTTACTGCTGACACCTGCTGAATCTCAGCCGCGAAGGGATATTGATAACCTGCTTCCCCTGCAAAGACAGGTTGAACTATATAATAAAAATCTTGAGTGGAAGCTTGACAGCATCCTTCCTCAGATAATGCGCAGGGAGAAAATAGATATGTGGGTTGTCATATGTTTTGAGAACAACGAAGATCCTGTCTACCGGACGCTCACCGCCTGGCCGGGCGACGGAGCCCGCAGACTTTCGATACTTGTCTTCCACGACAGCAAAGAGGGGTTTAAAAAGCTCTCCGCCACATGGCACGGCCCTTATGCCTCCGGGTATTTTTATGAAAATATCTTTACTGACAAATCTAAAGGTCCTGACGGACAGTTCCTTGCAGTAGCTGACTACATCCGTAAAGCGGATCCTCAGAAGATAGGGATCGACTATGATACTGAGATACTTGACGACTTCGCACATGTCAACGGACTTTCGCATTTTCACTATGAGAAACTTTATGAATCACTGGATAAGAAATACAGGTCAAGACTTACCTCTGCCAGGAAAGTGATAATGGGATGGTATGAAACACGCAGTCCATGGGAGATAAGCGTCTACCGTCATCTCGGTGGCATAACCCATGATCTTATAAAGGAGTTCTTCAGCAACGGCGTGATCATCCCTGATGTGACAACAACGGCGGAGGTCAGGTATTGGATAGTTGACCGGCTGATGGGACTTGATCTTGATTACTGGTTCTTTCCTTCGATAGATATTGTCAGATCATCGGCCGGAATCGCCAGGTACGGCCGGGATGATGATGTGATCCGTCGCGGAGACATGATCCACTGTGATGTCGGGATAAGCTACCTGGGATTGTCAACTGACATGCAGCATAATGCATATGTATGCCGCCCCGGTGAGACAGAGGCACCTGCAGATATACAGGCCCTGTTCAAAAAGGGAAAGAGGCAACAGGATATAATACTCGAAGAGATGAAAGAGGGAAGGAGCGGCAATGAGATACTTAAGGTTTGCCTTGACAGGGGCAGGAGCGAAGGTCTTAACCCGGTGATATACAGTCACCCTGTCAACTACTACGGTCACGGGTCAGGCATGATGATCGGGTTCACCGAGAGGCAGGAGGCCTTCAGGGGTACGGGTGAGCATCCCCTTTATCCGAATACTACCTATTCGATGGAGTTCAGTGTCTCGGCTGTGGTGCCCGGCTGGAACAATGACACAGTCTCCCTCGGCGTGGAGGACGATATGGTCTTTACAAAAGACGGAGCACGATTCATTGACGGTCGTCAGGAGGAGTTGTATCTCATCAGATAAAAAATCTCCCCTCGCGTTGTTCCGGGGATACATGTGCAGCAATTTGCGGGGGCGAAACAGTAAGGGAATAAATAATTAAACAGATCCGTAAAATTTCAGGTTACCGGGTATCTCAGCCGGATTTTTTTCATAGCTTACCATGTCTATTTAAACAGGAAGGAGTACCACATGTGTTTTTCAGCTGAAGCAAGTTTTGCAGGCGGGGCAATAATCACATTCATCGGTATTGCTTCTCTCAGGAAAGCCTCGAAGACCTCGCAGCTTCCCTTTGCATCAATTCCCCTGATCTTCGGTGTACAGCAGATCTCCGAAGGATTCGTATGGCTCTCCCTGCAGTCGCCTCACCCTACGCCGGGACTAACACTTCCTTCAATTATTTTCCTGCTCACGGCGCTGGTGATATGGCCGACCATGTTACCTTTCTCGGTCCTCCGCATGGAAGAGTCGGAGAAAAAGAGAAGGATGCTCAAATTCATGCTCGGTGCAGGCATCATAACCTCTCTCTATTACGGGGCAGGACTGGTTATCGTTAATGTCACTCCCATGATCAGCGAGCATCATATCAGGTATGCCAATGATTTCCCCACTCGCCTTTCACTTCCTGTATTCGGATTATATATTATAGCTACACTGACGCCTTTCTTTGTATCAGGCGTGAAGAGAATGTCCCTGATGGGTATTTTTATGATGGTGTCATGCCTGATCACCGGAGTAGTTTATACCGAGTACCTCACCTCCGTATGGTGCTTCTTTGCAGCCCTTACCAGCTGTGTGGTTTACTGGATACTGAGTGAATCGGCTCTTACTGTAGGAGCCGGACATTTGCCCCTGATAAAGAAACCCGACAGTGTGCACAACTGGAGACACTGGCGAGGTTAATACCGGTCATGACGACTGACGAATTTGCTTTTAACAGACCCTGACCACGGCATCGGGAACAAGAAACCCTGTCGGGTGTTAATAATTAAAACGGAATAACATGTTTGTAAAACTCTATCTCATTGCCCTGCCGGTATTTTTCGCCATCGATATGATTTGGCTGGTACTGGTTGCAAGAAACTTCTACCAGAAGCATATCGGCTTCCTTATGAAGCCTGATATAGGCTGGGTGGCAGCCGGAATATTTTACCTTCTCTTCATTGCAGGACTGGTGACCTTCGTCATCACTCCGGCCGTTGAGAAACATTCGTGGGTGCACGCAGTGGTCTTCGGTGCTTTCTTCGGGCTTATAACTTACGCCACCTACGACCTCACAAACCTGGCAACACTGAAAGACTGGCCGGTACTTGTCACCGTAATCGACCTGATCTGGGGTATGGTACTGTCAGCCTCGGTCTCGGTGGTGACTTATCTTATCGCCGTCAGGGTCTTGTCCTGATCATTATTGCGCCCTCTGTATCAGACCAGCACCACGGGTGAACGTGCCTGTAAGGATTAATACGTAAATTTAACCGGAGAAAATACCCGGACAGATCTTAATTTCCAGAATGAAGGCCGTCACAGTAAAAGAACTCAGCCAGGAACTGACTTTTCGCACACCAAAAGAGCTGCGTGACTTATGTCTCAGGCTTTCACGGTTCAAGAAGGAGAATAAGGAACTCCTCACTTACCTTCTGTTCGAGTCGTCCGACGAACAGCTCTACATAGCAAATGTCAGGCGTGAGATCGATACACAGTTTGACCTTATTAACAGGAGCAGCTACTACCTTATTAAAAAGAGCATCCGGAAAATCCTGGCAATGACCAGGAAGTACATAAGGTATTCCCAGAAGAAACAGACCGAAGTCGAATTGCTGATTTATTTCTGCACGAAGCTGAGAAAATTCTCTCCTCCGATTGACAGAAGTACCGCCCTCATGAATATCTACACAAGGCTGACAGATACAGTCATCAGGAAACTGCCCCTGCTTCACGAGGATCTGCAGTATGATTATAGACTGGAAATAAATGAGTTAAATAATAAAACCAAACCTTGAAGAAAATCATTCATTTATCGGATCTGCATGTCGGGCATGAGGACTGCGGAGAAAATTTCAGCGCCCTGGTTGACAACATCACATTCCTTAAGCAACCGGCAGAAAATTATATCATAGTCATCACCGGCGACATTGTTGATAACGCCAACCGCGCAGAACAGAGGGAGGAAGCATTAAATACAGTTAACCGGCTTAAGCAAAACGGGTACAGGGTGCTGGTCCTTCCCGGTAACCACGACTACGGCACCGGCTCCATGGGCTCTGCGGAATATGTCGACGTCTTTAAGGAAAAGTTTTACGGAACGGCTGATTTCACTTATCCCAAACTTGACATCATCGATGAAATTGCCTTTATGGGTCTTGATACTACGGCGGAGGAGCTTCACTGGAGCGACCGGTTTCTTTCGGAAGGCCAGCTGGGGGAGGGCCAGCTGCTGAGACTGGAACAGATGCTGCTTGATGCGGAAGTTGTCAGCCGGAAGAGGGTTGTGTACCTGCACCATCATCCATTCGATTTTAATCTCGGGATGCAGCTGAGAGACAGCCACCGGCTGAAAAGCATAATAGAGTACAAAATCGATATGCTGCTCTTCGGGCATCTGCACCGCAATCCCGTCACCGCCGGAAAGATATTTCACGGCGCCTGGGGCATTGTCAGATGCTACAATGCAGGATCTTCTACTCATAAAAACGGACATACCGGATTTCAGCGGGTCATAGATCTCTCTGAATCTGATCCCAGGATGGACTACGACGGCAATTTCATTTAATCCGGTCAGGGCTGGGCGCACACACTCATTGTACGGCCATGTCTGTTAAAACTGTGGAAAGTTTGTTTTATACCTGATAACCTGTTAAACAAGAGAAGATGAAAATCAATAACAACGAGGAAATAGCTGCCGGAAAGGTAGAAGTGGAAGGTGCGAAGGATGTAAGGATGAAAATACTTATCGGTCCCGGCGACCGGTCAGACAACATCATCATGAGGCACTTTATTGTTGCCCCGGGAGGAAATACCCCTTTTCATCAGCATAACTACGAGCATGTCATCAAGATCGAAAGCAACCGCGGTATCGCCGTGGATGAGAACGGTGTTGAGCACGAGGTGAGAAAGGGCCAGAGCCTTTACGTGGCACCGAATGACCTGCATCAGTTCCGGAATCCTTTCAGTGAGGATTTCGAATTCATCTGCATCATTCCCAATCCTGAGTAAATAACCCCGGCCCTTCTGTCCGCCAACTGGCAGATCGGAGTTATCAAAATGTCATCCCTTCGGAAATCAGATGAATTTTGATTTCAGGGCGATCATAACGTCATCCCTTCGGAAATCAGCTTAATTTTGATTTCATGGCTATCATAATGTCATCCCTTCGGTATTCCCACGCCGGATGAACTTTTTCCCCTCCTGACGTGCATCATTGCCCCTTCCTGACGTGCATCATTTCCCCTTCCTGACGTGCATCATTTTCCCTTCCCGGGCAGTCATTAACATAATAAACCTGCCTCAGGCAATAATCGGCTTTTTTCGTCGTCTTAACTATAAAATCACGCTATGGGACTCTTCAATCTCAAAAAGAAAATACATCCGGAGAATTTTTCAGAAATAACCGATGAGTCAGAAACCCGACACAGTGACCTCCCGGAGGGTGTTACATCCACCGGAGATCTCAGAAGCTTTTTCTCCGTCAACAGCGACGGCGGGATCACTGCCATCTATAACTTCCTCCAGGCAGATTTCGAATCGAGAGGCTACAATGACGCACTCATCAATCCCGATGACAGCAACAGGGCTGACAATATTCAGTTGTTGCAGCAGGACCTGTTTCTCCTCATCGAGAAGTCAGCCACATATTATGAGGGACTGTTGAAGGAGACAGACTTCCACATTGGCTCACGGGGCCGGGCGGGACTCATAGATCTCGTTGAAGAGCTGAAGACCCGAAAGGAGCTGGTTGTTGACCATCTTGAGAAAATAAAAGTCATAAAAAGCGAAGCCGCAGGGGGTACAGGCCCCTCGCAACGTATCACCCTTTCATACCAGAGAGGCTTCATGCGGGGCTTATCCGCACTTACCCAGTCGAAAGTGTTAAATAAAAAGCTCTGAACCGATGAAAGATCTATGGTTAAAAATCGGTTGCTACCTGACAGGGTACAAGTACAGCATTATCAAGGAATCAAGTGAGACAAGCGCCCGCACGGTGACAAAATACCTGTCAGCGATCCTCATAATAAGCATCATCTGGGGTTTTATCGGTTTCAACTTCTCCCAGCGTTATCTCCATACAGGCCTCTGGGGTTCAGCCCTGGTCAGCCTTGTGATGGTGATCATAATCATCCAGATAGAACGTCAGATAATCCTGTCGTCAGGGAAAAATAAAATGGTGATAATTTTCAGGGTGCTCATCGGTATTGTAATGGCGCTTATCGGCTCTGTGATCATGGATCAGATCATGTTCAGGGAGGACGTTGAAAAGCAGAAGATCACCAATATTCAGGAGGAGGTCAACGAAGTTCTTCCAAAGAAGACGAAAGAGCTTGACATGCAGATAAGCCAGCTTGACTCCGCGATTGTCATCAAGGAGGCGGAGCGTGCCGCAATAATAGAGGAGATTACAAGGAGGCCCTTCGTGAAGAGCACAACAACCGAGACGAAGCATATTCCGCTGCAGGTCAACGGCAGAAACGGTGAAAGGAGGGATACCGTGGTGAGGAGAACAGACTATACCCTGACCGATGTCTCCAACCCTAAAGGTGAGTTGCTGCCTGATATTGAGATGCAGATCAGCAAGCTCCGCGAGCAGAAATCGGCCAAGGAGAACAGCAAGATAAACATCCGCCAGGAACTGGAAGCGGAGCTGAGCTCGAAGACAGGATTCCTCGACGAACTAAGTGTGCTCTTTTCCATCCTGCTTTCCTCGAACATAGCGCTGGCAGTATGGATACTCTTCTTCGCCTTCTTCCTGACAATAGAACTTTTTGTCCTTGTCAATAAGTTCGGCGAGAAGGAAAATGACTATGACAGGATCATAGCGCATCAGATGGATGTACGCCTGAAGATGCTTGATAAACTGACTGACCGGTGAAGGCAGCAGTCATTGGAGTGTCTCGTCAGGCTGTCAATTCTATTGAGCTGGGGAAATATGTTCCATCAACTGTGTTGGCATTGAAGCTCTCGAGGTTTTTCAACAAACCTGTAAATGATATTTTCTTCCTCGAGGAGTCAGATTAATAGTGACGCTGAGACGCTGAGACGCTGATACGCTGTTACGCTGATACGCTGATACGCTGTTACGCTGATACGCTGATACGCTGATACGCTGATACGCTGATACCAGAGACCCTCAGACCTCAGGACAATTATTTTCATTTCTCTCCCGATAATCGTAATTTCGTTAATTAATCAATTCTGACCACCAAATCCCTACCACTATGATATCACATGAAATAGACTACAAAATTTTCGGCGACGACATCCAGTTCGTAGAAATAGAACTTGATCCTAATGAAACAGTAATTGCCGAGGCAGGCACCATGGTTTACATGGAGCAGGGAATAACCTATGATGTAAAGATGGGCGACGGCTCGGAACCGAACCAGAGCCTTTCGGGAAAACTGTTCCAGGCCGGCTCGCGTCTGCTTACCGGAGAATCTCTCTTTCTTACCCACTTTACTAACAGGGGAAACGTTAAAGCCAGGGTGGCCTTCGCCGCGCCTTATCCCGGTACTATCATTCCCATAGACCTCAGGGAGGTGCGCAACACGCTTACAGTGCAGAAGGACGGTTTCCTGTGCGCCGCCTTCGGTACAAAACTGACAGTGACACTGAACAAGAAGCTGGGAGCCGGGCTGCTCGGCGGAGAAGGTTTCATCCTGCAGAAGGTTGAAGGCGACGGCAAGGTATTTATCCACGCAGGGGGCACCGTTATTGAGCGGAAGCTGAACAATGAAACCCTGCGTATTGACACCGGCTGCGTCGTTGCCTTTGAACCGTCGCTGGATTTCGATATTGAGACGGCCGGCAGCCTCAAGTCGATGGTATTTGGCGGCGAAGGACTGTTTCTGGCCACGATGCGGGGCACCGGAAGGGTATGGCTCCAGTCGATGCCCATCCGCAAACTCATAAGAGCCCTGGCGCCCTTCGGAGCTAACAGGGGTAAGGAGGCCGGCGGCATGCTCGGCAACCTGTTCCAGTAGGTCAGAGTGCCGGGACTGTAATCCTTCCCGGTCACAGTGTACACTTCCCTGAGTCTCAATAATGAAGTCAATTGATCAGGTTTAACACTCTGCATGCTCCGTCATAACAATCCGTCTCCGGTGCCCCTCTCTTCTGAATTGAATTTGCAGGGATATTATTCCATGATGCCGGCTCCTTTGTTGTGTAAACGTGGAAAAGGTCATTGGTAATTAAAGCATTGATATTGTAAAAATCCGAATGGTGAGGCCTCCGGTATGTTACCGGAGTGACCTCCCTGCCTGTGAGTAATGCAACGCGTGTAAGTGCTGTCTCTGCAAGGCTGACAGAAGAAGGAACAGGATGGTCAAACCATGAGGCATAAATTTTCTGAAAGTCTTCAGCTTCTGACTCAATCCATTTACAATCAACCTTAAATGACTTTACATAATCTGAAATGACGTTCATCATCCCGGCCCATGACTCATCGGTCTCATACAACATTGTCACCGCCAGGAGCAGGGCACCTGCATCCGACAGGAAACTCTGGCGCTGCAGGATCCCCTCATAAAAGGAATGGCCCAGTGAGGTGCCATCCCAAAAAGTTTCAAGAAGCTTTGTTACAACAGTAGCTGCTTTATCTTCCAGATCTGGCCGCTGAAGGAAACGCCCTGCCTGGATCAGGGATATAGCGGTAAGTGCATTGATTCCGCACAGTATCTTGTTGTCACGTGTGGGCTGTTTCCTCTTTTTCCGTATTGCAAGCAGCTTCTCTTCTATGCTGATCAGCTGAAGACTGTTCTTCCTTACCAGGTGATTCCGACCCTCGAAATTGCCATCAGCGGTGATGTCATAAACCTGGCAGAACCTTTTGAAATCTTCTGTCCCCAGCTCACTTTCGAGCTCATTCGTATCCCACAGGTATGTAGCCCCTTCTTCATGGTCCGTATCGGCATTGAAGGCTGAGATATACAGCCCATCCAGTTCAAAACACTCATCAAGGCACCTCAGTATCTTTTCAGCCATTCGCCTGTACTCCTCCTTTCGGGCCACCCGGTATCCCAGTGAGTAGCTCCAGAGGACCATGGCCTGGTCATAAAGCATCTTCTCAAAATGAGGTATCGTCCAGTCACGGTCGACACAGTACCGAAAAATTCCTCCCTGGAGATGGTCATTCAGTCCGCGTAACATCATGACATCGAGGGTAACGGTGACCATCTTTTTTAATTTCTCATCATCGTTTACTGCCAGGGAATAAAGAATGAAAAGCAGGGTTGAGTGAGGCGGGAACTTCTGTGAGGTGCCGAATCCGCCGGAATCATGGTCATAATATGAAGTGAGCCCTTCATGGAGTGCGTCGGCCTCAGCTGCCGGAGACTCCTCCCCGGAAGCTGAGAAGGGTCTTATACTTACCCCGTCAGATTGCAGGTAGCCGGCCACAGCCCTGGCGACACCGAGGAAGGAGTTCCTGTTGCCAGCCGTTCGGGCAGGAGCGTAGGTAAGTGCATGTACAGGCCTGAGGTCAGGGGTCAGGAATACGTTCAGCGGCCATCCTCCGCTGCCTGTAAGTGCCTGTATGAACTGCATCATGTACTGGTCAATATCCGGCCTCTGCTCCCTGTCCACTTTGATGCAGATGAAGCTTTCATTCATGAAATCGGCAGTCTCCTGATCCGAGAAGGCTTCGGCAGCCATCACATGGCACCAGTGGCATGTCGCGTAGCCCACTGAAACCAGCAGTGGTTTATTCTTCGCGGCAGCATGGTCCAGCACCTCCCTACGCCATTCCTGCCACCATATCGGGTTACCGGAGTGCTGGAGGAGATATGGCGATGATGACCTGTCCAGGTTATTGCGTCTGAAGTTTTCCGGCATTCTGTTGTTTTCTACTGATTAAACAAAACAGCAGGTCAATTGTTTCCCGGGCCTCTGTCAGCTGTTTTCTGTTCTGTATTACCGGAAGAACCGGGAGGTGATCCTGTTGGATTGTCAGGAAAAGTACCAAGCCAAGCCTCTACCAGTCCCCTCTTATGAGCCTGGTATTCATTTAACATGTAATTCACAGTGTCGGCATTTTCAATCCGGTAGACCCAGGCTTCACTCTTTCCGTTTACCGACAGTACTCTTCTGAGATACAACCTCTCTCCGGGAGTGAAGTGACACTCTTTACTGTATGCCGGGATTTTACCATGGATACTGTCCCGGGATGTGGTTATCCAGATGAGATCAGGATTGCCTTTTGAGTCTGCAGTTGTATGCTGGTAATCGAGAAAATCACCGACAAAAATTCTTGTCACATAGAGCTTATCTTCTTCAACCGGTGAGGTAGATTTGTTTCCTGTGATGCAGGAGACAGCCGTGCACACCAGGATCAGAAAGGATAATATCTTCAAGTTTCTATGCGCCATAACAGTCAGGAAATGCATGATAACATGCAAATTCTACGAAACATTTACAAAAATCATTCCCAAAGTAACGCTGCTTATGGATAAGCAAAATTTTGTTTTTAACTGATATATAAACAACAGGATTGTCTTTATGAACAGAAGCGGGCATTATAACGCCAGGGTTGTTTTACTTTGTGCAATTATTTTCAACTGTCATTAAAGTATTATCATGGAGTATGCTAAATTAGTCTGACGATAAAACAATGAATTCCGCATATTATATAAAGTGATGCAAAACATAAAACTCCTGACCTCAGAAGATATTAAAGATCTCATTTCCATGGAAGAGGCCATAGAAGTAATGAAAATGGCTTTTTGGGATTTATACCTGGGGAAGTACAGGATGCCTGTAAGAACCGTAACCGATTTAGGCGCCAATGAGCTGTCTCTCTTTTATAAACCCTCATTTCTGCCGGCGGAGCATAGGATAGGGATCAAGCTGCTCGGTCAGAGCAAGGGAAAACCCTTACACGGGAATCCTGCAATACAGGGCATAGTGATCCTGATAGACTCTGAAACCAATTCAATTATCGGATTGCTTGACGGCACCTGGCTTACCGCATTACGCACCGGGGCTGCATCAGGTATTGCAACCAGGCTGCTCTCCCGCGAGGACTCCTCAGTTCTTGCATTGTTCGGCGCCGGTGCCCAGGGATATACACAGTTCGAGGCTGTGTGCTGCGAACGGCCTGTCAGAAGAGCCTATATCTATGATCTGGATTCAGAAGCTGTTGAGCGGTTTATTGACTTTTTTAAGGAAAAGACAGATGTTGAATTACTGCCTGCTGCAAACCTCTCATCTTTAAAAGAGGCTGATATAATCTGTACTGCCACAAACTCCAAGAAACCACTATTTACTACCGATATGATTAAAAAGGGAGTGCACATTAATGCGATCGGGTCTTACAACCCGGGAATGCAGGAATTACCCGAGGATCTCTTTTCAGTCGCATCTTTGTTTGTTGACCAGAAGGATTCCTGCTTTTCTGAAAGCGGGGATATTATCGTTCCCATGAAAAAGGGAACTTATAAACCGGAAAACTATAAAGGCGAAATCGGCGGATTAATTTCATCGAAGATCATTGGACGGGTCTCTCCGGATGAAATAACTGTATTTAAGAGTGTCGGACTGGCAATCCAGGATCTTGCCATAGCAAATTTTGCTTACACTAAGGCCTGCCGGGGCAACATCGGACAGGACATAAAGATCTAGCCTCTATGGAAAATCACGTTAGCATTTTCAATGACGTACTGGGACCGGTGATGAGGGGCCCTTCAAGTTCTCATACTGCCGCTTCTGCCAGGATCGGCAGTCTGGCAGCAGAACTGCTCGGTGAAGAGATAAAAAGCGTCCTCGTCGAATTTACTCCTGACGGCTCGCTGGCGACAACCTATGACGGACAGGGATCTGACATTGGACTTGCAACAGGATTAATGGGCATGGAGGCCTCCTCATCGAAAATGAAGGACTCCCTCTCACTGATAAAGGCAAGGGGCATTGAATTAACATTTGAAATACGCGATTATCCTGCGACTCATCCGAATACATACAGGCTGACGCTGAAATCCGTTAACGGTAAGAGGCTTGAGATAACCGCAATCTCAACCGGCGGAGGGATGGTGAAAATTACCCGCCTAAACGGTTTCGATGTTGATGTTCAGGGGGGGTATTTTGAATTCTTCCTGTTTGTAAAGGGTTTAAGCAGTGATGCTGTTAAAGCAATCCCGGGAGAAATCAGCAAAAAATTCAACAGCCTCGCGATAGAAGTCATTAAGATATCTGAAAATGAGGATGTTACATTAATAAATGTTAAAACCTCAAAGGCAATAAGTAAAGGCACAAGAGAGGCGATCTCTTCAGGATTTCACTCTGCGGAAGTCCTTTATTCACTTCCCGTTTTACCTGTTTTATCAGGGACAAAATGCACCGTTCCTTTTACTACTGCTGCTGATTTAATCAGATCCCTGCCCGGAAAAGATACACAGTTATGGGAGATGGCGGTAATGTATGAATCGCGGCGGGGAAACTTTTCCGAAAAAGAGGTGTGGAAGCTTGCTGCAGGGATTCATAAGGTTATGAGAGAATCGGTAATAACAGGACTAAAAGGCACCACGTATAAAGACAGGATACTGGGCAGGCAGTCGCACCTGATCGGCAAGGCAGTTACGGCAGGGAGGCTGCTCGATTCTCCGTTAATAAACAATCTGATTCAGAACACAATGGCTGTGATGGAGTCAAAGAGCTCCTTCCAGGAAATAGTGGCAGCACCTACTGCAGGATCATGTGCTGTCATTCCCGGTGCCTTAACAGCGTGCGCTGACAGTCTTGATCTGCCTGAAGAGGAGGGCATCAGGGCTGTATTGTCTGCCGGGATGATTGGTGTTCTTATCGCCACGCAATCGACCTTCTCAGCGGAGGTGGCAGGCTGCCAGGCAGAGTGCGGAGCAGCCTCCGCCATGGCTGCAGCCGGTATCGTTCAGCTTCTTGGAGGTAATGCCCTTGAGGCTGTCAGCGCCGCTTCTTTCGCCCTGCAGAATATGCTCGGCCTGATATGCGATCCTGTCGCCAACAGGGTGGAGGTACCATGCCTCGGGAAAAATATTCTTGGCGCCGTGAACGGGCTTACATCCGCAAATATCACAATGGCCGGTGTTGATACGGTAATACCCCTTGATGAGGTCATAAAAGCTATGGACAGTGTGGGCGGGTCACTTCCCAGGGAGCTGCGTTGTACCGGCTGCGGTGGCCTCTCTGTAACAGATACCGCCAGGGAAATTGAACGCAAATTAAACCCGTGCAAATAACAGATTTATTGACCCGTGAATCCTTAATACCCGACTTCTGAATTATAAAACCAATTGAAATGATCAAAAGAATAATAACCGTTTTCTGTGCCGCTGTAATTTTATCAGGTAACATAACTTCTCAACCGCTTTCAGACAGTCTGGTCACCGCAGTCAGGAAAGAACTGACGGCAAAACAGGGGGCTGCCTCCTCCGAGAGAATCAATAAGGGTGTTTCCCAGCTTGCTGCCATCTGGAATACCGATGATGGTGCAGGTGAGAATTTTCGTCAGTTCTGCCTTGACAACTTCCTGACAGAAGCGGAACTCGCGGAAAGCCTGCCGGAAATAGCCGGCAACCTGGCGCTGCTCGGCAGTTCCGGGTCGGTGGTAAGAAGTAAATTCAATGAACCGTTCGATTTTGTTGATGTGCCGGAACTTAAGGCAGACAGGTTCTTCCGCGATGCAACACCGTCATATGATGCCTACAGTACCAAACTGGCACACTTCCTGAAACTTAATTTCCCCGTATACCCGGTTGCCGAAAAGGATCAGATGGCTGCCGAATGGACGCGTGATCAATGGTTAATGAATGGAATCGGGGATTTTTTCGCTGACCGCAGACCTGTCAGCCCTGACTCCCTCATGCAGTCAGAGATGTCAAAGTACAGGAGGTATATGGAAAACTATTTCTTTCGGATGGACCATATTAAGGATCAGTCAGGTAAATATATTTTTCCGGAGGGCACTCTGTTACACAGCCACAGAGGGATAAGGGATAATACCAAAGAGGAGTACACCAGGAAAGACGGGTTTAAAAGACAAAAACTGTCGGGCGATATCCTCGAGGCAGTATTCAACGGGGAAGTACCGGAGCAGTTCCTCACCGATACAAACACACGCTGGGATCCCTATAAAAAGGAATTGTTTTTATTCAAAAACGGCCGTGAAGAAAGAATGGATGGTTTTGCCACTGAGTCTGATTACCGGTATAAGGGATTGAAAACGAAATTCCTGTTGCAACAGGAGATTGATAAGGTCTACGGTAATGGCTCCACCTTCATCACCAGGAATTTTGGAAATGCCAACCTCGGTGCCGGTGAAACAAAAAAGATGATTGAAGAGATCCTGGGAAATCCTGTAAATGATCAGATCGGAGCAATAATCAGGAAGCGGTTAAAACGTGATCTGCAGCCCTTTGATGTATGGTACAGCGGTTTTCAGGAGCAGACGGTTTACCAGGGAAAATTTCTCGACTCCATAACCAGGTCGCGGTATCCTGACCCCAAAGCATTGCAGGATGATCTGCCAGAGATCCTTGAAAGGATGGGATTCCCTGCTGAAGAGGCCAGCTATGTGGGTACAAGGATTAATGTTCATGCAGTTGTATCAGGCGGTTATTCCTCACAGCCTGATGTGGCAGGAGGAAAGGCCCTGGTCACAACCATGTTTGACAAAACGGGTCTCGACTATAAAGGCTACCGTGTTATCATGCATGAACTGGGCCACGCAGTCTGTGGTGTCTACTGTACAACGGACAGCGAAAACTTCCTGCTCGCAGGTGTGCCGACAGGTGGCATTACCGAGGGAATGGCCGAAATATTTGCCTACAAAAACATTGAGGGGCTGGACTTATTCCCCTTTACCGTGGAGGAGAAAAAGCATCTCCTTGCACTGGCAACCATGTGGTATATGTATGAAATGGGAGGTAATTCCCTCACTGATATAATGACCTGGGAATGGATGTACGAACACCCGGATGCAAGCGTTGCAGAGCTGAAAATTGCTGTCCTGGATATTTCAGCCGGTATATGGAATAAATACTTCAGTAAGACTTTTGGTAATAAAAAAGATAGTCATATCCTTTCGGTATATAATCATTTTACCTCAGGCGACCTGTATCTATATAATTATTATAACGGGGCCATCTATTCTTATTTGCTGGCAGGCAGCTTCAACAGGGATGACCTTGCCGGCGGCCTGAAGAAAGCATGCCGCGAGGGAATAACAATGCCTGACTTATGGCTGAAAAAAGCAATCGGAAAGGATTTCTCTCCTGTCCCGCTCTTTGAAGATGCCAGTAAAGCTATTCAGTTCTTCAAAAACTGATTTATTATCAGGAAAGTTCTTGTTTTTTTCGGTATTCCCTGGGTGTACAGTGGTTTATTTCCCTGAACTTCCTGTTGAAATTCGATAAATTTCCAAACCCTACATGGTAACAAATCTCTGAAATACTATACTCTTCCTGCTGCAGCAACTTGCACGATTGTCCTATACGGTAATCAGTCAGAAAATCGAGATACGATTTGCGGGTTCGGGTTTTGAAATAGCGGCAAAAAGAATTTACTGTCATATTAGCGACCATAGCCACTTCGTTCAATAAAATCGGGCGGTGAAATTCATTTAAGGTAAACCGGTAAACCGCATCCATTCTTTTCTCATCGGTTTCATTCATATTATTATAGGTACCTTCAGTAGCAAGAATTTGTTTATGGGTTGAGTTTGCCAACTGGTTGAGTATCGTCAACAGTAAAATTAACCGATCGAGCTCATTTTCATTACCCAGCTTTATCAAATTATGTGCAATTTCCTGATTGTTCTTACCGCCATAAAAAATACCACGTTCAGTTTTTTGCATCAGGTCAGTTAATGTTTTTGTCTCAGGAAGTCCAAGAAATACTGAACCCAGGGTTTTCCATTCGAAATATACTGAGAACGATCGTGCCAGCAATTGGTTATCCGTGTTGTAATAGACCGGGTCATTGCGAAATGCGTGTGGCAATTTGCTGCCAAATACAAAAATGTCTCCAGGTCGGAATTCATGAATACAGTTACCTGCTATAACATTGCCGGTACCTTCCTGAATTAAGGTGATTTGAAACTCATCATGTTGATGAAGAATGTCATAAAGGTGCGGCAGATGGTCGTTCTGAATCCAAAACGATTCATTGACAGGTTTCGCAATTTTAAAAGGAAGTATCTTCATGATATGCTGTCTTTGTATTTCACTTTTGCTGTAATGGTATGAAATATTCTAACTAGAACTCTATTATTAGTAAACAATGGTAAGATCATATTAGTTCAGGATAATATTAAGGTATTATCTGGATTCATTCTAAATAACTTTGCAGAAAAAGATATTCATGTCTTTTATTTAGAATTTGAAATTATTAACACTTAATACCCGAAAACATGCATTTCGAATGGAAAGGGGTTTTCCCTGCAGTTACAACCAAATTTACGGCTGATGATCAACTGGATTTTGCAGCCTTTGACCTGAACCTGAAAGCACAACTCGATGCCGGTGTTGATGGAATTATTCTGGGTGGATCACTTGGAGAAGCAAGTACTTTGCTTCAGGAAGAAAAGGTTTCGTTATTAATACATACAGTTAAGGCTGTTGCCGGAAAAGTACCGGTATTGATGAATGTAGCAGAACAATCGACCAAAGCGGCCATAGAGGCAGCCATTCGTGCCCGTGACAATGGTGCTGATGGTTTAATGCTTTTACCGCCAATGCGCTATACTTCCGACGATCGCGAAACGGTAACTTTCCTGCGTGCTGTTGCTCAGGCAACCGAATTGCCAATCATTTTGTACAACAACCCCGCCGATTACAAAATCTGGATTTCTCCGGAAATGTTCCATCAGTTGGTGGATTTGCCAACGATTCAGGCGGTGAAAGAATCAAGCCGCGATATCTCGAATATCACCCGAATGAAAAATGAATTTGGCGACCGCATCGCCGTTTTGACCGGTGTGGATACGCTCGGAATGGAGAGCCTGCTGATGGGCGCCGATGGTTGGGTGGCTGGTTTGGTTTGTGCTTTTCCACGCGAAACAGTCGCTATTTATCGACTGATTAAAGCAGGAAAAGTAAAGGAAGCTCTGAAAATTTACCGCTGGTTCTTGCCTGTTCTCGAATTGGATGTATCAACCAAACTGGTACAGAATATTAAACTGGCTGAAACGCTCACCGGACTTGGCAATGAAATTGTCCGTGCACCACGTCTTCCATTGGTGGGTGACGAACGCGATCGTCTCCTGAATATTTTGAATTCGGCTTTGGCAAATCGCCCTAAGTTACCTGATTATTTGAATCTGTAAACCCAAAAACATGATACACGGAAAGAACTTTATCGGATTTGATTTATCAGCTCAGGGGTCAATAACTTTTAAGACTTACAGTCCTGCAACACTTCAGGAGCTTCCTGAATTATTTGTTCAGGCAAGCAAAGCGGAAATGGAAATTTCTGTTGCAAAAGCGGTTACGGCTTATGAGCACTATAAACGTAAAAGCGGGAAAGAACGTGCTGCTTTTATCAGGGCAATTGCCGGCGAAATTGAACTTTTGGGAGCTCAATTGATTGAACGGGCTTGCGCTGAGTCGGGCTTGCCTGAAGTGAGGATAGTGGGAGAACGTGGACGAACAGTAAATCAGCTGCTGCTCTTTGCCTCTGTCCTTGAGGATGGTTCATGGGTTGAAGCATCCCTCGATCCGGCAATACCCGACCGCAAACCAGTGGCTCGTCCGGATATCCGGAAAATGTTGCAAGCTGTCGGACCGGTGGTGGTTTTCCCTGCGAGTAATTTCCCGCTGGCATTTTCAACGGCCGGTGGCGATACTGCTTCGGCTTTTGCTGCCGGGAATCCTGTGATCGTTAAAGCTCATCCGTATCACGCCGGAACCAATGAGCTTGTTGCAGGGGCAATCATTCGGGCAGCCCAAAAAACAGGGATGCCTGATGGAGTTTTTTCATCACTCAATGCTTTCGATTTTTCTATTGGTCAGGAACTGGTGCTTCATCCTGAAGTGAAATCTGTGGCTTTTACCGGTTCATTTTTAGGAGGGAAAAGCTTGTATGAGCTTGCCCGGAAACGTGAAGAGCCTATTCCTGTTTTTGCTGAAATGGGCAGTGTGAACCCTGTTTTTCTTCTACCGGAAAAAATAAACGAAAATCCAGAACGACTGGCAGCAACCATTGCCAGGTCGGTTAACATTGGTGCCGGACAATTATGTACCAATCCGGGAGTTTTGATTGCTTTGAAATCTGTAGAAACTGCAGTTTTTAAAACTGAATTAGCCAGACAATTCAATCTGCTTTTGCCTGAAAAAATGCTGCATCAAAACATCAGCAAAAATTATGAGCACAAGGCTGAACACATTTTCGAAAACAAGGACGTTGTGAAACTGGCAGAATCAGAACAGCTTTCTGCTGAATTACAAGGAAGACCAGTTCTTGGGTGGGTTTCAGGAGCAGATTTTATTGCAAGTCCGAATCTGGCTGAAGAAATATTCGGGCCGTTCTCGCTTCTGATCGAATGCGAGGGAACGGATGAACTGACCGAAGTTTTAAAAACTTTCCGGGGGCAATTAACCGCTTCGGTGATAGGGACTGCTGATGATATTAGAAGTTTCAGGAGACAAATTGAAATTCTTCAGGACGTTGTTGGACGATTGATTTTCAACGGAATGCCCACAGGTCTTGAAGTTGGTTATTCGATGCAGCACGGCGGTCCGTTTCCGGCAACAACTGATGGACGTTTTACCTCAGTTGGAGTAGATGCGATTAAACGTTTTGTGCGGCCAGTGGCTTTTCAGAATGCTCCGGATGAATATTTGCCGGACGAATTAAAAGATGCCAATCCATTGAAGATATGGAGAAGAGTTGACGGCCGGCTATCGAACGAACCCATTAAAAAATAACAATCTTGGCTTCAAAAACATTTTTTTGTGTTGATGCCCACACCTGTGGAAATCCGGTTAGGGTAATTGCCGGTGGTGCTCCGGTTCTCGAAGGAAAGAATATGTTTGAACGGCGTCTTCATTTTATGAAAGAGTTCGACTGGATCAGGAAAGGACTGATGTTTGAACCCCGTGGGCACGACATGATGTCGGGAAGTATCATCTTTCCTCCTTCCAATCCGGCCAACGATATGGGAATTTTGTTTATCGAAACCAGTGGTTGCCTGCCCATGTGTGGCCACGGAACCATTGGTACAGTTACAGTTGCCATTGAGCAAGGCCTGGTTACACCTAAAAGATCGGGCGAATTGCTGGTTGAAGTTCCTGCCGGACTGATAAAAGTGGAATATCAGATGAATGGGAAGAAAGTAGCTTCTGTAAAACTGACAAACGTGGCATCGTACCTTGCCGGGAAAGATCTGGAAATTGAGTCTCCGCATTTGGGAAAACTAACGTTTGATGTGGCTTATGGTGGAAACTTTTATGCGATTATCGATCCGCAGAAAAATTTCAGGGGACTCGAATGCTTTTCGGCTGACGAGCTGATCGCTTTCAGCCGCCCATTGCGAACGCTTATCAACGAAAAATATACCTTCTCGCATCCTGAGAATCCACAGATTTCGGGAGTTAGCCACATTGAATGGACTGGTGCAACGATTTCTCCGGAAGCGGATGGAAGGAATGCAGTGTTCTATGGTGACAAAGCCATCGACCGCTCACCCTGCGGAACCGGAACTTCGGCCCGGATGGCCCAACTGACCGCTCGTGGGAAACTTAGAAAAGGTGATCATTTTTTGCATGAAAGTATTATTGGCAGCCAGTTTATGGGCCGGGTGGAAGAGTTGACCAAAATTGGCGAACAGGAAGCCATCATTCCAAGCATTGAAGGCTGGGCCAAAATCACAGGATTCAATAATATTTTCATTGACGATGAAGATGATCCGTATGCCTTTGGTTTCCAGGTGATTTAGTGTGGTGTGTTAAATTGAATGTTCGATTGAAATGAGCAAAATAGTGATTGTCGGTGGAGGAGTGGTTGGTTTGTTTACCGCCTGGTATCTCATGAAAAATGGAGCTGAAGTTACTGTGCTTGACCGTGGAAACCTGACTGACGGATGCTCCTTTGGGAATGCCGGTCTCATTGTTCCAAGCCATGTGATACCAATGGCATCGCCTGGTATGTTGCGAAAAGGTTTGAAAAACATGTTTAATCCAAAATCCCCGGTTGCCGCCAGAATGTTTCCTGATCCTGATCTGATTCGTTGGTATCTTCGATTTTCCGGAGCTTCAACGGCCAGACATGTCAAAGAATCTGTTCCGGTATTAAAAGAACTGAGCCTTTTGAGTAAAAGTTTGTATGCAGAACTGAAAGATTCCGAAGAACTTGATTTCCCATTATGGCATAAAGGATTGTTGTTGCTTTACCAGTCACAGAAAGTTGGCAATGAACTATTTGAGGAAGCTGAAATTGTACGTCACGCAGGAATGGAAGTGTCAGCATTGACGGCCACTGAAATTCATATGCTTGAATCCGATGCAAAACCGAATGTCTCCGGAGGATTTCATTACAAATCTGACGATCATTTGGATCCTTCAGTATTGATGAAATCTCTGATTGCCAGATTGGAAAAATCGGGTGTGAACCTGGTTAGGAACTGTTCTGTCAGAAAAATTCACACATCGGGTCAAAAAGCTATTTCGCTGGAATCGGAACAAGGAATTTTTGATTTCGATCAATTGGTGATTACTGCCGGATTCTGGAGTCGTGAAATCATGAAACAACTGAAAACAAATCTTCCGGTTCAACCAGGGAAAGGATATAGTTTTAAGGTAAATACAGTTCGGCCGGTTCATTATCCGGCATTGTTGGCCGATGCCAACGTGGCAGTTACTCCGATGGGAGGATCCATAACGCAGTTCGGAGGCGGAATGGAACTAGGCTTTGGCGACCTGAAAATCAAACAGGCCCGGATTCAGCAAATTGTCAAGGCCGTGGGACAATTTTATCCATCGGAAAAAGGATTGAATATTACAACTGAAAAAATCTGGCAGGGTCATCGTCCATGTTCATTCGACGGATTGCCTTTTATTGGTCACGTACCGGCCTTTCCTAATGTGTATGTTGGAACGGGGCATTCCATGATGGGAGTGACACTTGCCCCGGCTACCGGATTGTTACTAACCGAGCTTATTTCAGGTATGAAATCAAGTCAGGATTTGAGGCCATTCAGGATTGAGCGTTGATTTTGTTTATTCTCCAATACACGTATTTATTTTGTATTTGCTTTGGGCTTCGTCTGGTTCATTAGTTCGTTTATCCCGGCTTCGTCAAAAGCATAGTCATACATGTGCAGCGATCAGGTAAAAACAAAAAAGGACTCTTCTGATAAATGTAATTTTCATAGTATGAAGTGCAGGTGGTCATGATACTTTAAGGACCCGAAATTAGCTTTCCATCCCGTCTCTTTACACCTTCAGCGCCGGATAAAACACTCCCGGCACCTTTTACTTGGCAAGCCCCGATGGCGGACCTTACTTTTGTTGTGACAACTGAATAATAATCATTAAAACACAAGGAAATGAAAACAAAAGTACTTTTTGCAGTCACACTTCTGGCGCTGCTCCCTGCAAGCCTGATGGCACAGGGTGGAGAGAAAAGGGGAGCTTTCGAAATTAACACCGGGCTCTCAATGGCTGTATCCCTGCCAGGAGAGACTGTCAGTAATGTTGGCGCCGGAGCAGAAGCCCTGATCCACTACCGGTTTGCAAAGTTTGTTGGTATCTACGGTGGATGGGGATACAATTCTTTCAGTAACAAATACAAGCCCGCAGGAGTTGTCTGTGATTTCGAGGAGACGGGATATGTCGTTGGACTGCAGTACAAGCGACCGGTAGAATTATCCAGAGCATCTGTTTTTGTGAGAGGAGGCCTTCAATTTAAGCACATTGAGATTGAAGATCCTTCAGGTGAGCTCCTGTTTGACACCACCCATGGCATAGGATGGCAGTTTGGATGCGGGGTCGATTTCCCGCTGGGTGCGAGTTGGTCTCTGGTCACTGAGATGAAATTCAATGCACTGCCTGAAAAGTATAGCTCGGACGCCCTGACTACAATCCCTGACAGGAACTATCTCACCGCAAGATTAGGCATACTCAAAAGATTCTGACAATAGAGCCTTATAAACAGAGCGAAGATGAAACTAGTCCAAGATATTGTTACAGTGTTAATGGTCATGTTGCTAATGGCATGCGAACCCGGGTCTGTGGAAAGATCCGGTTTCGACCTGCCGGTCAACGATGACGCATCAGGAATGAACCGCATCAATGTGGGATTCAATGCAGAGGCCCTGCAGCTGTCAGGTACCATTACCGCCGGCTCGGGGAGCATCCTGGCTGAGGTTGTCTCACCCTCCGGTGTGGTAGTCTTATCAGCAAGAGCAGTGGCCCCTGCGGATCTCACCATTGACACTCCGGTAGAAGTTGAACCTGGTGAATGGATAATGAGATACTACAGTTTTAAAGGTACCGGCTATATCCGCCTTCACCTTAATGTTATAAGATAAATACAACACCAGTATACGGCACGATGACACATCATAATAGTTTTATTATATTAACGTCAGCAAACCGGATACTCAGATCTGACAATCATCATGGCATCAAACGTAACAAAACGGATAAACAGGCTTATCCCATTGAGGCGACTTCTCCGGTTCGTCATAGGTTTGGCTCTGGCTGTCCAACTGATAGTTATCCTATATAACCACCTCAGCGGATTCTATCCACTTGACAGCTTCATGCATTTCATACTGAGGCTGCTTCGCGGCGTCCTCTTCAGTGTACCTGCCGGTCTGCTGATAGTTGTTGCTGATCTGCTGATAATCGAATGGCTGAACCGCAAGTTCCAGTGGGACAGGAAAGTCTTATCAAGGGTGCTTATCCAGCTGATTATGTCGGTGCTCCTCGCTGTGACAGTCTCAATTATTATGACCATGACTGCCAATAGCATTGATGCCTACTCCGAGGATCTCAGTCTGGTGCTGCTCTACAACGCGCTTATCTATGCCGTGGTCAATATCATGATCATGGGAGTGCTCGAGGCATGGATCTATTATAACGAGGGCGCCGAGGCGGCCAGGAAGGCGGAAACGCTGGAGCGCGAGCTGTCACAGATAAGGTTCGAGATGCTTCGCAGCCAGATAAACCCTCATTTCATGTTCAACAGCCTCAATGTTCTGTCGGGATTGATTGAAAAAGACGTCACAAAGGCACAGGAATTCATCGATGAGTTCTCACAGATATACCGTTATGTCCTTGAGACGATAGAACAGCCTTCAGCCACCCTCGCGAAAGAG
>JBBRXA010000013.1:0-56009 GCA_038248855.1 Bacteroidales bacterium | reverse complement strand
TTTTTTTCCTCCCAACACTCCTCCGGAAATTGTTTGAAAGACAAAAAATCCGACCGGATTTACCCAAAAATATGTATTACATATTATGTCTTCATGTAACTACTTACCACCTAAGTGGCTTGTCTGTAGGTATGTTACACAATATGTTTAAGATATTACAAATATTTTTTTTTGTTTGGAATATGATGTAACTTTCAACAACAAACCACTAACTTAATTTACATATTCCATGAAGAAACTTATTTTGTTTGTCCTGTCAGTATTGATTTTCAATGTTGGCATGGCTCAGACGAGAGTTACCGGAACGGTGACCTCTGCCGATGACGGCTCCCCTGTACCATATGCAGTCGTACTGCTGAAGGGTGCCAGAGGAGTGGGAACAAATACTGATGTTGACGGGAAATTCACCCTCAACAATGTGCCTTCCAATGCTGTTCTCCAGATCAGCTATGTTGGTTACAAGACAATGGATGTACCTGTAGAAGGGCGCTCTGTCTTCAATATTCAACTGGTGACCGATGCTCTCGCCCTCGACGAGGTCATTGTAGTCGCTTACGGTACTTCCACAAAGGGTACATTCACCGGTGCGGTAAGTGTCGTCAACAGCGATGCAATACGTGACGTGCCTTCCCTCTCCTTCGAGAATGCAATGAGCGGCAAGGTGGCCGGTCTGCAGATCACCACTCTTTCGGGACAGGCGGGATCGACATCGTCAATCAGGGTGCGCGGCATAGGTTCCATGAACGCATCAAATGAACCGCTATATGTGGTGGATGGCGTACCCGTCATTTCAGGGAACGTCTCCCAGATGGGTATCTACACCACAAGCAACGTGATGAGCACAATCAACCCGAATGATATAGAATCCATAAGCGTTCTTAAAGACGCAGCCGCGTCCTCGCTCTACGGCTCCAGGGCCGCAAACGGGGTCATAGTGATAACCACAAAACAGGGCAAGAAGGGAAAGGCCGTGGTTAACTTCAAGTCCTCGGTCGGTATCACCCCATCATTCGCAACAGACAACTTCGAGGTGGCAAGCCCGGAGAAACAGGTTGAAATGTATTACGAAAACTTCTGGAATGCAGGGGTATATTACCAGGGCAGAACCATTGAAGATGCAAGCACCCGCGCTCTTCAGCAGCTCAACAACAGGTTCAACAAGCACGGCTACATATTCACCGCCCCTGACTTCACAGTCAATTCGCTTACAATTGGAGGCGAAAGGGCCGGCACCTTCTTCGACTGGGAAAAGGAACTCTTCCGCACGGCAGTGTATCAGACGTATGACCTCTCTGTCAGCGGTGCAACTGATGCATCAAGCTATTACACATCATTTTCCTATACCAAAGATCTGGGGCGAAGTGTGATAAACGACTTCAACCGTATCACCGGCAGAATAAACTTCACGCAGAAAGTCGGGAGCCATGTTGAATTCTCATCGAATATTAACCTTTCAAACAGCAATCAGGAGGGGTTTAACGATACACGCGCCCTCGGAAACAACTACTTTTTACAAAGCCGGAACCTGTTATGGGGTCTTTACTGGCCAACCGACTATTTGACGGGATTGCCGTGGACTGCCAGGTACGGAAGCTATGCCTATAACCCGATCTATTATAATAATGAGTGGGAAAACAATTCGAATACGCTTCGCCTCTTTGCCAATGAGGCTGTCACTGTGAGCATACTACCGGAACTGACACTCAAGTCAATTCTCTCGTTTGACAATACGCAGACTGCTGACCATCTGTATTACAGCTCCCTCCATTTCACAGGCATAGGTGTTAGCGGGTCAGTAACTGAAAACGCTACCACCATCAACAAACTTGTTTCCTCCACAACCCTTAATTTCAATAAGAAGTTCGCCCAGGTACACAACGTGGGCATCCTGGTGGGATGGGAGGCTGAAAGAAACCAGTCGGACTACCAGCGTGCTTCCGGAACGAACCTTCCGACAAGCGCCCTGCATACAGTGGCTACCGCAGGTAAGCTCGATGCAAGCGCATATTACTGGGGGAACACCATGCTTTCGATGCTTTCAAGGGTTGAATACAATTACGATGACAAATATTATGCATCGGCATCATTCCGCCGCGACGGTTCATCAAGGCTCGGACCCGATGCCCGGTGGGGTAATTTCTGGTCTGTTGCCGGTTCATGGCGACTAGACAGGGAGGAATTCATGGAGAACGTAGATGTGATAAGCAGCCTCAGACTGAGGGCCTCATACGGGGTGAACGGCACGCTGCCGTCAGCCAACTACGGATGGCGTTCACTGACATCATATACAAACAAGTATATGGAACTTCCCGGTGGCGGTGTGAGTACAATTGCTGATGCCAACCTCTCGTGGGAGACAAGTTACAACTCCAACATCGCCCTGGAGTTCGGCCTGCTGGAGCAGAGAATTACGGGATCGGTAGAGTTTTTTAACAGAAACTCGAAAGACCTGCTTCAGGATGTTCCCATCTCAACAGTTACAGGATTCAGCTCGACGCTGAAAAATGTGGGAGAGATAAACAACAAGGGTATCGAGATTGAACTCTACGGAGATATTATGAAGAAGGGTGACTTTACATGGAGCGCCGGGATCACGGCATCGAATGTGAAATCTACCGTTACAACGCTTTACGGCGGTAAGAACATTGTCTGGTTTGATCCCACAGGCGGTGATTCAAGGGCGAAATATATCTACCAGGAAGGCCAGTCGACCCTGGCTCTTTATGGAAGGGAGTGGGCTGGTGTAGAGGATGAAACAGGTGTGAACCTGTGGTTTCTCAATAACGACAAGACCCCTGACCTTACAGTAGACGGGCGTCCTGCAACCTATAACTACAGTGATGCTTCCGAAGTCATCATCGGCAATGTTCATCCGAAACTGTTCGGCGGATTCAACACTGACCTGAACTGGAAGGGTGTGGCATTATCGCTGATCTTTACATACAAGATCGGAGGGCAGACCTATGATGCAGCGGGAAAAGACATAAATGATGATGGTTACTACTGGGAAAGAATCATGTCGGAGGATGCTTATGAAAACAGATGGACACCGGACCACAAGGATGCATTATATCCCCAGCGTGTTGCTGTTGACTTCGAGGATGTGAACCAGAAGAGCAGCAGGCACATGCACCCTGCTGACTATACGAGGCTCAAGAGCATAACACTAAGTTATACTCTGCCGAAGGCTATTGTCAATAAGGTCAAAATAGCCAATGCAAGAGTCTATTTCAACGGTTCGAACCTCTGGACCCTGGCTAAATACAAGGAGTATGACCCGGAGGTTTCAGAATACGGCACCAGGGGATGGGAAATGCCTATCGGCAAGACATATACCTTCGGAATCGAAGCCAGTTTCTAATTTATAAAAGGTACTAAAATGAAAAAGATAAAGATATTATTTACGGTACTGGGCGTTGTACTGCTTGCTTCGTGCGAGGATTTTCTGGATGTCAAGCCCAGCAACTCAGCTGCGGCAGAAACGTCGATAACGAATGTTGCCGATGCGAAGGTGGCAATAAACGGACTGATGAGAAAGATGACAGCCGCCGATTATTACGGCAGGAACTTCGTGATTTACGGTGATGCGAAAGGCGGCGATTTCGCCATACGTTCTCAGGGCAGGGGCCTTGACCAGCTTTATTCGTTTAACCATTCAGCAACGTCAAATTCATTTTCGGGATTCTGGTCTCAGATCTATCATAACATTCTGCAGGCCAACAACCTGATCCAGAATATCGGGTTAATCGAGGAAGCAGGAAACGGGACTGCCACTCTGAGTGATTACAAAGGGCAGGCAATGACAGCCAGGGCACTGATGTATTTCGACCTTGTCCGTCTTTACGGCAAGCCTTACAACATGGACAAGACATCATACGGAGTCCCGCTTATCCTGGAACTGCTTGATGCTTCGGCCCAGCCAACAAGGGCATCGGTGGAGGCGGTTTACACTCAGATCATGAAGGACCTCACTGATGCCGCTCCGCTTCTTTCAAAGACAGTTCTGAAGGGTTATCTGAACTACTACGCGAATATTACGCTGCAGGCAAAGGTCAACCTTTATATGGGCAAGTATACTGAGGCCCTTGCCGCTGCCGAAGAGGTAATCACCTCAAATAAATACACGCTGTATTCCAATGCCAACTGGGTTAGCTCGTGGTCGGCGCCGTTCGGTTCCGAGTCGATCTTTGAACTTGCCATTTATCCTTCTGAAGCAGACCTTCTGACGGGATCGCTCGGTTACTACCTCCTGCGACAGGGAAGGGTCACCGGTGCCATGGGCTGGTTTATGGCCAGCGACTATTTCCTGACACGGCTTGGTGAAGATGCGACCGATGTTCGCTGGGGCATTATGACTTATGACGAGACTTCGGCCACCAGGTTTGGCTCGTCCCTGAAGTACAGCGGTGTTGACCTTAAGGGAGACAAGGGAACTGCTTCGGCAACAAACGTCAAGGTTTTCCGTCTCTCCGAGGTTCACCTTATTGCTGCAGAAGCTGCTCTTAATCTTCCTACACCTGATAAAGTAAAGGCGGCTGCGTATCTGAACAATATCCGTAAGAGGGCGCCGGTACTGGATCCTGCCACCGATGCAACCGTTACGATGGATATGATAATGGACGAAAAGAGCAAGGAGTTTTTCGCTGAGGGTCACAGGTTCTTTGACATGATGCGGCTTAACAGGAGCATAGAGTTCAATGATGAATTCATATACCCCGCCGTTATTATCACCCACCGTACCAAGACAATTGACAGGACTTTCTACAGAACCATACTTCCTATATCGCAGACAGAACTGGATGCAAATCCGGCAATAAAGCCACAGCAAAATCCACAGTACTAGGTTGTTGCTGTCATAATAAAAGGGGGTGCCTGAATCAAGGGCACCCCCTTTTTTGACGGGCTCCTGGCTCCTGGGTCCCGGGCTCCGGGCTCCTGGCTCTCACGGCCAACCTGTATAATGCAAAAAAAGCAGGTCTGAAACCTGCTCTTTAGTGGTGGAGGTAAGGGGAATCGAACCCCTGACCTCTTGACTGCCAGTCAAACGCTCTAGCCAACTGAGCTATACCCCCAAAACGGTGCAAATATAAAAATATTTTTACAACAACATCCACTTTATTTTCCCGCCCTTGTAAGGAGATAAACTATTTTGTAACTTTGTACTCAGGACTAACTAATCAGCAATGGAAGTCAAAAAAAGCGATAAGGCAAACCTGGAAAACAAAAAACCGATGTTTTTGCAGTTCGGGATCATCGTAGCCCTCCTGGTCTCACTTCTTGCATTTGAATGGACAACCGGTGAGAGGAAAAACTCAGCATTTGACGGAATGTCCGAAGAAGCCATCGAGGAGGAACAGATACCCATAACCGAAGAGACACCGCCCGAACAGGCTCCGCCGCCTGAGGTTACAGTTACCGACCTCTTCGAAATAGTTGAAAACGACGTTGTAATCAAATCAGACGTTGCCTTCGATGACGATGAGACCTCAGAAGACAAGGTGGTAGAAATTTATGCGCCTGTCATAAATATGGAGGAAGAAAAAACCGAAGACGAAATCTTTGTCATCGTTGAGGATATGCCAACCTTCAAGGGTGGCGACATCAACAAATTCCGTGACTGGGTTCAAAAAAGGGTACGCTACCCTGAGCTTGCATCAGAAAACGGTATCCAGGGAAGGGTTTTCATCACATTCGTAGTAGAGACCAACGGCACCGTAAGCGGAGTGACTATCACCCGCAGCGTTGACCAGCTTCTCGATGAAGCAGCTAAGGAAGCCGTAGCCGCCTCACCCAAATGGGAGCCGGGAATGCAGCGCGGACGTCCTGTACGTGTCCGGTATTCCATACCTATTATTTTTCAGCTTCAGTAATATTGAAAAAAGTTTTAAATATCACACCGCCCTTTATCTGATCAGCGGCGGTTAATTGTAATTATTTATGAAGAAAATATTTCTGCTGTTGACTGTTTCTGCACTGCTCCTTGCAGGCTGCGGATCATCAAAGAAACAGGTTGAGTCAGGTAACTATGACGCAGCCATCGCTAAAGCCGTGAAAGCCCTTCGTAAAAACTCTGACAGCTCAAAGGATATCGCCAGCCTTGAGCGCGCAATGAACATCGTTACCGACCAGGATAACGAACGCATCAGGTACCTTAAGATAGAAGGCAGGCCCAATGCCTACGACGAGATCTACCTGATCTATAAACGTATGAGCGACAGGCAGTCGCTGGTACGTACGGTGACCCCTCTCGAATATAACGGCAGAACAGTTCAGTTCCCTTATGTCGATTACATGCAGGAGATGGTGATGGCAAAGAAAAAAGCCGCCGACTTCTACTATGCTCACGGACAGGAACTGATGAAGAATGGGACCAAGGACTCTTACCGTCAGGCTTATGCCGAATTTGTAAGAGCTCAGGAATATGTGGGAGACTATGACGGAATCGGTCAGATGCTCCAGGAATCAAGATACCTCGGTATCAGCCGTGTCTATGTAACTGTAAAAAACTATTCTGTCATAAAATTTCCCGAGGAATTTGAAAAGGACCTCCTGGCTCTCGACCTCCCCAGACTTAACAGTGAATGGGTTGAATACCATACAGCTCTGCTCGATCAGAACACCCAGTTCGATTACCTGGTAAATGTGAATCTGCGTTTGGTGGGCGTCAGTCCTGACAGGCAGTTCCAGCGTGACAGCCTCATCAAGAAAACAGTCCAGGACGGGTTTGATTATGTCAAGGATGCCCGTGGCAACGTGCTGAAGGATTCACTCGGCAATGACGTCAGGGCCGCGAAGTACAAGAGCCTGCAGTGCGCCCTCATTCAGACTGTCCAGCAAAAAGAGTGCGTCATCCAGGGCGATGTGGAGGTGCTGGCCCTGAATCCTGAAAAGATGCTTAAGAAGGATCCGATAGGCGCAACCTCAAACTTCGAGCATATCTCAGCCCGGGCAATCGGAGACGTGGATGCTCTGTCAGCGGAGCAAAAAACGATGCTTCAGTCGCAGGTGGTGCCGTACCCGCCTGATATAGAAATGGTGATAATGTGTTCCGAGAATCTGAAGAATGCTATACGGGGTCTGATTCAGCAGAACCGAAGATATATAAACTGACAAAGAGGGGCTTCGGCCCCTTTTTTTTATACTTTTGCGTCCTCAATCCGGGTATTGAAAAAATGAATGGTATAAGCGAGAAAGCGATTTTGGTGGGCGTCATCACTCCGGGAGCGGATGAACTGACGGTGGCGGAGTATCTTGATGAACTGGCATTCCTGGCGGAAACGGCAGGGGCTGAGCCTGTGAAAAGGTTTACACAGAAGGTCGACTATCCCAATCCCCGCACCTATGTTAACAAGGGGAAGATCGAAGAGATAGCGGCATATATAGCTGCCAACGAGATCACACTCACCATCTTTGACGATGAGCTTTCTCCGAGCCAGATCCGCAATATCGAAAAAGAGCTTAACTGCCGGATTCTCGACCGTACAAACCTTATCCTCGATATATTCGCATCACGTGCCAGAACGTCGCACGCACGCACGCAGGTGGAACTGGCCCAGTATCAGTATCTGCTGCCCAGGTTGGCAGGAATGTGGACTCACCTTGAGCGTCAGCGCGGAGGTATCGGCATGAGGGGCCCGGGCGAGACTGAGATAGAGACCGACCGCCGTATCATTCGTGACAAGATCTCGAAGCTCAAGGAGCAGCTTCTGAAGATTGACACCCAGATGACTACACAGCGGAAAAGCCGCGGCAAAATGATAAGGGTAGCCCTGGTAGGCTATACCAACGTAGGCAAGTCGACCCTGATGAACCTCATCAGCAAGTCGGACCTGTTCGCAGAGAATAAGCTTTTTGCAACCCTTGACACCACAGTGAGGAAAGTGGTGATTGAGAACCTTCCCTTTCTGCTTTCCGACACTGTCGGCTTTATCCGTAAGCTGCCCCACGACCTGGTAGAGTCGTTCAAATCGACCCTTGATGAGGTAAGGGAAGCAGATCTGCTGCTGCACGTCATCGACATATCCCATTCAGGATTCGAGGAGCAGATCGAAGTTGTTAATGCAACCCTGAAGGACTTAAATGCCCTCGACAAACCTGTGATATGGGTCTTCAACAAGATCGATGCATTCTCATATATTTCGAAGGATGCTGATGATCTGACACCCTCAACGCGGGCTAACCTGTCTATTGAAGATATGCGCCGCACATGGATGGCTGCTGACACTGACCATATCAGCGTCTTCATTTCGGCAAAAACCAAAGAAAATATTGAAGAATTACGGAAGGTTTTGTATGACGAAGTCAGGCGGATGCATGTAGTCCGCTACCCCTATAACGATTTACTCTACGAAATTTCCTGACCGCCTGATTTCGTGACCTTTATTTCAGCAGGCCTGCCGAGATCATGTATTCGGCTATCTGGACTGCGTTGGTCGCTGCTCCCTTACGGATATTGTCGGCAACCACCCACATATTCAGAGTTCGCTCCTGAGAAAAATCGCGGCGCAGACGACCTACGAAGACCTCATCGCGGTCGTGGGCAATAATAGGCATCGGATATTTGTTTTCCGCAGGATTGTCATATAAAATGACTCCCGGGGAATTTGACACAAGTTCTTTCACCCTGCCGAGGTCAAATTCCCGTTCAAATTCAACATTTACAGCCTCCGAATGGCCTCCTGTGACAGGCACTCTCACCGCGGTAGCTGTGACGCGTATCTCCCCGTTTCCGAATATTTTCCGGGTTTCGTTCACCAGCTTCATCTCCTCCTTTGTATAGCCGTTATCGGTGAAAACGTCGCATTGGGGAATGCAGTTGAGGTCAATGGGGTATGGATATGCCATCTCACCGCTCAGTCCTCCTCTTTCATTTTCCAGCTGTGCCACGGCCTTCACTCCTGTACCCGTCACACTCTGGTATGTCGAAATCACCAGCCTTCTGATCTGATATTCCCTGTGCAGCGGTGCCAGTGCCATAAGCATCTGTATTGTTGAGCAGTTCGGGTTGGCGATGATCCTGTCTTTTGCAGTTATTGCTCCGGGATTTATCTCCGGGACCACCAGGGGAATGTTTTTCTCCATACGCCAGGCTGACGAGTTGTCAATAACAACGGTCCCGTTTTCGGCAAATACCGGGGCCCACTCTTTGGATACAGCGCCACCGGCTGAAAAGAGAGCCACTTCGGGATGCGCCTCGACAGCTTCCATGACACTTATCACCTTCACCTGCTTACCCCTGAATGTTATCTCTTTCCCTGCAGACCTCTCCGAGGCAGCCGGTAAAATCTGATCAACCGGGAAGTTACGTTCTTCAAGCACCTTCAGCATCATCCTTCCAACCATTCCTGTTGCACCAACAACTGCTATTTTCATTTTTTATTATTTAAAAAATTTGTACGAACTTTATACTGGAATAAATCCGACAAATGTAATTTATTTTTGATCTCGCTGCATGAAAAAGATCATCACAATGTTGTCGGTACTTTTACCGCTATGTACTTGTGCGCAGGTATCGTTCAATTTTGAAAACGGTTCTGCGGAAGGATGGACATTCAGCGCACCCGACCGCTGGGCTGCTGACGGTGTCAGCCCCCTGAACGGAAAGTACTCCCTGCATCATGTGTTTGACAACACCGTGGCGGGTAAGGATGTCGCGCTGTTCAGTATTGAAGGGCTATGCCCCGACTGTTCAGATATCTCCTGGGAGTTTACCGTACGGCATGGGGCTGAGCCGTCCTCTTCGAACAAATGGGCATTCATACTGGCTTCCTGCAGCGGTTTTGAAGGCATAATGGCGGGCGACGGTTTCAATGGTTTTGTTGCTGGGGTGAATTATTCCGGGTATGATGACACCCTGCGGCTGTGGCAGGTCACGGGAGGTAAGGCAGCAACTGTGATAACCACAGGTGTCAACTGGCAGAATGATGTCGGGATTGACGGGGCGGCGAAAGTCAGGGTGACCAGGACTGTCGACGGAGCGTGGGATGTGGATGTAGAAGCATGGAGCCCGGAGCATGGAGCATGGAGCGCGAAAGAGGCAGTAGGCAGTAGGCAATGGGCAGTAGTGAAGGACAGCGGATGGAAATATGCAGGGATCAGCTATGCGTACACCTCAACCCGTGACAGGCTACTGTGGGTCGATGATGTATCCGTCAAGGGGGTTTTCCTTGCTGACACACTGCCGCCGGACATTGTATCAGTGACAGCAGTGAAACCTGACATACTCAGGGTACAGTTTGACGAAGAACCGGAGTCCTCGTCACTGGCGCTTTCCAATATCAGCCTCTCCGGCGGAGCAGTCATTGTTTCTGTCACTAAAATTACGCCCGAAGTTTATGAGCTCCGTCTGAGCACGGAAACAGGCAACCGGATAAACACAAAAATAATATTCGGGATCTTATGCGATAATAACGATAACTGCGCATCGCAGGTAACAGAAGATTTTGTCCCCGTCTATGCCGTCACCGGCGATGTTGTGATAACAGAAATAATGGCCGATCCCTCTCCGCCGGTGCAGCTCCCGGATGCAGAATTTATAGAACTGACAAACCTGACCACGGACAGTCTCTCTCTCCGGGGCTGGATATTGATAGCCGAAGGGGATACGTCCAGGTTTCCGGATATCCGTGTCAGGGCCGGCGAGCGGCTGATTCTCTGTTCATATTCAAAAATATCCGGATTTTCCGGCTACGGCAGGGTCATCGGGATGACCGGTTTCCCCTCTCTCAGCGACGCAGGGGAGACGCTTGCGCTTCGCGACGGCAGGGGAGGACTGATTCATGCGGTGACTTATTCGAAGTTATGTTACAAGGATGATTGGCGCTCCGGCGGAGGTTGGGCGATGGAAATGACCGACACTGAGAATCCGTTCAATGCGCCGGATGTGTGGAGGGCCTCGACAGATGCGTCCGGAGGCACGCCGGGCAGACCCAACTCCCGTGTATTTAAGGCGTCAGATTTGCGGTGCCCGGAGATCATCGCCGTGTATCCCGTAAGCCCCGTCCGGGTCAGAATAGTATTTGACGAGACAGTAACCGGGCTCTTCGCAGCTGATGAATGGATGACAGACGGAGTCAATGCACTCTCCTTCGCCTCCGATGACATTGCGGACAGGGCTTTTGTGATCACCGTGACGGAGCCCTTTGTCACTGGCAGGATTTACACTCTGCAGATTCCCGGGTCTGCTGCTGACTTTGCAGGGAATGCTCCGTGCCAGCCGGAGGCTGAGTTCGGGCTTCCGGAACCGCCACAGGCAGGAGAGATACTCTTCAACGAGATTCTATTCGACCCGCTGCCGTTGTGCGTCGATTACCTGGAGCTTTACAACAGTTCAGAAAAGGTTATTGACCTCTCGCAGCTTTTTCTTGCGGAGTCTGATTCGGGGAAAAAAAGCTCTGATTCAGAGGAAAAGCGGTCTGATTCGGGGGAAAAAAATACCTCCGCTGCACGAAAGGTGCAGGTCTCAGCCGGAAGCACGTCTGCAGCAATTTCCGTATCACAGTTACCGAGGCAGCTGCTGCCCGGCGGCCTTGTGGCTCTTACCACAGATAAGAATGCAGTGACAGGCAATTATTTCTGCTCTGAAAAACAGAACGTTTATGAAGTCCGGTCACTGCCCGCGATGCCTGATGACGAAGGCATGGTGGTTATTCTTGACAGGGCGCTGAATGTCCTTGACAGGTTAGATTACAGCAGTTCGATGCATCTCGGTTTCCTTGACATCAAAGAAGGCATAGCACTCGAGAAGGTTGGCCCTGAGCTTTCTTCCGGGTTTTCAGGAAACTGGCATTCTGCCTCAGAAGCTTGCGGATGGGGCACTCCCGGCGCGCCGAATTCGGTACTTGTAAATGAGGCTCCTGAAGGGCAGGGACTGAATCTCTCTTCCGGAAGGGTATCACCTGACGGAGACGGTTTCGAGGATGCAGTCTCTTTAAGGGTCGTTCCGGGCGGCAGTGACAATGTGGTGACTGTCACCGTATTCAATTCACGGGGTTACCCTGTAAAACGTTTGGCGGAGCGGTTAGTTGCAGGGGAAGAAGCCCTGATCGTCTGGGACGGAACGGGAGACGGCGGCAGGCGGCTGAGTGCGGGGCTTTATATGATCATTGCCGAATCATACAACAGCCGCGGGCAGACTTGGCGCAGGAAAGAGGTGTGTGCCCTGTTGTACCGGTAAAGGTCGGAAGTCTGAAGGTCGGAAGTCTGATGGTCTGATGGTCTGAGGTCTGAGGGTCGGAAGTCTGATGGTCGGAAGTCTGGTCCGCCAGCTGGCGAATGAGGGTCCGGGAGTCAGAATGATGAGATGAGCTCTTCCATTACCAATGTCATCTTCTTCTCGCTGTGTTCCGCGGCTTCCTGCACAGATTCGTGGGTGGTGTATTCAATCTTGCCCTCAACGCCGAGGTCTGTGATAATACTTACGGCAAAGCAGGGGATATTCATATGACGCGCCGTTATCACCTCGGGTGTTGTTGACATTCCGACAGCATCGGAGCCTATGGTTCTGAAATAGCGGTATTCTGCCGGGGTTTCGAAAGTAGGACCGGAGGTCGAGAGATAAACGCCTTTCCTGACCGGTATCCCCATTTTTTCTGCAATGGCCTCCGCCTTTGCAATCAGGTCCCTGTCATATGCCGTGCTCATATCGGGGAATCGCGGGCCAATGCGGTCATCATTCGGGCCGATGAGAGGGTTTGGCAGCAGGTTGATATGGTCAGTGATGAGCATTATGTCACCTATTCTGAAGGAAGGATTGGTCCCTCCGGCGGCGTTGGAGAGAAAAAGAGCCCTGATGCCAAGTTGTTTCATTACCCTGATGGGAAAGGTAACCTGCTCGGCACCGTAACCTTCATAATGATGGAATCTGCCTTTCATGGCAACAATTTTGCGGCCGCCAAAGTCGCCGTAAATGAGCTTTCCAGCGTGTCCCCTGACGGTTGACAGCGGGAAATTGGGGATATCGGCGTAGGCGATCTCCACCGGGTTCCCTATCTTCGTGGCGAGCCCGCCAAGACCTGTTCCAAGTACTATGCCTGCCTCAGGGGCAGTGAAACCCTTCGACCGCAGAAACCCGACGGTTTCAATTATTTTCTCCAGCATATCCGGTTACTCTTTTAATGAATTTTTCTTCGTCTTCAATAATCCTCACCTTAACAGGGAGATAATATAAATGTTCCCTTACGGGGTCTGCAATAATAGTAAATTCTTTTAACCTTACACTATCCTTCTCGGTGGTTACGACAATTTTGTCAATCTGTTCGAGTGCCTGCAGGGCTGACGTTATTCTTGAAATATCTCCCCTGGTAAAGTTATGATGGTCACTGAATTGTATGTGAGTCACAGATCCTGTTGCTGCTGAAATGCGCTCAGCCAGCGGAGTAGGATCTGCAATTCCCGTAACCAGCACTACCCCGGTATCACCCGTTATCTGCCTCTCCTTACCACCCGTGAAAACAGGCTTCAGTTCTCCGTATTCCAGTGTGCTGAAAAATAGATGCTGGTGAGGCAGCGGGTTTATCTCCGCGGCAAGGGCATCTGTCTCAACGGAGCTGATTGCAGGAGGCGTTTTTGTAACAACTATTATATCTGCTCTTTTAATTCCCCGCAGGCTCTCGCGCAAACGTCCGTACGGCATGAGCCTGTCACGCGTCATCAGCCTGTTGAAATCGGTAAGCAGGATATTAAGTCCGGCGCGCACCGCACGGTGCTGAAAACCGTCATCGAGGATGATGGCCTTCAGTCCGGGGAGGAGCCGGTGCAGCTCATTAATGCCGTGCACTCTGTCGCGGTCCACCGCCACCGTTACTCCCGGGAGACGGAGAGCCATCTGCAACGGCTCATCACCTGCTTCGGAGACGGTATCACCGGGTCCCACCACCCTGAATCCGCGGCTCTGCCGGAGATAACCCCTGCTGAGCACGGCAACCGGGCCGTATTGCGAAAGCAGTTCTGCAATGTATTCGACGTGAGGTGTCTTTCCTGTGCCCCCGACGGTGATATTGCCGACGCAGATCACTGGAAAGGGAAAGGTGCGGGATCTGAAGATGCCGAGGTCATACAGCATATTGCGAAGCGATACCACCATTCCGTATACCGGCGAAAGCGGACGCAGCAGGAAGTGCCCCGGCACTGTCATCTTAATGTATATCGATGAGATACGGCATACGGGCCTGTATGCCCTCTGCGGTGAGAAGTTCCTTCAGGTCGAGATAGTATTTCGATGCCTCACCCAGCTCATTCCTTATTGCCCGTAGTCTCATCTCGCCTGTCATATCTTTGAGGAGCGCCGTGTAAAAGTCTACTGCCTCCGGTCTTTCCACTGTACGGTATTCTTCAAGGCCTGCCAGTTTTGCAGCCTCCCTGACAGCATCATTAAGTCCTCCGAAGGAATCTACCAAGCCTAAGCCTATTGCGTCGGCGCCGCTCCAAACGCGTCCCTGTCCTATGCTGTCAACTTCAGGTATGGATATACCCCGTCCTTCGGCTACGACAGCTGTAAAGGCAGTGTAGGTCCGCTCTACATTCGCCTGGAGTGCGTCCCTTTCATAGGGAGAGAGCTCCCTTGTCAAAGAGGGTGAATCAGCGTGAGCGTTAGTCCTGACGACTTCAGAGCTGATCCCGAGTTTCTCCTCAAGCAGCGTACCGGCGTTCGGTATCAGGCCGAACACCCCGATGGAGCCGGTTACGGTTGCCGGAGAGGCCATGATTTTATCAGCTGCTGCAGATATGTAATAACCGCCGCTGGCTGCGTAGTTGCCCATTGAAACAACAACGGGCTTCACCTTGCTGATGAGATCCACCTCGCGCCAGATGATATCCGAGGCAATGGCATTGCCTCCGCGGGAGTTGACCCTTAAGACAACAGCCTTAACTGTCGAGTCGAGGCGCACTTTGCGCAACTCTTCCGCATACCGGTTTCCCCCGATGTTGGTATCATCTCCGTCATTCATTACAATGTTCCCTTCGGCATAAACGACTGCTATCTTCGCTTTTCCGGCCAGTTTTGTATCTTTTGCGGGGACCTTACTGTATTTGGTCATGGAGACATAGTTTATCTTCTTCCCCTCATCTATCCCTGCTGCACTCCTGATGCTGTCTTCCATCTGGTCACGGTACAGCGTTCCGTCAATCAGCCCTTCGGCGGTCATCAGGGCAAGGTCATATCCGGCAAGTGAGTCGGCAAGCTGCATAAGGCGGGCTTCGGGTACACCCCTGGTTTCGGAAATAACCTTTATTACGTGGCTCCAGATCGACCCTACGTATGCAGTGATCTGAAGACGGTTTTCGTCACTCATTTTATCCAGCATGTAGGGTTCTACCGCTCCCTTGAACTTGCCGTGCCTGATGACCTGCACGTCGACTCCCAGTTTTTCCAGCGCTTTACGGTAGAATGTCACCTCGGCGGCAAGACCCTGGAAATAGAACATAGACGAAGGGCTCAGCCATACTGCGTCGGCGGACGACGAGATGAAATAACTTTCCTGCATCAGGATATAATCAGAGTAGGAGTACACGAATTTCCCGCTTTTCTTAAACTCTGCAAGTGCCTTCTGAATCTCGTCAGCTGTTGCCCAGCCTGAAGGCACGACACCGTTTTCTATCAGGATTCCGCTTATATCCTTGTCCTCTGCAGCCTTCTTCAGGTTCGCGAGGATATCATTCAGTCCCGGTGCCTGGGAAAGCTTCATTGACAACGGGTCGAATGAGGTGAAGGGATTTGAACTGGTGCGGTCAGGCACCGGGACACCAGTCTTCAGTACCAGCACTGATTTTTCAGGAATATCGGCGGGTTTGCTGCCCGAGGCCACCATGGCGGAGAGCGAAGCCAGCATTATCACAAAGAAGAGTATCCCCGTCAGCAGCAGACCTGCTATGGTTGCAAGGGTCATTTTGAGAAAAGTTTTCATAGGGCAGAATTTTATTTTCAGGGCCAAATTATAAAAAAAACAGCATCTTTATGGCAGTTAACTTATTATGACTGTATCATCTTCAAACAGTGAGCCGGTTGAATCTGTGGTTTTGCTCGGACTCGGCAGCAATATGGGCGACAGGCTCTCGTACCTCTCATATGCGTTAAATCAGCTCAATACAGAGGTTGGAAGGGTAACGGCAAAATCATCGGTATGGGAGACTGAACCGTGGGGTTTTGAGGCTGAGGAACAGTTTCTCAATATGGCTGTCGAACTCGCTACCACCATGGACCCTTTTACACTGCTGGGTGTGATAAAATCGATGGAAGCCAGGCTGGGGCGTACAAGAATAAAGGGTCCCGGATATCGTTCGAGGGTGATCGATATCGACATTCTTCTGTGGGGTGACAAGGTCATTTCGGGCCCCGGATTACAGATTCCCCATCCGAGGATCGCCGAAAGGCGGTTTGTTCTCGTTCCGCTGTGCGAGATAGCTCCCTATAACATTCATCCCGTCAGGGGCAGATCATTGATTGAGCTTCTGGGTGAATGTGACGACAAGTCGGAGGTCAGGCTGTACACCCAGGCGGTTTAAAGCGCCCCGTTATCAGCAAAACTGTAATAATTTTTTCCGCATATTATAAGATGATCGAGCAGCTGTATGTCCATCAGCGCCCCTGCCTCCTTTATCTTCTGGGTGATCCGGATGTCAGCATCGCTGGGACTGGTATTGCCTGACGGATGGTTATGGCAGATTACCAGTCCGGATGCAAGTGACTCGATTGCCTTTTTCATTACTATCCTTACATCAGTCACTGTTCCGCTTACGCCCCCCTGGCTTATTTTCATACGGCCCATAACCTTGTTTGCCCGGTTCAGAAAGAGTATCCAGAACTCCTCGTGCGGCAGGTCCTCCATCAGGGGGCTGAAGATGTTAAATATGTCAGCCGAGGAGCGAATCTGAGGGTTATCGGCAGCTTCAGCCATTTTCCTGCGTCTGCCGAGCTCGAGGGCTGCGGCAATTGTCACGGCCTTGGCCTCGCCGATCCCTTTCAGCTTCTTTATTCCCGATATGCTCAGTTTACCCAGCTCCTGCAGGGAGTTATCTGCCAGAGCAAGCAGTTCGTGCGCAAGATCTACAGCTGATTTGTTTCTTGTTCCGGATCCGATGAGTATCGCGATGAGTTCAGCATCGCTGAGGCTTGAAGGGCCCTTTTGCCAGAGTCTCTCCCTGGGCCTGTCCTCAACAGCCCATTCGGTAATCTTTAATGACATACAGCATAATTATTAGTCCACATATGAAATTTACAAAAAAAAAGCCGCCACCCGGGGGTGACGGCTCTAAATTTCTTTTGAGTCTTATTTCAGATTGCTGACGTGTTTAATGATCGAAGACTTAAGGTTCGAAGCCTTGTTCTTGTGTATCACTTTCTTCTTGGCCAGCTTGTCGAGCATGGTGTTCAGTGTTGGAAGCATTTCAGCAGCTTCAGTCTTGTCCGAAGTCTTGCGGATCTTCTTGAGAGCATTACGCATTGTACGTGCGTGATACTTGTTGTCTTCATTCCTTTTTACTGCCTGTCTGGTAGCTTTCAGCGCCGACTTGTGATTAGCCATTATATTCTCAATTTAAATTTTTGTAGTCCATAGGGGAATCGAACCCCTGTTACCAGGATGAAAACCTGACGTCCTAACCACTAGACGAATGGACCTTAAAGAACTTTTAAAAAGCGGATGCAAAGATGGCAGGATTTTTTTTATATGCAAAATATTTTGCAAAAAATCTCAATCATCTTTGCACTTAAGGTAAGACGGTCAGGTTATAATGCACTAAAAGACATACCTGACTGAGAACCCGCCGTTCCAGTAGAGCCAGCCCGGTCCGGATGTGACATTGAAGCTTGGTCCTGCACCGACTGCAAAATTGAGAGGAATATCATCCAGTGTATATTCGAGTCCGATAATACCGTCCAGGCCAATAGTGAGATTTGTGCCGTACCTGTCTGTATAGTCAGCATTCCAGAATCCGATATGTGCACCGGGACCGATGAACCAGTCAAGGTTTGGAGTCCAGTCTGTAGGATTCTGCCACTCGTAGTACCCGGTCACATTGAAGTTATGACCAAAATAACCCGTTCCTGCTACAAACTCGAGGGCATTTACGCCGCTTATAAATGTTTTGAATGAAATACCGAAAGGATCGCCGCCCCTGAGACCGATGGCATTCTTGTAACTCTGAGCCTGCACGCCGGCAGAAAGAGCCACCAGAACCAACATAACTGCTAATGTTCTTTTCATCATTTTTATCAATTTAGTTAATAGAATACAAAAGTATACAGAATTGAAACGTTAAAAAAATGATTTTGTTTAATACTTCAACAACAAATCCCGTCATCATATTTTAACAGTGACAAGTTTTTCTGAAAGAAGTTGCATGTCAGTACTGTTAAAATCTCCGGAGCTCATTAAAAGAAACACGACATCCTTTCCCCTGACAGAAAGTAGTGAGTCAAGAAGTTTGACTGAGTCACTGAAGACGCTGATGTTTTCACCACCGAACGCGGTGGCAACTTCACCGGCAGAAATTTCCGGCAGTTTCTTCATGCTTAGTGCGTGAGGGTTGAAGTAAACGAATGCTTCATTTGCGCTGCCCATAGTCCCGGAGTAAAGCGGGAGAAAGCCTGCACTGAGACTGCTGTATGTATGAAGCTCGAGTACCGCAACGATTTTTTTGCCGGGATACTGTTCCGCAACAGCATCGACGGAGGCTTTGACCTTTGACGGTGCGTGGGCAAAGTCGAGGTAAACCACCCTGCCTCCGGCAGCAGCGAACTGCTGCAGTCTTCTGGCGCTGCCAGTGAATGATCCGATGGCCTCATAGAACTGATCTTCGGTTACCCCCGCGGCCAGAGAAACCTCGCGGGCAGCACTGAGATTCTGCATGTTATGAGCACCGAAAAATCCCACTTTGACAGTCCTGCTGACCGTTACCGCATAGATGCCGGTCCTGTTCACAAAGTAGCCGTGGACATCGTACGGGATCTTCCTGATGTCATCCCGTGCATTATCTGCAATTCTGGCTGCCTCAACATCAGGTTTATAGTAAGCGAGGGTACCTCCGGGCATCACCGAGTTGGCAAAAACAGCAAACTGTTCACAGTAATTTTCAAATGTGGGAAAGACGTTCATATGGTCCCAGGCTATGCCGTTGATGACGGCGATATGAGGTTTGTAAAGGTGAAATTTCGGCCTTCGGTCTATGGGTGAAGTAAGGTATTCATCGCCTTCTATGACAGCAATCCGTGCAGCTTCACTCAGCCCGACCATGGTTTCATACCCTTCGATGGCCGAGCCCACCAGGTAGTCGAAGGCGATGCCGCTCTTTTTAAGCACATGCATTATCATTGCGGTGGTAGTGGTTTTGCCGTGACTTCCACCGATGACGATCCTGAGCTTATCGCGGGTCTGGTCATAGATATATTCAGGGAAGGACATCACCTTCAGACCCGCTTCCCTGGCCTTTGCCAGTTCAGGATTGTCAATGCGTGCGTGCATCCCCAATATGACTGTATCGATGTCGCTGGTGATTCTTTCCGGGAACCACCCGTCCTTTTCAGGCAGGATCCCTGCTGCCGCAAGACGTGAGCGCGCCGGCTCGTAGATCTCGTCGTCAGAACCGGTGACGGTGTAGCCTTTGCCTTTGAGCACCAGTGCCAGGTTGTGCATTACGGCGCCTCCCATTGCTATGAAGTGAACTCTCATTGTCATTGTTTAACGCCGGCAAAAATACCAAAATTGCATATCTTGCAGCCGATTAAAACAGGTACAATGAAATTATCTCTATTCAATATAACGGACTTCAGGGTAGACGGCGGGGCAATGTTCGGCGTAATCCCGAAGGGTATGTGGAGTAAGGCTGTTAAGTCAGACGGGAACAATAACATCGGACTTTCACTCAGGTCACTTGTCATTGAAACCGAAGGGAGGGTCATACTTACCGATGCCGGCTGGGGAGACAAACAGGATGAAAAGTTCTTCCGCTATGCGTGGCTCAGCGGCGGGGAAGGACTGACCGGAGGGCTGGCACGGTGCGGCTATAAGCCTGGGGATGTTACTGATATCATCCTTACTCATCTTCACGCCGATCACTGCGGAGGATGCTTCGCCAAAAGACCCGGCGGCGGATATGAACCGGTATTTCCAAATGCAGTTTATCATGTCAGCCGCGCCCAGTGGGAGTGGGCTACCGAATCCAACATCCGCGAGGCTGATGCTTTCCTGCCTGAAAATATTCTGCCGATTGGTGAAAGCGGAAAACTGAACCTGATTGAGGATAACGGAGAGCTTTGCAGGAATGTTTCCCTGAGAATATACTACGGGCATACACCCGGGCTGATGATTCCGGTGGTTAAATACAACGGAAGGGTGTTCGTCTTCACAGGAGATCTCATGCCCACAATAGCCCATATATCACTATTATGGAACATGTCATACGACCTATTGCCACTCGTGACAATTGCCGAAAAGGAGGAGCTGCTCAATGAAGCCCTGTCGGAAAACTATGTGCTTGTATTCCAGCACGACCAGGAGACCGAGTGTTGTGAGGTTAAGGAGACGCCCAAGGGTATCATGGCAGGAGAAATGAAAGAGCTTGCCAGTTACCTGTAGTTCGGGGAAGAAGAGCCTCTTACCACCAGTTCGGAAACAATCAGTCTCGTCTGCACCGGGGTTCTCGGGTTTTCAATCCTGTCAATCAGTAATCCGGCTGCAAGCCTCCCCATCTCGTTACCTTTCTGGTCAACCGACGTCAGTCCGGGATCAGTGAGTCTTGAGATCTGGCTGTTGGTAAAGCCTATGACGGCTATTTCGCCGGGGACCTTTAATCCGCTTCTTTTCGAGATGATCAGCGTTTCTGCGGCGGTCAGGTCATTCACAGCGAAGAATGCGTCGGGCCTGGGTGCTCGCTTCAGAAGATTGGGAATGATGTCATCGGCCTCGTCGGCAGTGTCACACTTGACGATATCGTCAGGTGAAGGTGTGATGCGATATTCCTTCAAAGCCCTGAGATATCCGTTCAGTCTGTTCCGTGCGATGGCAAGGTGTGAGGGGCCTGACAAATGGATAATACGTTTTTTCCCGGAACGAAGCAGGTGTACTACCGCCTTGTAAGATCCCTCCTCATCGTCAATGACCACCCGGTCAGTTTCGATCTCTTCAGCAATACGGTCGAAGAACACGAGAGGTATGCCTTTTTCTCCCGCCATCCTGTAATGTGCAAAATCTGAAGTCTCCTTGGCTACCGAAGCAAGAATACCGTCGACACGGCTTGCCAGAAGTGTCTGGACGTTTTTTACTTCATGGCTCCACATCTCATTACTCTGGCACAGGATCATGTTATAGTCGCGGTCATAGGCAATATCCTCAATGCCGCTTATGACTGTGGAAAAGAAATAGTGAACAATGTCAGGAATGATAACGCCGATTGTTTTTGAAGACCCGCTTTTCAGGCTCAGGGCAATCGGATTCGGTTTGTACTTCCATTTGACAGCAAGCTCATTCACCGCATCGCGTGTAGCTTTGCTGATGTCAGGATGATCTTTCAGAGCCCTTGAAACGGTGGATGGTGAAATACCCAGCTCGCGGGCTATATCTTTAATGGTTATGTTTTCTTTCCCCATATGCAGGAAATCTTAACGTAAAGATAAGATCTTTTTCATTTTTTCAATGCATGCAAAAGCATGCTCTGTATTACTTCAATCGTTTGCGGTAACGATTGCGGAGAAATCCTGAAAAAGAGTTGGTTAACTATTAAAAAACGTCGACTTTTATATTCTCAAATTCCAGATTTTCTGTTAGAAAAGATATTAGTATTGTATAACCTGCAATTAAACTGATTTATTTATGGAGAAACTTTCAATTAAACGGCTTCTCATGTTCGCTTTTGGCGTTATGTTGAGCTGTGTTGTCTTCGGGCAACAGGTAAGAGTGTCAGGTACAGTTACCGATGCTGCCGACGGATCAACGTTACCTGGTGTGAACGTTGTGGTCAAGGGCAGTCTTGTCGGTGCAATTACCGGCATTAACGGAGAATTTTCCCTTTCGGCTAACCCCGGGGATGTTCTTGTATTCACATTTATCGGCTACCTTCCCCAGGAGATCATCCTGGGCAGCCAGACAGTTGTGAACGTGGCAATGCGTACTGATGTACAGGCTCTCAGTGAGGTTGTGGTCATCGGTTACGGTACAGTCAAGAAGAGTGATGCAACGGGGTCCGTGGCAGCTGTAAGCTCCAAAGACTTCAACAAGGGAGCCATCACCTCACCGCAGGATCTGCTGGTGGGCAAGAGCGCCGGTGTGGTCATCACCACCTCGGGCGGTGCACCCGGCAGCGGGTCAACTATCCGCGTCCGCGGCGGCTCATCACTTAACGCCTCCAATGACCCGCTGATCATCATTGACGGCGTACCCATTGACAACAATAACGTATCCGGCAGCTCGAACTTATTGTCGTTTGTAAACCCCAACGACATCGAGACCTTCACTGTGTTGAAGGATGCCTCCGCAACCGCCATCTACGGTTCAAGGGCATCAAACGGCGTTATTCTGATCACTACAAAGAAAGGAAAAGCAGGCAGCCCGCTGACAGTTTCATATGACGGGAACGTATCAGTAGCCAACGCCATCGCCTTTGTTGATGTCTTCTCAGGTGACGAGATAAGGAAGCTTGCACTTGACAGGTCAAGCCTGTTCGGGATCGACAATCTGGAACTTCTCGGATCCCAGAACACCAACTGGCAGAAGGAGATCTTCCGCACCGCATTGTCTCATGACCATAACCTGAGTCTCTCAGGCTCAGTCAAAAGTCTTCCCTACCGCTTCTCCGTCGGGTACACCGACCAGGACGGTATCCTGAAGAACACTGACATGCAGCGTTTCACCGGCTCACTTAACCTCAACCCCACATTCTTCAATGATGCACTAAAGGTCAACCTCAACGTCAAGGGGATGAATACCCACCACAATTACGGTTCTACCGGGGCTATCGGTTCAGCAGTAAACATGGATCCGACACAGGTGATCATGGACGGCAATTCCGCTTCGGCAGGATACTACCAGTGGGCCAACTACGGCGCCAACCTTGGAACACCTAACCCTGTTGAGCAGGCTCTTGAAGCAGACAACAAGTCAGTGGTGAACAGGGTGATTGGGAACATACAGATAGACTACGCACTTCCGTTCATACCTGAGCTTAGGGCCAATCTCAACCTGGCAACCGATTATTCAGAGAGCGTCGGACACAACAATCGTCCCAAGACATCCCCTTCAGTATTGACAGCCCCGCTTTACGGAAGGCTTTCCGATTACAGCGGCACAAACTCTAATAACCTGCTCGATTTTTACATGAACTACAACAAGTATCTCATCGGCATCCAGAGTGTTGTTGACGTTACTGCCGGGTATTCATGGCAGCACTTCGAGCGTGAGGGAGATAGCTACACCCGCGGCAGGATTGATGCCGAACATCCTCTCTACCAGAAGTCAGACAGCTCTTCATTCATTACCGAGAATTATCTTGTTTCGTTCTTTGGTCGTGTAAACTATACACTGATGGACAGGTACCTTGTTACTGTCACTCTTCGTGAAGATGGTTCATCACGTTTTGCCAAGGCAAACCGCTGGGGTACTTTCCCGTCAGTGGCACTGGCATGGAAGATCAAGGATGAGTCATTCCTGAAGAATGTCAAGGCAGTGTCTGACCTCAAGCTAAGGTTGGGATGGGGTATAACAGGCCAGCAGGATGTCGGAAACGATTATCCGGCCCAGGCTCTCTACCGCGAGGCTTCGGAAGGTTCCTATTATCCTATCGGAGGAGTGTTCCTTCCAACCCTGCGACCTGATGCATATGACCCTGATATTAAATGGGAAGAGACGACAACGATGAACATCGGTCTCGATTTCGCATTCGTAAATGACCGCATCACCGGTTCAATTGACCTTTATAAAAGAGTGACCGACGATCTCCTTAACTCTGTTACGGTACCAAGCGGAAGCAACTTCTCCAACACCCTGCTTACAAACGTCGGCAGTCTTGAGAACAACGGAGCAGAGTTATCACTGAATTTCATACCTGTCTCAAATAATGACATGACTCTGACGCTGGGTTTCAACGCCACTTATAACAAGAATGAGATCACAAGGCTCCTCCTGACTGATGATCCTGATTATTTAGGTATTCTCTACGGTGATGCCTTCACAGGCCAGAAGCAGGTGACGAGAGTCGGCTTCCCGGCCTACTCATACTTCGTCAATAGACAGGTTTATGATGCAGACGGCAAGCCCATTGAAGGACTTTATGTAGACGAATCAGGTGAAGGCGGTGTGGTCAATGGAGACAATGCCGACAAAAACATCTATCATAATCCTGTTGCTGACTTCCTGCTGGGCCTTTCCGCAAGGTTTGAGTACAAAAACTTTGACCTGTCAGCATCAGCCCGCGCAAGCATAGGCAACTATGTTTACAATCAGGTGGCAGCAGGTGCATCATATGACCAGATGCAGCAGATCGGCTACTGGAAGAATTTCACCAGGGCTCTTGCTGAGACGGATTTTGTCAAGCGTCAGTTCACCAGCGATTATTTCGTTGAGAATGCATCATTCATCAAGCTTGACAACGTAAGTGCGGGCTACAGGTTTGACAACCTTTTCGGAGCTGTCGGAGCACGCGTGAGCTTCACGGTGCAGAATGCACTGATCGTGACTAAATACAGCGGTCTTGATCCCGAGGTTAACGGCGGTATAGACAATAACTTCTATCCCAGGCCCCGCACCTTCATGCTTGGCATAGGGCTTACCTTCTAATAATAAAATCGATAAGCAGATATGAATAAGAAAATTGTAATATTCGGAATTATACTTTCAGCGCTGATGATCTCATCGTGCGTGAAAGATCTGGATGTCACCCCGCAGGATCCGACAAAAATCCTTGCCGGAAACCTGGGTGATGATCCGGTATACATGCAGCAGGCCCTGGGTAAGATCTATGCCAGTTTCATCATCTCTGGTCAGGGTGCCAACGGGGGCGATGATATTGCTGCTTCTGACGGTAACTTCTTCACTACCACGAGGGCTCTCTGGAACCTCCAGGAGATAACCACCGATGAGGCTATATGTGCATGGGGTGATGTCGGTATCGCCGACCTCAACACCCAGACATGGAGTCCGAGCAATCCGTTCCTTACAGCTCTGTACCAGCGTTTGGCGCTGAGTATCACCTATGCCAACGACTTCATCAAGAATGCTGAGGGTAACACCTCCACCGATGTTGTCAGGTATGTTGCCGAGGCACGTTTCCTCAGGGCTCTGGCCTACTCCTGGGCAATAGACCTGTTCGGACAGTTCCCCTTGACCACAGAGGCCGACGGCGTTGGCAAGTTCTTCCCGGAGATCGGGAGCAGGACGGAGATATTCGACTACGTTGAGAGTGAACTCAAGGCTATAGAAAACACCCTCGGGGCTCCCAGGTTCTCATATCCTCAGGCTGACCAGGCTGCAGCATGGATGCTTCTGGCAAGGCTCTATCTGAATGCGGAAGTTTATACGGGCACATCGCGCTGGGATGACTGCGTGACCTATGCCGGTAAGGTGCTCGGAGCGGGCTATACCCTTGCAACTGACTACAGGCAGAACTTCAGTGCAGACAACGATGCTAATCATAACCCGGAGATGATCTTCGCATGGGAACAGGACGGTGTCAATACACAGGGATATGTCGGAACCACTTTTATAATTGAATCATCAAGTGATGCCGTCTATATCAGGGCCGAGGACTTCCACGGGCTGACATCAAATACCAACTGGAACGGCAACCGTGCCAGGATTCAGTTCCTCGATCTGATGGTTGACACCCTTGCCACATACGGCAATGTGCCGATACCGGCGAGCGATCCTACCTTTGCACAGAGTGATGACAAGCGCGTCTTCCTGAAGATGAAGAAGGCAAGGAACATTCCGAGCCCATCGTCAAGCGGAGATTACGGTATTGGCGTCTACAAATTCACTGCGCGCAACACTGACGGGTCGAGACCGACAAATTACAACACCGCATTTGCATGCACTGACTTTCCGGTATTCCGTCTGGCCGACGCTTATATGATGAGGGCTGAGGCGCTCTTCAGACTGGGTGGAGCAGCCAACATAGAGGCAGCGGTGGCTGACATCAATGAGATCAGGGAACGCGCCTACGGGAATACCAGTGGCAATATCACCATGGCTGATCTGGACCTCGACTTCCTCATTGACGAGCGCGGACGTGAGTTCTATTATGAGGCACAGAGACGTACTGACCTTGTGCGCTTCGGTAAATTTACCGGCGGTGCATACCTGTGGCAGTGGAAGGGCGGAGCCTTTGCCGGCGCCAGCACATCAGACCACCTCGATCTTTTCCCGATCCCCGGTGACGAACTGTCAGCCAATCCGAACTATAACGGAGTGAATAACCCCGGTTATTAATCTTAAATCAAAAGAGAAATGAAGAAGAATTTATTAATATATCTGACATTCATCGGATTGGCAGTCTTTCTCGCAGGTTGTGAGAAAGACGGTGAGATGGTCACCATTTCGGCCAACCCGGTAGCTCCGACGCTCACTACCATTCCGGATCTTACTCTTGAGAGACCGAATGGAAACGACGTGCTTGAGTTCATCGGCACTCCAATAGACCCGGGTTTCCAGGCATCAGCAACATACTACCTTGAGGCTTGCGCCGCAGGTACAGCCTTTGCTGATCCCGTGATTATCTGGTCCGGCGTACAGAACAAATCGATGAAGATCACCGTTAGTGATCTCAATGGTATCCTTCTCAAGAAGTTCCCGGCAGAAGCCTCTACACCTCTTGATTTCCGCGTCAGGGCGGTACTGGTTGTAGATGCAGGCACCGGGGCTCCCGGTACCGGCAGCACCCCTTTCTCCTATGCATCAGCCCTGAAGAACGCCAGCGTGACTCTCTACGGTCTCCCACGGCTTGATCTTGTTGGTTCAGGCATAGATCAGAAGATAGAATCTGCTCTTGGTGACGGCAAATACACCGGCCTTGTTAAGCTCAACACGGCAAATTCATTCACTCTCAATGACCCTGACGCCGGATCGGCCTACGGCGGCGCAGCAGGTGCACTCTCAGTGAACGGCCCGGCAATTGTTCCTGATAGAACCGGGTGGGAAAGGATGACCGTTGACGTCAATGCGCTGACCTATGATATATCTGAATACAGGATAGGCCTTGTAGGTTCGGCTACGCCAAACGGATGGGATTCCCCCGACCAGCCTATGGAATATAACCCCGCAACGGGTACATGGTCAATCACCCTTAACCTGGTTGACGGTGAGATGAAATTCAGGCTTAATAACGCATGGGCATGGAACATTGGTTATCGGCCGGGCGGTACAAATCTCGGTGATCTCTTCCATAACGGGGACAATATTGCCGTTACTGCTGGCAATTACACCATTACCCTGACCATAACAGAGCCAAACGGCCCGAATGAAGCCGGTTCAGCTACTGTAGTCAAGAACAACTAGTCCCGGGACATAAAACAGAAAGATTTATGAAAATAAAATCAGTATTCAGAATAATGATGTTCCCGGTTGCAGCGGCTATCCTACTTACAGGCTGCACAAAGGAGACATCCGAGATCAGACTTGATCCCACGCTTGCGACTACCAAGGTGTTTAACGTAACCTCTAATTCAGCCACAGTTATTGGATTTGTTGTAGCTGAGGGTGACGGCTTCACTGAAAAGGGAGTATGCTATGATCTGGAACCCAATCCCACGATTGCCAAATCAAAGACAATCTTTTCGGAAATAGCCACTACGGCAACCTACCATGTTCCGCTCACCGGCCTGGCATTTGCAAAGACCTACTATGCACGTGCCTATGCCACCGGTCCTGCCGGAACTGTTTACGGTGAGCAGCTCACCTTCACCACACTGCCTGTACTGGCCACGGTAACGACTACTGCTGCCACCGATGTGGAAGGTACAACAGCCACAACCGGAGGTGAAGTAACTACTGACGGCGGATCGGCTGTCACTGCACGCGGTGTAGTCTATGGAATAACATCCAATCCTACTATTGCAGGAAGCAAGACCATTGACGGTGCAGATATCGGCGTATTTGAAAGCTCCCTCACCGGACTGAGCGGTCTGACGACCTACTTTGTGCGCGCCTATGCCACCAACAGTGCAGGAACAGCCTATGGCAGCGAGATCACCTTTACCACTCTTGTCAGTGTGCGCGAATGGTATGTTCCCGGAGACTATGTGGCAGCCAGCTACCCGGGGTCGGGCCTGGCCGACTGGTCTCCTGACAAGTCGCCGATGGTGAAAAGCATTGAGGCCAATCCCAACAATGTGGAGGGTTACGTTTATATGGCAAATGCCTCCAACAGCTGGAAGTTTGCTTCCAAACCCAGCTGGGACGGTCCGAATTACGGAGCTGGAGCAACGCCGGGAACACTTGATCCGTCTGGTGATAACATGAATCTTCCGGCTGGATACTACAAGCTGAATGTAAATGCCGGCGCTGATCCAATGACTTATACTGCAGTTGCAACTGTCTGGGGTATTATCGGTGATCTGACCTCGTGGGGCTCACAGGTGCCATTGACCTATGATCCTGCAGTGCGGGTATGGAAAGGCGGCATTCACATAACGGCCGGAGCCTGGAAGTTCAGGGCCAACAACGACTGGGGTTACAACTATGGCGCATCGGCAGGCAGCAATGCCCTTGTAGCCGGAGGCGACAACATTGCAACCACGGTTGAAGACGACTATGCCATCACCCTTGACCTGAGCCATCCGCTGGCATATACCTACCGTGCAGACAGGTGGGGTATCATAGGTGATGCCGCCGGAGGCTGGACCGATGACAATAATATGGTGTGGGATGCTGTCAGCAGCGTATTCAAGGCCACTCTTAATCTGACTGTGGGTTCTATGAAGTTCAGGGCCAACGACGCCTGGGATTACAATTTAGGCGGAAGCCTGACGGCGCTTACTGCAGGCGGTGACAATATTACCGTTGCCGAAGCAGGCAACTATACAATTACCCTGAACCCCTGGTCAATGGTGGCAACACTGACCAAGAACTAAGCGGAATAGCCCCCCATGTTAAGGCCATAGCCGTAGCGTTCTTTAAAATCAAAAACCTCTTCTTTGACAGGAAGAGGTTTTTGATTATATTTAACGGATAATCAATACGCTAACGCGAGATGATGAGAGCAAAAACTGCAATCCTTATACTTGCCCTGGCAGCATGGGGTTTGACTTCAAATGCGCAGGTCATTGTTACCGATCCGGTATTTCCTGTCGCATCAGGGCCGGTTATCATTACCTTCAATGCTGACAAGGGCGACATGGGACTTAAGGATTATACGGGTGATGATGTCTACGCCCATACCGGGGTCATAACTAACCTGAGTTCAGGTCCTTCAGACTGGAAGTACGTTGTTGCTCCATGGGGTACCTTTCTGCCAAAAGCAAAACTGACGAAAGTATCACCCAATGTCTACACGTTATCTGTTACCCCTTCCATCAGAGAGTATTACGGTGTCCCGGCCGGAGAGCAGATTCAGAAAATCACCTTTGTTTTCCGTAATTCAGCTACCACCAACACTGTCACCGGCCGTGATGTCGGAGGTGCAGACATCTTCTACAACGTCAGCGAGGAGGCTGCCTTCGAAATCCTGCTCTCACAACCCGACAGCTACACCTCGCTGGTTGACCCGGGAGCGCTGATACCGGTGCAGGCTTCTGCCTCGGTCTGCGATTCGATCATTCTTTACCAGAACGGTACACTCCTGAAGAAGGTGACGGAGACAACACTGAGTCACACCATCACTGCTTCCGGATCAGGCAGTTTCAAGATTGTGGCAAAGGCCTGGCACAACAATGTCTCCAAAGCCGACTCCGTTTACTACTTCATACGCACTGCTACTGTGACCCAGGCTGTACCGGCAGGTCTGAAACCGGGGGTGAACATCACGGGAGACAACTCTGCGGCACTCCTTCTCTATGCACCCTATAAGAACAATGTCTTTGTGCTGGGCGATTTCAACAACTGGGTACACAGCAACGCGGGATTCATGAAGAGGAGCCCGGACGGAGCGTGGTACTGGCTGGAGGTGACGGGGCTCGACCCTGAGGAGGAATACGGATTTCAGTACCTGATTGACGAGACTCTCAGGATACCCGATCCCTACAGCACCAAGGTTCTCGATCCGTGGAATGACAAGTACATAGACGCATCGACCTATCCTGACCTGAAAGCATACCCCGAAGGACTGTCGGAAAACCTCGTTTCGGTCTTTCAGACCAGGCCACCGGCCTATGTATGGGGAAACAATAGCTTCGCCACTCCGAAAAAGGACACGCTGATAATATATGAGATGCTGGTACGCGATTTTGTTGAGAAACACGACTTTAAAACGATACGCGACACATTGGCATATTTCAGCCGGCTTGGGGTCAATGCCATAGAACTGATGCCGGTGAACGAGTTCGAAGGTAACAGCAGCTGGGGCTACAACCCCTCAATGTATTTTGCGGTTGACAAGTATTATGGCACCGCAAACGATCTGAAAGAGCTGATTGACTCTTGTCACAGCCGGGACATTGCGGTGATCCTCGATATAGTGCTCAACCACGCATTCGGTACCAACCCGCTGGTCAGGATGTACTGGAACAGCAGTACCAGCCAGCCTGCCGCCAACAACCCGTGGTTCAACGTTACCTCACCGAACACGGCTTTCAGCTGGGGTTATGACTTCAATCACACGAGCACTCAGACAAAAGCATTCGCCGATAGCGTATGCCACTACTGGATTCAGGAGTTCAAGGCGGACGGTTACAGGTTCGACTTTACAAAGGGATTTACAAATACCTCCGGCGACGGTTGGGCATATGATGCGTCAAGAATTGCCATCCTCAAAAGAATAGGTGATAAGATCAGATCATACAAACCGGATGCACTCCTTATACTGGAGCATTTTGCTGATAATAACGAGGAGAAGGAGTTGGCAGCCAACGGATTCCTGCTTTGGGGGTCAGCCAAGTTCCGATACCAGGCAGCCTCAACCAGTCACAGCGACTGGAATATGTCCATTGCTGAGGCCTCCTGGCTAAACCGGGGGTGGACTGTTCCAGGAATAGTTGACTACATGGAAAGCCATGATGAGGAGAGGATCATGTTCCTGAACCTCGATCAGGGAGAGGCAGTTGGAGGCTACAACATAAGAGACCTGAACATTGCCCTTAAAAGGATAAAACTCACCGGCACCTTCTTCATGTTAATACCGGGGCCAAAGATGCTCTGGCAGTTTCAGGAACTGGGGTATGACTTTGCCAAAAACTATAATGATGATCCGCTGGGACCCAAACCTATCAGATGGGATTATTACAATGTAGCAGCAAGGAAGAACCTCTTTGACAATTTCTCGGCCCTGGCTGAACTGAAGAAGAACAATCCGGCCTTTTCGTCGGACAACTTCAGCATCTATGAGTCTGGTGAAACCAAGAGACTGAATATACAACATTCTGATATGGATGTGGTTGTGCTGGGGAATTTTGACCTGTTCCCCCGTGAAATTGCGCCCAATTTCACCCGGACAGGCACCTGGTATGAGTTTTTCAGGGGTACTGCCATGGATGTCGGCACCGCCAGCCAGAACACACCCATCTCTCTTCAGCAGGGTGAGTACAGGCTGTACACTTCTAAGCAGGTGAACCGGCCGTCGTTCCTGACCGGTATCGAGGGGCCGGTTGAAGACCCGGGAGGTGAGGGACCACTTTTTGAGGTCTATCCGAATCCTTTTTCAGAAGAAACCGTGATCAGGTTCACAGGTGAGAATGAGTATCAGCCGCATTCGGTGGAGGTGTTCTCGGCTGACGGCTCAAGGGTATGGCTAAAGGCCGTTCCGGCCGGCATAAGTGAGATGACGCTTGAAGGTGCTGCTCTGGCACCGGGGGTTTATTATCTGAGGGTCACCTCGGGGAGGATCTCGTCAGTGAGGAAGGTTTTGAGGTTGCAGAGGTGACATTCCTCAGTCGGCATTCAGGTGTTGAGGACACGATATAAAACCCCGGGCCAGGCGGCCCGGGGTTTTGTATAAAAATCAACGCAAAAAAACCGGTTTATTTTGTGAGGACCATATAACCCCACGGCTCCATCTGCATCTTCAGGTCCTGGGCTATCTCAACACCGGCGCCTGCAAAGAGGTCATTGTAGGTACCTGCCGTGGCACCGTCCTTCAACGCGACGATGACAGGACTCTTGCTCAGGTTGAGGATGACAAGAACCTCATTCTCACCCTTCACCCGCTTATATGCATATACGTTCTTCTGGTTTGTCTTCAGTACGCTGAATGTGCCGCCTTCGGTACCGTGACGCAGCGCCGGGTGAGTTGTGCGCAGGTGAATGAGTTTCGTATAGAACCCGCGCAGTTCCGTCTCTTTCCACTCGATGGGGTCACGCTTGAAAAACTCCAGTCGCCTATCGAGGTCAGCTTCCTGTCCGTTATAAACCAACGGCACGCCGGGAACTGTGAAAAGATATGCGGCGAAAGCTTTCTGTGCGTCACCCAGTTTTTCATCAATGGTGCCGTTCCATGAGTTTTCATCATGGTTGGTCAGGAACCTGAGTCTGTATGAGTCAGCCGGATAGTACTTAAGCTCATACTGCATCATTGTATCAAGTGCCGCTGGTCTCCGGGTTCCGGCGGCTACGGCATTCATCAGATGGTGATGACCCCACCCGTAATTCATGTCAAAGGCACGCTCGAGGAGGTATGAATGCGCCTCATCTTCCGCCAGCATCAGCACCGGCTTGATGGCATTCATCTCAGTGGTTGCCCTGAACCAGAACTCCTCGGGAACCAGACCCGGGAAGTCGCAGCGGTAACCGTCGACACCGGCTTCGGCAATCCAGAACTTCATGGCGCCGACCATATAGTCCCATAGGGGCATGGCAGTGTAGTCAAACTGAATTACGTCAGTCCAGTCAAATGGAGAAACAAAATTGCCGACAGAATCTTTCTCATACCATTCCGGATACTCCTCCGCCAGCGGGTTGTCCCAGGCTGAGTGATTGCCGACCCAGTCGAGAATCACATGAAAGCCCATCTCATGAGCTTTTGCAACAAGGGCTTTGAACTCATCCATGGTGCCGAACTCGGGATTGACTGCCATATAATCCTTTATGGAATAATAGCTTCCAAGCTCTCCCTTGCGGTTCTTTTCACCTATAGGATATATTGGCATGAACCACAGCACATTGACGCCAAGTTCCTGAAGCGTTGGAAGCGCTTTTTCTACTCCGGCCAGGGTACCTTCTGCAGAGAACTGCCTTACATTTATCTCATAGAGAACCATGTTGCGGGTCCAGTCGGCATGCACCACCGATGAAGTCAGCGGGTTGGTTACTTTAACCTCCTTCGGACGGCAGGCGACAGCCACCATGGCTATCCCTATAACAAGTAAAATGATCCTGAAAATGTGTTCTTTCATAATCTGTCTATTTTAGTTCGATAATCATTGCTGTTTTTGGCGCCACTGTGAATGAGGCAAGGTCATCAACGGATTTTCCGGTTATCACATCATAACCGCGGGTAAAACCTTCCATTGCCTCAGGGTATCTATCCTTCGTGACTGTCCGGCTCTCCTTTTCATTGTTATTGAGAATGACCAATACACTTTCCTTTTCGTTGTACCTGGAATAGACGTAAAGACCTTCTTCGGGAACATAATGCCTGAGTTTGCCTGTGTGTATGACCTCCTTGTCCTTTCTCCAGTTAAGCAGATTCCTTGTAAAACCGAAGGCTTCCTTTTCATAGTCTGTAAGGTTTAAGCCGGTGAAGGCGTTCTTCTGATCACCTTCCCAGCCTCCCGGGAAATCAGCCCTCAGGAAGCCATCGCCCTTTTTCTTGTCGCCCTCCATTACAATCTCGGTACCGTAGTAAAACTGCGGGATGCCCCTGGTTGTCAGAATGAAACTCAAGGCCATCTTATAGACATCCAGCCTGCTGCCGGTCTCTGTAAAAAAACGCGTCATATCATGGTTGTCAAGAAAGATCACATTCCTTGCCGGTTCGGGATAGAGGAAATCCTGTGACAGTAAATTGTACAGTTTTGACATTCCTTCGGTGGCGCTGGCAGATGAGGTAAATGCAGTGTGCGTGGCAAAGCACAGCGGAAGGTCAGTCAGAGAGGGCAGGTTAGACTGGTAGCCGTCACTGTTTATCTTGTTCAGCGCCCAATATGATGTGCGTGCAGGGTCATCGTACCAAACCTCGCCGACAATGAAAAAACCGGGGAATTCCTCAGTGACACGCTTAGACCAGCGTGACATCATATCCGGTTCAGGGTAGGGGTAGGTGTCCATCCTGATGCCGTCGAGACCGGAGGTGGCTATCCACCAGAGGCTGTTCTGCGTGAGGTATGTCTCAACAAGAGGATTGTTCTGGTTTAGGTCGGGCATTGTAACATCAAACCATCCCTGTTCCATCAGTCTGACGTCACTCTCTGCCGCGTAGGGATCCATATATGTGGAAGCCTTATAATTTGTACGGGTGAACTTATTGAACTGATGTACCCAGTCCTTCGAAGGAAGGTCCTTCATCCACCAGTGTTCCGAACCGAAATGGTTGAAGATCATATCCATGACAACCTTCAGTCCCTTTTCATGTGCCTTTGAGACAAGCTGTCTGAACTCTTCATTGGTGCCGTAGCGCGGATCAGAACGGTAAAAGTCGGTGGTCGAGTAGCCATGGTAGGAGGAACGATGCTGGTTATTCTCAAGGAATGGATTAAGCCATATGCCTGTCACACCGAGGTCTTTCAGGTAGTCGAGATTATCAGCTATGCCTTTCAGGTCGCCGCCGTGTTTTCCGCCCGGATTGCTCCTGTCATTTTTCTCGAGCATATCTTCCAGGTCGTCATTCGACGGGTCTCCGTTTGCAAACCTGTCAGGCATCAGTAGGTAAATGACGTCTGAGGCGTCAAACCCTCTCATGGCTCCTGCAGGCTTATCGAACAGGGGATATTCATGGGTCAGGCGGGTCTTGCCGCGGGTAAATGTCAGGGTAACGGTACCGGGCGCAGCCTTGCCGATATTCAGGTTCACGAAAAGGTAATTCGGATTGTCTGTTTTGATCACCGTGGTAACCTCTGCACCCGGGTAACTGACGCTTGCGTCGAATGACCCGATGTCTCTGCCGTAAACCATCAGCTGAACCACGGTTTCCTTCATTCCGGTGAACCACGACGGCGGCTCGACACGCTCAATTTTCTGGCTGAATGTTGTTGCTGCTGTTGCAGCCAGCATCAGGACGGTAAATATTAATCGGTCACATTTCATCACTTCCCAAAATTTTCTTTTGCACCCGGTCCGAGAACAGTTTCCTTGTCGTAAACGGCAACCGGAACATTCTCTTCCGAGAGATTTATTACAGTCACTTTTTTGCCGTTTACCTCCACCCTCATGGGGTTGTTACGGAAACGGACCATAAATGAATATGACTCCCATGCCGGAGGGATGACAGGACTGAAACAGACCCTGTCATTGCGGATCCTCATTCCGCCGAAGCCCTCCACTATCGAAAGCCATGTACCGGCCATACTTGTGACATGAAGCCCGTCCTTCACTTCCCGGTTGTAGTCGTCGAGATCAAGCCTTGCCGTGCGCAGGTAAAGCTTATATGCCCTGTCAGTGTCATGCAGTCTGGAGGCAAGGATGGAATGGATGCTCGGCGAAAGTGAGGACTCGTGGACACAGCGTGGTTCATAAAATTCGAAATTACGCCTTATTGTATCTTCATCGAATTCTTCTTCGAACAGGTAAATGCCTTGCAGAACGTCAGCCTGCTTGATAAATACAGAGCGGAGGATGCGGTCCCACGACCAGTGCTGGTTCAGGGGTCTCTCGGCCGGGTCAAGATCACCGACAGTTCTGTTCTCTTTATCCATATACCCGTCCTGCTGCAGATAGATCCCCAGGTCATGATGGACCGGGAGATACATATTCTGAATTATCTCTTTCCACTGGTTCAGTTCAGTGTCAGGGTCGAGATGAGTGCGGGTGATAACAGAATTGTATTTTACAGGACTGGTACTCCGGAGCCATTCAAGACCGGCTGAGGTATATTTCAGTGTCCAGGTTGCGAGTGTATTTGTGTACCAGTTGTTGTTTACGTTATTCTCATATTCATTCGGGCCGGTGACACCCAGGATCACATATTTCTTTTTCTCCTCTGACCAGTTGCATCGCTGTGCCCAGAAACGCGAGATGGCGACAAGCACTTCAAGGCCGTACTCCGTCAGGTAGTTTTTATCACCGGTGTGCCGGATGTAGTTATATATTGCAAAGGCTATGGCACCGTTGCGGTGTATCTCCTCGAAGGTGATCTCCCACTCGTTATGGCACTCTTCGCCGTTCATGGTGACCATCGGATAGAGCGCAGCACCTCCGGTAAATCCAAGTTTGCCGGCATTTTCAATTGCCATTCCCAATTGTTTGTATCTGTACAGCAGCAGGTTGCGTGCAACGTGGGTGTCGCTTGTGCTGAGGTAGAACGGAAAGACAAAGGCTTCCGTATCCCAGTAAGTGCTGCCACCGTATTTTTCACCCGTGAACCCCTTCGGTCCTATGTTCAGTCGCGGGTCTTCTCCAGTATAGGTCTGGTTCAGCTGGAAGATATTAAACCTGATTCCCTGCTGCGCCTCAATGTCTCCGCGGATAATTATGTCGCCCCTTTCCCATTTATCGTTCCAGGCATTCTTATGGCTTTCAAGCATGGCGTCAAAACCTTTGCGGGCTGCCACGCCTGCCTTTTTCATCGCATTTTTCGAAAGACTTTCGGCAGGGTGATTCAGGGAAGAGAGCACAGCCACGTATTTGCTGACCCCGAAAGTATCCCCGGAACAGTAACGGTACTCAAAGGTGCATGATGCAAAGTCGCGGTTCGTCTCGTGTGCCGGTATATCCTTAACCTGTTTACCGTTGACATAAAAGACATTCTCCATGGCTGTAGCCACAACGAATGCCGTTTTGCGTGTCCGGGCCGTCACAACGGCAGAGGAGCCGTCTGATTCAGCCGACTCATTCTCCCAGAATTTTTCTCCGTAGTTGGCGTCTTCATTGTACACGTCGGCGTTGAGGTAAGGCTTCAGCAAAACCACACCGTCGCCGCCGGTTACTTTGACTGAATAGCTGAGGGCCGCTGTCTCCGGATCACTCATCGAGAGGAACCGGCAGGCAGTTACCTCAACAGTACGGCCTGACGGCATTTCAACGGTGAAAGTCCGTGTAAGAACTCCCTCCTTCATGTTGAGGATGCGCCGGAACGACTTCACCTTACAGACAGCAAGATCAAGTGATTCACCGTCTACGGTCACCTCGATGCCTGTCCACGAAGGGGCATTGGGCACCTTGGCGAAATATTCGGGATAACCGTTTTTCCACCATCCCACAACGGTCTTATCCGGATAATAGACACCGGCCACGTAGGTGCCCTGCAATGTGTCGCCTGAATAGTTCTCCTCAAAATTAGCGCGGAGGCCCATCATGCCGTTACCCAATGCAAAAATGCTTTCAGAGTCACGGCCGTTTACCGGTTCGAACCGGGTTTCGGTTATCTTCCACTCGTCAGGCTGAAAACGTGAATTTATCATATGGGTTTAAAGATTTCTGATCTGGTTTAAAGTAATGTTTTTCAGGTTCGGGACGACAAGGTTCGCCCTACCCAGGTTGAGGGGGCTTCCCACACCAATGCACTTCATACCGCCCGCTAGGGCTGCCTCAATTCCCGCCTGTGCATCCTCAAAAACAACACAGTTTTCCGGAGCAAGTCCAAGTTCCTCCGCCCCTTTTAAAAATACCTCGGGATCAGGCTTTGCGCTGTGGATCTTATTACCATCGACGATGGCATCGAACATTGCCCTTAGGCCTATGCGGTCAAGGATCATCCCTGCATTGCGGCTGGCAGAGCCAATGGCTGTCAGTATGCCCTCGCTGCGGAGCCTGGTCAGCAGGTCGATGCTGCCGGGCAGAATTTCATCGGGCGTCATGCGGGAGATGTATTCGACATACCAGTTGTTTTTCCTGGTTGCCAGCTCAATTTTTTCTTCGTCATTCTTCACTATCCCTCCAACACGGAGAAGAATCTCCAGCGAAGCCATGCGGCTGACACCCTTGAGTGCCTCATTGTGATCCTCGGTGAAGCCAAATCCCATCTCCTCCGCAAGTCGTTGCCATGCCAGGAAGTGGTACTTTGCGGTGTCAACTATTACACCGTCGAGGTCAAAAATACATCCCTTCAGATCCATGGTTATCTATTATCGTCGACGTCTTTAACAAATACAACAGCTGCAGATGCGATTATCATTGAAATACCTCCCGAAATGAGCGCATTCATCGTATTACCCTCGAAGAGATGTTGCACCATGCTTCCCAGGATGCTGGCTGCAAGGATCTGGGGTATGACGATGAAGAAGTTGAAAATGCCCATATAGACACCCATCTTGTTCTGCGGCAGTGATCCGGTCAGAATTGCATAGGGCATCGAGAGAATGCTGGCCCAGGCCATGCCGATGCCTACCATGGGGAGGATAAGAAGCTGCGGATTGCCGATAAGACTAATGGAGATCAGGCTTATGCCACCTACTGCCAGGCTGATTGAGTGAGTTATCTTGCGATTGGTGACTTTGGCGAGCAGGGGAAGAAGGAACGCCACGACGGCAGCAAACCCGTTGTAGACGGCGAAGAGCACTCCCACCCAGTTGGCACCGCTGTTATAGGCTTCCGAGGCAGTGTCAGTTGTGCCGTATATCTGAGAGGTGACAGCCGATGTCGTGTATATCCACATCGCAAAAAGTGCAAACCATGAGAAAAACTGCACCACAGCAAGCTGCCCCATAGTTGCCGGCATGTGCTTCAGGTCCGTGAGGATCGAGTTGAGTCCGTTATCGCCACGGCCCGCCGACTGGAACAGTCCGGCAACAATCTGCAGAAGTCCGAAGATGGCAATGCCGCCGGCAAGAATGTACAGTTCCTTTTCCAGGTTGATCCTTGACAGGGCTGCGGCCATCACAAGTCCCACGCCCAGCCAGATCAACCCCGGCCTGTAAAAGTTCATATTTTCACTGATCCCTTTCACAGTATTCACTCCGCGGGGCTCCCTGCCCTGTGCTACCTGCTGCATGCCCCGTGCTTCGTGCTTGCCCTCCGCACGGTCTGTCTGCTCGCTAAAATGATCCACCGGTTCATTTCCTGACACATGCTCCGCTCTTGCAATCCGTTCGGATTTTTCAAACTCTTCAAGTTCGTCAGGGGAGTATTCCTTTGTCCTTATTATTGTCCACAGTACGGCAAGGAAGAAAACTCCCGCACCGATATAGAATGCAAGTTTTACGTTCAGCGGAATAAGCTTGCCGGCCGCAGGCTCGGTGGAGACATTGAACCAGTTGGTAAGGATATACGGAAGGGCAGATGCTATCACAGCTCCGGTACCTATAAAGAAGCTCTGCATGGCGAAACCCCGTGTTCTCTGCTCTGATGAAAGCATGTCACCCACGAAAGCGCGGAATGGCTCCATCGAGACATTGATGGAGGCGTCCATGATCCAAAGCATCCCGGCAGCAACCCAAAGTGCGGGCGAGTTGGGCATGAAGAAAAGAGCAAGTGAAGCAAGTATTGCCCCGGCGAGAAAATAGGGACGCCGTCTTCCGAGACGGTTCCAGGTTTTATCGCTCATGTGCCCTATGATGGGCTGTATTATCAGACCTGTCACCGGCGCTGCCACCCAGAGGATCGGAATATCCTCGACATTCGCACCCAGGGTTTCGAAAATACGGCTCACGTTTGCATTCTGGAGTGCAAAGCCAAACTGTATCCCAAGGAACCCGAAGCTCATATTCCATATCTGCATGAATGAGAGCTTTGGCTTCTGCCTGTAAATCACGTTCATAATGTTTACGGTATTATTTTTTACCCAATCTGAATAACCTATTCAAAATTAAGCGAAAAATCGGCTTGACAAGGCCGTTTGGTGGGTTCCTGACAACGATTTTCCGTGCATTTGCGCAGGATAGATTATTTCAAACGATTCCGGCCTGAGGAAGTTTTTTTAATTTACCCCATTATTTATACTCATTATAAATAATAAATATCACCATTGCCCTTGCACAGTCTGGCTCCTCCCTAAAATTGCCCGCCAGCTGGCGGGCAATTTCTTAAAGTAAGCCCCGCCGCAGTCTGGCTCCTCTCCGCCGGCTGGCGGACCCACCGGGTAATTTCTTAACGGTCGGTCCTCTATTGACAAACAATTCATACATTTGAAATCAGATCAATCTTAAACAAAATATCATGGCCGATTTTATCTATGAACAACCCTTCCAGCATGGCGGGGATGAGACTGAGTACCGTCATCTGACAGGTGATTACGTAAGCATTACGGAATGCGGCGGACGGAAAATTCTCCGTGTTGATCAGGAAGCACTGAAGCTTCTGGCACGCCAGGCCTTCATTGATGTGAACTTCTTTCTCCGGACCGCGCATCTGGAAAAGCTGGCGGCAATTCTCAAAGATCCCGAGGCTACAGACAATGACCGCTTTGTTGCCTGGGTGATGCTCCGAAATACGGTAATCTCTGCTGAGGGTAAGCTACCGTGGTGCCAGGATACCGGAACAGCCATCGTCATGGCATACAAGGGCGAGGACGTATTTACCGGTGCTGATGACTCTGAACATCTCAGCAGAGGTATCTGGGAGACCTACGGCGAAAAGAACCTGCGTTATTCCCAGATAGTTCCTACGACTATGTTCGAGGAAAAAAACACCGGCAGCAACCTTCCGGCACAGATTGACATCTCTGCCTGTCAGGGAAGTGAGTATAAATTCCTGTTTATTGCAAAGGGCGGCGGCTCTGCGAATAAGTCGTTCCTGTACCAGCAGTCGAAATCACTGCTTAATGAGGTTTCTCTCGCACAGTTTATTCGGGAGAAGATAGAAGACCTGGGTACCAGCGCATGCCCTCCATACCATCTTGCAATCGTGATAGGAGGTACTTCGGCGGAGATGACGCTCAAGACCGTTAAGCTTGCTTCCGCCGGTTACCTTGATGATCTGCCCACAACGGGCAACAGTGCCGGCAGGGCATTCCGTGACCTTGAATGGGAAAAGAAAATTACAAGGATATGCCAGGACTACGGTGTGGGGGCGCAGTTCGGAGGCAAATATTTCATTCATGACGTGCGCGTCATCAGGATGTCACGACACGCCGCCTCCTGTCCCGTTGGAATAGGGGTGAGCTGCAGTGCCGACAGGAACATTAAGGGTAAGATCACTGCCGATGGCATCTTCCTGGAGCAGCTTGAGACCAATCCTGTACGCTTCATGCCTGACAAGGCTCCTGAACTTGACAGGGCAGTTGAGATAAATCTTGAACGACCGATGAAGGAGATCCTTGCAGAGCTGACAAAATATCCTGTCAAGACAAGACTCAATCTTTCCGGTACTCTGATAGTAGCGCGTGACATGGCTCACGCCCGCATCAAGCAAATGCTCGATGAGGGTCAGCCAATGCCTGAATACTTTAAAAATCACCCGGTATATTATGCCGGTCCGGCCAAAATACCTCAGGGAATGCCGTCAGGATCATTCGGTCCCACCACGGCAGGCCGGATGGACGGTTATGTCGATCTCTTCCAGAGTCTGGGAGGGTCGATGGTGATGCTTGCCAAGGGCAACCGTTCGCGGCAGGTGATAGAGGCGTGCAAAAAGCACGGCGGATTCTATCTGGGATCAATAGGAGGGCCGGCTGCCGTGCTTGCTGCAGAAAACATTCTTTCGGTTGAGGTGGTTGCCTTCGAAGAGCTTGGGATGGAGGCCGTCAGGAAGATAGTAGTTAAAAATATGCCGGCTTTCATCCTGACCGATGACAAGGGGAACGACTTCTTTGACGAGTATAATAAGAAATGAGGCAACAGGCATCAGGCAAAAGTGAAATTTCAAAACATAAAGGCCGGCTTACTGCCGGCCTTTATTTTATACCTGCGCGATATCCCAAAATCATGAGAGGTTGGAGTTATTTATCTACAATAAATATATAAAATAGGTGTAAAAAGTTAAATAAATATTGGTAAATGAGGTAGAATCGAAATAAATATATATTTTAGCCGCCCTGTAAAACAAAAAATATACTTACACAGGATCGTAATGTGCGGAATCGTTGGTGTCTTTGATTTGAAGGGGAATTCTCAGGTAATGAGGTCACAGGTACTTGAAATGTCTAAGAAACTCAGGCACCGCGGACCAGACTGGTCGGGAATTTATTGTAGTGAAAAAGCAATTATAGCTCATGAACGACTTGCAATTGTTGACCCTCAGTCAGGACGGCAGCCGTTGTTCAGCAATGACAGGAAGCTGATCCTTGGAGTCAACGGGGAGATTTATAACCATCGGGAAATAAGAGCCAGGTACGAAGAGAAGTATAAGTTTACCACCTTATCTGACTGCGAGGTTATTCTTGCACTGTATGCCGATAAGGGAGCCGGTTTCCTAGATGAACTGAATGGTATTTTTGCTTTTGTACTCTATGATGAAGTGAACGACTGTTACCTGGCTGCACGTGATCATATGGGAATTGTACCACTGTATATGGGTTGGGATGTTTACGGCAATTTTTACTTTGCTTCAGAGCTTAAAGCCCTGGAGGGAATCTGCAAAAAGATTGAGGTATTTCCTCCGGGCCATTACTATTACAGCCGCGACGGAGCCCTCACAAAGTGGTATAAGCGTGACTGGAGCTCATTTGAGGCCGTAAAAGAGAATGACAGTGATGTGGATGAATTGCGGAATGCTCTTGAGAGGGCTGTTCACCGTCAGTTGATGTCTGATGTTCCTTATGGTGTTCTTCTCTCGGGAGGTCTTGACAGTTCAGTAATCTCTGCCATTACTAAAAAGTTTGCTTCCAGGCGCATTGAGACCGATGACAGCAAGGAGGCCTGGTGGCCTCAACTACATTCATTTGCCGTGGGACTGGAGGGTTCTCCGGATCTTATAGCTGCAAGGGAGGTCTCAGATCACATTGGGACCATTCACCATGAGATACACATAACTCTGCAGGAAGGTCTTGATGCTGTTCGTGATGTAATCTATTTCCTTGAGACATATGATGTTACAACTGTAAGAGCTTCCACGCCGATGTATCTGATGTCACGTGTTATTAAGTCCATGGGTGTGAAAATGGTTTTATCAGGTGAGGGTGCTGATGAGGTATTCGGCGGGTATCTTTATTTTCACAAAGCGCCGGGGCCGAAAGAGTTTCATGAAGAAACAGTTCGAAAACTCAACAACCTGTATCTGTATGACTGCCTCAGGGCAAATAAGTCACTGGCTGCCTGGGGTGTCGAAGGCAGGGTCCCCTTTCTTGACAAGGAATTCCTTGATGTGGCAATGCGCCTGAATCCGAAAGATAAAATGGCAGGCAAGGGTAAGATGGAGAAGTGGATTCTCAGAAAGGCTTTTGAGGATTATCTGCCTGAAAAAATTGCCTGGCGGCAGAAAGAGCAGTTCTCTGACGGAGTAGGCTATAGCTGGATTGACGGACTTAAGGAGATGACCTCCCTTGAAGTCACTGATGAGATGATGGATTCAGCTATTTTCAGATTCCCAATCAACACCCCGAGGAATAAGGAGGAGTATTATTACAGGGCAATATTCGCTGAGCACTTTCCCTCCGAAACATCGGCCAGGACTGTACCGTCTGTACCGTCTGTTGCTTGCAGCACAGCGGAAGCACTTCAATGGGATGAATCATTCAGAAACCAGAATGACCCTTCAGGCAGAGCGGTGAAGAACGTACACCTGAATTCATATTAAAAGAATACCCCCGGTCTGTATTGCCGGGAGTATTCAGTATGCATTAACACTACTATTTCTTCAGAATAGTACTTAATACTTTGTCCTTTTCCAGTTTTTTGGTGCAGAAGAACCAGTCGTAGCAATGCATTTCATCCTTGCTTTCCATCCGCTGTTTTGCCACACCGCATGAGCCGGCTGTAGGAACAATTACATCATCACCGGGTTGCCAGTCTGCAGGAAGTGCCACAGAGAAGGCATCAGCTGTCTGAAGGCCTATGATCACCCTGTAAAGTTCGTCGAAGTTACGTCCGAGACTCAACGGATAATAAATGATGGCACGGATGATACCCTTAGGGTCGATAAAAAAGACCGCTCTGACAGCTTTAGTACTGCTCTCGCCAGGCATCATCATCCCGTACTTCTTTGCAACCTCCATTGTGATATCCTCAATAAGCGGGAAATTGACTTCCACATTCTTGTGACCTTTGTATTCAATTTTCTCCTTGATAGTACGCAGCCATGCGATGTGGCTGTAGAGGCCGTCAACCGACAGACCCACCAGTTTAGTGTTGGCCTTTGCAAATTTTTCCTCAAGGGAGGCGAAGGTTATGAACTCTGATGTGCAAACGGGTGTAAAGTCAGCCGGATGGCTAAAGAGTATCACCCAACTGCCTGAATAGTCTACCGGGAAGTTAATCTCGCCCTGTGTTGTTACTGCCTTAAAATCCGGTGCCTTGTCGCCGATGCGCGGCATTGCATTTACCTGTGTGGTTTCCCTTTTAATAAGTTTATTTGCTTGTTATTATAAAATTCTTAATTCTAAATTTTCAGTTTTTTTACTTCCTTCTTGCCAGCATGAGTTCCAGATCTTCCCTCAGTGCATCGAGGTCCTCCTCGTGCTCCACTTCCTGGGAAAGGATAGTGAGTATGATGTTGTAGGTAACCGGATCGCCAACCCTGGTAATATCGAGCAGGTTGCTGTATGTCTTGATTGCGCACTGCTCTGCCTTGATATTCTGCTTAAGCACCTCCTCAACATAAGGATCTGTGGGTGCATCATAACCGCAGTTCGTTATCTTCACCCACTCTTCAGGCGAAAGCACCGGTGTTCCGCCTAGCTGAACTATCCGGGTTGTTAGAAGAACGGCATGCGACAGCTCTTCCGTTGCGTGGAGATCGAGCTCCGCAATGACTGCATCCTTCATCGGTCCCTTAACCACCTTTGCCCCGATCCAGTACTGGTAATAAGCCAGCCATTCGTCAGCCAGCGCCTTGTTTAACAGTTTAACGAGTTCATCAACATCCATCTTGACGATTTCTCTTCCTTTTTGTGCCATAATTGTCTTATATTTTGTTGTTTAAATGTTATTAATTATTTTGCCCGCTCGCTTCCGGCTGGAAGTTTTTCATAATAACTTATTTTTTCGGATAAGATTCTTTGTCAGTAAAGTTTCCGATTAACTGAAGCCTTATTCCTTCGACCCTGAAATTGCTGATTACCTTATTCTTAAAATGTTCTTCAATGATCCTGTCAAGGTCATCGTCGAAAAAATCTTCAATACGGTCGGATACAGAACTGTAAAGGTGATGGTGTTTTTTCAGGACCCCGTCGTACCTCATAATATCACGGTCAGTCTTAACCCTGTATAGAATTTTTTTGTCAACCAGGGTTTCAAGTGTCTTGTAGACTGTTCCGGCTGCTATGTTTGGGTGATTCTTCCGGATAAAGAATATGATTTCGTCAGCGGAAGGATGATCACCACGGGTAAGCACAGCCTCCAGAACCGCAATCCTCTGCGGTGTCACCTTCAGCTCTGCCTCCTTTATTATCTTTTTATAGTCGTATGAATTCATTAGATAGGAATAATTCCTAAATAGGAATAAGTAAAGATAAGATAAAGTAACGAGGAAAAAAAATTTATTTTTTTTGCCACTTACTACAACGTTTATACCTTTCTTCGGAAATTCGAGATTGCTCATGGTTACGATTTTAAGACTCTTTATAAAAGTTATTCCAACACCTTGCCGAAGTCAAATTCTTTATGCTGTAAAGTATCCGTGATGGTCTGTCTTAATCCGTTTTAAAACCTATATTTACATTACAAATTAAAGTGTATATTATACATTTAATAAAATGACAAGATTATTATCAGTTATCCGCACTTCCGCTTCCCTTCTGGCGGTTTCTGCATTGATCATTGCATCACCGGCCAATGCACAGAAAAAGGTAAAATCACAACCGGAACCCTGGCCGGGACCTGTAACGGAGTGGCCCAGGGTTATTCCTGCCCGCGTGGGCGACACAGACAACAAGGACCTCTTTGTAATGACTCTCGGTGAGGTCTCCACACCTCTGGCTCAGGGCAGGTATGACCCGGTAACCGACAGGCTGACCCTGAATAACGGAGCGGTAATGGAACACTATTACCGGGACACACTACGACTGAAATATTACAGGCCCATTGATAAGACAATATTTCCGCTGCCTCCGTCAGGGTTATGCACATGGTACTACTATTACCAGCATATCACTGACAGGGAGATCAGGCTGAATACCGACTGGATTGCGGAAAACCTTAAACGATACGGAGCTAATTACGTGCAGATTGACGACGGATGGCAGGCGTTATCAGCTTCCGGCAGGAAGGGCTCACGCGATTGGACCGGATTTGATCCAAATTTCTCCGGCGGCATGAAATCGCTGGCTGAATATATTAAATCGAAGGGACTGAGTCCAGGCATCTGGATTGCTCCCCACGGACAGTCGAATGCAGAGGTTGTCAAGGCCAATCCGGGAGTTTTTATCCTTAAACCTGACGGTACCTCGGCATCGAAAACATGGGAGGGAGACTGGCTTATTGATCCCACTTCACCGCAGGCGAAGGACTATTTCCACAATCTGTTCTCGACGATGGTCAGCTGGGGGTATGACTATTATAAAATCGACGGTCAGCCCATTGTGTTAGATGAGTTTGCCAAGCTCTCGGATTTAATGACTGTAAAGGGCGGTACCGCGGATTCACTGTACCGTGTAACACTTGATATTGTCAGGGATGCTATCGGTCCCAACCGATATCTCCTCGGATGCTGGGGAATGCCTGTGGAAGGTGCCGGCATAATGAACGGTTCGCGTACCGGAGGTGATGTGGTTCTCGGATGGGACGGTTTCTTTACTGCCCTCGACCCGACAATGGAGAGCTATTATCAGCATAATATTATGTGGTATACTGATCCTGACGTGATGCTTCTTCGTCAGCCTCTCACAATAGAGCAGGCAAGGGTATGGGCAACATTACAGGGACTTACGGGTCAGGCATTGATGTCATCGGACCGTCTTACTGATCTTTCTGCCGAAAGGGTGGAAATGCTTAAAAAAGTATATCCTGCCGTCGATATCAGGCCTCTTGACCTGTTCTCCTCGGATAACAGGAAAAGGATATGGGACCTTAAAGTCAACCATCTCGGGAGGAATTATGATATCACCGGCCTCTTTAACTTCAGCGAGGCAAAACCTGTTCAACTGAAGCTGAACTGGGCTGAGCTTGGCATTTCATCTGAAAAGCCCGTGCATGTTTTCGATTTCTGGAACAGTGAGTATCTGGGAGCCTGGGAGACCGGTATGGCAGTTGACGTGGCTCCGACAAGCGTGCGCTTGGTGACGCTCCTGCCTGACAACGGTGCTATCCAGCTTATCAGTACCAGCAGGCATATTACACAGGGATGGGTAGATCTGCGCAGTCTGACAACGGATATTCCCGGCACAACAATCAGCGGCGTAAGTACTCTTCCTGCGGGTGACGATTACAGGCTTCACTTTGTCTACCCGAGAGGTAAGTATTTCAGAGTCAGTAATGTAACTGTAAAGGCCGGCAAAAGTTCCCTGACACCGAAGATTTCAAACCACCAGGGCTGGGCTGCAGTGTCATTTACACCCCAGGAGTCGGCAGACTTCTCATGGAGTGTCACCTTTGAGCCGGACTATGCTTTCTCCTATGCCGTCAGGCAGCCGGAGGGAATCAGGATAAATTCAGCGGGCATCGATGCTGTACGCGTAGAATGGAGGTCACAGTATTATCTCAATGCAGGCTACCAGGTTTATCTTGACGGTAAGCTTCAGGGATATACAGCTGCCTCTTTCTTTGATATCACCGGACTCGACCCGTTGAAGGAATACTCTGTTGATGTGCGGACTGTCTGGGATGACGGTGCGGTAAACCAGAGAAATCCCGGTGACACAAGGAGTTACGATGTGAAATTCACGCCCTCAGCGCTGTTATACAGTGAGACCTGCCTGGCAGATATGCCTTTCAGGGGCCCTTCATCAAGATTTACCTGGCCGGTTACAATCGACGGTAAGCATTATGATAAAAGTATCGGCATGATGCCTGGCCCTGGCAGGGAATATGATTTAAGGGGTGTGTTCACCACTTTCAGGGCAATGGTCGCCGTTGATGATAACATTACCGCAGCACAGGCCGGTCAGACTGTGACTTTTGTGGTCAGCGGTGACGGAAAAGAGCTGTGGCGAAGCGCCCCTCTCGGGCCTGAGGATGCTCCTTTGGAAGTCGAAGTGGCAGTATCAGGAGTCAGTAAACTTATGTTGTCTGTAGAGGGCTCCGCTGACAGAGGAGCCCGTCGCAGAGGACTGTCTGCCGACTGGGCTAAAGTTATTCTCTTAAAATAGGTTTCTAGAAAGTTTGATTTCAGGTGAGAGGTGTGTCTTCGGACACGCCTCTTTTTTTACACTGCTTTTCACTGAGGTTGTGGAAACCCCGTTGCCCATTGCTGAAAGTGTTTAAAATTCTTCGTTACTTTGTGCCCTTATTATACTTTATCGCTAAATTATTGGTTTTACGTAGTACCAAACATGCATTCAGGTGTCTTAATAGGAAAGAAAACATGATGAGAAGAACATTAACCATCCTTTTCCTGCTTATATCAGCATTAACACTTAAATCACAGGTGCTTGAGCCCGTCACATGGACCTTCATCAGTATGAAAGCATCTGCTGAAAATAACTACGAGTTAGTGATGACTGCAGCCATCGAGGGAAACTGGCACCTCTATGCCATGGATATTGCAGAGGGCGGACCCATTGCCACAAGCTTTTCTTTTGAATCTCCTTCAGGGTATTCGCTGACCGGAAAACCTTATGCCGTTGATAAACCTGAGGTTAAGTTCGACAACAGCTTCGGAATGGACATCGGCATGCACAGTAAAAAGGCTGAGTTCCGCCAGAAGATCTCAGTCACAGAATATCCTGTCACGATAAAGGGATTTGTCACCTTCATGTCGTGCGATGACAAGCAGTGTCTGCCTCCCCGTGACGTGGAGTTTGAAATACAGATCAGGGCTGACGGTGTCGCTACAGGTGCCGCTGCCGGAACGGATGACCTGCAGGTGAGGGAGAGTGTTCCGGCAACTGCTATTACAAGAGCTGACGGTTCTCCGGTGATAAGTGCAGCTCAATCCGACAAGTCACCTCAAAGCACTCTGACCGGCACACCGGATCCCCAGCCGAAAAAGGGATTGCTGAAATTCTTTCTTCTTTCTATGCTTGCAGGTCTTGCTGGGGTTCTCACGCCGTGCGTATTCCCAATGATTCCGATGACAGTGGCATTCTTTTCACAGGGAACTGAGAAGAAAGGTGCTGCAATTTTCAAAGCGCTGATTTTCGGACTGTCAATAATACTCCTTTATTCTTCCCTTGGAATTATAGTATCACTTACAAGTGCCGGAGCCGGCTTTGCCAATACTCTCAGCACGCACTGGATCCCGAACCTCCTGTTCTTCCTCTTATTCCTTGTCTTTGCAGCTTCGTTCTTCGGAGCATTCGAGATGGTCATGCCCACCAGCTGGGTTAGCTCATCGGACTCGAAGGTCGACAGGGGCGGAGCACTTGCAGCATTTTTTCTCGGTCTTACAACCGTTCTTGTGTCATTTTCGTGTACCGGTCCCATTGTTGGCGCTTTGCTTGTCGAAGCTGCTTCCGGAGACGTTCTGCGTCCGACGGTCGGAATGTTCGGATTCGGTCTTGCATTTGCACTTCCCTTTACACTGTTCGCCCTCTTCCCCTCGTGGATGAAGAAGATGCCTAAATCAGGCGGATGGCTCAATTCGGTCAAAGTAGTGCTTGGCTTCATAATGCTCGCATTCAGTCTGAAATTTGCCTCGGTGGTTGACACGGTTTACGGACTCGGCATACTCTCGCGTGATATTTACCTGGCCATTTGGATTGTCCTCTTTTTCCTCCTTGGATTATATCTCATGGGCAAGATAAAGTTCTCGCATGACAGCGACGTGCCTAATATCGGGGTGTTCCGGCTTGTGCTGATAATTGCATCATTCACATTTGCCATCTATCTTGTACCAGGTCTCTTCGGAGCTCCGCTGACACGCATTTCGGCGCTGCTGCCTCCGCGTGAGACATCCGGATTTAACCTGCTAAAGGCGATAAGCGAAAACAGGGGAGGTGGTGCTGCTGTGACAGCCACAGACGCCACAGACGGGTCAGCCATCTGCGGTACTCCCAAATATTCCGACTTCCTTTACTTTGATTACGGTCTCAAGGGCTACTTTGACCTTGAGGAGGGCCTTGCCTGCGCACGCCAGCTTAACAAGCCGGTGCTTATCGACTTTAAAGGTCACGCGTGCGCCAACTGCAAGGAGATGGATGCGCGCGTATGGTCTGACCCCGGGGTGCAGAGACGGATCAGGGAAAACTTTGTTCTGGTTGGACTATATGTTGACGACCGGACAAAACTTCCTGACAGCGAGATATTTGTGTCGAAGGTTGACGGAAAGGAGAAGAAGACCATGGGTAAAAAGAATGAGGACATTGAGATCTCGATGTTCAACACCAATACGCTTCCCCTCTATGCCATTGTTGACCCGTCGGGCAAGCCTCTGATAGAGACGCGCGGCACCGACTTTGACATCCAGGCATACATTGACTGGCTTGACAGGGGTGCGGAGGCATTCAGGAACAGATAATAATTCCGGTCTCAGTTAGAATTGAAAGAGGTTGTCCATTATGTGACAGCCTCGTCTTTTATAGGTTTTCCGGCATGAGGAACTAAATCCACAATATTCTACACTTCTACGGATTTTTTTGTTACAGAATGAAGTGACAAAAAATGTCCACTACTGCCTTCGTATTGAAAATCAGTTAATTGTATTGAAGTTATGGTTTAAGGCCATAGTTGGTATGATTATGTCTTATAATGATTTATAGAGCGAATTATCATTATTGTCAAACTTAAATATAAAAATTATGAGCGCAACAAATGACAAATTACACGGAAACTGGAATGTGATTAAAGGTAAACTAAAGCAGAAGTATGGCGATCTTACAGATGATGACCTGATTTATGTTGAAGGTAAAGAAGATGAACTTTATGGCAGACTTCAGAAAAGGACTGGTAAATCCAAAGAGGATTTGAAAAAGTTCATTGACGGAATCTAAAGGTCAGGAAGAATCTCATTTATTGATATACGCAACTTATTATTTAAGTTGCGTATTTCAATTTTCAATGCTGAGGGTCACATCTACCGGTCTCCGCTACCAGCTTGATAACCTCAGTCTGAGCAGCTGCTGGCACGGCACACTGAACGAAGCAACAGGCTCGACTTTAGTCACTTTTATTCCATTCTAAATATACATTTGCTACCGAAGCATCCAATTACGGAAGGATTTACCCCGACAAAGGTTTTGAAATTCCTGATCATGTGCATTTGGTCATAGTATCCTGCTTCGTAAGCTATTTGTGTCCAATTAAGTTGTGGCAAAGATTCGTGCAATCTGTAAGTTTTTGAAAATTTTAAAATGCGAGCAAACATTTTTGGATTCATCCCACCAGGTTCGTAGTGCTTTGCAATTGTTCGTTTATATTTTTCATTTCTCCACCAAAGAAATCAAGTGCATCAAATCCACCATCGAATAATTCATGCATGGGAATGCCCAACATGCGAAACATGCCACCAACGGAGTAGGAGGATAAGGGGTTACCACATCCTTAATTCCTTCAGGAAGTAAGACTTTCACAGTTGATCAATGCGGTCGTTGTTAATCTGTACGAGTGTGTTCAACACATCCGCGATCTTTTCGTTTGTTTCAACAGAGTACTTTTTATTACGGTCTGTTGTTATGTTGTCCTGAAATTGAGTTTCGTCTTTCATTTTTTTTAATTTTAAAGTGTAATTATCCTTTGTGCGTTTTGGTTTTAAGAGCTATTGTTTACTTATTTTTCCCAATGCGGGTCACTAAAAAAATAATTATCGTAATAACTAATACCACTATAAATATCCCCATTCCCATTCCTGCTTTGAAAATCCCCCCGACGACTTCACAACCTGAAACTGTTGTGAGTAGTGCTATAAATAATGCGATTATGAGTGTTTGCTTTTTCATTTTACAATGGTGTTGAATTTTATACCATTAAATCATTTTTTAATTTCTGAGCTTTCTCTTTTCCTTTAACCAGAAGATCTTCCGCTTCGCTTTTTGCATCTTCCAATTCGCTTGTTGCTTTTTCAAGAAAATCATCAAATTTGGCTTTTAAATTATCCAAAAGATCTTCTCCTTTTTGAGAAATATTTTTGCGTGTGATTGAACCTTTTTCGGGTGCAAATAAAATACCTAAAACAGCACCTGCAGCAGCACCTGCTACTATACCTAACAATACTTTTCCTGAGCTCATGATTTTAGTTTTTAAATTGTTAATTACTATTTTGATCAAAGTTATCTTGATTGAAAGGAAAAGTGTTACACTATTTTTAGTAAAACTTACAGGATTTCCTCTGAGGTTGTCCTGGGACTGTCCCTGTCATGGAAGTCGCTTTGATACCGCAGGGAAAGTAATTGAAGGCCCAGCTTTCCACAGCCTTAAACCAATCGATTAAAGAATTATATGGTTATCCGTACTTACACCTAAAATCATTTTTTCTCTTTGACGCCGTGTTCCGCAGGAGGTGCTAGACCATAGAGATAATCTGAATATACCTTTGTAAACTCAGCACCCAGGTATACAATCATTGATGAATAGGATGTCCATAGTAAAATAAGTATAATTGATCCCGCTGCACCATAACCCGAGCCTGGAGCAGCTTTTCCAAAATATAAACCTAACGCCGATTTACCTATGACAAATAACAGTGATGTTACAAATGCTCCAATCCATACAGTACGCCATCTGATTTTTGCATCGGGAAGGAATTTAAACATTAGTGCAAATAATACTGCAATTATGGCGAGAGAGATAAGCGCATTAAGTATTTGAAAAATAATTAATAAAGAATCTGACCAATACTGCAGCATCCAAGAACTAAATGCTGATAATATTGAAGATATCACAAGAGATATAAGTAATAAAAAAGCAATGGACACAATTAAACCAAAAGAAAAGATTCGTGTTTTCAGAAACAACCAAAATCCTGATTTGGTTGCGGAAGCTTTTACTCCCCAGATAGTATTTAGTGATTTTTGAAATTGCGCAAATACTCCTGTTGCTCCAAATATAATTATTCCAATTCCCAGGATGGTGGCCCAAACTGAATCTTTACTTTCGCTGGCTAGGGTTACCATGGCTTGAATCTGGTCGGCAGTGTCGCTTCCCATTGCCTGTGCGACCTGACTATGCAATTTTCCACTCACTGCATCGCCACCCCAAAAGTAACCGGCAATTGTTATTACAACGACTAATAATCCTGGTAAAGAAAATATGGCGTAGTAGGCGATGACTGCACTCTCTCTAAAAGGATCGCGGTTCCACCATTTTTTAAAAGCTTTTTTAAGCAGTTTCCCTGCCGTGATGAAACTGAATCTTTTCATTTATTTTTATTTGAAGTAATAGTTGCCACCTGTGCTTTTCAGGATTTTTAAGTATCACTCCTGCCACAACAACCACTGATTCATATTTTAATATGGTTCAGAAGCTATTATTTTTTCCTTAGCATGTACTTCACTTTCAGGATTAACTTTTTTACGCTTTGTAAGAGTAGAAAGTACCGCATGAAAAATTTTTTGACTATTTGATTTTATTTTATCAGAATTAGTGGCTACAACACCTGTTGTTACAGTTTGCAAGATGCCACGTGCAATTAATTTAAATGGGTTGTGGGTTTTACGAAATAAAATATTCTTAACCATAAATCCTGAAGCGACTCCTATGGCTGTGTTAACTATTCCTTCTTTTAAATCAGTTGATGCAATTACTTTTCTGAAAGTATTTTTAACGATATTGATGGGCTTTAAGCTTTCAAACAATCCATTCAGCTCCCGTTTCATTAGAATTAACTCCAAATCACGTTTTGTTTCCAACAGTTGGATTGCCTCATCAAGTAAATCATTCGGCGAATTCTTTTTCATTCTTTTTTTTATTAAGCATTTTTAAAATAATGGAATTGTTAACGGGGGCTTTTATTAAGCCGGGTGCGAAGTGTAAAACCAACGCCACCAAAACATAAAAAGCAGCAACAATAAAAAATCCGTAATATAACTTACCTACCAGTTCACCAATCCATAAAGCAAAACCGATATTTATCGAAACAATGATCAATAATACCGCTATGAAAAATACAAGTTTTGATAAAATTGTTGAAATTACGTCGGCCGATTTATCAATAGCTTTTAGTTTGAATAAATCAAGATTGGTTTTTGCATAAGCTTCTGCCTTTTCAAACAAGGATTCTATTGAAGTAGCTTTTTGTTCCATAATGATTATTTTGAGATTTCTTGAACTGTATTATTACATCCCTCTTACCTTTTGAGCTATTGATTTCCTTTTAAAAGTATCATCGGATACAAATTTTTTTAAATCCTAATATGTTTCAATAATTAAACAAAAGACGGACATGGTAAGATGGAATTTTACTTCTTAAAGGGGCTCAGCAATATTGTTAATATCATCTTTTATTGTCTGAGCTTACTCTTTTCCTTTAGCCAAAAGATCTTCCGCCTCACTTTTTGCATCTTCCAATTCGCTTGTTGCTTTTTCAAGAAAATCATCAAATTTGGCTTTTAAATTATCCAGAAGATCTTCTCCTTTTTGAGAAATTTGATTCCTTGTGATTGATCCTTTGTCGGGTGCAAACAAAATGCCCAAAACTGCACCTGCGGTTGCACCTGCTACTATTCCTGATAATACTTTTCCTGAACTCATAATTCTTGTTTTTTGTTAGAAAAAATGAATACCTAAAGAGGCTTCCTGCCTTGAATCACTCTTACCAAAATTGCTATAATTGCAATTACTAGAAGTATGTGAATTACTGAACCTGCGCTATAAGCAAAAAAACCGATTGCCCAGCCAATGATTAGAATTACAGCAACGATGTAAAGAATATTACTCATGATATTTTATTTTAATTGTTAATACTAATAATATTGATAAGCGTAAAAATACGTTAACTGAACCCAAAGCGTATTACATAAATTTTAGAAAATGTTGCAGGATTAAATTCTAAAGATGCAGATAACAGAAGGCTTTAAATTTTTTGGCATTAACAATTTGAGTTTTATCAATCTTGCTGTTATCACTTACAGCAATATTTTTTTTGCCCTCAAATTTTGATTCAGCTTCCTTTAGTAAAAAAATTGAAGGACCTTCGGGCATAGTTCATTGCTTTATAGTTTTTCGATTGACTTTAATACGTTGGTAAGTGCAATTCCTTTTTGCAAAACAGGTTTCCATAAATCACCTGTTTTTGAGAGTCGTTCCTCTAAATTTTTTATAGTAAACATTTCGGGTGTTAGCTGATGATTTACTTCCTTCCACAATAATGGAGCGGAGACTGTAGCATAAGGTCGCGGACGCACACTATAAGGTGCTGCAATAGTTTGTCCTTTTCGATTTTGAAGAAAGTCGATATAGATTTTGTCCTTCCTTTTAGCTGTGCTGCGTTCAATACTCGTTGTGTCGGGCAACCGGCTATGCACTATTGTTGCCATAATTTCAGCAAATATTTTTACATCATCATAATTATATTTAGCAGCTAACGGAATATAAATATGCAAACCTGTTGCTCCGCTCGTTTTGCAATAGCATAAAATATTTATTTCATCGCAAATTTCTTTAATTACTAAAGCAGTATTCACAACTTCAACAAATGAGATTTCTCCCGGATCTAAATCAAGCATCATATAACCCGGCTCATCGGGTTTAAGGTAGGTACTATGCCACGGATTAATTTCTATACAAC
>JBBRXA010000012.1:0-58907 GCA_038248855.1 Bacteroidales bacterium | reverse complement strand
TAAATTCTGACGGTTGAATTTTAAAAAAATGGCGAACAATTAATTCGCCATTTTAAAATTGCAATTCGCAAATTTTGTGATCCCGGGGCGACTCGAACGCCCAACCAACAGAACCGGAATCTGTCATTCTATCCATTGAACTACGGGACCGGTGAGAGCGCAAAAGTAACCTTGCTAAACCACTTTTCAAAACATCAGCCCAAAATATGATGGCCCCGCAACCCTCCACTGCCCGTTTTTACAGAAGTTTTTCTAATTTCGCACCCCATAGGCCAAATAACAAATCCCATAATGAAGGATTATATTTTCAGCGAGATAGAAAAGAAGTGGCAGCAGTACTGGGAGAAGAACCGGACCTTTCGCACTCCTGACGATCTCACCAATCCGAAGAAATTTTACGCTCTGGACATGTTCCCCTATCCCTCCGGCGCCGGACTTCATGTGGGCCACCCCGAGGGGTATACCGCTACGGATATTGTAGCACGCTTCAAGCGCATGAACGGTTTTAACGTCCTTCACCCGATGGGATGGGATGCTTTCGGGCTCCCGGCAGAACAGTATGCAATCCAGACCGGCACTCATCCTTCAGTCACCACCAACAAAAACTGCGACAACTTCCGCCGGCAGATAAAAGAACTGGGCCTTAGCTACGACTGGGAACGTGAGATCAACACCACTGACACGGGCTATTTTAAATGGACTCAATGGATATTTATCAGGCTCTACAGTACCTGGTATGATTCAGAGGCCGGCAGAGGCCGTGACATTAAGGAACTGCCCATACCTCTCGACGTCATCAAGGCCGGAGACGAAGCAAGAAAAAAGTACATCGATTCAAAACGCCTGGCATACTATGACAATGCGCAGATATGGTACTGCCCCTCATGCCGCATTGTGTGCGCCAATGAGGAGGTTCTGAACGACGGCTCACATGAGAAGTGCGGCAACCAGGTAGTTCGCCGGAATCTTAAACAGTGGATGCTACGCATACCGCGCTACGCAGAACGTCTTCTGGACGGGCTCAATGACCTCGACTGGCCGGAAGGCATAAAGGAGATGCAGCGAAACTGGATAGGACGCTCAACAGGCGCCGAGGTGGATTTCAAAATTGAAGGACACGGTCACAAGATCTGCGTCTATACAACCCGCCCTGACACTCTGTTCGGCGCGACTTACATGGTCCTCTCACCGGAACACGAACTGGTGGCTGAGATTACAACAGGGGAGAAAAAGGCCGAGGTAGATGCCTATCTCAGGGCTGCGGCAAAGAAATCGGACCTGGACCGCACAGACCTCGCCAAGGAAAAGACCGGAGTCTTCACCGGCAGCTATGCCGTTAATCCGGTAACCGGCAAAAAGATCCCTGTCTGGGTGGCTGACTATGTGCTTACAGGTTACGGTACCGGAGCCATAATGGCGGTGCCGGCACATGATAACCGCGACTTTGAATTTGCGAAGAAATTCAGCCTTGAAATTACATGCATTCTCTCTCCCAATGTCACTGATGCCGGACAGAAGCAGCGAATCCTCACCGGCAACGAATGCTGGACGGAGGATGGCGAATATATCAACTCTTCAAATCCTGCCCTCGGAATCACCCTTGACGGGCTGAATAAGGAGAAGGGTATTGCAACCATGACCGCCTGGCTGGAAAACAGGAACATTGGCGCTGCGACAGTCAACTATAAGCTACGCGACTGGCTCTTCAGCCGTCAGCGTTACTGGGGCGAGCCTTTCCCCGTGATACACTGGGATGACGGCGAGATAACCCTCCTTGACGAAAAGGATCTTCCGCTGATTCTTCCGGAGCTTGAAGTATATCAGCCCGGTGAAAACGGAGAGTCTCCGCTTGCAAATGCAACCGAATGGCTCTATGTGACTGACAGCAAGGGGCGAAGGGGCAGACGTGAGACCAATACAATGCCCCAGTGGGCCGGCTCCTGCTGGTATTACCTGCGGTTCATCGATCCCAAAAATGATAACGCCATATTCGATAAGGAAAAAGAGAAATACTGGATGCCCGTTGACCTGTATATCGGAGGCGCAGAGCATGCCGTACTGCACCTGCTCTACAGCCGCTTCTGGCACAAGGTCCTGTTTGATACCGGAGTTGTATCCACTGACGAGCCGTTCCTGAAACTCTTCAACCAGGGAATGATCCTCGCCTTTGCCTACGAAACCGCCACCGGTTCAAAAGTCTCTTCCGACCAGGTTACAGAACGTGACGGAAAATATTATCACACCGGGACCGGTGAGGTACTGAAACAGATTGTTGCCAAAATGTCGAAGAGTCTCAAAAACGTCATCAATCCCGATGATGTTATTTCACGCTACGGTGCCGACTCACTGCGTCTGTACGAAATGTTCCTCGGTCCTCTCGAAGCTACCAAGCCATGGGACGAAAAAGGAGTCAAGGGAGTGCTTAACTTCCTCTCACGGACCTGCCGCCTGATAGCAAACAATGAGAATCTGACCGAAGGGAAAGAGGATCCTGAAGTTCTGAGATCACTTCACCAGGCTGTCAGAAAGGTTACTGACGACATCGAAAACCTTCACCTGAACACTGCCATCTCGGCCATGATGATCTTCCTAAATATAGCTGTCAAGAAAGGAAAGATCACACGTGAGACGGCCCGGACCTTCACGAAAATACTCTCTCCCTTTGCACCTCACCTGGGTGAAGAACTGTGGCAGTCGCTGGGAAACAATGCCTCCCTGGCTTATGAGCCATGGCCAGAGGCAAAGGCAGAATATCTGAAAGTTGACACCTTCGAGTGTCCGGTTTCGGTTAACGGAAAGATGAGATTCAAAATAGAGCTTGCCGTTGACCTTCCCTCTGAGGAGGTAAAGTCAATTGTGCTGGCCGATGAAAGAGCTGTGAAATGGATTGCGGGTGCAACACCCAAGGTCATCATTGTACCAAACAGAATTGTAAATATAGTGGTCTGACCATGCTGAAGATATTCTTTAAAATTTCACTGCTGTCAGCTGCTCTCCTGCTGCCATCGTCATGCGGGCTGAAAGAGACATCTGTACCTCCGGTAACAGAAGAAAACGCTGATTCACTTAAATCCTCAGCCCAGGCGGGGTACACAGAAAGACTGCTGCACGGAATCCCTGTAGACACGTACAATGTTGTCACGGGACGGGTGCGGAGCAACCAGTTTATTTCATCACTGCTTGCCGATTACGGTGTGCCATGGAACAATATCGAGCAGCTGTTGAGGGAGAACCGGGACCTCTTCGATGCACGCAAAGTTCGGACAGGAAATGAGTATTCATTTTTTATAACAAAGGATACCATGAGCAGGGCCGATTTCTTTATCTATAATCACGATCCATCTGTCAGCTATATATTTTCGCTGAATGACTCCCTGACCATTCATAAGTATACCGCGGAAGTAAAGAAAGAACTCAGGTACTCATCCGGTACGATCAAAACATCACTCTGGGAAGCAGCAGTCGAAAACAATCTGAATCCCAATCTCTCGTCTGAAATGTCGGAGATCTATGCCTGGACCATCGACTTCTTCGGGCTTCAGCGCGGCGACAGGTTCAAGGTGATTTATGAGGAAGACTTCATCGGCACAAAATCAATCGGCACAGGCAAAATACATGCAGCGCTCTTTGAACACGGCGGAGCCTCAATTTATGCCATTCCCTTCATCCAGAACTCGGTTCAGAGTTATTATGACACCACCGGAGCGAGCCTAAGGAAGGCATTTCTCAAGGCACCGTTAAGGTTCTCGAGGATCAGTTCACGGTTCACCGGTGCAAGGATGCACCCGATTCTTAAAATCGTGCGGCCTCACTACGGGGTGGACTATGCGGCTCCCATCGGGACGCCTGTCCTTTCAATCGGTGACGGCAGGGTCACTGAAGCAGGCTATCAGAGCGGGTCAGGGCGGATTGTCAAAATCAGGCATAACAGTGTCTATTCGACGGCCTACATGCATCTGTCGAGGTTCGGTGACGGAATCCGAGGAGGAGTTTATGTAAAACAGGGACAGATAATAGGATATGTTGGCAGTTCCGGACTTTCAACAGGGCCACACCTCGATTTCCGGTTTTACCGCAACGGGTCTCCGGTTGACCCTCTCAGGGTGGAGTCTCCGCCGGTGGAGCCGGTAGCCCCGGAAGGGAAGGAGCTTTTCAGTAAAGTGGCGGAGGGATACATACAGCTTCTTTCAACGATCAGCTATTAGGAATTTGCGATGCGCGATTTGCGATTGTGCGATGTGGATACGCGATGTGCGATGTGCGATGTGCGATTGAGCGACGTGCGGATTCAGACCTTCACAGTCCGTTAATCAGATCACTGATCACCCTGGGATAATGCTCATATTCAAGGGCGTGGATCCTTTCAGCGAGCGATATGATGTCATCTCCCGGAAAAACCGGACATTCCGCCTGAAAGACAATATCTCCTGAGTCATAAACCTCATTTACCAGGTGAACCGTTATACCACTCTTCGTTTTCCCGGCTTCCAGTACTGCTCCGTGCACCCTGTCACCGAACATACCATGGCCCCCGAACTCCGGCAGCAGTGCAGGATGAATATTTACGATCCTTCCCTTATAAGCTTCGATAATATCCGCCGGAACAAGCCAGAGAAATCCCGCCAGGACTATCAGGTCAGTACCCCTGCGGCGAAGCATTGATAACACCTCGCCCGTTTCATAAAACTGACTGCGGTCGAAAAAAAATGCATCTACATTAAGATTTGCAGCACGCTTCATTACCAAGGCCTGAGGCTTGTTCGACAAAACAAGGTCGACTTTCGCTTTTTTCCCGTTCGAAAAGTATCTGATTATGTTTTCGGCATTGCTCCCGGCTCCTGAGGCAAAGATGACTATCTTCTTCATTGTCTGATTTTTAATGTATATTTGCCTGTAAGCGGACGATTCCCGGGAATTAATGCTAAGAGCCTGTTCTGGTTGATGTTACACGTGGTGTACAATAAATTTCCGGTAAATTGTTTGAAAAATATGGTACAAATATATTTCTTTGCAGTGTTTTAAAAACAAGTATTAACGTAAAATTGATTAGTATGTCTGACATTTCAACCAGAGTAAAGCAGATCATAGTTGAGAAACTCGGTGTAGACGAATCAGAAGTTACTCCGGAAGCTCATTTCACAAATGACCTCGGAGCAGACTCCCTTGACACCGTGGAACTGATTATGGAATTCGAAAAGGAATTCAATATTGGTATTCCTGATGATCAGGCTGAGAGTATCAGCACGGTTGGTGAAGCAATTAAATACATTGAGGAAAACGCGAAGTAGTTTCCTCCTAATTCCACATAATGAGAAGAGTCGTAGTTACCGGAATGGGGGCTTTAACCCCTGTCGGCAACACGCTGCAGGATTATTGGAAAGGTCTTGTTGATGGTGTAAGCGGAGCCGGGCTGATAACCCATTTTGATGCCTCGAAGTTCAAAACCCGTTTTGCCTGTGAGGTAAAGGGATTTGATCCGGCAAATCATTTTGACCGCAAGGAGGGCCGCAAAATGGACCGCTATGCGCAATATGCATTTGTAGCTGCAGATGAGGCCATAAAAGATGCCGGAATTGATCCTGAAGCCTCCGACAAAGACCGCATTGGTGTCATCTGGGCTTCCGGTATCGGAGGGATAGAGACTATTCTTGAAGAAATGAGAGGGTTTTTAGCGGGCGACGGAACTCCCCGTTTTAACCCTTTCTTTATTCCAAAGATGATCTCTGATATTGCTGCCGGCCTTATCTCAATTAAATATGGATTCCGCGGCCCCAATTTTGCCACTGTATCTGCCTGCGCCTCTTCAACCAATGCTTTGATCGATGCTTTCCACTATATCCGCCTGGGGAAAGCCGATATATTTGTTACCGGCGGATCCGAGGCGGCAATAAATGCCGCCGGTGTGGGCGGTTTTAACGCCCTTCAGGCACTCTCAACCAATAACGAGGAGTTTGCCACAGCTTCAAGACCATTCGATGCCACAAGGGATGGTTTTGTGATCGGCGAAGGTGCCGGGGCGCTCATACTGGAGTCGTATGATCATGCCGTTGCAAGAGGAGCCAGAATCTATGCCGAAGTTATCGGCACCGGACTCACTGCCGATGCTTACCACCTTACTGCTCCTCATCCTGACGGACTCGGGGCTGTAAATGTGATGAAACTTACAGTAGAGGAAGCCGGGCTGAAGCTTGAAGATGTAGATTATATTAACGTACACGGCACCGCCACCCCCCTCGGCGATATTGCCGAGACAAAGGCTATAATTACACTGTTTGGCGAACATGCTTATAAAATGAATATAAGCTCAACCAAATCGATGACCGGTCATCTGCTTGGTGCCGCCGGTGCCATCGAGGCCATTGCCACAGTTATGAGCCTCATAAATGACACCGTACCTCCAACCATTAACTTCAAAACCCCTGATCCGGCGATAGACCAGAAACTCAACCTGACACTCAATAAGGCGCAGAAGAGAAATATACGGGTGGCAATGAGCAATACCTTCGGTTTCGGCGGCCATAATGCTTCGGTTTTATTAAAGAAATTTGAAATGTAGTGTTCCCGCTACGTAATAGTAAAAACAGAACTCTTATTCATGACAGGCGCGAATTCGGCTCCCGCCTGAAGTTACTGTTGGGCTTCCGTCCAAGGAACCTGAGACTTTATGAAATGGCGTTCATCCACCGTTCAGCCTCCCTCACCCTTCCTGACGGTTCCAGAATCAACAACGAAAGGCTTGAATACCTGGGCGATTCAATCATTGACTCAATTCTGTCGGAATATCTCTTTAACCTGTACCCCAGCGCCGGAGAAGGATTGATGACAAAGACAAGGGCGCGGATTGTCAACAGGGAGATGCTCAACCAGATTGCCGTTTCGATGCAGCTCGGAACTCTTATTGTCTCGAATGCATCATCGACCGTAACCTCACGGAACCTTTACGGGAATGCTCTTGAGGCACTTGTCGGCGCCCTCTTCATTGATGCCGGCTATGAAAAAACCAGCAGGTTTTTTATCGAAAAGGTTCTTAAGAAGCATATCGATCTTGAAAGAGTGCTCGGGTCTGAAAAAGATTACAAAAGCCTGATCCTTGAATACGGACAGAAGTCCAGGTATTCGGTTAACTTTAGCTCTTCAGAACAAACGGACCCATTGACCTTCAAGCCATATTTCACAGTCACCCTGGAGATAAACAATGAAATCGCCTCGACAGGTCATGGCGATTCAAAGAAAGAAGCCGAGCAGGATGCCTCGATGAGAGCCTGGGAACAGATAAAGGCAACAGCGTGAAAGACAGGGAAAAGGTAACCAGGCATACAATTTTTTCCGCGGAACCTGCAGAGTTTCTGTTTCTCGGACTTGTAACAGCTGAACCTGATTACCGTCTGACAGTAATGCTGAACAGACAGCTGGGGATATCGCTGCAGCACAGCAACATTGACATAGTAACCGGATCAGGAGACGATGCCCCGCATTTTTCAGTTTTCACCACTTCCCCCTTAATACTTTCACTGGTTACCAACCGGATTCCGGGCAACTTTCTTATACGCAAGCTTAAAACTATTGATTATTTCCTTGTTATTCACGGCGTCCCTGACAGGACGAGAGCCGATAACCTTGCTAAGCAGATCAGAAAGAATCCGGATATTACCGCCGTGTTTGTCTTTAACAGCACCCTGATAACGGACAGGAACATAAAACTCCTGGTGCAGTAAAAAGGAAAAGGAGACAATTTCTTGCCTCCTTTTCTGCGTTAACCCTAAAACTAACCTAACCTATGAAAAAAAACTCCAATGTTTATGATACAACTTTCGTGCCATAAACAGTACAAAGATAAATTCATTTTCACACTCAAGTCTTAATGAATCCTTAAATTATTGATATTTAACACATTTTTAACTTTAAGGCGGATAAAATATTTTTTCTGCGGGTTGTTAAATTTCGTTAAACCATGGAATGCACGCAATTAACGGATTACATTTGTTAAACTATGAAGCGCAACTACATAGTTTTACTGGCTATCTTCTTCTTTTTAGCCATTTCAGGCCTGGTGATCATCCAGGTCAGATGGATAAACAGTGTTGTAAGCACTGATGATCAGGAGTTTCGTTTTGGAGTAAACGAAGCCCTGAAAGAGGTCGTCACCGAACTGGAAAGGACGGAGACCTATAACCGCATCATCAGTGAAATGAATCCCGTAGGGCCTGATACCGCAGCCGGTGACCCTGAATCACCTTCTGAAAATCAGTCTGCCGACTTACGGCTGCTTGAAAAATATGGCTTCAACCCGGGAGTCAGGTCCGTCATCGTTAACAGGGCAGGCCGTACGTACCTGCTTAACCCGGATGACGGGCAGGCGGCATCGTTTCCGGAGGCAGCGGAACCGACAGGTCAGATCCTCACCGTGGGAGCCACAGAAAGAATGACGAGCAAAGTTATCTCCATTGAGAACATCGTCAGTCGTATCCTGCATGAGACACCGCAACTGAGTGAGCGCTTCGCTTCCGAAAACCTGAATAACCTTATCAAAAGCTCACTGGTTGCCGTCGGAATTTACCTCGACTATGAATTTGCAGTCAGGGGCGACTTCGGAGGATCAATATACCGTACACCGGATTACAGCGAGAGCACGGGAGCAAACAAATATCTCCGCCAGCTTTTTCCGAATGATCCTGTTCCCGGGAACAATATCCTGTCGATATACTTTCCCGGGGAGGAGAATTATAAATTCAGCCAGATAGCCTTCATGGCCTTCTCATCCATGATAATGCTGCTTTTCCTGATTATCCTTTCTACTAGCACCTTCATAGTCATATTCCGTCAGAAAAGGCTTTCCGAGGTGAGAAGTGACTTCATTAACAATATGACCCATGAGCTCAAGACTCCCATTGCAACCATTTCGCTCGCCTCACAGATGCTTGCAGACAAGAACATACCTGAAAAATCGCGGAATGTAAGCGGACTTGCGAACATTATAAATGAAGAGAGCACAAGGCTGAAGTTTCACGTTGAGAAAGTGCTTCAGACTGCTATTTTAGAAAGGGTAAAGCTGGAGCTGAACAGGCAGGAGACTGACATAAACAAAGTAATTCAGAAGGCTGTAGACAATTTCACCCTCCTGGTGGCAGGCCGCGGAGGCACAATTTCAACACATTTCGATGCCACCAATCCGCACATCAGAATCGATGAGGCACATTTTCTGAATGTTTTCCTTAACCTCATCGATAATGCTCTAAAGTATTCAGCCGGGACGCCCGAAATTACAGTAACCACCGAAGAAACCCATAAAAACATAACCGTAACCGTTTCAGACAACGGCATCGGAATCTCCAGGGATCATTTGAAACATATATTCGAGAAATTCTACCGTGTTCCTGAAGGAAACACTCATAACATAAAAGGATTCGGACTTGGTCTCAGCTATGTGAAAACAATAATTGATGAACATCACGGAACTATCAGGGCGGAAAGCCAGTTAAACAGAGGGACCAGAATAATTATCCAGCTACCTAAAGACCAGCAGAAATGAAAAAAGTCAGGATATTGCTCGCCGAAGACGACCCCAACCTGGGGCTGTTACTGAGTAACTACCTTACAATTAAGGAGTACGAGACTACATTGGTGACAGACGGAGCCCAGGCGCTGGGACAGTTTAAAAAGGAAAAATTTACTCTCTGTTTACTCGATGTAATGATGCCGGAAATGGACGGATTTACACTGGCAAGGGAGATCAGGGCCATTGACCGGAATATCCCGGTTATCTTCCTGACAGCAAAAAACCTCAGGGATGACATCATCGAAGGATTCCGCTCAGGAGCTGACGACTATCTCACAAAACCGTTTTCAATGGAGGAACTTGTTTACCGTATCGAAGCGATCCTTCGCCGGTCTTCAAAGCGTGAATCCGAAGCTCCGCAGGATAATTATTCAATTGGCCAATTCACATTCGAGGTGACAAAACAGCTGCTGACATTCAGGAGCCAGTCGCAAAAGCTTACCACCAAGGAGTCCGAGCTGCTTGAACTGCTCTGCCGCCACCGCAATGAGGTTCTTGAACGCAATTTTGCACTTAAATCCATATGGATTGACGACAATTACTTCAATGCCCGAAGCATGGACGTCTACATCACCAAACTCCGCAAGTACCTCAGAAGTGATCCGGCGGTTGCCATACTCAACATCCACGGGAAAGGCTACAAGCTGATTTGCTGAAAAAAATACCCCGCCGGATTGACATCCAGGCGGGGCAATAGTTTAGGTCAGTTTTAGGGTCGTGACAATGTGGATTTTTTCTCCCCATTCAATCCCAACGATGCGCTAAGTTAACATTTTATAATTATCTGCAACTTTTTTGCAGTTTTTTTCTGTACTCAGTCAAGTTTAAGCACGGCCAGGAACGCCTGCTGGGGCACCTCCACGTTTCCTATCTGGCGCATTCTCTTCTTTCCCTTCTTCTGTTTCTCAAGCAGTTTGCGTTTACGCGTTATGTCGCCCCCGTAGCACTTGGCTGTAACATCCTTACGCACAGCCTTTACAGTTTCGCGGGCAATTATTTTTGCCCCAATAGCCGCCTGAATGGCAATATCGAACTGCTGCCTCGGTATCAGTTCACGCAGCTTTTCACACATTCTTCGTCCAAAGTCATATGCATGTCCGCGGTGAATGAGGGTTGATAGGGCATCTACCATCTCTCCGTTCAGCAGGGTATCGAGCCTTACAAGGTCAGCCTTTTTGTACCCTGTGATATGGTAATCAAATGATGCATACCCTTTCGAGATGCTCTTCAGCTTGTCATAAAAGCCGAATACAATCTCTGAAAGGGGCATATCGAACGAAACCTCTACCCTGTCGCTGGTGAGATAAACCTGGTTCTTCAGAATGCCTCTCTTGTCAATGCAAAGCTTAAGTATCGAGCCAAGGTACTCCGACTTCGAAATGATCTGTGCATGAATGTATGGCTCCTCTATCTCGTCAATTGTAGTCACGGCCGGCATCCCTGAAGGGTTGTGAACATCCACAATCTCTCCCTTTGTGGTAAGCACTCTGAAGGAAACGTTAGGGACAGTGGTGATCACATCCATGTCAAACTCCCTGTCAAGGCGCTCCTGAACGATTTCCATATGTAGCAGGCCGAGGAACCCGCAGCGGAATCCAAACCCGAGTGCGGCAGAAGACTCCGGGATGAATGTAAGCGAAGCGTCATTAAGTTGCAACTTCTCTATTGAAGCCCTGAGATCCTCATAGTCATCGGCGTCTACCGGGTAGATACCTGCGAATACCATAGGCTTAACCTCTGCAAAACCTGAGATAGCCAAGTCGCAGGGACGGGCCACATGTGTGATTGTATCGCCTACCTTTACCTCAGCTGAGTTTTTAATGCCGGAGATAATATATCCCACGTCACCTGCGCTCAGAATGTTACGGGGCTCCCGTTTTATCTTCAGGACCCCTATTTCATCCGCGTCATATTCACTGCCTGTATTTACAAACTTCACCATTTCATGGGTGCGGATGGTCCCGTTGGAAATCTTAAAATATGCTATTATGCCCCGGAATGAGTTAAAAACAGAATCGAAAATCAGGGCCTGCAACGGAGCATCCGGATCTCCCTTCGGGGGAGGTATCCTGAGAATAATATCGCTCAGAATCTTGTCAATTCCCATTCCCGTTCTTGCACTGGCCTCAATTATCTCATCGCGACCGCAGCCGGTGAGATCCACTATCTGATCCTTCACCTCCTCGGGCATCGCACTGGCGGAGTCCATTTTATTCAGCACGGGAATTATTTCAAGTCCGTGTTCTATTGCCATATAGAGGTTCGAAATGGTCTGTGCCTGGATGCCCTGGGTGGCGTCAACGACAAGCAGTGCTCCCTCGCAGGCAGCAATTGACCGCGAAACCTCATAGGAGAAATCGACATGCCCGGGAGTGTCTATGAGGTTCAGAAAATACTTTTTACCATCCTGCTCATAGATCATCTGTATCGCATGGCTCTTTATCGTAATGCCGCGCTCTCTCTCAAGATCCATATCGTCAAGTATCTGGTCCTGGAAATCACGGGCATTAATTGTCCCTGTCGTCTCGAGCATCCTGTCAGCCAGGGTGCTCTTGCCGTGATCAATATGAGCTATTATGCAGAAATTCCGTATATTATCCATCTACAGCGGTCAGTTCAATTCAGCTGCAAATATAGATAATTTGACTCTTTCTTTTCTGCCGCCCCGGGTCATTGATACTGTGTCGCCTTTTTTTTAATTTTAGGGGATGTTAATATCTGCAGGCTTTCATGCCACACAGTCGCCCCTGATGGCGGCAATAGGAGTTCCGGTCCTTTTTCTCGTTGCTGTCAGGAAAAAAGGTCTGGAGATCAGTAGGTTGCAGCAGGCACAGAGACCTGTTCATTATGTTCTGCCGGAACGTCACATACAAGCTTTTTAAACTCACGCCTGAAAATAATAAAGGATATGACGGCTGCAACCACATCGGAGACGGGGTTGGCAATCCAGACACCCTCGATACCCCAGAATTTCGGAAGTATAAGTACAAGCGGCAGCAATACTATTATCTGGCGCAGGAGCGAGAGTAACGTCGCAATTTTTGCCATACCTATGGCCTGGAAATAACTCGAAGCGATGATCTGGAAGCCGATCACCGGCAGTACGGCGCAGTAAATCCGCAGCCCCATTATACCTGCTGCCCGCAGTTCCATATTGTCAGAATTGAAAATGCTGATGATGGAACCCGGTAAAAGCATACAGATAAGCCACCCCCCTACAGCCACAAGAGTTGCATATTTCATGGCAAGAAGTACAGCAGTACGGACACGGCAGTACAGTCCCGCACCGTAATTGAATCCCACGATTGGCTGTGTAGCCATATTTATAGAGATAATGGCCAGGACCATCAGGATTGTGACACTGTTTACTATGCCCATCGCCCCTACTGCAATGTCTCCGCCGAATTTGATCAGCTGGGTGTTCATGATTCCTGTCACCACACTGGATGCGATATTCATTGCAAAAGGTGCAAACCCTATTGTGATGATCAGTTTTATGATTACCGGGTCAGGTCTGATGTTGACCTTTTGAAGCTTGAGAACACTCCTTTTGCCGCGGAAATGTACAAGTACCCAGACAAAAAGGATAAACTGCGAAAAGATTGTGGCATATGCGGCTCCCTTCACCCCCATGTCAAAACCAAAGATCAGGATCGGATCCAGTATTATGTTCACTCCCGCACTTATAAAGATCGAGATCATTGATGACCGGGGATTCCCTTCGGCCCTGATCAGGTTGTTAAGTGCGTATCCGGTTAGTCCGAAAGGTACTCCGGCAATGATTATTCCGTAGTAATCCGATGCATACCTGATGGTTTCCGGTCCGGCTCCGAAGAGCCTCAATGCGGGTTCCTTAAGAAAATATGCCGTAACCGTCAGGGCAATGCCGAGAGTGACAGTCATAAAAAGTGCATTACCGAGGATCTTGTTTGCCCTGGCGTAGTTTTTTTCTCCAAGGCTAAGTGAAATCCGTACTGATGCGCCCATCCCTACAAGCATCCCGAAGGCCATGAAAATTATCATCAGGGGGAACACCACGCTCAGTCCTGACAGTGCCAGGGCGTCAACTCCCTGACCGATATAGATTCTGTCGACGATGTTGTACAGTGAGTTAGCGAGCATCCCGGCAAATGAAGGCAGAAAATAGGTCCACATCAGTTTGCCTATATTCTGGTGCTCAAGGTCTCTTACCTGTCTCGGGTCTGCCATTTGAAAAATTAATTCCGCAAAGATGCGAAAAAAAAAGCTGCTCCGTCGGGGGAGCAGCTTTTCTTGTCTGTAATAAGAATTTTACATCATGCCTGGCATTCCGCCGCCCATTCCCTGAGGAGGTGCAGGATTCTCATCCTTCTCTTCAACCACCACTGCTTCGGTGGTAAGAAACATTCCGGCTATCGATGCTGCATTTTCCAGCGCGATCCTTGCAACCTTGGCAGGATCTATAACGCCTGTTTTGAAGAGGTGCTCAAATTTGTCTGTCTGGGCATTGTAACCGAAGTCGCCTTTGCCTTCGCGAACCTTCTGAACAATTACGGCTCCCTCTTTGCCTGCGTTCACAACTATCTGACGTAATGGCTCTTCGATGGCTCTCTTCACGATTTCAATACCAGTTGTCTGGTCTTCGTTTTCGCCCTTGAGTCCTTCAAGTTTGGTGATAGCGCGAATATATCCGACACCGCCGCCGGGGATTATACCTTCTTCTATGGCTGCGCGTGTTGCATGGAGTGCATCATCAACGCGGTCTTTCTTTTCCTTCATCTCCATCTCAGAGGCAGCTCCAATGTAAAGGACTGCCACTCCGCCTGCCAGTTTGGCAAGTCTTTCCTGGAGCTTTTCCCTGTCATAGTCTGATGTGGTGGTGGTAATCTGCTGCTTGATCTGGTTGACGCGTGCCTGGATCATTGATTTTTCACCTGCACCGTTTACTATTGTTGTGTTCTCCTTGTTCACTGTCACCTTGTCAGCAACGCCAAGATCAGCTATGGTTGTATTTTCAAGCTTCATGCCCCTCTCCTCTGAGATAACAGTACCGCCTGTGAGAATGGCTATGTCTTCGAGCATCTCTTTTCTCCTGTCGCCGAATCCCGGAGCCTTAACTGCACATACCTTCAGTGAACCGCGGAGACGGTTTACAACAAGGGTTGCGAGTGCTTCGCCTTCGATGTCTTCTGCTATGATCATGAGAGGACGGCCTGAACGGGCGGTCTCTTCGAGAACGGGAAGCATATCCTTCATTGTGGATATCTTCTTGTCGTGAATAAGGATGTAGGGGTTTTCAAGTTCGGCTTCCATTTTGTCAGGATTGGTGACAAAATATGCGGAGATGTAACCGCGATCAAACTGCATACCTTCAACAACTTCAACCTTGGTTTCGGTGCCTTTTGCTTCTTCAACGGTGATGACGCCTTCCTTCTTCACCTTATCCATTGCGGTGGCTATCAGTTTACCGATTTCCTCATCATTGTTGGCGGAGATGCGTGCAATCTGCTCTATTTTTTTCAGGTCATCACCCACAACCTGTGACTGTGCCTTCAGGCTGGCAACAACTACTGCTACTGCCTTGTCGATACCTTTTTTAAGATCCATCGGGTTTGCACCTGCGGTGACGTTTTTCAGTCCCACAGTGATGATGCTCTGCGCCAGTACCGTTGCTGTTGTGGTTCCATCGCCCGCATTGTCTGACGTTTTTGAGGCAACCTCTTTTACCATCTGGGCGCCCATGTTTTTATAAGGATCAGAGAGTTCGATCTCCTTTGCGACAGTTACACCGTCTTTGGTGATCTGCGGTGCACCGAATTTTTTCTCAAGCACAACGTTGCGTCCTTTCGGGCCCAGGGTTACCTTTACTGCATCAGCAAGCTGGTCAACACCTTCTTTGAGAAGACGGCGGGCCTCAATGTCGAATTTTATTTCCTTTGCCATTTTATTCTGTTTTTCAGTTATTACGAAATATAAAGTACGTCAGACTGTGCAAGAAGAAGATAATCTTCACCTGCGATGTTCAACTCCTGACCTGAGTATTTTCCGAACAGGACGACATCTCCCTTCTTGAGTTCCATCTCTTCGTCTTTTTTCGGTGCGCCAACAAGGACAACTGTTCCGGTACGGGGTTTTTCTTTTGCTGAATCGGGGATGATAATGCCGCTGGCTGTTTTCTCTTCAGCCTCCTTCGGCTTGATCAGAACCTTGCCTGCAAGGATTTTTCCTTTTAATTGTGCCATGTTATTAGTTTTATAAGTTAAACAATATTTTTTCCTGAATCAGGATTTCCATAATCTGTGCCAAAGGGCTTTTTATAAAAAGAAGGTGTCAGTTCATGACAAACTGACACCTTCATATATGTAAATGTCATATTTTAGTTGTTGCCCCCGTCAGTCTGAGGTTCCTGTTGTGGCACCGGTGTCGGCAGTGTGGGTATGGCGTTGGGATCCTGGGCTCTTTCGATGGAAGCCTTGATCACTGATTCCTGTTCGCCCTGACCTCTGGGTATTGATGCTGTTGCAACCAGGCAAAGGATAAGGATGGCTCCTGCGAGTGTCCATGTTGATTTTTCAAGGAAATCAGCAGTTTTTCTGACTCCCATTGACTGCCCTGCAGAGGTAAAATTAGCTGCAAGACCGCCGCCCTTTGAGTTCTGTACCAGGACTATCATTATCTGAAGTATGCAAGCCAGAATAACCAGGGCCGAAATAAAAATATAAATTCCCATTTTATGTTTATTTTATTAACTCTTTTATCTTTTCAATACGGCTCGCAAAGTAAGCACTTTTTTCCGGAAATTGCAAAGTCAGTTTTTCGTAAATATTTATTGCCCTGGTATAATATCCCTGGTTGACATAAATTCCTGCCAGTGTTTCTGTTATAAAGGGAGTGTGCTCTTCGGTCCTCCGTTCAGTAATATCCAAAAGCAGCGGAACCTCGCCCGGGATCATTCGCTCAATCCGCGGGCTGGTCTGGATGAACCGGTCTATAAGGTCATTCGGGGATAGCTGCTTTAGGGGTTCTTCAGGGCTGGGGGTTTCCTCAGTTGCAGTATTGCTGACTTCGGGGCTTTCACCGGCAACTGAATCAATACTGATCTCTTCTGTCTCTGCCAGTTCAGGTGAGCCCTCGCCCGGAACCGATTCAACGGTGATCTCGTCTCCCTCTGCCAGCTCGAGAAGATCTTCCTTCTCAAGCTCCACCAGCCTGGCTTCAATCTCGGCAATGAGCTCATCCCTGGTTTTCAGGGCAGTATCTTCAGCATATTGTTCTTCCGTAGGGGGTTCCTCCCGACCCGGTTCTTCAGGCAGGGTGTCAGTAATTTCCTCCGGCACCTCATCAATTATCTCCGGCTCCGGAGTTTCAATCTCCGGCTCTGTCTCATGGATCTCAGCTACCGTCAGCGGCTCCGGAGTTTCAATCTCCGGCTCCGGGGCAGGCCCTGAACTCCCAACAACCTGTTCTGCCTCCGGCACCCCAACAGGAACAGCCTCCGCACTCTCCGGAACATTCAGAAAGAGATAGTGGTACAGCATGCTCCTGTCTGCCACATAAAGTGCCGAGCCCTTAAGCTGCGATTCGAACTTGATGTCCGAGCTTTCCCTGAGTCCGCGGAGCAAAACCAGATGTGCGGAATGAAACCAGGGAAAAAGACCCGTCAGCTCCCTGGCTCCTTCAAGATCAGCACCTCCCGGTACAAGACCTGCGCCAATAAACCTGTTAAAATCATTCTTGTTCATCTGCTGAAACTACCAGTTTACAAACGCCCTGTTAAAGATATCTTCAACCAGCATCTTTGTGATCTCCTCAGTGAGGCGGGCCTCTACCGCACTCAGGTCAAGAGCACTGTTATAATCCTGGTACCTTGTAAACGATTGCTCATAGCTCAGGTCAGGGTCTGTATTATTTACAAACTTCACCTTCACCGTGATCGAAAAACGGTTCATCGCAGCCTGCTCATTACCGCTGACAGTCATAGGCTGTGTCTTGTAATCCGTGATATCGCCCTCAAAACTGACATCCCCGCCTGAAGCCACCACCGAAAGGTTTGTCTGGGCCTTGCACATGTCAAGCAAAGCGTCGGTGAGGGTCTGGCTGAGTCCCGGCTGAACAAGGCTGGCCCTGTTTTGAAACGACAGTACGCTGAGTGTCTTTACATCATCCGATATGGAAGCACCTGAAAATGAATAACTGATTTTAACACCGCAACCGGTAAAAGCCAGCATAAATGCCAGCAAAGCCCAGGGCATAAAAAGTCTACGCATCGAGCCCATATTCCTTAATCTTACGGTACAGTGTCCTTTCGGAGATGCCAAGCTCCGAGGCTGCCAGTTTGCGCTTCCCGTTATTCTTGCCGAGAGCCTTTTGTATCAGATCTTTTTCGCGGTCGCTGAGTGAAAGTGACTCCTCGAGAACCTCCTCAGTGTCCTGTATCAGGCTCTTCTCCCTCTGACCCGGGAAGTTAAGCGTAACCGAATGCGCAGGATGAGATTCCGTCTTTTGCAGGGGGGAACTTGTGTACAGATTGTTGACCGCCTTTAATCCTGTCTCGGTCAGGCTGGAGATCTCTCCCCCGTTGCTTATCATTTCGAAAACCAGGTTTTTCAGGTCATGCATGTCACTCTTCATCTCGAAGAGGATCTTGTAGAGGATCTCGCGCTCTGATCCGAACCCCTTTTCATCCCTGTCCTTAACCAGCACAGGAAGCCGGCCTTTCTGAAGATCAGGAAGGTATGACGAGAGAATGGGTGCCGTTATATCACGTTCCCGCTCAATCACAGATATCTGTTCGGTTATATTTTTAAGCTGCCGTACATTTCCCGGCCAGTAGTAGCTCAGCAGCATCTCCCGTGCCTGGTTGTCAAGCCTGATAGCCGGCATCCGGTAACGTTCCGCAAAGTCAACGGAGAACTTGCGGAAGAGCAGAAATATATCTTCCCCCCTTTCTCGCAGAGGTGGCACACGCACCGGTACTGTGTTGAGCCTGTAGAAAAGATCCTCGCGGAATTTTCCGGCTGCAACCGCCTGTATGATATCGATATTGGTGGCCGTTATAATCCTTACGTCTGTCTTCTGCACCTTTGACGAACCAACCCTTATAAATTCGCCGGACTCGAGCACCCTCAGCAGGCGTACCTGCGTTGAAAGGGGAAGTTCAGCCACTTCGTCAAGGAATATGGTGCCTCCGTCCGCCACCTCGAAATAACCCTTACGACTGTCGGTAGCACCTGTGAAAGCGCCCTTCTCGTGTCCGAAAAGCTCCGAATCGATCGTTCCTTCAGGAATCGCGCCACAGTTGACTGCAATATAGGAACCGTGCTTGCGGAGGCTGAAAGAGTGAATTACCTGCGGAAACGACTCCTTGCCGGTACCGCTCTCTCCTGTAATAAGCACCGAGAGGTCCGTAGGAGCAACCTGGACAGCAATATCGAGGGCCCTGTTTAGGCCTTCATAATTACCAATGATCCCAAATCTTTGCTTTACGCTCTGTAACTCCTTCATCAGCTTATTCTGAACCCTGCGAATTTACTACTTTTTTGGATTATGTTAAAGCCCGTTTTTTAGTAAATTGGAGCCGTGAAAAGCAAAGTACTGACCCGGTTTATTGGCATTATCCCTTCCCGCTACAGTTCCTCAAGGTTTCCCGGGAAACCGCTGGCCGTCATCGGTGGCAGGAGTATGGTTCAAAGGGTGTATGAGCAGGCGTCCAAAGCCCTGGACGAGGTTTGGGTAGCCACTGATGATGAGCGTATCATGAGGGCTGTCACTGCCTTCGGAGGTCGGGCGGTGATGACCTCACCCTCCCATCGCAGCGGTACAGACCGGTGTGCTGAGGCTGTGGCAATAATCTCTGGGGGTGAACCTGATGCTGACAAGGTTGTCATAAATATACAGGGCGACGAGCCTTTCATAATGCCCGAACAGATCCAGGCGGTCATGGATTGCTTCAGCGCGCCTGAAGTACAGATAGCCACTCTTGTCAGAAAGTATGATGCCGCTGAAGATCTCGCCAACGTCAACCATCCCAAGGTCGTCCTTTCAAAAAACATGGATGCACTTTATTTCAGCAGGTCTGTAATTCCGTTTTTTCGTGATGCCGGCACTGAAGAGTGGACATCGATGCATGAATATTACAGGCATATAGGTCTTTACGGCTACCGCACCGGCACGTTGATGCAGATCACAAAACTTCCGCAGTCGCCCCTTGAACTTGCGGAGAGCCTCGAACAGCTGAGGTGGCTGGAGAACGGACTCAGAATACGGTGCTCTGTGACAGACTGGGAAAGCCATGGCATAGACACTCCCGGCGACATCGCAAAAGCCGAAGCCCTTCTCAGGGCTCGGAATGGCTGAATGATCACTCCCTTAAACTTTTACCTGCCTCTCATTGTTATAATGCTTAAGAATAACAATGATAGAGATGAATGCAGGGACCAGGTCATATTCGATAAAAGATCTTGAGGGCTTTTGTGGAATAAAAGCCCACACCATCAGAATGTGGGAGAAGAGATACGGGATTCTTCAGCCTGGCAGAAGCGAGTCCAACATAAGATCTTATTCCGAAGAAGAGCTAAAAAAGCTAATTACCGTTGCCATACTGAACAGGAACGGTTTGAAGATATCGCGTATAGCACGCCTCAGCGATACTGAACTGCTGCGGGAAGTCATGCAGTACGGCTCAGGCGATGAAGGAAAAAACGGCGGATTCAAGCCGGGGGAACTGATAATGTCAGCCCTTCGCTTCAGCGAGGAAGAATTCAGACAGGCATTGCAGCCTTTCATTGCCGAATCAGGCCCGGAAAATGCATATGTAAGGATATTTCATCCGCTGATGCAGAAAGCCAGAACACTGTGGCTGACCGACTGTCTCTCGAAACCGCAGGAACAGTTCATCAGGCACGTCATAAAATCATTGATAATAGCTGAGGACTTTGACCTCGAAGTGCCTGTAACCAGGGAGACCGTTGCCATTATTAACCTTGGCGACAGTGAGGCCGAGAACAACCTCATTTTCCTCAAGTACCTTCTCCGCAAAAGGGGCTTTGACGTTGTTTATACTGAAGGAACCCTTTCTGCAGCAGAAATAGAGGGCATCCATTCGATAAAGCCCTTTACAGTGCTTGCTCTTAATATTCCTGCTCCGGAACCTGATGTGGAGGTAAAAAACTTCTGCGCCAGACTTACAAGGGAACTGAAACTTAAAAAGGTACTTGTGACGGGCCGCTATGAAAACAGCGGCTCATGGTCAGAGGGAAAAACAGAAGTTGCATGCTCTCCGGCCGCACTGGCATCGTGGGCAGACAAACTCTGACCCGGATATTGTCTGTTTACCTTTTTACACTCACCACTATAGAATCTGCTATCTGAAGGGCTGTAGTCAGAGTGCTCAGATCAGGGAACAACTCGCCGGTTGAACCCGAGGGATGACTGTGCCCTATTGCCTTCATCAGATACCTGCCGGCAGCGTTGCTCATGTCAACACGGCTCTCGTATACCAACGCCGGCTGGGCAGAATACAGATAGTAACCGTCACCGGGAAATTTGTCATTTGTCCAGTAATCATTCCAGTCCCAGTTCTGGTTTATCTCGAACATTACCCTGAATTTCTCAGGAAGACCTCCGTCAGCCCTGGCTTTCAGCGAGAAGCTGGTAGTAGGCGTCGCCCCGGTGTACGCATCAGCCACAGGGTTTTCAGTATCTGGCATGTATAACCCGTCAGATGCTTTTACTCCTCTCTGATGCGACCAGTAGGGAAGTGTCTGTGGGGCCCTTTTGGCTGCAGCAGTCCATTTTCCTCCGCTGTTTGATCCGTATTTGAAAACACCCGTCGCAACAGTCCGGGGCACATAAAGGGTCTGAAGGTACCTGCCCTGTTCATCTACCAGCCACACGGCCATAAGAGGATAATAAAGAGAAGGGCCTCCGTAAAAATTGAATTCAAAGGCAGGACCTGTTCCGGAACTGTTTGTTTCAATGGAAATGAACTTCTGCTGCCCGCTTCTCTTTGTCGGGGAGGGGGCGCCACTACATGCGGTGAGAAGAACCGCAACTATTATAATAATGTATCTCATGACAGTGTTTTTATAATTCTATTATGATGCCTATTGTAGGAAGTACGGTGCCTGATTCCGCATTGATTAGCTTCAGCAGGTAGCGGGAAGGGTCATTCGGGTCAATTACCGGCGTCCCCGTCGCGTCAGTCTGCAATATCAGCAGGTCAGGCTGATCAGCCTTGAAGTTAAGCACATTCTGAACATCGGCATACAACATCAGCGACCACTTGCTGAAATAGAACTGCTTATCGATCCTCAGGTCCAGCTGATTGAACGCTTTCAGCCTCGCGGAGTTGTAATCGGCATAGTCCAGGTATCCCTGACCGGTGACATCCCAGGCTTCCCTGAGTGACGACTTGTCAAGATCGTACGGAGTATAGGGAGCTCCTCCGACAAGCCTCCACTTAAATCCGAGGTCCCAGGTTTTTCCCAGGCTCTTTGTGGCTGTAGCGCTTAAAAGGTGCCTGTTATCCCAGGCTGTGGGTATGAAACCCCCTGTCGGGCCCTTGAATTCACTCCTCACATAGGTGTATGCAAATACCATGTTGAGCCCTTCCAAATCACGTACCCTTCCCATAATCTCAAGACCGTAGGCCCTTCCTGTCGATGTGGAGACCAGCGGTTCGTTTCCGAAAATACCGTACCCTGCGCTTTTTGTTGATAGTGGCACACCGTCTGCAACCGAGAAGGGGTAATCGGAATAGTGCTTGTAGAATCCCTCTGCTGTGATCTGAAGTTTTTCGTTGGGCAACACTTCCACTCCTCCCACAATATGATCGGCAGTGATATACTTCAGCCCGTTCTGCTTATTTATGTAATTGCCGTCATTGTCGCGGAGTCCGAGTGCCGTGTAAGGAGGGAGCTGATAATAGCGCCCCGTGCTGAAATTCAGGTTTACAATGTCTGTCAGCGAGTAGGAAGCCGAAAGCCTGGGAGACAGCTGTGTGAGCGGATTAAGCATCTCAGCCGAGAAAGTGTTGGCGTCGGTACGCAGGCCGAAGGAAAGCCGAAGCTTCTCATCAAGGTATGTCTTGCTCACCTGCCCGAAGAGGGCGACCTTATAGAATACCAGGTTTGTGTTATACAACTCGGTCGCGACAAGATCATTTACAAAGTATTTGCGGTATGTGTCGTTGCGGTAGCGTGACATTTCAGTACCGGCTCCGTAGCTTATGCGGAGTGTACCGGGAAGGGTGACAAGACCCTCATAGCGCAGGCGGATATCGCCTTCACCGCTTTTATAGTCAAGTATTCTGTTAACATCGGTCTCGACATTGTTCAGGTATTTTAACTGATTGTTGTTAAGGTAATTGCGGCTCAAAACCAACATATCCGAACCGTTTGCCCTGAAATGCCTGTAAACGGCCCCCACAGTGTAGCTGTACTGCTCCTGGGTGGGAATATAGCCAAGGATGTAACGCTGATACTCAGTCTCGTTTGCATCAAGGTTCAGTTTGAAGTCGTCTTTCGCACCCAGCCCCAGAACAGTAAGTTCATTCTTCTGGTTAAAACTGACCTTATACTTGAACTGAAAGTCGGTATAGGTCGGCAGAAAAGGCAGTCCCAGCGCTCCGAAAAGGAACTGCAGATACGAGCGGCGGGCGGAGACGATAAGGGAACCCCTTTCTCCCAGCGGACCGTTGTATGTAAGACCCAGGTCAGATGCTCCAAGGGTTGCCCTGAGACTTTTCTTCTCCCTGTTTCCGTCGATAAGGCTGAAGTTCATCACTGAGCTGATTGCGTTTCCGCGTGAAGCGGGAAAAGCTCCCGAAAGAAAATCTACCGATCTTACAAAATCGACATTTATGATCCCCACCGGCCCACCGGAGGCACCCTGTGTGGAAAAATGATTCAGGTATGGTATTTCGACATTGTCAATGAAGAACCGGTTCTCATTGGGACCACCGCCCCGGACGATGACATCGTTCCTGAATGCCGGCGTTGAGGCAACTCCGGGGAACGACTGTATCACCTTTGAGATATCACGGTTTCCTCCCGGATTCAGCTCAATCTCTTCAATACCGATTATGCGCGCTGAAACGGGACTTTCAATCTTTTTCCTGAATGGCGACGCCTTCACCACCACATCATTAATTGCAACAACAGTTGCTTCAAGAGGTATTGTAAAGTTAACCTCATTGCTGTTGGTGACCATGACCGATTCAGAGACGTACGGTTTGTAACCTACTGAAGAAGCCCTGATCTCAACATATCCGGGCCTGACACCTGTAAAGAGGAAGTTTCCGTCGAAATCAGTCATTGCCCCGACGGTGGTATTCCATATTACGACGCTTGCAAAGGGAATAGGCTCGTTGCTCAAGGCATCTATGACCTTACCCCTGATCACTCCGCTGTTCTCCTGTGCAAAGGAAGACTGCAGTGAGATGAGAACTGCAAAAAAAAGTGTATAATATCTGTTCATTGTTTACCTTTTATGTAACAAAAACACAACTAAAGAGTCTTTGTTCACATATTTACAATAATATCTATACAATATTTTTAAAGTGGGAAATTTCAGCCGAAAAATCGATGAAGGGAGCTTTTTTCCGGAGCTCTTTAATTTTTTCCAGCATTGCTGAGGCGAAGGCTGCGACCTCGGGTTTTTCACCGGTCGGACGGTGAGCGACAGCCCTTGTGATCTTTGATGCCTCGTTCCACAGACGTAAGGCCGGCAGGTCAATAAACAGGGCGGAGAATTTTTCCCAGGTATATTCTATGGCTGTCTCGGAAGGATGAACCATATCTGAGCCGTAAAACCGGTAATCCCGGAGGTCGTCCATAAAAATCTCATATGCAGGAAAGTATCCTCCGACCAGGGGGTGTTTCAACAGTTCCTCCACCGCCAGAAGGAGGTGTGCCTTGCTCATCTGGTTTGCATGGGCGCCCTCATTGAGGTGTCTGACAGGACTGACAGTGAACCAGACCTTCAGGTTGGGGTTCACAGCGGCCAGCCTGTCGAGGGTCAGCATCCATCTTTCAGCAATCTCAGGGTGGTCTGCCGGTCTGCGGGTAAAAAGTCCGGAGGGAAGTTTATGGCAGTTGGCGACTATTGTGCCGGTTTCATTCAGGGTGAAAACCCAGGAAGTACCGAAGGTGACAAAGAGGAAGGAGGCTTTCCGGATGAATTCAGAACCTGCCCTCCCCGTTTCATTCAGTCTTGCGATGAGAGTATCGCGTTCATACGATGAAAATGCCGTATGATGATCAAGACTCAGGTAGCGGTTTTGATGGTGGTAAATTTCCTTTTCAGTATAAATGTAGTTTTCCGTAAACCTATCCAGGGCTTTCGCCACGGAAAAAGGATTAAACAGAGTCCCGTGAGGATTCGTCATCACGGGTAGTTTTCCTGCCGACAGCCTGAATCCGATCTCATTGGCAAAGCACGAGCCAACGAACATCACGGGTGTTGAATGTGTTATTTTCAGTGATGACGAAGGCAACTGTACTGTTGTACGGAAATCCATACTGTATTATAATAAGGTATCAATCCACTCGCAAATGAATTCGAAGTGCTCATCCTTCATTCTGTCATTATGCACTTCATGATAAGCACCGTCCCAAAGCTTCAGTGTAGCGGCGGGGGCTGCCCCTGCCACCTCTACGGTACCCGAGGGTGACGTTATCATGTCATCTCTCCCGTGGGTAAGCAACAGTGGTATCCTGATCTCTGAGGCACGACGCAAAGTCTCCTCCGCTGCTTCAGTCATTGAGGCAAATAGTCCTGCAGATATGAAACCGTGCACCAGCGGATCATTTTTGTAGGCAGCGACCACATCAGGGTCATGTGACAGGTATACGGTCTTAAGCCCCGACTGCTGAGTCATTCCAGGTATAATTTTCCTGGATATGCCTGCAAGCCACACTTTAAACGGCGCCGGGGTCTCCGTCAGCCTTACCCAGGGAGAGGTTACGATTGCTCCTGTCACATCGGGCGTACTGTTTATGAGCATGTTAAGCAGCAGGCCTCCTCCCAGGCTGTGACCGTACAGGAACATGGGAAGTCCGGGAAAATCATTTTTAAGTCCTTCAAGAAGGCTCCCGATTATTGAAAATACCCTGCTGAATTCAGGCATCACACCGCGTTTTCCCCCTGACAATCCGTGACCGGGAAGGTCGAAAGCCCTGAAGACGATTCCTGCCGCATTAAACCGGTCAGCCCAGGCGTTGTACCTGCCGGCATGTTCTCCAAGACCGTGAATCATAAGTATTGCAGCACGAGGTGATTCAACATTATCATGGCTGTAAACTGCTATTCTCTCATTACATATGTCTCTGATATCCATAGGGAATTTTCAGCAAATATACTGAAAAGAGAACGGAACTCAGCTTATGCCCATGACTCCTGTTTTCAATAATTTTCATGTTTCCCTCAATTTAGACGAATCAGTCGTAATGCATTGACAGTTTGTACAATATTATTTAGAATCATACCAAATAATTACCATTTTTAAATATTTAAAGATATTCGGATTTGGATATCTTTATTTATTCGTTTAACTTTGTATCAACAAATAAAAAAAGTGTTCAGATATGACAGCACACGAATTCACATCAAGCATCATCGGCCTAAAGGGCAATCTTCAGAAGTATGCCCTCAGCCTGACACTCGATCGCGACAATGCACTGGACCTTGTTCAGGATACATTTATGAAAGCCATTCAGAATCAGGATAAGTTTGTGGATGCCACAAATCTTAAAGCCTGGGTCTTTACGATAATGAAGAATACATTCATCAATAATTACCGCCGCAGGATCAGGGAGAACACTATGATGGACGGTACACAGGAACTGTACTACATTAATCTTCCCTCGGACAAGGGAAGCATCTCTCCTGAGTCGTCATATGCTGCAGACGAGATAAACAGGGCTATAGATAACCTGCACAGTGATTACAGGATCCCTTTCCGCATGCATGTGGAAGGCTTTAAATATGAAGAGATAGCTGAAAACCTGAACCTGAAGCTCGGTACGGTGAAGAGTAGGATATTTTTTGCGCGTCAAAAGCTTATGAGCGTTCTGGATGATTACAATGGATAGGTTGGAGTTTTAAGTATACACGTTCAGGGAGGTGCTTTAACGGCACTTCCCTTTTTTTTCTATGGCTGGCAGACTTTTTGCCGGTTTGTCCGGGTAATCCTCTTTTTTGAATAACTTTAAAATGTCAAATACTGTAAAATATGAAGAAAGTAATTCTTACACTTGTTTTTACTGCCACACTGTCGCTGATAATTGTTGAAGCCCAGGAGAAGCAGATTTCCGCCGGCATAAGCCAGGTAACTGTATTCAGGCAGGGTGCTCAGGTATACGGGGAGGCGCCGCTGACCCTGCAGCCGGGTACTCTCGACCTTGTCGCCGGAGGGCTCTCACCCTATATCGATGTCAACAGCATCCAGGTAAAGGGCGAAGGCGATTTCATGATCCTCGGTGTAAATCACCGCAATAACTACCTTGAAAATCCGGGTGAGTCGGTGATTATTGCAGATCTCCGTGCAAAGATCGAAGCGCTGAACATTAAAATTGAAGATGAAAAAACGGCTGTTGAAGTGCTCCGCGAAAAAGAGCTCTTCCTTAAAGCGAACTATGACGTCGTCACCAATAAAACGACAATAACTTCTGAGCAGCTGAAGTCGTTTCTCGATCTTTATTCCGTCAATACGGAATCGGTCAAATTTGCGATTCTTAAAAAGAGCAGGCTGATAAAGGACTACGAAAAGGAAAAGCAGGTGCTGGAGAATCAGCTGTCAGGCTCTGTAGACAAGTCAAGGCTTCCTACGGGCGAGATCGTTGTGTCAGTTACGAACACAAAATCAGTAACAGGAAAGCTGAAGCTCTCCTATGTAGTCATGAATGCCGGCTGGGTTCCCTCCTATGATATACGGGTCGATGATATTTCGGCCCCCGCCACGATAATCTACAAGGCAAATATCTGGCAGAGCAGCGGTGTGGACTGGAAAGATGTGAAAATAAGTCTTTCGAATGCCTCACCCATGACAGCCGGCGCTCTGCCCGCACTCAATCCGTGGTTTATAGACTTCTACCAGCCGGCAAGTAATTACAGTTTGAATGACGTTGTGGTTGTAGCCCGCGGGATAAAGTCGATGCCTTCCCGACAGGCCAAAGCTGAAGAATCAGTGATGATGGATGAGGAAAGCGCACCCCTGCCTGTCTCAGTAAATGAATCAACAACAAGCTTCAGCTTTGACATCAATATTCCGAAGACGGTTGCATCGGGAGGAAAGCCTGAGATTGTGGAGCTGCAGCGCCTGACAGTACCTGCCTCATACATCTACGAGAGCGTTCCCAAGCTGAACAGTATGGCTTATCTGGTAGGCAACATTACCGGTTGGGAGAAATACAACCTGCTGGCGGGTGAAAGCAATATTTATTTTAACAACACTTTTACCGGAAAAGGTTATATAAACACAGCCGAGCTTACTGATACGCTTCCGGTATCCCTCGGGTCGGACAACAATATTACCGTAAAGCGTGACAGGCGTGTCGATTTCACATCGCAGAAGCTTATCGGAGCCAACAGGGTTGAGACAAAATCATTTCTCATCTCTGTCCGCAACAATAAAAAGCAGCCTGTAGATATCAGACTGCATGATCAGATCCCTCTTTCACAGAACAGCAGCATTGAAGTTTCAGCCGTTGAGCTCAGTGGCGGCAAGCTGGACCCCGTAACCGGGAAGATCAGGTGGGACCTGAAGATCAGCCCGCAGGAGACCAGGGAGATCATACTCACCTATACTGTGAAGTATCCCAAAAACCAGAAGGTGATACTTGAATAACAGTCGCTTAGCCAATACTAACAGCGGGGGTTATCAACAGGTGTTGATAACCCCCGCTTATTTGATGTAATTAATTGATTTGCTACATAATACATATGTTTATAACCGTGTGGGTTATTTGTTACTGCTTTTATTGAATATTTAGCCCTAAATACTTGACAAGTGCCCTTTTCGTTACTATCTTTGTAAGACCATGTGAGCGATAAAAGGTCGCTCTGAGGTAAGAAGGTTCTTTCAAATGGTTTAATTATCACTCTGAAACTACATCAGACTTCAGGGTCTCACGCGAAAAGATCAAGGTTTTGACGCGTCCGTCACAGATGCAGGCCGAGAGGCTTTCCCATCCTGGCGGTCTGAGAGAAGCAATCAAATGCAGGTGTAACAATCAGCATGCGAGAGCAGCACTGCAGCAATGCTGAAAGCTAATAAGGCAGCTATAGTGTTCTCACAGAGAGAGGGTCATCATGCCATCATAACCGGCAAGGATTTGATGAAGATGATCCGGGTCAGGCAGAGGCTATCCTTTCGGGGATTGTCTGACCTCAAGGGCTCATGACTCCGGGTTTCACAATGTACGCCGTAAAACCGCAAGGCGATGAAAGAGTACAGGAGAAGCACCGGAAAGCAGCTGGCAAGTCCCTCCGGGGATATCGACAGGCGGCCGAAAGGCAGGAGTAAATAGAGGTGAGCCGGCTTCAATAACAGTAACATGGCGACCGTGACGGTCATGGCTGTCACAACGTCGGAATGGGAACTAATACGTACAGTATGGTTCCCATTCGTGTTTTATACCCCTCCCGTTCCCCATATTCTGCAGCAAAAAAAAAGGGACCTAACGTCCCTTAATAACTCCTCTTGCCGAGCTCTTAATAAATGTCAGAATGCTGTCACGCTCAGACGTGGGCGGAAATGTCTCCGCAATAAACTCCAGCGCCTGTGTGGTGTTCTTGCCCATGTTGTAAAATGCACGGTAGATCTCGTGTATCTCGTGGACCTTCTCCTTGCTGAATCCCCGCCTCTCAAGTCCGACGGTGTTGATACCCATAAAGGAAAGTGGTTCCCTGTCTGCCTTAATAAAAGGCGGAACGTCAATGCGGACCTTCGATCCCCCTCCGAGAATTGAATGTGCGCCTATATGAACAAACTGGTGCACAACCGTGGTACCTCCAAGTATCGCCCAGTCGCCAATCTCAACCTCCCCTGCTATACCGGAGTAACCTACCATGATCACATTATCGCCTATCTTACAGTCGTGCGCCACGTGAACATAAGCCATCAGCAGACAGTTGTTCCCGATGACGGTCTTTCCTTTTGCACTTGTTCCCCGGTTCAGTGTGGCGAACTCCCTGACTGTGGTGTTGTCTCCTATTTCAACCGTGGTTTTCTCACCCATAAACTTCAGGTCCTGCGGTATTGCCGACACTGAGGCACCGTTAAAGATGCGGCAGTTTTTCCCGATCCTTGCGCCGTCATATATTACTGCGTGAGGTCCTATCCAGGTGCCGTCACCTATCACAACGTCGCCCTGAATATAGGCGAAAGGTTCAACTGTCACACTGGCCCCTATCTGTGCCGCCGGATCAATATGCGCCAACGCTGAAATCATAACGTTCTATTTGTTTTTTATTACCTGTGCAGTCAGTTCACCCTCGGCAACCAGTTTCTCACCCACGAAGGCCTGGCAATACATCATCACTATGCTCCGGCGTATAGGCTCGGTAAGATCGCATCTCACAACGAGTGTATCACCGGGTATTACCTTGTGCTTAAATTTCATATTAACGATCTTCAGAAAGTAGGTCGAATATTTCTCGGGCTCGTCAACGTTCTTCAGAACAAGAATGCCACCCACCTGGGCCATTGTCTCCACGAGGAGAACACCTGGCATTATGTGTTCGTCGGGAAAATGACCCTGGAAGTAAGCTTCGTTGTAGGTTGTGTTCTTCATCCCGATGACGTGGTTCTCAGTCAGTTCGAGAATACGGTCAACCATGAGGAAAGGGAACCTGTGAGGAAGTAGTTTCTTTATCTCTTCGATGTTCAGCAGGGAGGGCTTGGTTGTGTCCAGCAGCGGGATCTCCTTTTTTATCGTTTCCCTCTTGATCTGCTGACGGATAAGCCGTGCCAGCCTGGTATTTGCAAAATGGCCCGGACGGGTCGCAACAACTTTCCCTTTTATGGGCTGACCAACAAGTGCAAGGTCGCCCATTATATCGAGCAGTTTATGCCTTGCCGGCTCATTGGGATATCTGAGCTTCGTATTGTTGAGGATGCCGGCGTGATGCTCGGTGATGCCCGGCTTGTTGAACATCGCGGCAATCCGGTCAATCTCTTCCTGCTCTACCTCACGCTCGAGTATCACAACAGCATTGTCAAGGTCTCCCCCTTTTATCAGCCCCAGGCGAAACAGCGGCTCCAGTTCATGAAAGAAAACGAATGTGCGGCTGTAACTTATATCCTTCTCGAAATCATCTACGTTGTCAAGGATGGCGTACTGGTTGCCAAGAATTTTGGAGTTATAATCTATCAGCACGTGAGCGCTGAAATGGTCGTCGGGGTATACTATCAGGTCCACCCCGTGCTCCTCATCGGAGAAGGTTAGCTTCTCCCTTATCAGGTAGTAGTTCCTCTCTTCCTTCAATTCCACGATTCCTGCCTCCTTTATTGCCTCGACGAACATATGCGAACTGCCTCCCATGATGGGCGCTTCGGGAGCGTTTATGTCAATTAATGCATTGTCGATCTTCATGCCGGCGAATGCAGCCAGAACATGTTCTATTGTAGCGACAGAGGCGTTGCCCTGGACGAGTGTCGTGCCGCGCGATGTCTCGGTCACATTGTCGGCAATGGCGTCTATCATCGGTTTTCCCGGTAGATCGGAGCGGCAGAATTTATATCCGTAGTTTGCCGGCGCAGGTTTGAAAGTAACCGTAACGTCAATGCCCGTATGCAGACCTTTGCCCTTCAGGCTTACCTCTTTTGCCAGCGTCTTTTGCTTGTCACTCATCAGGTTCCTCTTAAAAATCGCTACAAATAAAGTGAAAAATTTCCGAACGCTCCAACATAAAGCACCACATCTGTGTGATGTTCAACTGATTTCCCCTGGACTGACGCAGCGGAACTACCTGTTTTTTAGTGCGTCAACCAGTTTTGTCAGCTCGTCAACTTTTTTATTCAGCTCGCCGAGCCTTGTGAAGTGTGCAAAACTCCTCAGGAACAGTTTGCTGTCCACGGAGGGGAAGCCAAGAAGAGAAGCGTTCTCCTCCTTTATATTTCCGATGATACCGGTCTGGGCACCTATCTTGCAGCCGTCGGCCACCGTAATATGCCCGACGATTCCTACCTGTCCGCCAATCATGCAGTTCTTCCCCACCTTTGAGGATCCTGCTACCCCTGACAGTGCCGCAATAACTGTATTTTCACCTATTTCTGCATTATGGGCTATCTGGACAAGGTTATCAAGTTTCACACCGCACCTGAGCCGGGTGGATCCCATCGTTGCCCTGTCAACGCATGTGTTGGCTCCAATTTCGACATTGTCTTCAAGAACCACGTTGCCTATCTGCGGAATCTTCATGTAGTTGCTGTCAGCTACCGGTGCGAAGCCGAAGCCGTCTGCACCGATTACCGCTCCTGCGTGAATGATGCAGTTATTGCCCACTACGCACTCCTTGTAAATTTTGACCCCGGCGTAAACGGTGCAGTTTTTCCCGAGCCTGGCGGCCTCGCCCATGAAAACGTGGGGATAAACGGCGCAGCCATCACCGATAACTGCGTTGGCTTCAATACAGGCGTAGGCCCCGATGTAGACATCATTGCCAATGGTCGCCCCGGGATCAATTACCGCTGTCGGATGTATCCCCTTTTTGGCGGGCTTCGCCTGTTCGTACATCGAAAGCAGTATAGCAATCGACTTATAAGGGTCTGCAACCCTTATAAGTGTGGCCTTCACCTCCCTGGCAGGCCTGAAGTCGTTTCTTACAAGGACCGCCGATGAACCGGTAGTATAAATATAGGGTTCATATTTGGGATTGGCTAGGAATGAAAGCGCTCCCTCGCTTCCCTCCTCTATCTTTGCGATGGTGTTCAGTACTGTCTCCGGGTTCCCTTCTACAGTCCCTTTCAGTAATCCTGCTATCATTGCGGCTGTAAATTCCATATGTCTTGTTTTTTAATGTTTTCTTACCTCTTTAGGATAACAGAGGTAGTATTTTGTAACTTTCTCTGTCAGGGCCTGGTGGTCGAAGATGTCAGAGACAGCTGTTATGTCGCGGATTTCCCCGTTTTTCAGAAGTATGCGTACTTCAGGCACACCTGTTGCATATGTCTGGTTATAAACATCACCGGTGTTGACATAATAATCTGTCTCAGTATCAGTCAGATTCATCAAGTCGCCGGCAGCCTTTTTCAGTTCAGCTATCCTCCCCTCTCCGAACGGTTCATTCTGCAGTTCTATCGCCAGAAGATCGCGGTTGACCAGGCGGCGGCAAAGGTCTGCCAGGATCCTGTCGCTGTGATTCATCCATACTTTTGTGGCTGACATAATATCGCTCTCATCCAGTGATGTGAAATTGCGGATCATCTCTTCTTCCTCCTCACCGCCCGGGCTTATGTTGCGCGGATGCAGAAAATAAGAGAGCGACGGTGCTGCAAAAAGGGTCTCTCCGCGCACGGTGACTTCCCTGGCCCTGACCAGCAGGCTTGTCAGTAGCTTCTCAGCAGAGACAACCGTCCGGTGATTATAGACCTGCCAGTACATAAGGCGGCGGGCTATCAGGAATTTTTCAACCGAATAGATTCCCTTCTCTTCAATTACAAGCCTGTCGTCCGATACGTTGAGCATCCTTATGATCCTGTCTGATCCGACTGATCCCTCGATCACTCCGGTGTAAAAACTGTCGCGTCGCAGGTAATCCATCCTGTCCATATCCATCTGGCCTGCAATAAGTTCATGGAAGAACCGCCTGTGGTAGCTTCCTTCAAATATCTCTATTGCCAGTGAAAGGCGCCCGTCAAACTGCCTGTTCAGCTCCTTCATTACAAGCAGTGACACGGTCTCGTGAGGCATCTCCTCAACCAGGGAATGTTCGAGTGCGTGGGAGAAAGGGCCGTGGCCCGTGTCATGCAGGAGAATGGCAGCAAGCACTGCCTCCTCCTCTTCAGCAGAAACCGCAACATCTTTTGAGCGGATGGTCTGAATGGCCATAGCGGTCAGGTACATCGCCCCGAGGCTGTGCTGAAAACGCGTATGAACCGCTCCCGGGTATACATAGCTTGTGAGGCCCAACTGCCTGATATTGCGGAGTCTCTGAAACCAGGGATGACATACAAGGTCAAAAATGAAATCGCCCGGCACAGTGATAAAACCGTATACGGGGTCATTGATGATCTTTCGCTTGTTGGTCAATGATGCTATTTTAACGAACACAAATTTATTAATTGTTTCTTTATATTATGCAGAATCTCCTCACTTTCAACGTTCTTAATAATAATTCGACCTGCAGATTTTTTGATATTTGAAAAATAGATATTATCTTTGCACCCGAATAGAAGGGTGGGGTTGCCTAGGGGACAAAAGTCCCCTATTTTGTTATCAAAAATGAGATAATGATTACGAAGGAACACATAAGGAAGCTTGCAGAGGGCCACATACAGGGCACCGGCATCTTTCTCGTTGATGCGAGGCTCAGCAGCACCGGACGCATTACTGTGCTCATTGACAGGCATGAAGGAGTGAAAATAGAAGACTGCATATCACTGAGCAGGTTCCTCAGCAATGAGCTGGGTGAGGAAGGCGAGGACCATGATCTTAACGTCTCTTCACCGGGACTGGACATGCCTTTTCTCGTAAAGGAGCAGTATATCAAGAACGAGGGTCATGAAGTGGAGGTAGTATCAAATGCGGGAGACAAGCTGGCAGGAATACTTCGCAACGTCACATCCGGAGGCTTTGACCTCGAAATTGTAAAAAAACAAAAAGGAAAAGAGCCGGTAACAACAATGGCTTCCTTCAATTATGAAGACGTAAAGTCAGTTACAGTAAAAATATCATTTAAATAACAGAACTGTTTACCACAATGGAAAACGTTAACTTAATCGATACCTTTTCAGAATTCAAGGAGCTGAAAAACATTGACAGGCCAACCATGATGAGCGTCCTCGAGGATGTCTTCAGGGGTCTTCTTGCAAAGAAATTCGGATCGGCAGACAACTTTGACATCATCGTCAACATTGACAAGGGCGACTTCGAGATATGGCGTAACCGCGTCGTTGTGGAAGATGCGGAGCTGACTGATGCCAACACCCAGATACCGCTCTCAGAAGCTCACAAGATAGATGAGGATTATGAGGCAGGCGAAGAAGTATCGGATGAGGTCAAGTTCCTCGATTTCGGACGCAGGGCCATACTTGCCCTGAGGCAGAACCTCGTAGCGCGAATCCTCGACCTCGAGAAGAACAATATTTACCTGAAGTACAAAGACCGTATCGGTGATATAGTCACCGGCGAAGTTTACCAGGTGTGGAAGCGTGAGACGCTGGTGCTTGACGATGACGGCAATGAACTCATCCTTCCCAAGGGCGAGCAGATACCTTCAGATCACTTCCGCAAGGGTGATACAATCCGTGCCGTAGTGATCAGGGTAGAAATGAAGAACAACACCCCCAACATCATTCTCAGCCGGACTTCTCCGGTATTCCTTGAGAGACTCTTTGAACTTGAGGTTCCCGAGATCTTCGACGGGCTGATAACAATCAGGAAGATAGTCAGGATACCCGGTGAAAGAGCCAAAGTGGCCGTCGAATCGTATGACGAACGCATTGACCCTGTCGGCGCCTGCGTGGGGATGAAAGGATCAAGGATCCACGGCATCGTTCGCGAGCTCCGCAATGAGAATATCGATGTAATAAACTTTACCTCAAATATCAACCTGTTCATCACAAGAGCTCTCAATCCCGCCAAGATATCTTCAATCAGACTCATCGAAGCTGACAAGAAGGCGGAGATCTACCTCAAGCCCAGCGAGGTGTCACTTGCCATTGGCAAGGGCGGTCTCAACATCAAGCTTGCAGGTCAGCTCACCGGATATGACATAGAAGTATACCGTGAACCGGACAACGAGGACGAAGAGGATGTCTCACTCGACGAATTCTCAGATGAAATTGAAGGCTGGATAATTGACCAGTTCAAGTCCATCGGATGCGATACCGCACGAAGCGTACTGAGGCTTACAATACATGACCTGGTGAAGAGGACGGACCTTGAAGAGGAGACAGTCAGGGATGTGGTGAATATTCTCAAATCTGAATTTGAAAAAGAATAACAGTCTCCTTCTGGCAGGAGCACAAGATATTAACAGAGGTTAACTCAAGAGGTTGTTATAAAGGAAATATGACTGAAGACAAGAAGGCAACACGTTTAAGCAAAGCCGCCCGCGAATTTAACGTCGGGATTCAGACTATTGTTGATTTTCTTCACAGGAAGGGATTTGACATTGGTACGGATCCGAACGGCAAGATTCCGCCTGAGGCTTACAACCTTATCCTTAAAGAGTACAGCAGCGACCTTAATGTCAAGAAGGATGCTGACAAGCTGGCTCTCAAGGACAGGATTACGCCCAAAAAGACCCTGTCCATCGATGATATGGAAGCAGGTCCGGAAGGTGAATCAGTTGAACCCGAGGAAGATTTACTTATAACAGACGTCTCCGGAGTAAAGAAACATATTGACTTACGCACTGAAGTCAGGAAACCGGAGATCAAACCGGTTGGTAAGATAGATCTCACACCCGCCGGAAAACCGGTCAGGAAGGAGCCTGAAGCCCCGGTGAAGGAACTGGTACCGGAGCCTGTGGCCGAGGTGAAACCAAAACCTGAAGAACCTGCAGCAGAAAAGACAGAACCTGTAACTGAGAAGTCCGGACCCAAAGTATTAAGGACAATCGATCTGAGTAAGATACAGGGCAAACAGGAAAAGGGAACTAAAAAAGGTGCTCCGGCAAGAGTGGCCGAAAAGCCTGCAGAGCCTGTGAAGGAAGTTGCCCCCGTGGCTGAGGTTAAGCCGGCACAACCGGTGGCTCCGCCCCCTGTGGTTGAAGTGGTACCTGTTCAGACAGAATCGAAAGAGCCGGAGATCTACAGACCGGATGTCAATAAACTGTCAGGATTGACCATTGTCGGATCAATCAACCTGCCTGAACCCGTGGTTCGCAAGCCAAGGGAATCTGCTGTGGATGAACGCCAGAAGCATGATGACCGCAAGAAGCGCGAGCGCATAAAAGCCAAACCCCGTGAGAAAGTCGCTCTTGACCAGCCTGTAGCTGCTCCCGTTGATCCCAGGAAGGACAAGAAGCCGGGCAGTGTACCGCAGAAGGACCACCGCGACAAGAAGAAATCATTCAGGACCCTTCGTCCCGAGGTTGATAAGGAAGATGTGTCAAAAAACATCAGGGATGTGAACCTCCTGATGAGCAAGGGGAAGTCGAAAGTTGCAAAGTACAGGCGTGACAAAAGAGATGCCGTAAGCCAGAGGATGAGGGATGAGGATGACAAGAAGGAACTTGAAAAGAGTGTTCTCAAGGTCACCGAATTCGTTTCTGTAAATGAGCTGGCGACAATGATGGAAGTCCCGGTAATAGACATTATTTCTACCTGTATGAGCCTCGGCCTTATCGTCTCCATAAACCAGAGGCTTGACGCCGAGACCATGGCTATGCTTGCCGAAGAGTTCGGATTCTCTGTTGAATTCGTCAGTGCCGAGCTCCAGGAAGCTGTCAGGGAAGATGAAGACACAGCAGAGGACCTTGTGCACAGGCCGCCCATTGTAACGGTTATGGGACATGTAGACCACGGTAAGACGAAGCTCCTCGACTATATCCGCAACACCAACGTCATTGCCGGGGAGGCAGGGGGAATAACCCAGCACATAGGCGCCTATAGCGTACTGCTTGACAACGGAAAGATAATTACCTTCCTGGATACCCCCGGTCACGAGGCATTTACTGCGATGCGTGCAAGAGGTGCTCAGATTACAGATATCGTTATTATTGTGGTTGCTGCAGATGACGGTGTGATGCCACAGACACGCGAGGCCATCAACCACGCCCATGCAGCCGGTGTTCCGATCATTTTCGCAATAAACAAGATAGACAAGCAGCAGGCCAATGCTGACAAAATACGGGAGGAACTTGCAACTATGAACTTCCTCGTCGAAGAATGGGGAGGCAAGTATCAGTCGCAGGAGATTTCTGCCAAAAGCGGACTGAATATTGATTTTCTCCTTGAGAAGATACTTTTGCAGGCAGAGATGCTGGATCTAAAGGCAAATCCTGAAAAGCCGGCACTTGGCACTGTGATTGAATCATCGCTTGACAAGGGAAGGGGCTTTGTATCCACGATTCTTGTAAAAGCAGGAACTCTGAAACTGGGTGACGTTGTACTGGCCGGAAGTTGTTTTGGTCACGTCAAGGCAATGTACAATGAACGGAATCAAAAAATCACTGAAGCCACACCCTCTACTCCTGTTCTGATTCTGGGACTTAACGGTGCTCCGCAGGCTGGTGACAAGTTCAATGTGATGCAGTCCGACAAGGAGGCTAAAGAGATTGCCACCAAGAGGGCTCAGCTGCAGAGAGAACAGGGTCTGCGCACACAGAAACACATTACTCTTGATGAGATCGGACGACGCATTGCCATCGGAAACTTCCAGGAGCTCAATATTATTGTCAAGGGTGACGTTGACGGTTCAGTGGAGGCACTCAGTGACTCACTTATCAAGCTCTCTACGGAAGAGATCCAGGTCAATATTATCCACAAGGCCGTTGGCCAGATATCCGAATCTGATATCCTGCTTGCTGCAGCATCAAATGCCGTTGTTGTCGGCTTCCAGGTGAGACCTTCACTCAGCGCACGCAGAATAGCTGAAAAGGAAGGAATTGACATCCGCCTCTACTCTATAATTTATGACGCCATTGAGGAGATCAGGGCTGCGATGGAGGGTATGCTCTCTCCGGAGATCAAGGAGGAGATTGTTGCTACAATCGAGGTCCGCGAGGTCTTCAAGATAGGCAAGGTCGGGACTATTGCCGGTTGTTTCGTACGCGAGGGAAAAATAAACCGCAACACGAAAGTGAGGGTCATCCGCGACGGCATTGTTGTCTTTACAGGCGACCTCGGATCACTGAAGCGGTTCAAGGATGACGTGAAGGAGGTTACCTCCGGCTATGAATGCGGACTTAACATTGATAATTTCAATGACATACAGGTTGGAGACGTTATCGAGGGATACCAGACAGTGTCGGTAAAGAAGACTCTTTAAGACTTAGACATAAAAAGGAACGGGGCTCAAATGAGCCCCGTTCCTTTTTATTTTACGGCTGTCAGGCTGTCAGGCTCCGATGAGCTTTTTATATGCTTCAGCATCAAGCAGTGAATCAAGTTCGGTATGATCTTCAATCTCAACCTTTATCATCCAGCCTTTGCCGTAAGGATCCTTGTTCACCTCTTCGGCGGCAGAGTCAAGATCCTCATTTTTTACGATGACTGTTCCGCTGACAGGCATGAACATGTCTGACACGGTCTTGACAGCTTCTATAGTACCGAATACTTCACCGTGGGCAAGCTTTTCCCCTACGGTTTCAATCTCGACAAAGACAATATCGCCGAGCTCATGCTGCGCAAAATCAGTAATACCTATAGTTGCCTCGTGGCCGTTGACAAGGACCCACTCATGGTCTTTCGTGTACTTAAGATTTCCGGGAACATTCATCACTTTATGTTTTATTAAGTTTAACTCTCTGTAACCATTCAGGATGTCAAAAATACATCTTTTTTAATATTCAACCCCTGAGTTTTCTCATTTTTTAGCCGTGAAGCCACAGCATCACTGCACAAGGGTGAACCGCAGGCTGAATCCGAAATTGGTATTTGAGGTCAGGAAGGTGTTTGCCACAAACGGATCATTCAGAGTATGGTCAGCATAGACCTGAAGGTTGAACCTGTCGCTGAGCACATAATCAGCAGTGGCTCCTAGGGTGAATACTTTCTGTCCGGCCACGGGCTGATTGACCTGTTCGATAAGTTTGCGTGCCATAGTCTTGTTGTCTCTCATTGAGAGATCCAGCCTCAGGGTAAGGTCGCTTTTCAGTGACCGCATCCCGGCGCCTGAATTGAGCACTATTGAAACGTCATCAAACCGGTACCCCGCTCCTATTGTTATCTCGTTATTACGAATGTCTGCCACCTGGTTGCTTGTCATGTTGAGAGTGACCGTGCGCGACTTGCGGTACTCAAAGCGGGTGGTCAGCGAGTTCTTCCAGCCCAGGTCAACATTTATCAGCGGGCTGAACTGCTCGTTGATTGTGACCGAATTTATTTCGAACTGCGGGATGAAATTCGACTTCAGGTCCCTGATATAGCTTAAGCCTGACTCATCCGGATCATAATAGAGGTTCGTGTTGAATGAGCCGATTGTGTATGTAGATCTGTACTGATGCGAGAGACTCACTGAGTTGAATATTTTGCGTACGGCTTCGAATTTGGTCAGTCCCTCGAAATTAATTCTCCAGTTGGGCATCATATGTAGCATGGAAGGGAATGCAGCCAGGGAGATCCTGTTCGGGTCCCTCTTCGTATATGCGGCAAGGAATGCCGGCACCATTACCTCGCCCGATGTAATGCTGTAACCGCTGGCATACGGACCAGTGATTATTTCTCCGGTCACGGGGTCAAATGTCCGGTCATAACCCGGGTCAGCGGCACTGCGAACATCAGCCCGGCGCTGTGATATAATGACCGTGTAATCCCTGAACTTTTCGAAAGTGGGCGAGAGATAATCGCCTGACTTCGGAACCTTTTCAAAGGCTGTACCCCAGGAGAGCACGGAAATGGTGAAGTTTCCCGTAATGCGGGTATTGCGTGTACTGTCAGGGAAGTTGCCGTTTCTGTCTGCACGGTAATATGATGATACTGTCTCAGAGTAGCGCCGGTCTCCCGTTATGTCTATCCTCAGTCCCGGGAAAGGCTCAACGTTGATCCTGGCATTTATCTGCTCGCGCTTGCTGAATGAGGCCGGCATGTTGATCAGTGTATCAGGGGTCAGCCAGCCGTTGATGGCAGCATCATCGAAGAACCGCTCATCGGTAAGCCCCAGCAGGAAACGCCAGCCCGGAGAAAGCATTCCTCCGTAATTCTGCTGTCCCATGAAGGATGTTGCAGGAAGATACCCGGGCAGTATCTGACCCTGGTCTATTGTGTAGGTGGCTGAAACGTTGCGGACGGCCATCAGGGCTCGGATGGCATAACGTCCGGCGATGCCGATCGGATTCGGTTTTTTCTCGACCCTGCCTTTGACTGTAACGGTGGCTTTCGCAACATCTGTATCCGGTATGTAGTCAATCCTCATATTGGAGACAATGTCAAACTTCCCGCTCACCGGGGCGCCGTCAGCATCTGTTACAGTGACTGTCAGATCCTTCGTTTTAAGGTTGTGATTCACAATCCTCACCTTCCCTGCGCGCAGCGGAATATTACTCCTGGTATGGGTAAGCTCTTCATAACCAAGGCTCATCCGTTTCTTGCCTCCCGGCTGGGTCATGGCCTCAACGTCTTTAAGAAATTTGATCTTGGTATAGAGGTTCGTGAGGTTTGCCTGAACAGTGAACTGGCCGTTGTTGGAGTTTTTGATTGTGTTTCCCAGGTTGATATTCATCGAGTCAGGAAAAACGGTGCCCGCAAGCCAGTCGTAGCGCGCTCCGTAACGCGCATTGGAGGTGATCCATGACATCAGCGGGAGTTTGTTGACAGGAAGATTGTAATTGAGATTGAAGAAATGATAGTAGTTGGTGGTCCTGCCCATGTCCGACAGGTTGACCCGAACCGAGTCACGCCATTTACTGTACAGATCAGGATAACGGTCGCGGTCAACTCCTCCCATAGGCTCGTCTATGCGGGCGATGCTGCTGGCAGTGAAGTCAACCTTCAGCTGCTTCGTGATATCATACTTTACATCGTAAAACCTGGTCCACTGGAAATCCTTTGTGAATGTCGGTTCTATTTTGAGATCCCTGTTGCTGATGTTCCTGGTTTTGATTTCGTTATAAAACCTGTAAAGGTCGGTGCGGAAGGTGAGATGTTTCGGAAAGAGATAAATGTTGAAATCCTTAATAAGACGTAAGGCAGGTGACGAAAGGAATCTTGCCTTCTGGAAAGGGGTGAAATTCTTCGGCCTTGCCTCGAAGTCATACGCTATGCCTCCCCTGTAGGTCTTTTCAACATCGGTTTCGGTCTTTGTATTCGAGTTCAGGACCTCATTGAAGGAATAGGAGACTGAAATATTTGCAGGGTCCCAGACCCTTGGCTTCTCTCCGCGTTTCGTAATGCCTGCATTACTGACTGTGAATGTCCTTCGTCTCGAATAATCCTCTGCCAGGTTAAGTATCGAATCGCGGGTAGGCTTGTCAGGCGCGTTGTCAAGTGACTCCTTCAGAAGGATGTCAGGATCGAGGGGGTCATACTGCGGTCTCACCCTGCTTTCTGAATATCCCATATATACCGGAATCCGGACCCCTATTTTTTCAGGAAAGAATTTGCCGAGCTCGAGATTGGTAGACATGTCATACTGCATCACCTCCTCCTTGCTCCGCTCGTTGACCTTTTTGTCTATGCTGCCCCATCCAGGGGTGCTTGTCTGCCCCACCAGGTTGAGTGTGCCCAGGTCAGCCAGCCGGGCCTGCAGGTGCGCATTGGCAGCCCATCCTCCCTCTTCCCTGAAATCGCTTAGACGGAGTTCGTTGACCCATACTTCAACGGCTTTCGGGGCACCGTCGTCATTGAGCGGATTACGTGTCTTTATGGGGTTACGAACACCGAGCATTATGACCCTTATGTTGCTCAGGTTCGGGTTGCCGCTGACTGAAATGCGTGCTGCCCCTGCCATTACCGAGTAGATATCACCGACACTGACCGTGGAGCCTGTTGCTAGCATCGCGGCATCACGTTCCTGTTTGGCGTCAAGAAGAAGTGCGAAGTCAATGTCAATCCTGTTGGCTTCAGGCCAGACAACCGTTCTCTGCTCTTCGCTGTCATTGCTGTATCGTCCGTAAGGCGTAAGTTTAAGGGGTATCTCGTATTCGTAGAAGTTATTTCTGTAGTCAGAGCCAATCCTGACAAAAACGGTGACCTCATCATTAAGGAGCGGCTCCCCGATAAGTGACTCGGCGTGCACCTCCATCTTAAGTTTTTTGTACTGGCGCATGTCGAATGTGACATTCTTGTATGTCGCCCTGGCATCCCCGTCAGTGAGATCCCTGACACGTAGTACCATTGACTGTTCGTTAAGCTGCCTCAGCTGGGGATTCTGCGGATCGATGACACGGGTGAAGCCCGGAGGCAGCACGTAGTTCACAGGTTCCTTTCCTGCATTTTCCTCAATGCTGACAGAGCTGATCTCAAAGGTGCCGTCCTCCTCTTCAGGAACAGTAATTCGCTCGCCACCTTCGAAGAATGTAAGGTTGTACTTTCTCCATTCGGACCTCACAAGTTCGAGGCGTGCAAAGCGCAGTATCACCTCCTCGTCAAAGTTGCGCATGAAAAGCCTCAGGAACCTGATCGACTTGAAATCGCGTATCGGACCAACGACTCTTTCATATTCTGCAACGGGTATCTTGAACTGGTACCATTTTACCGGCGACTTTTCCCCGTTGGCAAAGGTGGCTGTATATTCAAGCTGATCCACTATATAATTCTTCCCCACAACCATATCTTCGGGCCTGAGGCTTACCCGGTACTGGTAGTAGCTCTCCGTCTCGCTGAGGGTGTTGTCACGGTTTATATCTTCCATGTCAGGCAGGGTGGAGCCGCTTGTAGGATATGACTCCGGCGACATTTCTGAGGTTGGGGAGTTTCCGTCAGTGCCGTTAAACTTTTTATATCTTTCAAGGATGCCCAGCTGAAGGAGGTCATAGTCACTGCCCCTGAAATAGTGAAAATCATCATTGGAGGGGTCTTCAAAGATACGGTCGAGGATCTCAGGGCTGACCACAGCTCCGACTGCGAGGAGGTAACTGTCAAAAAATGCAGTCTCGTCATCATTCCCGAGGCCGTCAAGTCCGACATCCTGGTAGCGGCGTGAATCGGGATTATTGTCAAATGCATGCACCACAGCCTGCACGGTCGGAATCCTTCCCCACACCGTTGTATCCACATTGGTAAGTACCGGCGATACCGGGAGTCCGTTTTCATACTGCTTGCGCGAGTCGCGGAGGATATCTTCCGATACGTTGCCGAGATTGAAGAAAAGGTCGCCGCCCTGGTGGTCAGTGTTCCCGGCAAAGGGGTCCATGACCCAAAACTTCAGGTACTGGATGTTTGCAGACTCGAAGTCATTTGTGAGCAGTTCCCTCATCATGCCTCCCCAGCGGGTGCGGGGGGAGTTCAGGAGGCCCCCGGGACTCAGGCCTGCTGAATAGATGCCAGGCAGAACATCGAAGTTGTAGGGGCCCCGTTCACCAGGGTAGAATGCCACATTCAGCACGGCAATATTTGTCGGGATACCGCTTACTGACTCCTTGAAAGGAAAGATTTCCGTTTCATATATTTCCCTGATATAGTGGCTCGACTGCAGGTCTTTGTTGGCCCTGATATGGTCAGGTGTGGTCGATCCGTTCCTGAGAAACAGAGGGTCTATCACATACCAGGCTAACCTCGCCCTGTTGAATCCGGTACGGAGATCCTTGCTCAGTCTGGCTTCGGGGAAAAGGGCATCCTGCCCCTGCGGGACGCTTGCCATAGACCAGGCATTGAAAGCCCTGAGGTCAAGGGGTATCTCGCTGGCCTCGAAATCATCGATATAAACAGCGCCGGTGGTAGTGATGGCTTTGCTGTGCCCCGGCACCAGGTGGGCAAACTCCCCGAAGAAATTGACCGATGATGGGGTATTAGTTTCAAGAAAGGGAAGCAAGTCGATCATCTTGGTGAGAAGCCGTGAATCAGTACGGTATGAAGCGTCAAAACCGTAGATTGTATTTGATATGGGATCGTCGCCGTATGTAACCTTCTGCGTGTAAGGCCTTTCAGTCAGGCGAAGCACAGTGCCCCCCAGGTTGAATTTCTCAGATAACCTGTAATTGAGGTGAGTGCCAATGAGGGTCTTCGTCTGCAGCCCGAAAAACTGGTTGCTCTCCAGGGAGACCTGCACCGGTGTACCGGATTCACTTATGGCAGAGTTGATGATCTTGACGGACCCGAGATTGTAATCAACTGTATAATCTACGTTCTCAGTCAGGGTCACTCCTCCTGCCGTTACCTTTACCGAGCCCTGTGGTATATTGGCAACATTAAGCCTTATCTCTGAACCGGAGGCCGAGGAAAACTGTCCGCTCAGGATATACTTGTTCTTCTCCGCTATCTGCCTGGCAACAGTCTGGGTGGAATCATAGAGTTCTGTGAAGACATATTTTCTAATCTGCTCAGGGTCAGTGATAAAATTCAGCAGATATCTCCCGAACGGTTCCCTGACAGGGAATATTATCCTTCCGCGTTCTGCCGTGATTGTGACACCCTCCACAAAGTCGAAGACACCGTCAGGCTGCCTGTCGAGCTGCGAGTTAAGCTGATCGAGGCCCATTACCTGGAGGAGTATTTTGCCTTCAAGCGGTGTTCCGGGCAGGTAGTTGATGGCGTTGCCGGTCTTGTCATCCTGATAGAGGACATCCACCTTGAAGTTTCGGCTCTCGATACGCCCTGACCCGATATTGTAGATATTTTTCATCATCAGCTGCCAGGTCGGCAGGCGGGGACTCAGGCTGGTGCCCTTGATAAGCTTCAGGATGAGGGCATCGGGTGCGGTGATACCGTCAGTTGAGAATTCTCCGACCTTGAATACCACCCCGTTTAATGTATACTCATAGGCTACTGCCAGAACCTCGTCATTGTTCAGGGCCACGTTGAGTGAGATGTAACCGAGCTGCCTGTTGACTGAATATTCCCGCTCGGTGAGCCTGCGCGCATTCTCTATCTTCTCATAGTCGCGGCCTATCTGGAACGCGGGGTAGAGCGACGCAAAGGCATCCGCCACCTCGTCTATGTTGCGAACTCCGCCGTATGTGGTCAGCATCTCACCGTAGAGGCCGTTGCTGCTGTTGGCGGGATTAGCAGGACTACCCGGCGCACCCTGAAACGTTGGCACGGTATTGAATATATTACCCTGGTTCTCAGCCAGGTCCATAAAAGCAACAATGTTACGGTTGCTGACATCCTCAAACCGGCTGGTCTTATTTGTGACCCACACTTCTATCTTTTCAATGTTCACCCCGGTGCTTACAATTGGCAGGCTTTTAAGGGCATCGTCAAAGCTGTCCTTGAAGTGCTGGGCGAGAAAGAAGTGCCTGTTGGCCTCATAGTCATCAGCAGTAATCTCATAGTCGGTGAGCTGGGCGCCGCCTTTAACCTCCACTGTTGACGACTCGCCCTTCTGCTGGGAAAAGACCGTTGTCATAGTAAGTTTGCCGAACTGCAGTTCGGTCTTCAGTCCGAAGAGACTGTAGCTTCCGGAGATGAGTGTACCGTTGAGGGGGAGGGTGACATCTCCGGCTTCTATCTTTTTGATTATCTCGTCTTCCTTTCCTGAATATTCAAGTTTGGTACGGTTTTCAAACTCGAACATTGCGTCGGTGTTGTAATTGATTCCCAGTTGCATCTTATCGCCGATTGTGCCGGTCACATTCATCTGGATCTTTTCCTGGAAGTCAAATGTGGGAATTGTCCTGAGCCGTTCGGAAAGGGTAGGATTCTCAGTGTGCGAGATGTTTATCCCGAAGATTAGTTCCGCAGAGCCCTGAGGAACAATATTGATGACATTGCTGCCGAAGATCTTGTCAAAAGTTTCTCCGCCGACCTCTATCTGGGGTATCAGCGACGATCTGAACCCCTGCACGTCGCCTCGAAGGCGGGCATCCCAGTATTCGCGCATTGCCTGTTCAAATTCATACCTGCGGTATTCGTCGGGGTTCATATAAACAGGCTTGCGGAAATCAAGGGTCCCGACTTTCTGATATATTATGTACTGGTTGTTTTTTCCGTCAAATTCGACTGATGTTTTGATATTTGACGGGTTATTCAGGTAAAGCGGCGAAGATTTGCGTGCTTCCCAGGGTCTTGCAGGGTCAGACTGCAGCTTCAGGGGAACATCTCCCGGACCGGCCTGCCCGTAGAACACAGCTGATACAGAAGACAGTACTGTAAATAGTACTACCTTGATTATCAGAGTTCTATATTTTACAGTGAACTGCAATCCGGCACCTATAGTTTATAAAAGTTTCAGCGCCTTTCTCACAATCTCTTCCACCGCAAGTGACTTATTCTCTTTCAGCAGGCTGTCAACCACCTTTGAGGCGCTGTTCCTCGCAAACCCAAGCATTACTAATGCTGATAACGCTTCTTCACGTGCAGTATTGTCGAAAAAACTAATTATTTCACCGGAAGCGGAGGGTTTTCCGATCTTGTCCTTAAGGTCCACGATGATCCTCTGGGCAGTCTTCAGTCCTATGCCCTTTATTGCCTTGAGGGCATTCACGTCAGCACCGGTTATCGCCCCGCTGAGTTCCGAAGGTTTCAGTGATGAAAGCATCATGCGGGCAGTGTTGGCCCCCACACCTGAAACGGTTATGAGCTGCCTGAACAGTCCGCGTTCATCCCTGCCGGAAAAGCCATAGAGAACCCAGGCATCCTCACGGATGGCTTCATGAATATAAACGGTGCATTTTTCGGCTTTCTCAAGGTCTGCATAGGTGGTCAGTGAGATATTGATGCTGTAACCGATACCGTTGCATTCAACGACAACAACGGCCGGATTCAGCTCAGTTACTGAGCCGGTGATATAATCGATCATAAGGGATGGTCATTATTTTCTATTTCAGGAGGAAGCTCATCGATGTGGTCAGAGTGAATGTCAATTTTCTGCTGTTGCAGGGGGTTTCGCGACAGCTCAGCATACATCTTCCGGTTGCGGAAGATGTCGCATGCTACATATATTGCCTGCCTGAATGAGTTTTCCGAGGCTTCATTCTTCCCGGTTATGTCAAATGCGGTGCCGTGTACGGGAGAAGTGCGGACCACCGGCAGCCCGGCTGTAAAATTGACCCCGGTGTCGAATGCAATCGCCTTGAAAGGAGCCAGCCCCTGATCATGGTACATTGCAAGGATGGCATCGAACTTCCGGAACTGTCCGGCCCCGAAGAAACCGTCAGCCGGATAGGGCCCGAAAGCATAGATCCCCTCGTCATTGGCTTTTGTGACAGCCGGCAGAATAAACTCTTTTTCTTCGCAACCAATCAGCCCGTCATCGCCGGCATGCGGATTGAGTCCCAGAACCGCTATTCGCGGCCGCCTTATGCCGAAATCCTGCAGCAACGACTGGTTCATTATCTTCAGCTTCCGTAATATCAGCTGTGTGGTAACAGTCTGGGCTACATCTTTCAGCGGGATGTGGTCAGTGACAAACCCTATCTTCATGCTCTCACAGACCATCATCATAATTACATCCGATACTTTCAGCTTATCTTTCAGGTAATCAGTATGTCCCTTGAACCTGAATTTGTCGGACTGCATATTGTGCTTGTCTACCGGGGCGGTGACAAGCACCTCGATGCTCCCTTTCATAAGATCACTGACAGCGCATTCCAGTGCCGCCAATGACGCTTCTCCACCTTCAGGAGTGGATTTGCCAAGTTCAACCCGCACCTCATCGCCGAGGCAGTTGATCATGTTTGCCTTTTTCGGGTTTGCCTCCTCAGCCGTTCTGACAGTGTTAAAAGTGAAATTGGCAATGTTAAGTACTTTTCTGTGATAGGCAGCCACCTTTGGCGAGCCGTAGACAACCGGCACACAGATATCATTTATCTGCGGGTCATCGAGAGTCTTCATTATTACTTCGTATCCTATACCGTTGATGTCTCCCTGCGTAATGCCAGTTATTATAGGTTTTCTTTCCATTGGTTCATTAATCATTTGGTAAATGCGACAGGCCGCCGTCAGGGCTGTAAAGTTAATCAAATTATTTAACGAATTCGCTATAAATCATTACCTTTGCCTCCGCGTTACATCATACGCATAATTGCATATAATGGCTGTCAGCGACGATACATACAGCAGAGCCTCGGAGGGAAGAAGACTCCCGGCGGGAGAGGCTCTCAGACTCTACGAAGAAGCCCCTCTTAGCACCCTAATGTTGCTTGCCGACGGGGTACGCAGAAAGTTACATCCAGAAAACACTGTCGGCTGGATGATCGACCGTAATGTGAACATTACCAATATCTGCTTCTCGCAGTGCCGTTTCTGCAACTTTTGCCGGACGGAAAAGAGTGAGGATGCATACGTCACCACTGACTCCGAATATGACGAAAAGATCCGCGAACTGAGAGAATGGGGAGGTGACCAGTTGCTTCTTCAGGGAGGTATGAACCCCTCCCTTGGCCTGGCATATTATGTAACTCTCTTCTCCGGACTGAAAAAGCGCTGGCCTGAAATTAAGATTCATGCCCTTGGACCGCCTGAGGTGGCTTACCTCGCCCGGAAGGAAAAGATGAGTTACCGCGATGTACTGGTGACGCTGCATACGGCGGGGCTCGACTCGCTCCCCGGGGCAGGCGCTGAGATACTCTCTGACAGGGTACGCAGGGAGGTTTCTCCTGCCAAAGCGACGGCAGAAGAGTGGCTGGGGGTGATGCGCGAAGCGCACAGGCTCAACCTGCCAACCTCGGCGACAATGATGTTCGGACATGCAGAAACCGGTGAAGAACGCATCGCTCACCTCATACGCCTTCGGGAGCTCCAGGATCAAAAGCCTGAAGGGCATGACGGCTTTATCACATTCATACCCTGGCCCTTCATGGACCGGGGCACCGTACTGGCAGAAAAATACGGCATCAGGAGTAACGTCACCTCATCAGATTACCTCAGGATCATTGCCATCAGCAGGCTGGTGCTCGATAACATTCCGAACATCCAGTCGTCGATACTCACTGTGGGGAAGGAAACAGCCATGCTCACTCTTCACGGCGGCGCCAATGACCTTGGTTCAGTGATGATAGAGGAGAATGTTGTCAGCGCCGCCGGTGATGCCTTCCGTTGCAGGCCTGAAGAGATGCAGCAGATAATCAGGGAAGCAGGCTTCATCCCGGTCAGAAGAGACCAGCGTTACCAGCCTTTCAAACAGTTCTGACCGTTCAGTCAGACTGTCTCTTTACTGAATACATAAGTGCTTCTACCTGCCTGAGCAGCTCACGCTTGTCGTTTTTGGGAGCGTATACGAAACCAGTCACCACCACCGTCCTGAGAGCCGCAGTGTCAATCCAGGCGTATGAGATGAACGGTCCTCCCATGAAGCCCCCCTCCAGTGTCCACAGGCCCCTCATCTCGATATACTGCGTATTGTCACGGATAAACGACCGGCATACCACGGGCACCTTTTTTTCTATTGCCATGAATGAACCCCCGTCGGGACCCTTTACCTCCGCCGAGGTGATCTTTTCAGTCAGGTTGGCAAGTTCGATGCAGCCTAACCTGGCAACTGCCGGGTTTCCGTATGAGACTATAACAGACTGTGTTGTCTGGGGCGTCTCCGCAGAGATCATCATTATACTGTCACGTCCGAAGTCCTTTTTATAGCCTGCAGGCAAAAGTATCTCAAGCCTGTGGCTGCCACTGCCCACCACTTCCCTTTCTATTCCGGCCGATTCCCTGAGCCACGATGTAAGCCTCACCCGCTCAGCCTCATTTATGCGTTCACGTATTTCCGGTCCGAAACTTCGGAGAGCAACTGACAACTCTGCCGTATCACGGGCCGTAAGACGCAATACTATCTGTGTCTCTGCCCACTGATTCCTTGTGACTGTCAGACCCGCCCGGGCGATGTCCGGGTCAGTGCCGACAAACACAACGTTCCTGTGTACCAAAAATAAATTGGTGAACCCTGCAGGTGTTACCTGCAACAGGCTGAATGCCGGTTCAGGCTGAGGCAGCCCTCGCAGGTCAGCTGCCAGTTCCGTACGTATTAATTCTCCTGTCCTGCCTTCCCACAGAGCCCTGTCAGTTACCACCAGAACCTCACCGGAAGAGCCGCTAACATTCGGCAGGGTGCGTGTCAGCGATGAGTCTCCGCAAGATGTTAAGGTCAGTACCGCTAAAGTAATAAAAGGCATTAATGTTTTCATCAGGGTATGGTTATAACCGAAATAAAAAGCCTGCACTCGCATGCAGGCTTGTTCTGTAGAAAACTAAAATCTATTTTTCAGCGATATCTTCTCCGGTTTTCTTAATCTCAGCTCCCTCGGTGTCCTTGGCTTTCCTAAACTCCTTAAGACCCTGTCCTATGCCCTTCATCAGTTCAGGTATTTTCCTGCCGCCAAAGAGAAGAACCACGATAACCAGTATCAGAATAATTTCGAAAGCACCAATTTTTCCCATCTCTCTAAGTATTTAAGTTCCTGCAAATTTATAAAAACTTATATAAAGGCAGCTTTAAATATTTAAAATCTTCACTTCCTTATAAGTTTGAGTATGTCATTGCCGTTTGCAAAGATAAGCAGGGCAAAGAGGATTACCATTCCTGCAATCTGGGCATATTCCAGAAATTTGTCGCTTGGCTTCCGTCCTGTGATAACCTCGTAGAGAAGGAACATTACGTGGCCTCCGTCGAGAGCCGGGATCGGCAGAATATTCATTACCGCCAGGATCAGTGAGAGAAAAGCCGTGAGGTTCCAGAACGACTGCCAGTTCCAGATGCCTGGAAAGATGCTGCCGATTGTAATAAAACCGCCGAGGGATTCGTAAGCTTTAGTGTCTTTTGAGAAAATCAGTTTAAACTGTTTCAGGTAGTCGCCCGTGGTTTTTACTCCTTTTTTTATGCCTGCAGGCAGTGCCTGAAAAAGGTTATAGTGCTTTGTGCTGAACTCGAAAATGTTTGCCACATCGCGGGTGATACCAAGCATCCCTGCTTCAGTGGGCGTGATAGCCATATCCACTTCTGCATCTTCACGTTCTATTGTGAGCGTCATCGGTTTTCCCTTGTTTGCGGCCATGTATGACTGAAACTCGTCATACCAGCCGAAGCGTATACTGTCAAGGGCTACGATTTGGTCACCCAGAATCACTCCTGCTGTCTGCGCCGGCGAGTTTTCTGCCAAACCTGTCACAATGAACGGTCCGAAGGGTATTCGGGCATCGATAACATCAGGATTTTTCAACAGGTACTGGATGATCTCCTTCTTTACAGGAATATCTACTGTACTTCCGCCCCGGTCTACGGTTATAACCTTGCGGTAATTGAGGATTACATCAGGAATGATTGCATAGAAATTATCAGTCTCCACACCGTCGACTGAGATTATTTTATCGCCGTTGCGTAATCCCATCGCATAACCGGTAGAATCGGTTACAATCCCGTAAGTGACATTTTTTGAAGGAAGGTAGGTCTCTCCCCAGAAGCTTAGTACTCCTACATAAATCAGCAGGGCGAAGATGAAGTTGAAGAGCACTCCTCCTGTCATAATCAACAGGCGTTGCAGGCTTGTTTTGGACCTGAATTCGTAAGGCTGGGGAGGAAGCTTCATCTGCTCGCGGTCCATAGATTCGTCAATCATCCCTGATATCTTGACATATCCGCCCAGGGGCAGCATGCCAACACCGTATTCGGTATCACCTATTTTCTTTTTGAAAAGTGCAATGGGCCAGTCGAAGAAGAGATAAAATTTCTCCACTCTGACCTTGAAGAGGCGCGCGAACAGAAAATGACCGCACTCATGCACAATGACGAGAATGGACAGAGAAAGTAAAAGCTGGATTATCTTGATAAGTACTGTCATTTTTTTTCTGATTTACTGATAAATTTTTTCGCGAGGCTCCTGCTCCTGCTGTCAGTCTCCCCGTAAACGCCGGGGGAAGCCTCTTTGTTGAATTCGGTATTTTCAATCACATACTCCACAGTGGCAGCAATGTCTGTAAACCTGATTTTGTTTTTCAGGAATGAAGCCACAGCAACCTCGTTGGCGGCGTTGAGTGCACACGGGATGTTGCCGCCCCGGGCAATGGCTTCCCTGGCGAGTGCAAGGTTGCGGAAGCGTTTGGTATCAGGCCTCTCAAATGTCAGCGAGGCAATGTCTGCCAGTTCAGGACGCGGAATATCCGTGATAACCCTGTCAGGATATGTCAGGGCATATATTATTGGGAGCCTCATATCGGGAATCCCCAGCTGCGCCTTGACAGATCCGTCTGTAAACTGAACCAGCGAGTGAATTACCGACTGCGGGTGTATGAGAACCTCAATTTTCTCTGCCGGAATGCCGAAGAGCCAGTGCGCTTCTATTACTTCCAGGCCCTTGTTCATCATGGTAGCTGAGTCGATCGTTATCTTGGCGCCCATTGTCCAGTTGGGATGGCGCAACGCCATCTCAGGTGTAACCGCCGGCAACTCTTCGGCCGGGGTTGTGCGGAACGGGCCTCCTGATCCGGTCAGTATTATCTTTTCCACTGACCCTGCCCGTTCACCCCTGAGGCACTGCATGATTGCAGAGTGCTCCGAATCAATTGGAATGAGGCGGCTGCCGGAGCGGGCAGCATAACCCGTTATCATCTCACCGGCAACAACCAGGGTCTCCTTGTTCGCAAGAGCCACTTCCTTGCCTGCGGCAACGGCAGCTGCCGTGGGACCAAGACCGGCAAAACCCACCATAGCGGCAACCACGGTGTCTACGGTACTGCCTGTGACAACAGCTTCAGAAGCCTCTGTACCTGAAAGGACCTCAATAGGAAGTCCGGCCAGTTCCTTCTTAAGCTTCAGGTAATGGGAATCATTCGCAATGACCACCTGCCTCGGTCTGAAAAACTTCGCCTGCAGAATGAGCAGGTCAATGTTGTTGCCTGCCGTCAGTGCCTCCACGGTAAAAAGATCAGGGTACCGCGAGACAATATCAAGAGTCTGCGTTCCTATCGAACCCGTTGAACCGAGAATTGCTAACCGCTTATGCATGTGACACTCCGATATTAGAAGAAGATATACTTCGTCGGATCCAGCGGTTCCCCGTTGTACCAGAGTTCAAAATGCAGGTGCGGGCCTGAAGTGTAGAGTTCGCCTGAGTCTCCGACGATCGAGATGGCCTCTCCGGCCCATACCCTTTCACCCATCTCCTTGAGCAGTGTGGCATTATGCTTATAAACCGAAATAAGGTTATAGCTGTGCTGAATTATCATCACGAAACCCGTCTCCATGGTCCACCCTGTCATTATCACCGTCCCGTCAAGTACCGATGAAACAACAGCTTTGGGCTGGGTCACTATGTCAGTTGCAAAATGCCTGGTGCGGGCATCAAAGTCACTTGACACAATCCCTTTTACGGGCGGGAAAAAATGAACGCTGGCAAGTCCGGTTCCCCGTTCCGACCCAGTAGTGCCGGTACCCAGTGTGTACTGCTCCTCACTCTCTACCCTGGAACGAAGAACGGAGTCTTCAACGGACCTCTGAAAAGTTATACTGCTGTAATCGCGGGTACTGTCGCGCACCGTCATCCTGTCTATTGGCTGCCTGCCGGAAATGACACTGTTGAGATCCAGAAAATATTTGTCCCTGATTTCTATCTCGTGTTCAAGAGAGTCGAGCATAAGAGCATTCATGATAATAGTGCGGCGGAGAGTCACATCGGGGTATCCGGGAATGAACTCACGCAGGTTGGTGAAGGCTATCAGTGAACTTGTTATGCCTATTATCAGGAATACGAGGAATGCCAGGGCCAAAAGTGCATTGTATTTGGAGAGTCGTATGCGCCACACCTCCTCATAGGTCGTATCATTGAATACAGCAAACCTGAATCTGTCTTTCCAGCTGCTCTGTCTCTTTTTTTCGTTCCTGACCATCCTTAAGCACGTAAGAAGCGACAAAGATAGTCATCAGGTTCGAATGTTGAGGAGTTGAAAAGTGAAAAAGATGAGGCCGGAATGCGCTGGGCATACCATAATGCTCCTTATACGCTGCTCGACGAGGTTCTCAGCACCGCCACTGGTATGAGTTTTGAAAATTATTTCAATACCCGGTTACGGGATAAGGCGGGGATGGACGGTTTCTGGACATGGGTGGCACTATCCCTGATTATCAGGTAGCACTCCCTACCATCCTATGCCATAATCTTCACCGTGGTTGCTGGATCCTCCCCAGAAGGTGCCGTGGAGCTGGTCAAATCCGATTGCATTTATCGGGCCTGACGTTCTCTCCTGGAAGGTGATGCTGTATCCCATTCCGGAGAGTTCCTTTCTTATCCAGTCTGGCATCCGGTTGTTCAATATCATTCCACCTGCCTCCTTCTCATGGTTTCCGAAGCTGGAGTACATCTGAAGTGTTTTGAAGCTCGGCGCTTCGCAGGCTTCCTGAACCGTCATTCCAAACTCGACAACATTCAGGAAGAACTGCAGCAGGAGCTGATCCTGCTCATCGCCGGCCTGTTTTGCAAATGAGAGGAACGGCTTACCGTCCTTCAGTGCCAGCGTGGGTGTAAGAGTCACCCTCGGTCTCTTCCCGGGCTCGACCACATTGAACGGGTTTTCTTTTTCATCAAGCACGAAGCTCTGCATTCGCTGGCTCATGCCAACACCGGTATTTCCTGCTATACAGGCCGGTACCCATCCTCCGCTGGGGGTGACTGAGACTACCCATCCTTCGGCATCTGCTGCCTCTATTGATGTGGTCCCTGACTGAAAGTTCTCAAGGAACGCTTCATATTTCTGAGGATCGGAGGAAGGGTAAATTTCATTTGCCGAGGCTGTCCAACCGTTAAGAAGGGAGGCAAAAGGATTTGTCCCGCCCTCGAACGGGTAAGGATCACCGGGCCTTGCATCGCGGTCGTTTCTCCAGGGATCGATCAGTTTACTCCTCTCTTTTGCATATTCCTTGGAAAGGAGACCTTTCATAGGTTCCTCAGGCGGAAATGCCGGGTCTCCGTAATAAAAATCGCGGTCAGCAAAGGCAAGATTCATCGCCTGATAAAGTGTGTGAATGTACTTTGTGGAGTTATAGCCCATACCCTTCAGGTCGAAGTTCTCGAGGATGTTAAGTGCCTGGAGCATAACGGGTCCCTGGGTCCACTGTTGCAGCTTGTACACCTCGATACCCTTGTATGTTGTCATAAGGGGCTCTTCGATCTTCACCTTCCACTGAGCAAGGTCCGCAGCGGTGATGAGTCCGCCCTGTTCCTGGCAGCCCCTGGCGAACTCCTGTGCTATATCGCCTTTGTAGAACCTGTCATAGGCAGCATAGATAGCTTCCTTTCTTGATTTTTTCTTTTTAAGTGCCAGTTGTTCCGTTTCGACGAGTTTGGTCAGTGTTGCCAGCAGATCTGCCTGGACGAATATCTCACCGGCTGACGGAGCTTCACGTTTCTCTCCTGCATGGGGAAGGAATACTTTGGCCGAATAAGGCCATTCCTTTATACGAACCTTCTGCCTCTCAATCGAGTTGGCCGTCTGCGCTTCAATAGGATAGCCTGCCGCCATCTGCATAGCAGGCGCAAGAACCTCTTTCAGGCTCATGGTCCCGTATTCGGCCAGCATTGTCATCAGGCCACCGGGATTGCCGGGGGTTACTGCCGCAAGCGGACCGTACTCGGGAGGATACTTCATCCCCTTGTTTTTAAAGAAGTCGGCCGTGGCTCCGGTGGGGGCTACTCCCAGAGCGTTTATGGCTATGACTTTTTTGGTATTGGGATTATATATTAACGCCTGCGTTTCGCCGCCCCAGCTGAGTACGTCCCACATGGTGCATGTAGCTGCCAGCATCGCGCACGCTGCATCAACTGCGTTGCCGCCCCTGTCGAAGATCATGGCGCCGGCAGTGGCTGCCAGGGGCTTGCCGGTGATGGCCATCCAGTGCACACCGTGCAACGGAGGCTTCTGGGTAGTCACAGGGAAATTATTGAAAGACTGTGCATTGGAAATTGCACAGAAAAGAAACAGGCTGAATAACAGATTGATTTTTTTCATGACAGGATAGGTTAACAATGACAGTTTTTATTGCTGCCGTTTTGTGCAATTTCGTAAATAATAACCAATCCTGTATGTCAAAACACACCAAAGCTGCTGTAAAACAAGAAGCTTCTTGTTTTACGGAAACCCTTAAGGGTTTTTATTTAGCCCCTTTATAGTACTTGAGGGCTTCCGGCATAAACTGATTCAGCTTCTTTATCCTTGTTTCATCCGAAGGGTGTGTGCTCAGGAATTCCGGGGGGCTGCCTCCGCCGGCAGCGGCCATCCTCTGCCAGAAAGGAATTGCTTCTCTCGGGTCATAACCGGCCATAGCTGCAAATATCAACCCGTATTTGTCAGCCTCCGTTTCCTGTTGCCGCGACCACGGCAGCATGGCTCCTACCGTGCTTCCTATACCGTATGAGGTCATGAACAGGTCACGGGTCTCCTGCGGCTTTTGTGCAACGGCAATCTCCAGTGCGATGCCTCCCAGTTGCTGCACCATAGCCTGGCTCATCCTTTCATTTCCGTGTTTGGCAATGGAATGGGCAATTTCGTGTCCCATGACTATCGCAAGGCCTGCTTCTGTCCGGCTCACCGGTAATAAACCGGTGTATACCACAACTTTCCCACCAGGCATGCACCATGCATTGACCACATCCTTATCGTCAATAGTATTGAATTCCCAGACATATCCTTCAAGAACTGACGGCTTTCCCTCCCTGCTGTAGTAATTTGCAATCGCCCTGGAGATCCTTGCCCCAACACGGTCAACCATTGCCGCGTCCCTGCTCGAACCTGAATTAAGTACCTTGTTTTCAGTTAAAAACTTCGAATATTCGGCTGTAGCCATCAGTCTTAGCTCAGATTCCTTTACCAGGCTCAGCTGTTTACGACCTGTCACCAGGTTTAAGGCACACCCTGCCATAACAAAAGTTAGAAATGCCAGAATGAATAACTTTTTCATATTAATCTCCCCTCTTGAAATTAATTCCAGAAACTGTTTGTGGTCAGAACCAGCATTTCACCAGGGTAGAGGGCATTTTCGTTCTCCTCAGCCGTAATAAAAATCCTGGTAGGTCTGAAACTGGATACTGTCTCAAAAGTTACCTTCAGGCTATTTGAGGTGACAATCCGTCCTATATTTTTGGCTTCCCTCCGGTCTGTTTCCATCCAGACCACATAAGTGTTTTTAGGCGGTTCAAGCCTGTCAATTGCTGCAAGATTTGTAATCTCGAGCTTTATTACATAGTTATTATTCTTGTCCTCCTTAACAGTTACCACACCCTCTGCAGCCGGAACCACACTTGATGTCAGGAAAGTAATTTTTGGCGTGCATGAAGCGAATGATAATATCACTATTGTCAGGAGACCCCCTGATAGCAAAGCTTTTGAACGGTCAGAAAGCGATCTTTTTTTGTTGATTGTTTCCATATCTCTATTTTTTTAAAGTTTAACATCGGTCAGGATATAAAGGTTGACCTTTTATTTAGCTTAAGTATTACATAAAATTGCAAAAGAGTTACATAATTGACAGATCAGTTCAAGACTTAATTCCGCATTATTTTAAGACGATGCGGTTCTTTGACCCGGTATTTTAAAACAGTCAGGAAAAGACAGGGTTAATTACAGTTGAATTATTGCAGGTAAACTTTTACCCTTTTCCAATACTCTGTTGTGGATGCCCCGGAGCCATTCCAGTTTCTGGCAATTGTCTCATAATGCGGATAACCGGTAAGTCTCGCATAGTAGAGGAAGATCTCCTTTGAGACCTCATAACTGTAACAGTTCTCGATCTTAATATTTTTGCCGGTCCTCTGATTGTAATCCAGTACCCTGATTGGTCTGATCTGGAATGCTCCCACAGCCTCTTCTTCAGGGTTATACGCCAGGGGATCTCCCAGGCTTTCGACCTGAACAATTGCATTGACAAGTACCCCGAAAGGATCCACGGGCTCAGCAGCAATAATATAGATGACATTTAAGCCGGGAGCCACGCGGGCCGAGCGAGGACGGAGTTTCGGATGCAGATGAATCGCCCGAAGACGGACGGCTGCCCGCGTTGCGCTGTGGCGTCTGGTTGGGCTCCTTAAAAACGGGCTTTGCGCCAAGCGCGACGGTCCTCTCGGCAAGCTCAGTATCTGGAGATATCAGGTAGTAAATGGTCATGCCATCCAGCTTCTCTTCTTTCAGAAACTTCAATGCCGCTATCATCGTAGCGCGCCCCTTTCCCTCAGTCTTACAAGCGACAGCCAGATTAAGCTTTCTCTTCTTACACTCACGTAGCGTGCTCATCGCGCTCTTAACCAGACTACTTGGTCCGCCGAACGACGACAGTCCTTTAACAGCCGATTCGTTTAGGGGGCCGGTCGAGGGAGGGATAATGAAAAGTGCGAACGTGCCGGGGCGCAGCACTTCCTCAGCCGCACGGGTGAGCTCGCCATGCTCAGCTTGGGGGGAACTGGCCTGCGCCGAAGCGACAGCAGCAATGAGAAAGATAATCGAAATGACAGTCTTCATTCTTTCTTC
>JBBRXA010000011.1:0-59254 GCA_038248855.1 Bacteroidales bacterium | reverse complement strand
TTTTGTAGCCCCACTAGGAATCGAACCTAAATTTCAGGTTTAGGAAACCCGCGTTCTATCCATTGAACTATAGGGCCGCAATTGCAGCCGCAAATGTAAATCATTTTTCGGGCTTTTCAAAAAATCAGCAGCCTCCGGCAGCCTTCTTCTTTGCTTTTGAGGCTACGGGTGGTTTTTTCGCCGCCGTTGCCGGCGCCGCGCCCTCCGTTGTGACTACGCTCCCACCGCCCAGAGCAGCCGCAGCACTCTTGCGGAAGTCATACCTGGCAAACTCCTCATTGGGGCTTGTCTGGGCAGGCTCGGTGGCTGAAAGTACATTGCTGAACCAGTAGTTCAGCCCGCCTTCAAGCACAAAGTTGTTCTCATATCCCAGCTGTCTTGTGATCATCCATGCCTGATTCGCAAATACCGCCCCGTTTGAATAAAAAATGTTGGTACGTGCATCCTGGTTAAGCATATCTACATATTCATCGGCCAGCAGGTTGCTGAGCGGAATATTTATTGCCCCGGGAAGACTGAATGCTGCAAACTCCTCCGGTGTGCGCACGTCGATGAGCTGCAGCGAAGGATCTTTCTGAACCAGCATGTCGGCAACCACATCCGGTGTTATGAACTGAACGCCGGCTCCGGCTTCCTGCAGAAGCTCATCTGCTGTAAGCCTGAAGTGCCGGGTCTTGTCTGCCGGGACGGCAGCAAGGATGACCCCCATCGGGATGATTATCAGCGCAAGTAATTTTAAAGGCTTCATAGTATTGTGTTTTTTAATGTTAGTATTCCGGTCTCGGCCATTTTTTCTCCGCCCACTCTGCCACATAAAACATGCCAAGAGCTGCAAGAATCAGCATAAGGCCGAATAGTCCGTCTGAAAGACCAAGAGATTCGCTGACCTTCGGCTCTCCCAGGTATTTTGCCATAAAGAGCTTCTCCCAGAGTCCGTATGTAAATGCGAAGCCGTAGACACCGATGAACAGTCCGCCGATAAATACCATGGCGTCGATCTTGCCTATTGCTGCACCGCAGAAGCTTGTCCCCGGGCAGAAGCCGCCCATGATGAACCCTGCTCCCATAATGACTCCGCCAACTATTGCAGAGGTCAGATAGGTAGGATTAACATATACCAGGTCAAGGTCTATCCAACCGAAGAGACTCATCAGTAGTAAACCTAGCATACAGGTGATGGCTCCCGTGAAGAAGACCTTGAGTACCACGGTGTCATAACCGTAGAAGATGCCGGCCAGTTTGCGGCTTGACGAGAAGCCGGAGCTCTCGAGTACAAATCCGAAGCCAATGCCGATGAAGAATGCAAGGAGAAAATTGGTGTTCTCCGAAATAAGTTCATATGGTGCTAACGGTCCCATTGTGTTTCCTCTTTATGTTAAATCCAGTTTCTCCTGAAGAAATAAGCAAGTGCGAAGGCCGTGCCGAAGATGGCCATCATTGTTATGAAGCCTCCGAGTGAAAGCACTGCCATGCCGCTGAGCGCCGAGCCGCTGGTGCATCCCCTGCCGAGCTGGGATCCCAGTCCGAACAGTGTGCCGCCTGCGAGCGCGAAGACAAGCCTGCGCCGCGAAGTTATCTTGGGCGAATGTTCTACCTTAAGCTTTAGCCGGCCCGCAAGAGCTCCCGAGAGAAAGCCACCCACCAGTACACCCATCATTTCGAACACAAGCCACGATCTCATCGGGCTGCCCGTGTGTGACTGTGCGTACTCCGCCATAAACGGCATCGTATTCACGGCATTCTTGTCAACCGCTTCAATTGTTGTCGCAACAACGCTCTTTACCGCGCCGCTGGCACCCAGTCCCCTGCCCGAGACAAAGTTGGCGGCAAGGAGCACCAGGCCCAGAAGTACCCCGCCCACGTACGGGTTCAGGTACCTTCTGCTTCTTTCAGTTTTTGAATTATCGTTCATATAGTTATCAGTTTATTGTGATCAGTATAGCCACCGGCTCACCTGGCCGGCAAAGACAAAGACGAAACGGAACATCAGGCTGCCGAAAAGCACCAGCACACCGGGCAGCATTGCCGGAACATGATATCCGCGCAGTTCCATCAGGTCAAGGGTAGCGGGCACGACTATGCCCAGGAAAACCACGAAAATCCAGAATGCCATCGTATACTGACCTCCCAGGAAGAGTTCGGCAGCATCTATCTGGACCTGGGTCGATGCCATAAATCCCATGAACATGTGAACAATCAGGAAGAGTTCGACACCGAGGATGACCAGGTCAATCTTTGTGAACATCAGCCTCTCCTTTGGATTTTTGGACATCAGCACGATGGAGGCAGCGCCTGCAGAGAGTCCGGAGGCAAGGAACAGGGGCCCCAGAACCGAAGTGTTCCACAACGGCCTGGCGTTAAAGGCTGAAAGCAGAATACCGGTATAAATCCCGGTGATTACCGCATAAATAAGTATCACCCAGGCCAGGACTTTCTTGTACTTATTGAAGAAGGACTCTATTTCCCTTATCCACTGATATTTCCAGTCCCATTTGGGAAAAATATCCCTGATATGCAGGGCAGACCATATCACCGAAGCGGCGGTTATTACAAGCAGTGTCCAGGCTCCCCACGACATGGGCGACTGAAGTCTGATTGTGGTATATAGTTGCCAGAAATAGGCTTTGTGACGCAGGTCGAAAAAGAGGGCTGCAAGGCCTATTATCAACAGGAAGGGAGCAATAAAAGGCACTTTTCTGACGGCAGTAGGATACTCTTTTTCCTTGCCCATAATGTAATAGAGGGCTGCAAAGAACAGTATGCCGGCAGCCAGTCCGCCAAGGAACAGGTAAAGGGGTATCGGCCAGTGCCAGATATGAAGGTGCGGATCAACCGCCAGGTTGTCTCTTCCGCTTATGATAAGTTCTTCATTCATCGTCTTGTCAGATTAGGAAATACAAATGAGGTTTCGTCCCCGCCTCAGGTATAAGGGTCTTGCTCTTCCTCTTCTTCAGGATCACACTGACATCGCTGTTCGGATCGTCGAGATCACCGAAGTACATGCACTTCGTGGGACAGACAGCCACACAAGCCGGCTTCATTCCCTCCTTCACCCTGTGAATACAGAATGTGCACTTGTCGACGTAACCTTTCGGATGTGGGTACCTGGCATCATAGGGGCAGGAAGCGATGCAGGCTCCGCAGCCGATGCATTTACTGGGTTTTACAAGCACAATGCCGCCGTCGGCTATATGGCTTGCGCCTGTGGGGCAGCAACGTACGCACGGGGCGTTTTCACAGTGGTTGCACCTTTCTGACCTCAGCTCTATCTCAAGCTGCGGGTAGGTTCCGTCCATGGTCTCCACAACCCAGTCACGGCAGTAGCCGATGGGAACATTATTCTCCGTCTGACATGCCACGACACAGTCGCTGCATCCCACACATTTCTTCGTATCGACGGCCATTGCGTATCTCATGATGCCACCTCCTCTGTCTTAAGGTCAGTGATAAAGGTCACGAAATTGCCCCTCATGCCCGTTCCTCCCATTATCGGGTCAATCAGCACTTTGGTAATGAGATGGGTGTCGCTGGCCCCCTTTCCGTAGCACCGCCGCAGCTTCTTCTGATTATGACCAAAGCCGTGCACCATATAAACAGAGTCCCATCTGATCCGTTCGGTGACCCTGACTTTTATCGGAAACTCCGAGCGCTTGCCGTCCTGGTTTTCAAGATGAACATACTGGTCGTTGGAGAGGCTCCATTCTTTTGCCACCCTTGGATTTACCCACAATGTGTTTTCATCCATAAGATCAGTCAGGTTGGGGTTATTCGAAGTGCGGCTGAATGTATGCATGGGTGCCCTTCCATAGTTAAGGCGATAATAACCTTCGGGGGGCTCCTCGTGCTTTGTGTATTTAGGCATCGGGTCAAATCCCTCCTGTTCAAGCATGGTGGAATAAAGCTCGATCTTGCCTGTATTTGTATAGAATTCTACCTCTTCACCCGGAGCAAAGAAGAGGTCTTCCGCGGTGCGGTCAAAGGTCTTGACTCCCACGCGTTGCATCTCTTCAAGGCTTGAACCAACCTGTTTAAGCTGCCAGTCAAGATAATCTTCTATTTTCTCAAACGGAAAATATTCAATGACTCCCAGCTTTTTGGCAAGCTCCCTGGCCATCCAATAGGCCGGTTTGGTATTGTTGGCAGGTTCGGCTGCCGGCATCCTCAGGGCGATCTGCGGTTTGCGGTGCTGCACCGCCCTGATATCGTCGTAACGTTCAAGATATGTGCATTCAGGGAGCACGACGTCCGCATAGCCCGTGATCTCCATCGGCATTGTGTCAACCACCACAAGTAGATCAAGGTCATCAATAGCTCTCAGTGTATTGGCCTGGTTTGGCAGTGTTTCAATCAGGTTTGTACCGTTGACTATCCAGCCCTTGAACTGACAGTTGCGGCTGGGGTCCGGCACTGTGGCATCACATACGCCGTTTGCCAGAACCACATCAGCAAGTTTGTAAAGATCTGGAAACTCCTGCCTCCAGGTTCTTTTTGGCGTCGGAAATGCCGGGTGCGGGGCCTCCGGCAGTTCAAAAGTCTCAGGACGGTAGAATCCGCCTCTGCGACCCCAGGAGCCGAGCAGGGCATTAAGTATAGCCACCGCCCTAATTCTCTGAGTGTCATCGCCGTACCAGACAACATGCCTTCCGGGGTGTACTATAACAGCAGGAGCAGCATTTGCCATCTCACGGGCCGTCTCACGGATTACCGTGGGGTCAATGGTGGTTATGCCATAGGCCCACTCCGGAGTCATGGTTTTGACATGTTCCTTCAGATATTCAAAGCCGTAGGTGTACTTCTCTACATAGGCTTTATCATATAATTCTTCTGTTATTATTACGTTCATCCAGGCAAGCAAAAGAGCCAGGTCGGTAGCCGGTTTAATGGGCAGCCAGTATTTTGATTTCCCGGCAGCTGTTGAGAACCGGGGATCCACCGTTATTATTGTCGCACCCTTGTCTATTGCATCAGACATCTCCTGCACCTGACCATTGTGCATATTCTCGCCAAGATGACTTCCGATCAGCACCAGGCACCTTGTGTCACGTATATCAAGGCGCTCAGGGCTTTCAAGAGCTTCTCCAAAGGTTGTCTGGAAGGCCACTTCGCGGGGACCACGGCATTGCGCATAGGATGGGGCGGCAATGTGTGGAGAACCTAGGGCCTTCAGGAGGGTTGAGAAATATTTTCCGCCGGATCCGTGGGTAAAAAGAGCAATGCACTCGGGGCCATGCTCTGCTGAAATCTTTTTGATCTTTTCAGCTATATAATCAAACGCTTCATCCCAGGTAGCCTCCCTGAAACTCTGTTTGCCGCGCTCTTCAGTGCGTATCAACGGTGTCTTTAACCGATCATCGTCATAATACATCCCCACGCCTCCGGTACCGCGCGGACAGAGCCTTCCGTTACAGTTAAAATCCTCATCGTTACCTGTGATCTTCTTAATAGCTCCCTTTTCGTCCTTATAAACCCATCCTGCGCACTTCCAGAAACAGATTTCACAATAGGTGGGAGTGCGGGCCGTTAGAGCCGCCCTTGTGGCTTTCTGACCATCAGTCAGTTCAGAGGCAAAGAGTTTAATGCCGGCTGCTCCGGCCAGAACTGCTCCCGCCCCCATCGCTGATATCCTGATGAACTGTCTGCGTGTTGCCATTTATATAATTGATTTTCTGCGTTTTAATAATATATCGAAATATCTATATATTACCGTATGTCGACCTGCGAAAGTACTGTTTTTTTATTCACAACAAAATATCTGTGACATTTATCATTATGAACTTATGTTCATAATATATATCTTTGTACTTTTAAATGTAATAATAATTTCTCATCGGCAATAACAGATGGCAAGGCCCAGAAGAAAGAGGTGTGTTTCAGGAATGCCTGAAATGGAAGGGTTTAAGCCGTTTGGTATTCCCCTGAGGGAGCTCTCATCGGTGACACTTCTCTATGAAGAATATGAAGCAATAAAGCTGTGCGACTATCTGGGTATGAAGCAGGAAGAGGCGGCGGCAAGGATGAATGTTTCTCGTCCGACACTGACCCGTATTTATGAGAAAGCCCGTAAAACGGTGGCCACGGCCTTTGCCGAAGGTAAGGCGATTCTCATTGAAGGCGGCGATTACAGGACCGAGGGGAGATGGCACAGGTGTCCGCGTTGCAGGAGAGAAGTGTCACTTGACGGAGACAGGGAAAAATGTGACCGGTGTGATTCCGGTCATTCAATTGATATAAACAAATAACTGAAAAAGATGAAAATTGCACTTCCTACAAGGGGTAACCTGATTGACGACCATTTCGGTCATTGCGAGAACTACACCGTATTCACCATAGATGAAAATGATCAGATAGCTGGCAAAGAAATAATACCCTCAGTGACCGGTTGCGGATGCAAATCGGGAATAGCAGCCGTACTCAAAGAAAAGGGTGTAGAGATAATGCTTGCCGGCAATATGGGCGACGGCGCACTAAATGTACTTCAGGGACATGGCATTGCAGTTTTCCGGGGATGCCGGGGGGATGTGACTGAAGTTACGATGTCATTCCTGAGGGGTGAACTGAATGATTCCGGTGAGTCATGCGGTCAGCATCACGGGGAACACGGCAGGGAAGGTCACCGCGGCGAAGACCAGGGTCAGCAGCACATCTGCAATCACGGGCAAAATCACGGCGAAGGGCAAGGACAGCACCACGGTGGAGATCATGGACAGCACCATGGCGAAGGGCACGGGCAGCATGGCAATCACTGAAAACAGGGACCGCCTCAGGCCAGCTTCCTGTACTTGATCCTTACCGGGCCGGCATTGCCGGTACGTTTGCGGAAGTTCTCGTCGTATTCTGAGAAATCTCCCTCGAACCAGACTGCTTTCGAATCTCCCTCGAAGGCGAGGATATGTGTTGCCACGCGGTCAAGGAACCAGCGGTCATGTGATATTATTACCGCACAGCCGGCGAAGTTTTCAAGTCCCTCTTCAAGGGCTCGCAATGTATTGACATCTATGTCGTTGGTGGGTTCATCAAGGAGCAGCACGTTGGCCCCGCTTTTCAGAGTGAGGGCCAGGTGAAGGCGGTTTCGCTCTCCCCCGGACAGCACGGCACATTTCTTCTCCTGGTCGGCGCCGGTGAAATTAAACCTTGCGGAATAGGCCCTGGCGTTGACAGGCCTGTTGCCTACCATCACCTCGTCCATCCCGCCGGAAATGACCTCATAAACGCTTTTCTTCGGATCGATGTCTGTATGTGCCTGGTCGACATACCCGAGCGTCACAGTCTCTCCCACCTCAAAAGTTCCCTTATCTACCTTTTCCTGCCCCATGATCATCCTGAAGAGAGTCGTTTTGCCGGCTCCGTTGGGTCCTATCACTCCAACAATGCCGTTAGGCGGCAGGTTGAACTCCAGGTTGTCGAAGAGCAGCTTGTCACCGAAGGCTTTCGAAACGTCCTTTGCCCTTATCACCTTATCGCCCAGCCTCGGTCCGTTTGGAATGAAAATTTCAAGCTTTTCTTCCTTCTGCTTAACATCCTGGTTCATGAGGTTCTCATAGGCGCTGAGGCGTGCTTTGGATTTCGCGTGTCTTGCCTTCGGCGACATGCGCACCCATTCAAGCTCGTGTTCGAGGGTCTTGCGGCGTTTCACATTCCCTTTTTCCTCAAGCTCCAGCCGTTTTGACTTCTGCTCAAGCCATGAGGTATAATTGCCTTTCCAGGGTATGCCTTCGCCCCTGTCGAGCTCAAGTATCCATCCTGCTACGTTGTCAAGAAAATACCTGTCGTGGGTGATGCAGATCACGGTGCCCTTGTACTGCCTGAGATGTGTCTCGAGCCACTGAATACTCTCGGCATCAAGGTGGTTTGTCGGTTCATCAAGCAGCAATACATCCGGCTCAAGGAGAAGAAGACGGCAGAGGGCTACCCTGCGGCGTTCTCCCCCTGAAAGGATATTCACCGGAGAGGATGCATCGGGACAACGCAGGGCATCCATTGCGCGCTCAAGCTTATAGTCGAGGTTCCATCCGTCAAGTGCATCGATTTTTTCCTGCAGTTCGGCCTGCCGCGTCATGAGTTTTTCCATGGCATCAGGATTCTCATACACTTCGGGTTCTCCAAAGCGAAGGTTAATCTCCTCGAACTCCTTCAGTGCCGCAACGACGTTTGCCGCTCCTTCCTCGACGATCTCCCTCACGGTGCGGGTCTCATCCATCAGTGGATCCTGGGCAAGATGGCCGACGGAATAACCGGGAGAAAACACAACTTCGCCCTGGTATTCCTTTTCGATGCCGGCAATAATCTTCAACAGGGTGGATTTTCCGGAGCCGTTTAGTCCGATGATCCCGATCTTTGCACCGAGGAAAAACGAAAGCGATATGTCCTTGATTACCTGTTTGTGGGGCGGGTAGCTCTTGTTTACCCGGAACATTGAAAAAATGATCTTCTTGTCGTCAGCCATAACCTGAATAGTTGCTGATGGCAAAAATAATCATTTTAACAGTTGTAAAAAGCGGAAAATTTATTGGACGGGGGGCGTTTCCCTGCATCCTTTTTCAAAAAGTGACACAGTCTCCGGCTGTACAAGTACCCAGATTATGTAAACGCCTTTAAGGGTACCGACAGGGATGTTAAGCAGGCCAAGGGCAGCCATCACAAGTGTCAGGATCCTGCCCCACGACTGGCAGGTGAGCAGGCCAATGCCTCCGGCAACCATTGCTGCTCCGAAGAGACCCAGGATTGTAACCAGCGGAATCATGACGATGTCAAGTACCTTTATTGCGGTGGGATTGTCAACAAACTGGTCGACAAAGCCGAAGGCAAAGACAATTACCAGTGCGCCCAGAATTAGCAGGGAGCCGAAAACGATCTGAATTATGGCGGCTACGTTCACATGCTTTTTCATTCTGTTCTCTTCCATTCTGTTCTCTTCCATGACGTTGGGTTTTTAGATATTGCTTGTTTCAGATTAATGACTCCAATTTATTAAAAATGCTGCAATGTAGTGTTGTTTCTAATTTATAACTTTGCTGAAATTCTGCTAAAGATGAAAAGGAAACTGTTGTATGCTGCAGGTTTTATATTAATGGCCTGTTCTTTACATTCGTGCGAGCTCCTTGGCGGCAGTTGCCAGACATGCCAGACGGTGTCATATGTAAACGGATATCCGACGGCTTACGGAACTGAAGCTCAGTACTGTGACGATGAACTTCTTGCAATAAAAGCCATTGCACCCACAACCACCGGTGGTGTGACAACCAAGTGGGAGTGTTATTGAAGATCCCCGCCGCTTCTCCCCGACCCCGGTAATAATCTGTTTAAAAGTTGTTGTTAACAAGTTATCAGGCATTGTTGAAATTTGGAATAAATTTACTTAATCTTGCTTGGTGACACTGTTACCTTTAACCCCGGAGCCGGATCAAAATCCCCGGAGCCGGAAATAAAATATGCTGGATATTACAGGTAAAAGGATTGCGATTGTTGAAGACGACATGGCATCCCTGAAATATTACGAAACTTTGCTCCGCGAAACCGGGGCTGCCGTTTCAGTTTTCCGCAACGGAAGAGAATTCGTCGACGCAATCACCTCAGGTCATGCTGTTTTTGATTTGGTGTTCATGGATTTTCTAGTCCCGCTTGTAAACGGCATCGACTGCACACGCGCATTCCGCCAGGTAAACAGGTCAGCGCCGGTGATAGTAATTACGGCCTATTTTTCCGAACAGACCAAGAACGAAGCTTATATAGCAGGATGTACGGAATATAACCTTAAGCCGATTTTTCCCGAGAAAATATACACCATCCTCGAGAAATACCTTGCTCCCAGGCCTGCCTTTCAGCTGAACGACTGACAGGCAGGAGTTTCTTCCTGTTTTTACCGTTTTTTCCTCACTGCCTCCCGCCAAGGAATCTTGTATGGAGAGCGGTCAGCTGCTGGTTGAGTTCCTCGGCCAGGGCAACTTCGCCGTTGTCATAGCACACCTGAAGCACCTGTGAGACAATCTGCAGTCCCTGAGCAATATCCTGGTCCGCATAGGCGACGATCTCCGGTCTCTGGTTCAGAAAATAGCCCGTACGTTCAAAATAGTATTCCGCAAGCTCCCTGGAAAGCTCTGCCCCCCTGGTGCTGTTTCCCGACTTGAACCAAGCGGATATGACATCGGTAAAATAGATGTCAAATCCCAGCTTTGATACGGGGAAGAGTGACATGCAGCTCTCGAGCACTTCAGTGGCTTTTTCCTTGTCCCCGGCTGCGGCAAGTGATGAGGCAAGCCGCGCATAGTTAAGCCTGGCCCGCACCACCGTGAGTGTTCTCCTCTGGTAATAATCGATGTAGGTGTCAGGATCGCTGACGCCTCCCCAGACGAACTTTTTCATCATGTTTTCATACAGAATGGCATTGTCGGTTCGTCCGTATTCAAACCAGCTTTTGTTTTCACTCTTTATCGGCACAAGACGGAAAGCAAGCCCGTCAAGCTGGAAATACTCCTCGAGACCGAGGGCATCGTCATGATAACCGGTTACAAAATAGACCGGGCGTTTCCAGTTGTTGTTTGCCAGCATATCGAGTACCATCAGCTGGCTTTTCATCAGCCATGAGCCTTTCAGCTTTATATCGATATAGGGAACAATCTTGTCTGCATCCTCAGGTTTTACAGTTCCGTTGGCAATAACTGCCGCTGAATCGACCGGAATACGGACAGTACGTGTAGGAATGTAGTAGATGTCCTCGCCGTATAATTGAAGCTTTGACACATCACTGCCGCTGTTGATGAACTCCATTACCTCTTTTGCCGTTGCCGGTTCCTTGACTCTCTCATAAACTGCCACCTGGTTGTTCACTCCGTCATAGTACATCGACTTCGGCAGGCTGAGCGGAAGGGGTTCCGAGGTGTATGCCTTAAGCTTCATCTGGTCAATATACCAGTCGGTGTTCAGGAGCATAAGGTTACATACCCGTACATCCGTTCTCATACCTTCAACCTCCTGGGCGTACCAGAGAGGGAAGGTGTCATTGTCGCCGTTGGTGAAGAGTATAGCCTGCGGAGCACAGGAATTCAGATAGTTAAATGCCACGTCGCGGGCCAGGTACCTGCCTGACCTGTCATGGTCGTCCCAGTTCTCGGAAGCCATCAGGGCAGGCACGGCAGCCAGTGTCAGGGCGGCGGCAACGAGGGCCGCTGTTTTTTCACCGGCGATCTTCCGGAAGAGTTCAAAAAGAGCAAGTACCCCCATTCCTATCCATATCGTAAAGGCATAAAAGGAAGCGGCATAGGCATAGTCACGCTCCCTCGGCTGGTTCGGGTACTGGTTGAGATATATCACGATCGCAATACCTGTCATGACGAAGAGCAGAACCACGATCCACCAGTTACGTGTGTCACGGTTGAAATGCCATAGAAAACCAGCAAGTCCAAGCAACAGGGGAAGAAGAAAATAGGTGTTGCGCGACTTGTCATTCTTCATGTCTTCAGGCATATTGTCAACTGTACCTGTACGCGGTTCGTCAATGAATTTTATGCCTGTGATCCAGTTGCCGCTGATGGGCCCGCCGTAACTCTGAACATCGTTCTGTCTGCCGCTGAAGTTCCACATGAAGTATCTGAAATACATGAAGCCGAACTGGTACCCGAACATAAACTGCAGGTTCTGGCCGAAGGTGGGAACACGAAGGGTGGAGCTCTCCCCGCTCTGCGGATCGGTAACCTTCACCGGTTTGCCGCCGGCTCCTGCATAACTTTCATAAACCTTCCGGTGTTCGGCCTGATCACTCCACATGCGGGGAAACAGGGTCATGAATCTTTTATCATATTCCCTTACAGTCTCACGGTTGGTGACCCTGTATTCCCCGTCGATAGGGTTATATGTGGGTTTTCCCTCTGTGTAATCAATAACAGGAGCATTATGGTAGGGTCCGTAGAAGAGCGGACGCTGTCCGTACTGCTCACGGTTCAGGTAATAGAGCAGGGCAAACGGATTTGACGGATCATTCTCATTTATCGGAGTTTCAGCCATGGACCTGATCACAATAGTGGCAAATGACGAATACCCGATGAGAATAACCATCAGCGAGGTCATTACAGTATTGAGCACGGTTCTCCTGTTTGATGCCAGCCAGTAGGATCCGTAAATAACGGCAGCCAGAAATATTATGTTCACGGCCAGCGAACCCGTAAGAATCCACAGGCCTGAAAGGAGAAGCGTGGCAGCGGAAAAGAGAAAGATGAGCCTGGCATTGTTATGTGTGTAACTGTACCATACACTCAGCAACAGGATCGTAACAAGCAGCATTAGATGGATGTACATTCCGCTGTTGAAGGGCATTCCGAGACCGTTAACAAAGAAGAGCTCGAACTTCGAGGTTACTGTAAAAATACCCGGTATAATACCGTACATAATGATCACAAGAAGTACGAGTGACAGTGCAACAGACACAATAAATCCCTTCCAGGAGAATTCGTACTTGCGGAAATAGTATATGAACACAATTGCCGGGATTGCAAGCAGGTTAAGGAGATGGACACCTATCGAGAGGCCCATCATCAGGGCTATAAGGATAATCCACCTGTCAGCATGAGGCTTGTCTGCAGAATCTTCCCATTTCAACATCGCCCAGAAGACGACTGCCGTGAAGAGTGAAGAAGTAGCGTACACTTCTCCTTCGACAGCAGAAAACCAGAATGTGTCTGAAAAAGCATATGACAACGCCCCGGTAAGTCCGGCTCCCAGCACTGCAATGATCCTGCCAGGTGTAAAATCAGCTTCACCCTTCATGAAAATCCTGCGGGCGAGATGGGTGACCGTCCAGAAAAGGAACATGATTGTAAAAGCACTGGCAAGCCCTGACATGGCATTTATCATCATTGCCACCTTAGAGACATCACCTCCCGCAAAATTTGCAAAGAAGCGGGCGAGAATCATGAAGAAGGGGGCCCCAGGGGGATGCCCCACCTCGAGTTTGAATGAGGAGGCTATGAACTCACCGCAGTCCCACAGGCTTGTAGTTGGTTCAATGGTCATCAGGTAAGTGACGGCTGAAATAACGAATACAAGCCATCCCAGAATGTTTTCCCAAAGCCTGAATTTATTTGTCATATCTTCTTGTTTTCCAGTACTGATTCAAGGCACGAAAATAATAAGATTTTGGTCAGCGGCCCTGCATATCAGGCAATTTTGGTATTTTTGGCCAAATGCCCCCTGATGAACAAAGGTCTTGCTTTGATACTTATATGTTTGTTGTTCTGCTCATTAGCCCTGAGAGCCCAGTATTATGACACCGGCCAGGATCCGGCCAGGCTTAAATGGGAACAGATCCGCACTGCACACTTCCGGGTGATCTATCCGTTGAGTTTCGCCGCTGAGGCAGAGAAGTATGCAAAGATCCTCGAGGAATCATACCTGAAGGTTTCAACACTTTACCCTGATGCAAGGACCGATATTCCGGTCATTCTTCACAATTATTCAATGCAGTCGAACGGCTATGTGAGCTGGGCTCCGCGGCGAATGGAGCTTTTTCCCCTTCCCGGACAGGACAATCTGCCGATGGACCCTGCGGTGCAGCTTGCAATTCATGAGGCTACCCATGTGGCCCAGCTGTCATCACTCAACACCGGCTTCAGCAGGGTAATGTCGGTTATTGCCGGAGAACAGATAGTGGGGCTTAATGCCCTGATGATACCGCAGTGGGCTTTCGAGGGTGATGCGGTATATGCCGAGACAGCCTTTACTGCCTCAGGCCGGGGGAGAAGTAATGCCTTCATGCAGGACGCCAGGGCGATTGCACTGGGTGAGCCGGGAATGTACGGTTACGATAAAATGCTTTCCGGATCTTACAGAGATTATACTCCAAACCATTATGTCTTCGGTTACCTGATGATGAACCGGCTGAGAAGCAGGAGCCAGACAGCCTGGAGAGATGCTGTCACCAATGTTTCGCGAAATTCAGTAGCCCTGAATCCTGTTAACCAAAGTCTCAAAAGAACAACAGGCCTGACCAAGAAGCGCCTTTACGATGTCACATTCGACTCACTTCAGCAGGAGTGGCAAAACGAAGCAGGAGCGGTACCTGAAGAATACACCCGCCTAAATACTGACCGTAAGAATGATTACATAAACCATCTCATGCCCCACCGGATAGAAGACGGCAGAATAGTATCAATCCGAACGTCACTTTCTGATCCTCCTGCGTTTGTCATAACCGACGGAGCAACTGGCAGAGACCAGGTGCTGACCACCACCGGATATATTTATCCCTATATTTTTTCATATTCAGGCAGTTATGTAGTATGGTCAGAACTGCACTCCGACCCCAGATGGAATAACCTCGACTACTCGGTCATAAAAAAAATGAGTATTTCCGGAGGCCCCGTCACCCAGCTGACGTTCAGGTCACGCTACACTGCACCTGACCTCTCACCTGACGGAAGAACAATAGTTGCCGTTTCCACCACTCCCGAATTTGCATATTCAATCGTATTTCTGGATGCTGTCACCGGTGAAAAGCTGATGGACCTAGCCATCCCAGACAATACAATTATCCAGCGCCCTGCCTGGTCATCCGACGGCAGGGCCGTTACAGTTGTCACTCTTAGCCCTGACGGGGAGGGCATAAGAACATATTTCCCGACAGGGAAAAAATGGATAGTCAACAAGCCGGAGTCGCATACAGATATTATCCAGGCCGAAATTCACAATGACACCCTCATTTATCTTGCCCAGGGCGATGGTTCAGACAATATCTACAGGGTTGCACCTGACGGCACCGAAAGTCGTATCACACATTCGCGTTTCGGCATATCCGGCTTTTCCGTTTCGGGCAGTGAAATTGTCTTCTCGGATTACAGTGCAGCCGGATTCAAAATATCAGCAGTCACTTCAGGTACTACAGTAAATACCGTTGTATCTCAGACTCTTAACATCAGGCCCGTTGTGACAGAACCTGAGGCAGTCACGGAGGAGATGCCTCCTGCGGAGAGCTTAATCCTGAAGAGCGGTCCTTACCGCAAAGCATTACATCTGTTCAACTTTCACAGCTGGCTGCCTGTTTATGCCGACCTGGACGAGGTACAGGCAGATCCCTCTTCCGTAAGGCCGGGGTTGACTCTGATGTCTCAGAATCATCTGAGTACCCTCTTCACCACCCTGGGATATGAGTACAGCAACGGACAACATTATCTCCACTCGCAAATCGAGTGGCGCGGCTGGTACCCGGTCATCGAGGCAGGGGTAACATACGGCGGTGAACAGTCAGTATCCAAACCTTCAGGTATCACACTGCAACCTTCTGACCGAGGGCCTGATATGAATTTCAATACAAGTATATACATACCGCTTTACTTTTCGCACGGAAAATTCAGACAGCTGTTTATGCCTGCCATCTACATGAATTATCGAAACAGGTTTGTATATATTACTGATAACAATGCATTTGATGAGGGGACTGTGTTGCTTACCGGCCGGTTCTATTTTTCAAACATCTTCAGGACGGCATACCGTGACATTTACCCGCGGTGGGGACAGGTTATAGATCTCAGGCTGACATCGGCGCCGTGGGACCGGGACATTTACAGTTCACTGAAATATATCAGGGGAACTCTTTATCTTCCGGGCTTAGTCCGAAACCACAGCCTTGTGCTCAGGGGAGGTTACGAAGACCAGTCGCCATCGGGAATTCTGCTTCATTTCAACCGCAATCCCTATCCGCGGGGTTATCACAGTCTCCTGTCGGAAAAGCTATTCAGCCTTTCGGCTGACTATACGATGCCGCTTTTTTACCCCGACCTGGCAGCAGGCAGTATCTTCTACCTGAAACGTATCAGGGGGTCGCTCTTCTTCGACGGAGCCACAGGCACAGGCACTCTTGAATACGCAAATAACAATGAGTTTACCGAAGGCTCAACTGATTTTGGTTCATTCGGCGGCGAGCTGCTTGCCGACTTTTATCTGCTCAGGTTTCCGTTCGAGATAAGCGGAGGAGTAAGCGGGGGTTACATTCCGGCACAGCAAAAAGCGTTTGTCGAAGGGGTGCTCTCAGTGAATATCTACGGCACTGTCCTGGGCAGAAAGCGCTGACGCATATTCCTTTATCATCTGCCATCCGTTAAGCACATGCCGTTCCGTAACTGTAGTCTGTGCAGTCACCATCCTCAACACATACCTTCCTCCCAGTGAGGTGTGGGTCAGATATATTTTGCCGCTGTCATTGAGAGCATGATTGATCCTCTCGTTCAGTACATCAACCTGATCATCAGTGAGTCCCGCGGGCCTGTTCCGGAAACATACCGTGTTGAGTGTCACCGGTGCCATCAGTTCAAAGTCGTTTTCGGCCTCAATCAGCCGTCCCAGCATATGTGCGAGACGGATGTGTTCCCTGACCGTTTCCTGCAGTTTCTCCACGCCGTAACTCCTGATCACAGCCCACAGCTTGAGAGCCCTGAAACGCCTTCCTAGTGGTATTCCCCAGTCGCGATAGTCGTTTACCTGTCCCCTTGTCCTGGTCTTAAGGTATTCCGGAAGGATCTCGAAGGTACGGATCAGGGTGGCTGCATCGCGGACAAAATATACCGAGCAGTCAAAGTTTGTGAACATCCACTTATGGGGATTGAACACGAAGCTGTCTGCATATCCGATGCCTTCGATCATCCATCTCATCTCGGGGAGGATGAGTGCTGTGCCTCCGAGAGCCGCATCGACATGAAGCCATATGCCATATTCACTGCATATTTTCCCCATCTCCGTGAGCGAATCGACAGCAGTTACTCCGGTGGTCCCTATTGTTGCAACGGCACAGCAGGGAGTATATCCTGCAGAAATATCCTTTTCAATTGCCTCTTTAAGAGCGTCGGTATCAATTGAATAATCTGTCTTCGTGGGAATTTTCACCAGGTTTTTTCTTCCCAGTCCTGCCACGCCCATCCCCTTTTCGACGGAAGAGTGTGTCTGGTTCGAGCAATATACGCGAAGCCTCTTTGCACCTGAAAGTCCGTCTGTGTTTGAGGTGAACCCGGTGATCTTTTCACGGGCGGTGATCAGCGCAGCGAGGGTTGCCGAGGAGGCACTGTCCTGTATAACGCCTTCGAAATATGACGGAAGCCCCGTCATTTCCCGGAGCCATTCCGTCATGCGTTCCTCGAGTTCTGCGGCGGCCGGGGAGGTCTCCCAGATCATGCACTGCGAAGCCAGTGCCGCTGTAAGCATCTCAGCAAGCACAGAAGGAGGGCTGCTGTTTGCCGGGAAATATGCAAAGAAATTAGGGCTTTGCCAGTGGGTGATGCCCGGCATGATGATCTCATCGAAGTCCTTGAGGAAGCTGTCGAATGATTCGTTTACGGAAGGCGGCAACGGCGGTAGCTGCGATTTTATTTCGCCTGGCGAAACACGTGATTTTACCGGGTACTTTTCAATCTCCTCATAGTACCGGGCAATCCATTCTACTATCTTATGGCCATATTTCCGGAACCCGTTGGAATCCATCTCATCAGCTCTGAACAACCGAATCTGCCAGAAGGATGATTCTGTTCTTTTTCACCTCTATGACGCCCCCGGTGATCTCATACCTGACCTCGTTGCCCAGGTCGTCGGAGATGTAAACCGTTCCTTTTTCAAGCGTCGAAATAATGGGAGCATGATCCTTCAGCACCTGAAAGGAACCCTTGGTTCCCGGAACTCTGACCGAGCGTATCTCTCCGGAATAAATTTTACTGTCCGGTGTAACTATTTCTATCTTCATCTGGGGTCAGGTTTTCTTTATGCTACCTGTTCTCGGCCAGAAGTTTTTCGCCTTTCTCAATGGCCTCTTCAATGGTGCCTACAAGCAGAAAAGCAGCCTCCGGATACTGATCCACGGCTCCGTCGATAATCATGTTGAAGCCCCTGATTGTGTCTTCAATGGAGACCAGTTTGCCCGGAATGTTGGTGAACTGTTCAGCGACGTGGAACGGCTGGGAGAGGAATCTCTGCACCCGGCGTGCCCGGTGAACGGCCAGCTTGTCTTCTTCCGACAGTTCGTCCATTCCGAGAATTGCAATTATATCCTGAAGCTCATTGTAGCGCTGAAGTATCTCTTTCACTCTCTGGGCACAGTTGTAATGCTCTTCGCCGACGATCTCGGCGGACAGTATCCGGGATGTCGAGTCAAGCGGGTCAACTGCCGGATATATTCCAAGTTCTGAAATTTTGCGGCTCAGTACCGTGGTGGCGTCAAGGTGTGCAAATGTTGTTGCAGGCGCCGGGTCAGTAAGGTCGTCAGCAGGCACATAGACAGCCTGAACTGAAGTGATTGATCCGTTGCGTGTTGAGGTAATCCTCTCTTGCATAACACCCATTTCCGTTGCCAGTGTAGGCTGGTATCCCACGGCTGAGGGCATACGCCCCAGCAGGGCAGAAACTTCCGATCCGGCCTGCGTGAAACGGAACACATTGTCCATGAAAAAGAGTATGTCCCTGCCGGACCCTTCTCCTTCTCCGTCACGGAAGTACTCCGCTACTGACAGGCCGGAGAGGGCCACCCGTGCACGTGCCCCGGGGGGCTCGTTCATCTGTCCGAAGACAAGCGCCAGCTTCGACTCCTTCAGGGTCTCATGGTCGACAAGGCTTAAATCCCAGCCGCCTTTTTCCATTTCCTCCATAAAGGGTTTGCCATAGGAAATAACGTTGGCTTCAAGCATTTCGCGGAGAAGGTCATTTCCCTCCCTTGTTCTTTCACCCACACCCGCAAAAACGGAGAGTCCTGAATATGTTTTGGCAATGTTGTTTATGAGCTCCAGTATCACTACGGTCTTACCTACACCGGCACCGCCAAAGAGACCGATCTTTCCGCCTTTGGAATAAGGCTCGATAAGGTCTATGACCTTGATGCCCGTATAGAGGATCTCCTTTTCCGTGGAGAGGTCTTCATACCGCGGCGGTTTCCTGTGAATAGGATAGCCGCCCTTTTTGTCAAGAGGACCAAGTCCGTCGATGGGATCGCCCGTCACATTCATCAGGCGCCCCTTTATTTGATCTCCCACAGGCATTATTATCGGAAGCCCTGTTGCCACTACTTCCATTCCCCTCTGAAGTCCGTCAGTGGAGTCCATTGCAATTGCCCTTACCGTCTTTTCTCCGACGTGTTGCTGGCACTCGACTACAAGAACACTTCCGTCATCACGTTTAATTTCAAGGGCATCAAGGACATTTGGCATATCCGTACCGGTTGTGTCAAATGTAACGTCGACCACCGGTCCGATAATCTGGCTGATAAATCCAATCTTCTTAGGCATTTCTCTGGCTTAATGTAATATTATTCTTTTCATCGGACATCCGTATTCTGCATTTTACCTCTCTCTTCCGATAAGGCCAACGGTTGTCTGTTTAAGTTCATTTTTTCTTTCAGGTTTGACACTGACGGCATCCAGCGATTCAAACGCCCTGTTTATATATTCATATGCCAGGTTTTCGGAATTGAGCTGAATCTGAAGCTCGTCATATATGGCTTTCACCGCCTCCACCTTCTTTTCCGGATCAAACTTTTTCATTTCAAGATGCATCCTGAGGTTGCGCAGCGTCTCCCCGCCGGCAAGTTCCAGGGCTTTGACAAGGAGGTATGTCTTTTTATTCGAAACAATATCGGTTCCTGTTTTCTTCCCAAACATCTTGGTGTCACCGTAAGTGTCGAGGAGATCATCCTGTATCTGGAAGGCTATTCCCAGGCATCGTCCGAATTCGTAAAGAAGGTCCTGATCCCTGTCGGAGGCACCACCTATTATTGCCCCGGTCTTGAGGGATGCTGCAATCAGGACTGCTGTTTTCAGTTCGATCATCCTGAGATATTCAACTTCCGATACAACTGATTTCTTCTCGAAGTCGATATCAAGCTGCTGGCCGATGCACACGTCAATGGCGGTCCTGTTGAAAAGGCGCAGTACTTTGGCCAGCACCCTGTCAGGGGCCTGTCCGATGCATTCCGACGCAATAAAAGCCATTACATCGCCGGAGAGCAGGGCCTGGTTTTCACCCCATTTTGCATGAACTGTGGGTGAGCCTCGGCGAATTTCAGCCCTGTCGATGATGTCATCATGCACAAGTGTGAAATTATGAAACACTTCGATCCCCACAGCCGGCATTACGGCATCGTCTATCTGGTCTGAGAAGAGGTTGCATGACAGGAGGCACATTACCGGCCTCAGTCTTTTCCCGCTGAGTGAAAGGATGTACCTCACCGGGGCATACAGTCTCTCTCCCTCGGGTGATGACTTGATGGTTCCGATGGCTTTGTCCGATATTTCTCTCAGGTATTCGCTTGTAAGCATCTTTTCTCGTTTTTCTGTTATCCCTTCAGGGCTTCCGCCCCGCTCACAACCTCAAGCAGCTGGTTGGTAATGGAAGCCTGCCTGGCCTTGTTGTACAGGAGGGTAAGGTCCCTGATCAGGTCGGTGGCATTATCTGTTGCCTGGTGCATTGCAGTCATTCGGGCGCCGTGCTCTGCCACGTAAGAATCGAGTATGGCTTTGTAGAACTGAATGCGAAGCGACTTCGGAATGAGTTCTTCGACTATCTGCATCTGGTCAGGCTCGTAAATGTAATCTGTGGGGGTCACGGCCGCTTTTTCCGGACCTTCAGCGGCGACAGGCAGGAAGACCTCGTCAGTCAGCCGCTGAACAGCCGCATTCTTAAACTGGTTGTATACTATTTCAATCTGATCAAATTCCTTTGATGTGTATAGAGCCGTGAGTTTGTCAGCAATGACGGCGGCGTTGATGAAGGTAAGATTATGGAAAAGGTCATTGTGTTCTTCCTGTATGTTGCATTTCATTTTTTTCAGAACATCAAAACCCTTCTTCCCTACCGGAATGAACCAGAGGTCACCCCGGCTCATCTGAGCGGAGTATTTTTCCGAAATTATCCTTTTGGTCTCCCTGATGACGTTGGCATTGAATCCGCCGCACAGGCCGCGGTTTGAAGTAACCACAACCAGCAGTACGCGGCCGCGGCTGGTTTTTCTCGGAGAATAAACGTTATCAATTTCGGTATCCTGCAGGCTGTTGTTCAGGCCCACCAGTATCTCGTGCAGCTTCCCGGCGTAGGGCCTTAACTGCACAATCCTGTCCTGTGCCTTTCGCAGCTTGGCTGCTGACACCATCTTCATCGCAGAGGTTATCTGCCGTGTAGACTTTACCGAGGTTAATCTTATCCTTATCGCCTTTAGGTTGGCCATTTTTCTCCCTGATTATCAGACTAACGGTTGCTGTATCTCGTAACTATCTCTGCTGCCGCCTTATCAAGCACTGCCGTTACCTCGTCATTTATCACTCCCTTCTTTAAGGTGTCAAGAGTATCACTGTGACTGGCCTTCAGCAAATCAAGATAATCCTTTTCAAAAAGCCTGATCTTATGAACGGGAACATCCTTCAGAAGACCCTTTGTTCCACAGTATATAATGGCCACCTGCTCTTCCACCTTCATCGGAGTAAACTGGCCCTGTTTAAGTATTTCCACGTTCTTGGAACCTTTGTCTATCACTGAGAGTGTTGATGCATCGAGGTCAGAACCGAACTTGGAAAATGCTTCAAGTTCGCGGTACTGGGCCTGGTCAACTTTAAGTGTTCCGGCCACCTTCTTCATTGATTTGATCTGGGCATTACCCCCGACCCTCGATACCGAAATACCGACGTTGATAGCCGGCCTGATGCCTGCATTGAAGAGGCTTGATTCGAGGAAGATCTGTCCGTCGGTAATTGAAATTACGTTAGTGGGAATATATGCAGAGACGTCACCTGCCTGGGTCTCGATGATCGGAAGCGCGGTGAGTGATCCTCCTCCCTTCACCATGTGCCTGATAGATTCTGGCAGGTCATTCATATTCTTTGCGACCGCGTCTGATTCGATGATCTTTGCAGCCCTTTCGAGCAGGCGGGAGTGGAGATAGAAGACGTCACCGGGGTATGCTTCACGGCCGGGCGGTCTGCGGAGGAGCAGAGACACTTCGCGGTATGAAACTGCCTGTTTTGAAAGATCGTCATAAATTATCAGTGCATGGCGGCCGGTATCACGGAAGAATTCACCGATAGCCGCTCCGGCGAAAGGAGCATAGAACTGTGCGGCTGCCGAATCTGCAGCTGTTGCACACACTATTACTGTGTAGTCCATCGCCCCGTAGGTCTCCAGTGTGGCTGCTATATTTGCAACCGTGGATCCCTTCTGTCCTATTGCGACATAGATGCAGTAAAGGGGATCTCCCTTTTCGAACTCTTCTCTCTGGTTAATAATAGTGTCAATGGCAATTGCTGTCTTACCTGTCTGACGGTCGCCGATAATAAGCTCACGCTGTCCTCTTCCGATTGGTATCATGGCATCTATCGCCTTCAGTCCTGTCTGCACAGGACGCTTCACCGGCTGTCTGAAAATAACGCCCGGCGCTTTTCTCTCCAACGGCATTTCGAAGAGTTCCCCGGTCACCGGCCCCTTACCGTCAATTGGCATGCCGATAGTGTTTATAACCCTTCCCAGAAGGCCTTCCCCGACCATAATGGAAGATATTCGTCCTGTCCTGCGGGCAATGTCACCCTCCTTGATTTTTTCCGAAGGGCCGAGGATCACTGCCCCGACGTTGTCTTCCTCGAGGTTGAGGACTATGCCCTGGATACCTGATTCAACGAACTCGATCAACTCATTGGACCTGACGTTGGTGAGACCGTAGATACGGGCAATGCCGTCGCCGTCCTGAAGCACCGTACCTACCTCCTCGACATCGATGGCGGTCCTGACGCCTTCAAGCTGTTGCTTTAAAATCCTTGAAACTTCTGAGGGTTTAATATTATCCATGTCCGATTAACTTATAAACTATTTCCGTGTGTATCCTTCTTCTGAAAACTCTTTTCTGAACCTGTTCAACCGGCTCCTTACGCTGGCGTCGATATAAGTGTCGTCGACTCTCAGAACAAATCCTCCGATTATCGTCTTATCGATCTTTTCGACAAATTCTATTTTCGGGGCGCTGGCGCTTACCGTAAGGGCTGCAATCTCCTTCTTCACATTTTCATTTGCCGGGACTGCCGTGGTAATTGTCACCTGCCTGATTCCCCTGTGCCTGCGTGTCAGGCCAACAAAGTCCCGTGCCATCGGAATCAGATAGTTTTCCCTGCCCTGGACAAAGACGAGATCCAGGAATTTCATTGTAAGGGGCTCAATATCTGACTCAAACAACGCCTTCAGTATTTCTCCCCTTTTGGATGAGCTGATGACGGGGTTATCAAGAATCTGTTTAACCTCTTTCAGGGAACAGACATTGAGAATGAGCCTCATATTCTCATAAACCCTGTCCAGTGAATCCTGTTCGAGAGCCAGGTCAAAAAGTGCTCTGGAGTAACGTACCGGTATCTTGCTGTCGTTCATGCGGTCAGTTAGGGTTAGACTCTATTTCCCTGATGTATCTCTCCATCAGCTTCTGCTGTTCGGCATCGGTATTAAGTGCTTCACTTACAACCTTTGATGCCACTTCTATGGCCATGCGGGCCACCTCGCGCTTAACCTCGGTAATTGCGATGACTTTTTCGCGTTCTATGGCTTCCCTGGCCCTTTTTACAAGTGCCTCTGACTCGGTCACACCCCTCTGTTTTGCTTCAGCCATCATTTTGTCATAGGCTGTGCGTGCATCACGAAGGATTTTATCCCTTTCCTCGCGCGCCTTGCGCAGGATAGCCTCATTGTCAGCCTGAAGGACTTTCATCTCCTCACGTGCTTTTTCCGCTGAGTCGAGAGCGTTGTGAATCATCTCCTCGCGTGCCTTAATGGCATTCATTATGGGCCCCCAGGCAAACCTCCGCAGCATGACAAGCAGGATGAGGAAGATGAGTGTGGTCCAGAAAATGGTCCCGATGGCAGGACTCGCAAGACTGCTGGTAAGTAACATATTGCTTTTTTCTACGTATGTTCTGAAAAAGGCCTGCAACCAACCGTTGCAGGCTTCGTTTTTCCTTACCCGATCATTGCGACAACGATTGCAAAGAGGGCTGCTCCCTCGATGAGTGCTGCGGAGATGATCATGGCAAGCTGGATTTTAGAGTAGGCTTCAGGCTGGCGTGCAATGGCGTCCATTGCTGAACCGCCTATACGTCCGATACCAAGTCCGGCGCCTATTACCGCAAGACCTGCTCCCACTGCTGCAAACGAAATTACTGCTTGTGCTTCTTCCATAATGTTGAATTTAAATAAATGAATTATAAAGTGTTTTAATGATGTTCTTCCTCATGAGTGGCCATCCCGATAAACAAAGCTGACAGTAGCGTGAATACATATGCCTGCAGGAATGCAACCAACAATTCAATGCAGTACATGAAAAGCACAAATCCTACCGACACCGGGGAGACCCAGACAGACTTGAAAATGAATATAAGCGATACAAGACTGAGCACAATTATATGACCTGCCGTGATATTTGCAAAGAGACGGATCATAAGTGCGAAGGGCTTGGAGATGAGGCCTATCACCTCGATCGGGATCATTATCGGCAAAAGCCAGACAGGGACACCGGGAGCTGCAAAAACGTGCCTCCAGTGTGTTTTATTGGCGCTGAACTGCGTTATCAGAAATGTAAAAACTGCGAGGACAAAAGTGACTCCGATGTTACCGGTGACGTTTGCCCCGAAAGGAAAAATAGGGATAAGCCCCAGGATATTGTTTATGAGAATAAAGAAAAACGCTGTCAGCAGGTAAGGCATGAAGCGCCCGTACTTCTTCTCGCCGATATTGGGGATAGCCACATCGTCCCTTATAAACAGTATTACCGGCTCCAGGAATCCCTGGAAGCCTTTCGGAGCACTGATGCCGCTCTTTTTGTAGGAGGCGGCAAGGGAGAGCATGAGCCACAAAAGAATTGCCGAGGCCACCAGCATCCCGAAGACGGCCTTTGTCAATGAAAAGTCGAGAGGTATGTTTTCATCGTCAGAATGACCGTCAGCATTCATGCGGACTATCTTTCCCTCGTATTTGCCTTCGTGGGCAATGCCAAATCCGTTGTGTGTGTGGCCGTGCGCAATATGGCGCGAAGAGAATAGATGAAATCCGGTCTCCCTGTCATACAGGATTACCGGCAGGTAAACAGCAACGGAACTGCTGTCCTTTCTGGTCCAAAGATGCCATTCGTGTGAGTCGGCCACATGGTCGATAATAAAAGTGCTTGCATCAAACTTGTCTTCCTTCGGTGCGGGCGTCTTTTCTTCCTGTTTGGTGCCGGATGGGAGCGCCGGAAGTGTGCCTGCCAACAGCCCGAATAAAATGACCAATGCGTATAATTTCCTGCCTTTCAAGCTGCTTTTCTTTAGACCGACTTACTTTTCAGGACACTCAGAAATGTGAATACCACGAAGAGTGTGAACTCCAAATATAGAACAAAAAACAATATCACTGAACCGGTCCCGCGGTTTTTAAAAACTATAAAAAACAGCAGTGCAAACACAAATGACAATAACATTTTGACACCCAGCGCCATTAGTGTATGGAATACACTTCCTTCGGTGTCTTTTTTTATCCCGGTAAAAAATATAAGGAATGCTATAAGTGAAATAACAGCAAATCCGGCAACAAGCGGAAGGCTCTGCCCGGGGTGTAAAAGTGCAGGGAAAGCTCTGTTGGCAAGATAGAGAACAATCCAGGTCAGTAAGGCAAGGAGGAAAAGGAAAAGATAATTTCTGGCATACGGGGCAGCCATTACTTTATTTTCTTTTAATGGCGTCTTTTATGACGAGCCACATGGCAGCTGATACTCCCAGAAGTGACAGGATAACTGTAAAGAGAGGTTTTGTTCCGGCTACCTGGTCGAGTTTGACACCTCCGAAACTGGAGCCCAGTATTATCACCACCATCTGAATTGCTATGGTGCTGTACCTGGAGTAGGCGGTCAGACCGCCTTCATCATCACTTTTCTCCGTCTTTTTGTTTTGCCGGGGCTCCTCCATTTTCACCATCTTTCATTGTGCATGTTCCGGTAAAAACGGCTCCCGGTTCAATTGACAGTTTGTCTGTAATAATTGTGCCTAGTATCTTCGAGGAAGCTTTAAGGTTAAGCAGCTGATTGACAATGATTTTACCGTCAACCACTCCCGAGACTTCAGAGTTTTTGCACTCCACCTCACCCTTGATCCTGCCGGTAGGCCCGATTACCACCTTTCCCTTTGTGACCATGTTGCCGTTCAGGATGCCGTCGATGCGGATATCGCCGTTGCATTTCACATCTCCGGTAATTTCAGTTCCCTGACTAATAAGGTTGATTGTGGTTCCGTTGTCTGCCTCGTTGCTCTTTGCCATTGTGTTGAAATATTAGTTTTCCCTCATTTCTTTTAACCCACAAATATATAAACTATTGCATTGGATGAAAAAAAGGAGGTCTGTTTTGCAGCACCTCCGGTCTTTTATTTTTTCACTGCCGGGTCATAAGCCCATTTCAGCCACAGGCTTCCCCAGGTGAATCCGCCGCCGAATGCGGCAAGGATAAGGTTGTCTCCCTTCCTGAGTTTACCTTCAAATTCCCACAGGCACATAGGGATTGTGGCGGTTGTGGTGTTGCCGTAATTCTGGATATTTATCATCACCTTCTCCGGGGAGATGCCCATCCTTCTTCCGGTGGCATCAATAATCCGAAGGTTTGCCTGATGGGGAACCAGCCATGCTATATCTTCGGGCTTCAGGTTATTCTTTTCCATTATCTCGGCAGCCACATCCGCCATGTTCGAAACGGCAAACCTGAACACTGCCTGCCCTTCCTGGTAGACAAAATGCTCGCGGGCAGAAACGGTTTCATGTGATGAGGGCTTTGCGGATCCGCCTGCCTTCATGTGAAGATATTTCTTCCCTGAACCGTCAACTTTGAAAATATAATCCATTACTCCAAACTCCTCAGTAGTAGGCTCTAGAAGCACGGCACCCGAAGCGTCTCCGAAAAGTGTGCAGGTAGTCCGGTCTGTGTAGTCCGTAATGGATGACATTTTATCAGCGCCGACAACAATTACTTTTTTATACCGGCCTGTTTCAACATAAGCTGCACCTGTCTGGAGAGCGTAAAGGAATCCCGAGCATGCCGCATTGAGGTCAAAACTGAATGCATTTTTAATACCGACCTTATCAGAAATGATGTTTGCGGTAGCCGGGAATGCCATGTCAGGTGTCACTGTGGCACAGATAAGCAGGTCGATCTCTTCGGGGGCCGTTCCGGTTTTTTCAAGCAGTCCTCTTACTGCGTTTTCACCGAGGACTGAAGAGCCCATCCCCTCACCTTTCAGAATCCGTCTTTCCCTGATCCCAACCCGCTGCATTATCCACTCGTCAGTCGTATCTACCATTGTGGAGAGCTCCTGGTTTGTGAGACGGTATTCCGGCACCCACCCGTTTATTCCCGTTATTGCAGCTCTTAATTTTATCATGAGCTTACAGCTTCTTTTATTTTTCTGGCCAGGTCAGCATGCACAACCTCCACGGTCTGGTGAATCATGTTCATTATCGCCGTTCTGTTTGAAATTCCGTGCCCCACCACCACATTTTCATTGATGCCAACTACCGGTGTTCCTCCTACAACCTCGAAATTGAGCCTGTCGAAGAACGGATCTTTAATCCCTCTCGAATTGGCAATGCCGTAAAACCTTTCAGCCATTTTAAGTACTACGTTACCCACAAAACCGTCGCAAACAATCACGTCGGTCATTTCCGGAGAAAAGAGTGTGTGTCCTTCCAGGTTACCCGTGAAGCGGACTTCAGCGCTTTCGCGTAAAAGTTCGTAGGCGGCTTTCACAGCTGCCGATCCCTTTGATTCTTCCTCCCCGATGTTCAGCAGGCCAACAGTCGGGTTCTCAATTCCAAGCACATACTTGGCGTAGATTGATCCCAGCAGGGCATATTGCAGCAACACGTCAGGCTTGGAGTCGGGATTGATTCCAACATCCAGCATCACTGAAGACCGTCCGTCGACATTCGGTAAGAGAGCAACCAGGGCGGGTCTGAATACGCCGGGGATCACGTTTACTGTGTAGCTTGCGCCAACCAGCATTGCCCCGGTATTTCCCGCACTTGCAAAACCGTTGATCAGACCGCTTTTGAGCATTCCGAAACCCACGGCTATTGAGGAGTCCTTTTTCTGGGCGAATGCCCTGGCCGGATGATCGGCCATTTCAATCACCTCGGTGGTTGGCACGATGTCAAAAAGTGAAGGCTCTACCTGCAACGAGGCGAGTTTCTCCAATATTGACTTTCTGTCCCCGATAAGAACAAGTCTGTCTCCTGACGGAAGCCGGCTGAGAGCATCCACAGCACCCTCAATGACAGCATCGGGAGCAAAATCGCCCCCCATAACATCAAGTCCTATTTTCATCGTTTACCCTTTAACCCCCCGGAGGAGCTCAGGCGCTTGCTTTTTTCTCGACAACAAGCTTGCCTCTGTAATACCCGCATTCCGGGCAAACCCTGTGATACAGATGAGCTGACCCGCAATTGGTGCATGCAGATACTGTAGGAGCAATGGCCTTGTCATGTGTCCTGCGCTTGTCCCTTCTGGTGCTGGAGTGTTTGTGTTTTGGATTTGGCATCTCAATATTTGTTAAATTCTAATTACTCGTTCTAAGCTTCCTGAGTTCATCCCATCTGGGATCGGATATTTCCTTTCCTGTAACGAGATGCTCTCCAAGTTTCCTGATCATTTCAGGGTCACATGTGTTGTTTCCCCCTGCATCATCAGGATGGACCCTCTTGATCGGCAAAGCCAGGTGAATGAATTCATAAAAGAACTGGCAAAGATCAAACTGGTACTCATCAACCGGCATTATTATCATGTCCGGATCCGTTTCATCCCACTCTTTTCCCTGTTTTACAAACAGTTTATTCGAACAGGACAACTGAATCGGAAATCTTTCCAGGCAGCGGTCGCAAACCACTTCTGCCGATCCGCTGATCGTTACACCGAGCTCGAGATGAGTGGAGCGCTTTTCAAGCACAACAACCGCTTTAAGCTCTCCCCTGCGGATCTCAGACTCAGTAAAGGGTCCAAAAAAGTCATCGCCTATGGAAAATTCGTAGGTATATCTTCCTTCTTTGAGACCAGCGAGCGGTATGGTATACAACCCGGACATAATCCTTTTTTCGGACTGCAAAATTATAAATCCTCTGCTAATAAAAAAAATTATGAACAAAAAAGTAACATTGCCGCAATTCTCCGTCATTCACCGGCAATTATCCGCAACTGGCCGGATTATGCATTTCAGGCCGGATTCAACAACATAAATTTGCATAGTAAATATCTGAAACGACATGAAAGATAACCAAAGTAATCCATTCGGCGGCCTGGCCAGATTCCTCATCACGCTTGGCCTCGTTATGCTGGCTGCAAGAACAGACCTGCTTGGGCTTGGATCGACCTCTGACTATTTTACCTGGGAAATGCTGCTGATCTTTTTCGGGATTTTCTCCCTTCTGAACCTTGAAGTTGTTTCAGCCGTTCTGCTCTTCGCAGCAGGGTTTTACTTCCTGATGCCGGAAATGAACGTTCAGCTCTCCCCGTTCTACAAAGAGATATACTGGCCGTCAGTCCTCGTTCTTGCCGGTATTGCATTCATGATCAGACCGTTCACAAAAAGAATAAGATAAACATTAAATACTGAAGCTATGGAAACCAACAAACAGACACCGGACAAGCAGCATGAATCCAACAGGTTCATTATCGGTATACTTCTGGTAATTGCCGGATTTATACTGATCCTTGAGAAAACAACGGTTCTTCCCGACCCGTTTGATCATTTTATCGATGACATTATTTTCTCATGGCAAATGCTCCTCATCGTGATCGGAATAATCACAATGACCGGCTCAGGCAACAAGACCCCCGGCATTGTCCTGATTTCCGTGGGAGGCTTTTTCCTGATCCCCGAACTGTTCACAGATTACTTCGAATCGTTCAATTTCTTCTGGCCTGCACTGTTCATTGTAATAGGCGTGGTCATGCTGATCAACTCACGCCGCCTTGGTGACAGTATCAAAACCTGGTCGACTGACAGCAAGGCTGATATGATTGATTATGTGAATGTTTTCAGCGGTGCTGAAAGGCAGTTGATCACCGATAATTTCATGGGGGGAAAGGTAACTTCGATCTTCGGAGGCGGAGAGGTTGATCTTACCCGTTCTTCACTTCAGCCGGGTAACAGTGTTATTGAAATAACCTGTATATTTGGTGGTACGACAATAATCGTCCCCGAGAGCTGGAACGTGATAATAGATGTGACCCCGATTCTTGGAGGTTTCTCAGACGGACGCAGGCTTTCAGGCGAAGTTTTGAAAGACACGACCAAAACTCTGACAATAAGGGGTCTGGTAATTTTCGGCGGGGGAGAGATTAAGTGTCATAAATAGGGCATGAAACACCCGGTACTCGAAAAGAGATCAAGGTTTATTGTATGGTGGCTGGCCTGGCTCCTTATGGCTGCAGGTCAGTCATCACTTATTCATTTTGCCTATGGTGCCACCGCCGGAGTGGCTATCGGGGACGGATTTGTTTCAATGATCTCATTCGGGGCCCTGGGGCTTGCCATCTGGTTCCCCCTGAGATACATGCAGAAAAGCAGCAATCCCGTTGTTACTGCAATTTCCAACATGGTGGTTACGGGGATTATCACGGTTGTCATTTGGGTTATGGCAAACAGGCTCCTGCTCAAGTCTGTTGTTGCCGACAAGGAAGCTTATGAAATGTTCTGGAGTTCAACTGTTATTCTCAGGATTGCCTCGGGAGTTTTACTCTATTCCATGATCATTCTGACTTACTGGCTCTTCATCAGCGCGTCGAGGCTGGCCGAGAAGGCAGCCTCAGAGTCGAAGCTCGAGGCCCTGGTACGCGAGGCCGAACTGAAGATGCTGAGGTCACAGATCAACCCCCACTTCCTCTTCAACAGCCTCAACTCAATAAGTTCCCTGACAATTACAAATCCGGCGGGGGCACGTGATATGATTGTCAAGCTTTCCGATTTCATGCGCTACTCTCTCTCTTCCCGCAATGACCAGCCTGTGACCCTGCACAACGAAATGGAAAGCCTGAGGCTATACCTTGAGATAGAAAAAGTCAGGTTCAGGGAGCGCCTGGTGATTAAAGAAGATATTGAACCTGAATGCCTCTCAGCCCTGCTGCCCGGCCTCCTTCTTCAGCCTCTTTACGAAAACGCGGTAAAACACGGTGTTTATGAATCAACCGGTACCGTAGTTATAAATACCTCTGTTAAAAAAGAGGGAGAGAATGTAATTGTTTCCATTTCTAACACCGTTGACCCTGATTCAGTTGTAACCAGGAAGGGTGCGGGGATAGGATTAAAAAACGTAAGGACAAGGCTGGAGCTGTTTTTCAGGGATGAGGCTGACCTCGAGGTCATCCGCAAGGAAGACAGTTTCACGGTTACCATGAAATTTCCCTGTCGCATTGCATAGACTGTCACCCAATAACAGAAACATCAAAATGAAAAAAATAAGGGCTCTGATAATCGAAGACGAAGCTCCGGCAAGGGATCTCCTGAGGTATATGCTCAAAGATCACCCTGAAGCAGAGGTGGTTGGGGAATGCGGCGACGGATTCTGCGGAGTCAGGGAGATAAAGGAAAAGAGGCCCGATCTGATTTTCCTCGACATACAGATGCCCAAACTGACAGGCTTTGAACTCCTGGAGGTTCTGGATGAAAGGCCGGAGGTAATCTTCACAACTGCCTTTGACCAGTACGCAATCAGGGCATTCGAACTGAACGCGGTTGACTATCTTCTTAAACCCTTCTCGAAGGAGCGTTTTGACGAAGCACTTGCGAAAGCGGCAATCCGAATAGGGAAGGGCGAGAAGGAGACTGAAAAATTAGACAGGCTAATAACGACAACGAGTGAGGCAGAGGGTATGCTCACAAGGATCGTGTTCAGAAAGGGCGCCGGCATAAAGATCATTCCGCTTAACCTCATATCGCACATCGCCGCAGAGGATGATTATGTGATGATCCATTACAGTGAAGGCAAAGCCCTGAAAACCAAAACAATGAAGTATTACGAGGAGCATCTGCCCACCTCGCTGTTCATGCGTGTGCACAGGTCCTACCTGGTGAACATAGAGTATATCACAAAACTTGAGCCCTACAGCAAGGACAATTATGTCGCAGTATTAAAGGGCGGCGAAAAGATTCCGGTCAGCCGAAGCGGATACAAGTCGCTGAGAGAAAAACTCAGTTTTTAGTCTCTCTCCTTCAGCCTGTTGCAGCGGTTTGAAAATGTAAACAGGCTTTCTCTGAAACGGTATTTTTTAAAAACGAACCTCGGCACAGGGTCATATCCGTGCGTGCCCCCGGGTCTGCACCGGAGTATCCTGCCGGTTGCCATAACCGTTCCGCGCAATGGGCCATGGACCTTCAGGGCGTCAATTGCAAACTGCGAACAGGTTGGCACGTGACGGCAGGAGGCCGGGATAAGCGGCGAGATGAACCACCGGTAGAAATGGACCGGGAGAAGAAGCAAAAAAGATAATATCTTTGTCAGCCTATTTGCCACACGGGCAAAGATAAATGTAAAAAAGCTGACAAACTGGCGCAAACCGGAAACAAAAAGAGTGTGGTACCGGTTTTGTTATCAGAAAGTAAATTAAAAGGAAAAAACAATGGATGGAATGTATATGCACAACGGAAGCTACTGGATTATTTTTATAGTATTCATGCTGTTTAGCTGGATAGTGAGCTCACGTCTCAAGTCGAAATTCAGAAAATATTCTAAGGTGCCTATTGCGAGCGGGATGACCGGCCGCGACATAGCGGAAAAGATGCTTCGTGACAACGGTATCAGCGACGTCAGGGTGGTGAGCGTGCAGGGAGAACTTACGGACCATTACAATCCGCTGAAAAAAACAATAAACCTCAGCGCCGGGGTATATTCGGGAGCCAACGTGGCAGCGGCAGCAGTGGCTGCTCATGAGACAGGTCATGCCCTGCAGCATGCCCAGTCATATGCATGGCTTAACATGCGCTCGAAACTTGTACCGGTGGTCAGTCTCACCTCCAACTGGGTTCAGTGGGTTCTGCTTGCCGGTGTTATACTTATTACAATCAGGCCGGAAATACTTCTTGTAGGCATCGCCCTTTTTGCCTTCACAACTCTCTTCAGCTTCATCACTCTGCCGGTTGAGATAAATGCCTCAAAAAGAGCTCTTGCCTGGTTAGCAGACTCGGGCATTACATATTCGGGAACGGATGCCCAGGCCAAGGATGCACTCAAATGGGCAGCATATACCTATGTTGTAGCTGCGCTTGGCTCACTTGCCACGCTGGTATATTACATCATGATGTTCCTGGGATCCAGGGACTGACCCGGTGAAGAGACTATCTGCCCTCTACATAGAGGAACTTAGTCCGTTTTACCATGTACCTGACGATGCACCAGAAAATAACGGCGGCAATCAGAAATCCCATGTACAGCGGTTCCATGTAAACCCTTCCGGTAATCGCAAGATTGCGGAACACGTCAAGTACTGCGAATACAATGAAGACATTCGTGATACTGTTGTATTCACGCTTGAGGACATTCCTGAATGAAAATGAAAGATTTGACGGTTTGTGATTTTTGAAGCGGGGAATTACGGCTTTTACCCTGAAAGCCCACGTGTCGTAAGCTTCACCGAATTTCCTGCGCAGAAACTGTTCCTCGGCAAATATTATCCTTTCATAGTAAAGCCAGTAAGCAAGTACGAAGATAATTACGAACCATACTGACCTCAGAAAGAGAACAGGTCCGAGCCACATGAAGAAGTTGCCGACATAAAGGGGATGCCTGACAACGGAATATACTCCGGTGGTATTGAGATCATCAGCCATCTGGTCAATCACATTGCGTCCTGAAGTATTTCGCGGTACATGGCCAACTGTATACGATCTGATAACTTCTCCCGAAACCGCAACGGCGATGCAAATCAGCTCCCACGTGTAATTGAAAAAGATAACACTGCGGTTCGCAATGAACAGGTAAACAACAGCCATTACAATAATTACTGCCGGCAACCAGCTTCTTCTTCTGAACAGCCAGTTTCCGGATTTCTCAAGTTCATGGACGAGGGACATACTTTTTGGAATTAACGGCGTAAAAGTATTAAATTTTCAGAACTTTGCCTTCACTGTTCAACTTCACAGCCATTTCTGCCGCTGAAGAGGGACTTGCCGAAAATATGGCCCTTATCGCATCGCTTCCGGGTCGTTCGATGTAGTCAGGTACCCCCCGGCCGACACGGCCCGGGGGTTGTCCCGGTCAGACCAGAAAATAAAAAGTCAAGTTACACTTTCTGAATCAGAAACCAACAACTGTTCTGATCAGTTTATCCCTGTTGCTATCGCCTTCAGCCTTTCTAAGCAGCTCTGAAAGCCAGGTCCCATACATAGGGTTGGGCAGCACTATATACCTTGTTCCAAACATTCCACGCATCCGGCCGGCATCTGAAAACCCGTGATCAGGGCCTCTTTTTTCGAACACGGCATCGAGATCTGCCAGGTTGTCTCCCACCAGAAGCAATATCTCGTGGGTACTTTCGATCCGCGACCTTCTCCCGACCTTTGAAGATTCACTTTCCCTCAAAAGCATATGAGAACTGTCCGCACCGGGAAACCCGAGGCTGATCATATTTGTCAGCGTGGGAGCAAGTTCCGTTGTTTTGCGGTTTGAAACATAGAACACCTCAACACCAAGTGAGTCGGCAAACCTCGTAAAATCAAGTGCCCCCGGGAGCGCACCGGCCCTGCCAAGTTCAACCCAGCGGGTCCAGGACTCATCGTTAAAACTCTTGTTTTCAAGGACCTGCCACCCCTGAAACGGACTGTTGTCAAGTACGGTTTCGTCGATATCGAGAACTACCGCCGGCGTTTTGTCTCCCTGTGCAACAGCTAAATTTTTAAGCAGTGCCGCTTCTGCATTGGCGTAGCACTGATAATAGAGCGCCCTCATTTCGGCTGATTTCTGATACCAGATTGTTGCCAGCAGCAGCTGATCCTGGGACTCCGCTGCCCCTGCCCCCGTTGCCTGCAATAGCTGATCCTGGGACTCCCCTCCCGCCGTGCTTCTAGTTTTTACGCTTCCGCACGCAGTCATCAGAAGCAGCACGGCAACGGTCATTATCTTGTTCCTCATGTCTTAATTATTTGAATATAAGTCCTTTGCAATTCGTAAATACAATTTTTCTCCGGTATCTAAATAACAAATTATTGTATGATCTTGGCTATTATATTGTGAAAGATATTTATCTTTAACAGGTTATATCAAAACCTATTCTACAATGTCTACAATAAAGCTGTTGCTGGGGATGCTCCCTTCCACTTCAAAACTGGAACAGGAGGAAAAGGCACTTGTTGCCGAGTTTGAAAAACTGAATTCCTTCACCGGTTCTGAAGCACTGGCCAGATATAATGAACTTCATGACCGTGTTACCTCTGCAGGGTTCATTCAGAAAAAGAAGGAGATTGAATCACTCACTTACAAAGGCTCAGAGGAGCATGCCAGGGAGTCAGAGTTTCTCTCCCTTAAAAAGGCAAAGGACATCGCACACTATTTCAGGACAGAAGGCAGCGATCTGCTAAAAAACTTCACCTCCCTTGATGGTTCTAAAAAAATCGCCGATCTCGAAGACCTCGAAAGGTTTATTCAGTCACCCGAATTCAAGCAGAAGGAGCGTATGAAGCCTGTTACCTTTAAAGATACGGAGGAGTACGGGAAGTTTCTTGAGTGGAAAAAACTCAGGGCTGACCGGGAGGTAAAAAAGAATCTGAATCCGGATAAGGTAAAGAGATTCGAAGAACTTAAAATGCTGGTTTCCTCTGCCGCATTCCTGGTTGTAAAAAACAAAAAACCGGTTACCTTCAAGGATACCCCGGAATATCAGAAACTGCTTGAGTACAAGGATAAAAAAGGTGCACGTGACGTTGCTTCCTACTATAAGTTCAAGTCATCCGGGGAATACGCCAATTATGTAAGTGTCAAGGATTCTGCAAGGCTGAACAGGTATTTTGAACTTGAAAGATACCTGAAGACCAAAGAGTTCACTGAGAAGAAGGAGTATTATCTTGATAAGCGCCGCTTTGAGAAGACAGAGATGTACAAAGAGCTGTCAGCATACAGTGACCTGAAAAATTCTGCCGACATCAAGTGGTACCTAAGTGTAAAAGATTCCAATAAATTTGACCTCCTTAAGAAGCGGGAGATGACCTTCAGCGATGAATTTGACGGTGACGGTCCTGACAAAAAGAGGTGGCTCACCAAATACTACTGGGGAGAGAAACTGCTGCATGACAGCTACAGCATCGCAACCGATCTTCATTGCTACACTCCTGCAGAGAATTTTGAGGTCCGCCACAGCGTGCTGCGCATCATGACAAAACCTCAGAAAATCACCGGCAAAGTCTGGGATCATGACAGGGGTTTTTATACCAAAGACTTTGGATTCACATCAGGCATAATAAACACCGGTACCTCATTCAGGCAGAAATACGGAATCTTCACAGCCAAGATAAAACTCTCCGATCCTTCGGTCCGCAATGCATTCTGGCTGCTGGGCGACCGGATCACTCCTCACGTTGACGTCTGCCGGTCAGGTGGCGGAAAGGTCTGGTTTGATCTTTTCTCCTCGCCGGGAAACCACTATAAAAAGAGTATCGGATCAAAGTATCTTAACGACTTTTTTATCTTCACCCTCGAGTGGAGGCCGGAAAGCCTTGTATGGAAAATAAACGGTGAGGAAGTGATGAGACAAACCTCAGGTGTGCCCCAGGAAGCGATGTATATCAACCTCGCCGGCGGTGTTGACAGGCCCATTGGCGGCATTTCCTCGATGGAGGTTGACTGGGTAAGGATTTATCAGTTTAAATGAAATCCAATGAGAGAATATCGGGTCCCGCAACAACTGCGGGACTTTTTTTTGGATAAGTGTAACAAAAGGGCATTGATGAGCGTCTTTATGATATCACTTAAACATATTAATGACAGTCAGGGAGTATAATAAATCCGTCAGGGAGTACGGAGACCATGTATACAGGTTTATTTACCGCAGCCTCAAGGACAGCGGGAGGGCTGCCGACGTTGTTCAGGACACATATGAAAAGCTCTGGAGGAACGTTGCCGAAGTCGAATATGACTGCGTCAAACAGTGGCTCTTCACATCTGCATATAACAGGATGATAGACGTGATACGCAAAGATTCCAGGCTGGTGCCGGTTGAGTTTTATGACGATTCCTCGCTTTATGCCGAAGAAAACAGGAGCGATCTTAACGAGATCCTGCATAATGCCCTTGAGAAACTTCCCCCGGCCATGCGTTCGGTAATCCTGCTCCGTGATTATGAAGGGTACAGCTATAACGAAATCGGAACCATCACGGGGCTTTCGGAGGCCCAGGTCAAGATCAATATTTTCAGGGGCCGCGTTGCGATGCGGAATTACCTTGTAAAAACATCGGTATGGCAGTAAGAAATGACAATGATCTTCCGGAACTTGTTCCCTTTGACGACAGGCTTCCTTTCCGGACGGGCTTCATCAGGAGAGCTGAGGAGATAACCGATGATCAGTTCGTGTTGCTGGCTGCCGAATGGGCTGAAGGAGAGTCCGGTGCCGACAGCATCTCTGAGATCGAAACCATTTTTACAGCCAGTCCTGAAAGAAGGACGCTTGCCGAAGATTTCAAAAGGATCAGGCTCGTTCCCGGCAATGAAAAATGGCCGGGCAGGGAGGCGATAATAAAGACCCTTCCATCAGTATTCTATCTTAACCGCATTATTTATGCAGCGCTGGCTTCCGCAGCAGTACTTCTTGCCTTTCTGACACTCTCTCCCCTCCTTCGGAACAGTGTTTCGCAGAGCAGCCCGGCTATCCTGCCGGAAGCAGCAACAACCTCTTCTGCCATAAGACCGTCCAGGGATCCGGACACGGCAACTGTAAACAGGACAGTCACTGTAATGCAACCAACAAGTACAGCGGTCGCCGCGGCAGAGAAGCTTCAGGCAGATGCCGGGCACAACCCCAGGATACAGCCGTTCGATTTAAGAAATGACCCTGAAACTGTACGACTTATTGCCGGTATCAGTACCGCAGAATTAACAACCGTTGAAAGGATGCAGGTTCAGGCGGACATCCGGTCTCTGACCGGGGAGGCGGGGGAGGTAAACTGGATAATGAGAGGTATTACCGCCCTGTCAGGCATTGTAACAGGGAAAGACAAGCCTGTAGACGGATATTTGATTGCAGGGGCCTGCGTGAAGGGAGTCAACTCCGTCCTTGGATGGGATATGGATCTTGAAAGAGTGATGTCGGATGACGGAAATCCGCTTGCAGTAAATTTCTCCTCCTCCCTGCTCTCATTTTCTGCACCAGCAAAAAAAAGTACGGATAAACCGTAACTAACCGTTATGTCTGTTCGTCTCAGTAATATAATCACAATACAATTTAAACCATGAAAAGAATAATATCACTGATTGTAACAGCAGCGGTGCTGTGCCTGCCAGCCGCCGGTCAGGAAAATACCGAAAGACTTAAAAAACTTGAAAACCTGGAGGAAAATGCAAGACTGGTTACTCCGCCTGATACTCTGATACTCGATGAGGAAGATGCGGTGATTGCGGATGAATTGGCTGAAGTAAACGATTCCTCCGTCATAAAACTCGGCGACAATGTTCTCGTAATCGAAGACACAGATGATGAGACTGTCATCAGGATAGGGAAAAAGAGTGTCAGAATAACTGACGAAGGGGAGAATGAGGGCCGCGGTAATGAAGACTCTTCGGATTACAATTACATGTCACACAATGATGACGCCTTCAGGGGGCATCTCGGGGGATTTGAACTGGGCCTTAACAGCTACCTTACAGGTTTCAGGAGTACATCGCTGGAGTCAGAGGACAGTTACCTTGACCTGAACTCCTCAAAAGCGATAGCCTTTAATATGATTTCGCCCGGCGTCAGCCTCGGTATTACAAAGCGCTTCGGGTTGGTGGCGTCTCTGGGCCTGAATTTCAATAACTACAGGTTCAGCGGAAACAACAGTGTCTCAGTTGACGAAGGCGGAATTGTAGAGCCGGTGTATCCTCCTCTGTCAGTCCGCTATGAAAAAAGCAAGCTTGCCACCCTGTATGCCGTTCTGCCGGTTATTCTGGAAGGACAGATCCCGGTGTCTCACAGCAGCTCCGTAAATATCGGTGTAGGAGTCATCGGTGCCGTGAAGCTGGGCTCTCATACCAAGGTGGTATATTTTGAAGACGGCAAGCAAAAAGTGAAAAACCGTGATGACTTCAGCCTCAACCTTCTGCGGTACGGTGTTACCGCCCGGCTCGGGTATGAAATGCTACAGGTTTACGGTACCAGCTACCTCTCCCCGATGTTTGAAAAGGGAAAAGGCCCTGAGCTCTATCCTTTCGAGGTGGGCATTGCCCTGACATTCAACGACTGACACAATATCTGCAATGATATGATGGCTGCTCCCGCAAAGAGCAGCCTTCCTTTTTTTATTATCTTTACACACTTCAGCCAAAGGTGTTTCGTTAGTATAGGTACCTGATAAAATAAAGAGATGAGACTACTCCTGATAAGCAACTCCACAAATGCCGGTGAGGCATATCTTGATTATCCCAAAAAGAACATTGAGGATTTTCTCGGGCCGAAAAAGGTAAAAGCCCTTTTCATTCCCTATGCAGCAGTCACCTTCTCGTATGATGATTATGAAAAAAAGGTTCAGGAACGCTTCAGGGAGGTCGGGCATGATGTCATATCAATTCACCGCTTCCCGGATCCGGTAAAAGCCGTGAACCAGGCTGAAGCCATAGTTGTCGGGGGCGGCAATACCTGGATGCTGATCAAATGCCTTATTGACAATAAGCTTATCATCCCGGTTCGCAAAAGGGTCAAAGCCGGGATGCCCTATATCGGCTGGAGCGCCGGCTCGAATATTGCCTGCCCGACAATCAGGACCACCAATGATATGCCGGTGACAGAGCCTTCATCGTTCCGCGCATTTAATCTCATTCCCTTCCAGATAAACCCTCATTATCTCGACGCCAACCCGGCAGGACACGCCGGGGAGACGCGTGAACAGAGGATCCAGGAGTACATCGAGGTGAACCCCGGGGTTTTTGTAGCCGGCCTGCGCGAGGGAACCATGTTCCTGGTTGAGGGGAAGATGCTCTCGCTTATCGGGCCCCGTAAAGCCCGGATATTTGCAAAGGGAAGCGAACCGTTTGAAGCAAGTCCCGGAGATGATCTTTCATTCCTTCTCTCACGGAGAAAATAAACAATGAGGGTCATCTGAAAAATGAAGCTGTCACGCAGGATAATCCTGATAATCATTGCTATCGTCTTCCTTTCCGTTGCGGTACCCGGATTCTATGCGCTGATGCGGCGTGACCAGCTGGCCTCTGTACTGATTGAAAAATTCAATAAAACCCTGAACACAAAGATTTCATACGGAAAAGTCCGTGTCACAATTTTTGAAGCATTTCCGAACATCACTGTCAGGTTCAGTGACCTCCTCGTCTCGCCTTCTCCCGGTTATGACAGATCGCAGTTTGCAGGCGATGGCAATGATACCCTTCTCTATGCATCATCATTTTCACTTACCGCCCACCTCCCATCACTGCTTACCGGGACTATCGCCGTGCGCAGCATCACAGTCAGGGACGGGAATCTGAACGTCCTGACTGATGACAGGGGCAACATAAACTATGAGATTTTTTCTCCTGACGGCAAGGGTGGCGGAAAGAATCTTAAACTGAACAGTATATCGGCAATAAACATTAAAGCACTCTATTCTGATAAAGATTCAAAGGTAAGAATTGCCGGGGTCGTCAAAGAGTCCGTACTTAGCGGAGAAATAATGGGAAGCGGCATTTTTCTTACCGTATCCGTCACTTCGGAAATCTCATCAATGGGCCTTTCCGGTATAACCCTCAGTAACATTCCTGCCGAGGCTGTAATAAGGCTTCGCAAGACTGACAATTCGCTCTCAATTGCAAAGGGGGTGATTGAACTGGCAGGCCTTAATTTCGGGGTTGACGGCACTGTAAACTACAGCTCGGGGACTCTTGATATGTCCATCGAGGGCCGGAAAATAAACATCTCGGATCTTGTTGCAAGGTTTCCTGAAAAATGGAAAAAGGCAACTGCAGGACTGAACCCTGACGGGCTCATTGACCTTACCTGCGTTTTATCCGGTGCGTACGGGAAAAGGGGGTCACCACACTTTGATGTCAAATACAGGCTTTCACGCGGCCGGCTGAGCAACATATCCTCCGGTCTTAACGTAAATAATCTTTCATTCAGCGGCAGCGTTACAAACGGCAAACTTAACGATTCGCGAACATTCGCATTTGCTGTGGACACCCTTGCTACATCATTCGGTCAGGCTTACTTTACAGGATCCTTCAGGCTGAGTAACCTTGTGAAGCCTGACATACACCTCTCGCTTAACGGCGACCTCATTTTCGACGACCTGAAGAAGCTGATAAAAACGGATTTCATCAAAGGCCAGCAAGGCTCCATCAAGGGCAGCATCAGACTCTCCGGCATACTTCCTGACAACGTCCGGTTCTCTGCCGCCGACCTCCCGGGGCTGTATCCCCGGGCTGCCTTCATTTTCAGTGACTTCGGAGGCTCCCTGGGGGCAAGCGGACTCTCCTTTACAAACGTCAACGGATCCGTCACCGTAAATGAACACCTCAACACTGACGGCCTCAGGTTTTCTTACAGGGGACAAAACTTTACAGTCAGTGCCGAAATGGGGAATTTCATTGCATGGCTGGCCGGCAGACCGGAAAGGATGAGCATTACAGGAGATATTTTTGCAGACAGGCTTATAACCACCGAGTTCACAGGGAATGAGAGCGACACTACATCGGGGGAAAGCGGGGGTTTTAATATTTTCCCGCCTGACGTAACGATGGATATGAATCTTAGCGCAGACAGTATTTTCAGCAAAGGGTTCAGGGCGTCGAATTTCAGAAGTACCCTGACATACCGTCCTCACATTATGACTTTCAGCAATATGAGTGCCAGGGGCCTCGACGGGAATCTTACCGGCGAACTGCTGATAGGCAAACAGAATAACGGCTCATACATCTCGAAGGGAAAGCTCGAAGTGGCGGATATTGACATCAACGATGCATTCATATCATTCAACAATTTCGGGCAGGAATTCATCGTAAGCGAAAACCTCCGCGGGAGGCTTACAGGAAATGTAACATTACTGGCGCCATTGAACGAAAGCTTCAATATTACCAACAATGCTGTAGTGGCTGAGGCCCACATGTCAATTCTGAACGGGAGGCTGATTGAATTCGAACCTGTACATAATCTTTCAAGATTCCTGGATATCGATGAGCTGAAAAACATCAGCTTTTCAAAGCTTGAAAATGACATTTTCATCAGGAACGGTTCCGTCTCGGTACCTAAAATGCTGATTAACTCTTCGGCCGGGAACTTCACGGTCTACGGAAACCATGCCTTTCTGGGCGACTACTCGTATCACATCAGGGTGCTTCTCTCTGAGGTTTTGAGCCGGCAGGCCAGGGACAAAAACAGGAATGCAGCGGAATTTGAACAGGTTAAGGTTGACGGTTCAGGCAAAGCAACCCTACCACTTAAAATTATATGCATAAACGGCGTTGTGACCGTAGGATATGACCTGGGTCAGGCTCAGGATGAGATCAGGGCAAACATAGCCGAAGAGAAGAAGACCCTGAAAACCATACTTAATGAAGAGTACGGCTGGTACAAGGGTGATACCGTCAGAAAACCCGTCACCGAAAGCAAACCGAAGTTCTCAATCTCCTGGGAAGAGGGGAAAGAGCAGGGTTCCCGCCCTGATACCACCACGGATAAGGTGGCTGAAAGTCCTCTCAGAGAACTATTCAGGAAGAAAAAGTAGTACTATGGACATTTACCGCAAGAGACTGGTATGGAAGATAATGCTGTTGCTTTTTGCGGTAATTATCGGATTCGGTTCCCTCTTCTATACCCGTGACCTGGTTGATAAACTGAAAGTTGAGGAGAGGAAGAAGGCAACGATGTGGGCAGAGGCAACCAGCAGGCTTGTCGGAGCCTCCGGCGGGACAGAGGACTTTGAGTTCCTGTTCAGCATTGTGGAAGGGAATACAACAGTCCCGATAATACTTACCGACGATGAACAGAACATTATCTCCTTCAGAAACCTGGGTCGTGCCGCCTCCGGAGATACTGCGGTACTCCGGAAGGAGCTGGAGCGGATGAGCAACAGGAATGACCCGATTGTTATTGATCTTGGAAACGGAATCGAAAACTACATCTTTTCCCGTGAGAGCTCACTGCTCCGTCAGCTTACGGTTTTTCCCTTTGTTCAGCTTGCTGTGATACTGCTCTTTATTGCAGTTGCCTATGTCGCATTCAGTTCTTCAAGAGAGGCTGAACAGAACCAGGTGTGGGTGGGGCTGTCAAGGGAAACGGCACACCAGCTGGGAACGCCAACCTCCTCACTTTCAGCCTGGGTCGAAATACTCAAATCGCGGTATCCTGAAACTGACATCGCTGAAGAACTGTCGGCAGATGTCGAGAGGCTCAGCAGGGTGGCAGAACGTTTTTCTCTCATCGGATCCAGGACAAAGCTGCAGCCCGTCGATATGGTCGGACTGATTGAAAATTCAATGGGGTACCTCAGGAAAAGGATCTCTTCAACAGTCGGGATGAATATCGTCAACGGGCTTCGTGACGGCACAACGCTTCCTGCCAACGCGGTGCTTCTGGGCTGGGTGATAGAGAACCTTGTCAAGAACGCCACCGATGCCATGAAGGGCCGTGGCGACATTGTGATCAACCTTTCCGAGTCCGGAAAAGAAATGTTCATAGATGTCGAAGATAACGGAAAAGGTATCCCGAAAAAGGATTTTAAAACCATTTTCAAGCCCGGTTATTCAACCCGTGAACGCGGATGGGGACTGGGGCTATCCCTTTCGAAAAGGATCATTGAAGAGTATCACCGCGGGAAAATATTTGTGCGCTGGTCTGAGCCTGGAAAAGGGACAATAATGAGAGTGGCCCTGAAAAAACATTGAGCATTGCTATCTTTGCCGCTGATGAAAAGAGGTGATATTGAGATAATGGCGCCAGCCGGCTCGTGGGAATCACTGCATGCGGCAATACAGGGAGGGGCAGATTCGGTTTACTTCGGAGTGGAACAACTGAACATGCGGGCGCGTTCTTCTAACAACTTCACGGTTGAAGACCTGCCTGAGATCGCAAAAATATGCAGTGAAAACGGGCTCAGAAGCTATCTGACACTGAATGTTGTCGTCTTTGACGACGAGGAGGCGGTGATGAGGCAGATAATCGGCTCAGCGAAGGCAGCAGGCATCAGTGCCGTAATCGCTACAGACCAGTCTGCAATTATTGCAGCCACGGAGGCAGGCCTGGAAGTCCATCTATCCACACAGCTCAATATTTCAAATTCTGCGGCGCTCAGATTTTATTCCCGCTGGGCTGACGTGGCAGTGCTCTCCAGGGAGCTTAACCTTGACCAGGTGAGGCAGATACACGAAACAATTGTGCGTGATAACATCTGCGGCCCCGGCGGCAGCCTGATGAAACTTGAAATGTTTGTCCACGGTGCCCTGTGCATGGCTATTTCCGGAAAGTGCTACCTGAGCCTGCACGAGAACAATGCATCAGCCAACAGGGGTAACTGTTACCAGACATGCCGCAAAGCCTATACGGTTACTGAAAAAGAGACGGGATACCAGCTCGAGGTTGACAATGAATACATAATGTCACCGAAGGACCTGTGCACAATAGGTTTTCTCGACCAGATCATAGGAGCCGGGGCAAATGTCCTGAAGATTGAGGGCAGAGCACGCGCTCCCGAATATGTAAAAACTGTTTCTGAATGCTACGGTGAAGCAGCCGCGGCAGTTGCAGACGGTACTTTCGGCGAAGCAAAAGTCACAGACTGGATGCAACGTCTTTCCTCTGTGTTTAACAGGGGTTTCTGGGACGGATATTACCTCGGGCAAAAGCTTGGGGAATGGAGTACCACATATGGGTCGGCGGCCACCAGAAGAAGGATATACCTGGGAAAAGTCACCAACTGGTTCAGTAAGCTGAATGTGGCTGAGATTAAGCTTGAGACCGGCGATCTGAAAAGGGGTGATGTCATTCTCTTCACCGGGCCCACCACCGGAGTAATTGAACATCCTGTTGATGAACTTCGCAACGAGGCCGCTACGGAGGTTGAATCAGCAGCAAAGGGCACCCTCTGTTCCGTCAGGCTCCCGTCGCTTGTCAGGCGTGCCGATAAAGTTTACAGATGGGTTGATGCTTCAGAAATAAGAAAAAAGTGATCTTCATTTAAAGGCTGAAGCAGCATCAAACACTTTTCCTGCATTTACCGCTGTATCATCTGTATCTGTATCAACAAAAACGACCTGTCCGCTTTTGCGTTTTGAAAGACCGTAGCTGTATGCCCTGTCGTAATACTCAAGGGTAATCCGTATGGCGGTTGAGAAGTCATTACGGTCTACGGCCGCTATTGCCTCTTTTGTCTTTTCGCCTCCCAGCCTTCTGGATATCTTTAACACCGAAGTCCGTATAAGTTCAGGGGGGAAGGCGGAATATTCCTCAAGCAGCCTCGGCAAGCGTGTGTCTATGCTCATCATCAGGGCTACGACCGGCGATTCCTGCATACGGTCATAAAAGCCGTCGGGCATGAAGACAGTGCCTATGTTACGGCTTTCGTCCTCAAGCCATATATGCCTCTCCGGGTTCATTTCACTCAGGCTGGAATGAAGGAGGTTGGCAAAGTGTTCAGTAGTAGGCTGGGAGGGTTGTCCGAGGGCCCCGAAGGCAGATCCCTTATGACATGCGAGGCCTTCCAGGTCTGTCACCTGGTGGTTTTCAGAAGCCAGCCGTTTAAGGATCTGGGTTTTGCCGCTTCCTGTAAGACCCCCGAGGAGAACGTACCTTCGCGATTTAGCAAGCTCTTCAAGAATGAAATTCCGGTAAGACTTGTATCCCCCTTCAAGGACAGAGGGTGTGATGCCTCCCATCGAGAAAAGCCAGGCCATGGCCTCCGAACGCATACCGCCCCTCCAGCAGTGAACCAGCACCCGGCGGTCACACGCCAGGCTCAGTGCACCTTTTAATTTGAGAGACATTTCTGGGGCTGCAAGGTCAATTCCTCTCAAAACGGCTTTCAGATTGCCTTCCTGCCTGTAAAGGGTGCCCACCTCCGCACGCTGGCTGTCATCGAACAGAGGGATATTAACAGCCCCCGGAATGTGGCCGCAGGCATATTCGCCCGGCGACCTGACGTCAATTACGGGAAGCTTTGCCGAGAGTTGCAGGAATTCATCGACTGGCATTTTCTGTACGGCACCGGGCATAGGTCAGGTTTCCTTCGGATACTTTTCAATGACCCTTCTCAGATCCTCTACAGAGACGGGTTTTGAAAGCAGTTCTTTCATGCCGGACTGCTCAACCTTAGCCTTTGTCTCCGGCATATTGTCGGCCGAGAGGGCTACAATCACTGATTTGCCGTCAAAGTCAAGTATTGCTCGGGCAGCCTCAAACCCGTCTATCTCCGGCATTATGAGATCCATAAATATCAGATCGTAGGGTTTTTCCAGTGCTTTTTCCACCGCCTCCTTTCCGCTTTCGGCATATTCTGCAATAATGCCCAGTACCTTCAGCAGTGATCCCACGACCTTTCTGCTCAGGTAATTGTCATCCACAACCAGTACCTTTGTCAATGCGCTTTTATCGCGTGCGGAGCCGTCAGTGATGCCCCCTTTCAGTTGAGGAAAAAGATACTTGAGTATGTTCAGAAGGTCCTCGCTGGCAAACGGTTTTACCAGGAGATGGTCAACGCCCAGGTCAACACAGCGGGAATAATGACCCCTTGGATCGTTTGATGTAAACATCAGGATGACATATTCACCTGCAAGCCTGGCGGTATGAAGAGCCTCCGCCACGGCAAATCCGTCAGAATCAGGCTCATCAAAAATAATAAGAAGCGCATATCTGTCGGGGTTGTTCAGCCTGTCTGAATTGATCTGGGAGACAGTATGTTTCTGGAAGCTTGTCACAGAGACGGGCAGCCCCAGTTTGTGTATCACATTCAGGAAATCGTCATCCCTGCCTTCACCGCCGGTAATGACCAGGGTACGTATTTCGCTCACCCTGGTGTACCTGCTCAGATCGGACTCCTTTTTGATTCTCTCATTGAGATGAACCTTAATGCCAAATGTCACCTTCATCCCTCTTTCGTGTCCCGAAGAGTCTTTCCCTGACGGGCTGGAGGCGATCAGTTCGCCACCCATCAGTTCGACAAGATGCCGCGCAAGTATAGGTCCGAGCTTAAGCTCCTCAGCCCATTCATCGCGGCCTGTCCGGCCTGATATGTAGTCACCGAAGAGCTTCTTTAACTCGGCTTTCGTATAAGTCCTGCCTGTGTCAGTGAGGGAAAAAGCCAGTCTGAGTACATTACCGCTTGTTTCTGCCACCGAGCAGGTGAACACTATTTCTCCGGTCTGGGTGCTGGAAAGAGAATTGTTAAAAAGGTTTGTGATCACCTGCCGCAGCCTGTAAGGATCCCCGATAAGACTATCAGGCACCCCGCGATCGATTTCGTGTTTAAACTTCACAAGGGATTCGGGATTTTCGCGCCTGACAAGGTTCAGGCAGTAGGCTACCTCCTCCCTGAGTTTAAACGGGATCTCATCAAGAATCATCTTACCGGTCTCGACCTTTGAAACATCGAAGATGTCATTGATGATATTAAGGAGAAGATCGGCTGAGCGGCTGAGCAGTCTTACAACTCCGGTTGATTCCTCTGGCAATCCTGCCCGGTTGAGCATCTCCGTCATTCCGAGAATGCCGTTCAGCGGGGTCCTGATTTCGAAGCTCATACGCGCCAGGAGCTCTGACTTGGCAATATTGGCTTCAGCTTCCTGCTTACGGGCTGATTCGAGTGCCGTGACGTCTATGAACACGTCGAGGGTGGCATCTTCTCCGCTGTAACTGACGGGAATGCTGTTCCGGAAGACAATCTTTTCACCGGCGGTCCCTGCCAGCCTGATAATTTTTCCCTGTCCGAACTGCCCGTTAATATCGCTTAAATACTCGTTTCTTGAGAGGTCCGGCAAAAGTTTTCCGTTCATCTGCAGTTCATCGTCATATGAAAAGAGGATTGCAGCATGTTTGTTGGCCTTAAGTATCTCCCGGTTGCTGTTGTAGGCAATAATCCCGACAGGCATCTGGTCAATGATGCCGGAAAGCGTCGACTCCGAATCACTGGTTTCCTTAAACTGTTTTTTCTGTCTCCGGAAGTGTGTTTTGAAAAGGAAGATAATAAAGAAGATCCCCGCGACGGTAAGTAATCCCGTTATGAAGGCATTGCGTATAATATACTTCTGGAAGAAGTCAGTGGGAGCCGAGAATACGAGTCCGTAATCCATTCCAAGAATGCTGACCGGGTAAAATGAAGAGAGGATGCCGACGGACTTTCCGTCTGCCCTGGCATCATGGAGTATTCTGCCGGCAACGCCCGTATTCAGCTGTTCGGTGATTTTCCCGATTTCGGAATAACTGGCAGCACCTGAGTGGTTATCAAAAACAATGATTCCCGAGTCATTTACAAGCCATTGCCACTGGTACTGTTCCAGCTGGTATTCTGCAAGAAGGCGGGAGAAATACCGGTTTAAGTCAATCGTGATCACGAAATTACCAAGCACTTTTCCGTCACTTATGACCGGAAGAAAATATTTGTATTTACCTCTTTCCTGTTCAATCTTTTCACGTTCGGAAATGTCCGGCAACGTCTGGGCCCTGTATGAGCCGTCAAGCCACGAGTTTTTCTCTTCATCCTTGAACAGTGTATAGACATCTCCCGCATTGTTGTAAAGCATCAGGCTGACAATGACGTTTTCATACCTGGAATAGTATAGCTTCATTTTCTCCCTTGCGCGCTCATTGACATTTTTGTCGGTAAAGAACAGAGTGATGTCGTCGGTAAAATCAATCTCGGTGAGGTCGCTTATCAGGTACATACTGGTATTGTCAATATCTGTTCCCACTATTCGTACCTGCCTGTCAAGCATTTTCATTGAATATTCCAGCTGGTTCCTGTAGAGGCTTCTGTAAAAGAGTATGTTAACTACCATTATCAGCAGAAAGGCAGAGTAGGCAATAATGGTTATCTTTTTCATCCGGGACTGTATTAATGTGCAAAAATAGGGTATTATCTGTATTTCGAGGTGTCTTCCAGCAACATGCTTATATAGCTTCTGTAGCGCCACGATTCTATTTCACTCCCTGCAACAGCTTTACGTACGGCACAGTCGGGTTCATTCAGATGCAGGCAGTTGTGAAACCTGCAGCGAGAAGACATCCTGAAGATTTCAGGGAAAAAGTGGTATATCTCATCGCGGGCAAAATCAATTACGCCAAATCCTCTGATACCCGGGGTGTCAATTACGAAGCCGCCGCCGGGCAGGGGATGCATCTCGGGGAAGGTTGTCATATGCTTACCCTGCTCGTGGTACTCGGAAATGATGGCCGTTTTAAGTTTCAGGGAAGGATTGAGCCTGTTGAGAAATGAGCTTTTTCCGACTCCCGAATTGCCTGCCACGAGAGTGGTGCGTCCGGTCAGCGCCGCCCGGACCGGCTCCAGGTTTTCATTTTTTTCCACAGAGACTATCCAGGTCTCATATCCTATGCTGCCATAGACACTCTGCAATTTCTCCGCAAAAGCCTGTTCTTCGGCACCGTAAAGGTCCGACTTGTTTATAATGAGCGCGGCTGGAATCCGGTAAGCTTCTGCAGTGGCAAGGAAGCGGTCGATGAATTCAACCGGCGTTTCAGGCATTTTTACGCTTAACATTATGAATGCCTGGTCAATGTTAGCAGCTATGATCTGTGATTCCTTCGATAGATTGGAGGCCCTGCGAATCATATAATTACGGCGCGGGGACAGGGCGGTAATAATGCTGTCTTCCACGTCGAATGAAACATTGTCTCCAACAGCAACGGGATTGGTGGTTCTTATTCCCTTAACCCTGAACTTGCCCTTAATGACACAGTTATGGATAATACCCTCAGAATCCAGTACCTTATACCTGCTTCCGGTCGATTTGATTACTATCCCCTGCTTCAACTGTCTCACTTTTAGGACAAAAGTAGGATAAAAAAAGTGATATCAGGAGAGTCCTGACATCACTTCATATCCGTATTTCAGGCGTGATTTCTAATATTCAGCTGCCATCAGGAAGAACGGCTTCATTTCAAAGTTGGAGTAGTAGGGCCTTAGCCTGTCTGTATTGTAATATTCGGAAACCTTGACCACTTTCTTCGATGATGTCACAACATCAATGGGAACATTGTCATACCGTCCGTTCTTGAGAACCACCACCCTGCCGTGTATGCCTTTCATTATCAAATCAAGCGCCAGGTTACCGTAAGCCATAGGCACAATGGAGTCCACGGCGTCGGGGTCGCCACCTCTGACCATATAACCCAGCTTCTGGTTTATGACGTTTATAGTTTTGCCCTTGTTGAATTTTGCTGAAAGATTCTTCAGCTCTGCAGATACCAGGTCACCTATCCCTCCCAGTTTTGCATGCCCGTATGCGTCTCTCTCGGTATTTGCGAATATCATATCACCGCCCCTGAAAAGAGACCCCTCTGAAACTAGGACTACTGCATATTTGCTCGGGTTTGCATTGCGGTCCTCAACAAGGAGCTGTGCAAGAAGTTCGATATCATATTTGTATTCCGGAATAACGCACCTGTTCGCCGAGCCTGCCATTGTGGGCAGCATTGCAGTGAAGCCTGCATAGCGTCCGAAAACCTCGAGTACCATGAGCCTTTCATGCGACCCGGCAGAAGTTCGGAGGCTGTTGGTCATCTGGATCGTCCGCGTGACACAGGTACTGAAGCCGATGCAGTAGTCGGTTCCGGGAACGTCATTGTCCATAGTCTTGGGTATTGCCACCACCTTTACGCCCTGCTTGTAAAGATGAACGCCGTAGCTCAGAGTGTCATCTCCGCCGATGGGTATCAGATAATCTATCCCCAGCCACTCGAGGTTTTTTATCACCTCTGGCGTAAGGTCATTCATTTCTTCCTTATATATGTCCTTCAGGTGCTCAGGCACATACTCTTTCGGCACATGGCTCGGCCTGGTGCGCGATGTGTGCAGAAAGGTTCCGCCGGTTCTTCCTGACTTGTTTACTATATCGTCTGTGAGTAACTGGAAACATTCGCTGTTATCTGCCTTGGGATCCCTTATGATCTCAATGATACCACCCCATCCCCTGCGTAACCCTATGACTTTGTAGCCTTCCCTGTTTGCCCTGATTGTCACCGCCCTGATTGCGGGATTCAGTCCCGGAACATCACCGCCGCCTGTAAGAATTCCAATCACCCCTTTGATTTTCTTCTGATTTGCCATTTTGTCTCTTGTTTTGAATAAGTTTTGCAGCCGATAAAAGTAGATCATTTCAAAATCATATCAAAAAGGATATGCCCCTGCCCTTTATTTTTTTAATAATTTTGAGGAAAACTGAAATGGAAAGAAAGGAAAAGGCTGTCGGTTATTTCAGAGACGGTTACAGCTGTGCCCAGTCAGTTGTCATGGCCTTTGTCGGAAAACACCACAACTCAGTCCGGGCAGCTTCGGCATTCGGTGGAGGAATGGGCAGGATGCAGCAGACGTGCGGGGCAGTGACAGGGGCGTACATTGTGTTCGGTCTTATTCACGAAGCGCCGCTGCTGCCATCGGGGGCGGAGAAGCTTCAGATCTATGACAGGGTCAGGGCGTTCCGGCAGGAGTTTGTAAAAAGGAACGGCACCGACAACTGTTCGGAGCTCCTCGGGGAAGACCTTAATACCACGGAGGGCAAGGCCACAATAAAATCAAAGGCACTGACGGGAAATGTATGCGAGAAATGCATCCGTGATGCTGTGGAGATTATGGAATCTATAAACTGAAGTATGCAGCGGATAGTAATAACAGGTGCCACCGGACTGATAGGCAGTCGTCTTAGCCCTCTGCTCGAGGAAGAAGGATATGATGTTGTGCACCTGACGCGTGACAGAAAGAGGGGCGACAGGGCCAAATCATTTGTATGGGACCCGTCGGGGTCTTATGCTGACAGCGATGCCTTTCGTCAGGGTGATATTATCATTCACCTGGCAGGAGCCAATTTAGGCTCCGGCCGGTGGACCGACAAAAGAAAAGAAGAGATAATCTCCAGCCGGGTTAATTCTGCTGCACTGCTCTTCTCAAAAACTGCCGGTGCGGGAATAATTCCTTCTGCCTACATTACTGCCTCTGCTTCAGGGTATTACGGTGCGGTCACATCGCAGCGAATCTTCACCGAGTCTGATCCGCCTGCTGCGGATTTCCTGGGTGAAACCTGCCGGAGGTGGGAAGAGGCGGCACAACCTTTCGTTGAGAAAGGGGTTAGAGTTGTAAAGATAAGAACATCGGTAGTACTCGCCGCTTCAGGATCAGTGCTCTCAAAAATGAAAATGCCTGCCGCAGTGGGTCTGATAGTACGGCCGGGGCCGGGCGACCAGTACTTTCCCTGGATACATATCGACGATCTCTGTGCAGTTTACCTGGCGGCAGTCAGGGAGGCAGACATGTCAGGCGTTTTCAACGCCGCGGCGCCGGACCATGTCACTTTTGACGGTGTCATGAAGGAAATTGCCCGGCAGAAACACCTCCCGGTGTTTCTGCCTCACATACCCGTCTGGCTGATGCGCGCAGTGCTCGGCGAGATGTCAGTGATGCTTACAACGGGCAGCAGGGTATCCTCAGAACGACTTACAAATTCAGGGTTCAGCTTCAGATACCCTTACATCGCCTCTGCACTGCGCGCCTGCTGAACATATTTATCTGACGGTAAACGCCCTGTCCGGAAGTATGCCGGCACGGGTTGTCAGCACAGAGGCCTTACCGGTGAGCACGGCGCTGTTCAGCACCCTGACCCTGAACACGGCTTCACTGACAGCCCCTCCTTCGGCATAACCCACGCTTTTCGTTATCGGTCTGCGGCTGGCCCCTTCCTCCTCATACATCATCATTCCGCCGCCCTGGCGCACCCGCGGTTTCGGATCCAGAATCCGGTAAGCCGGTTTCTCTCCCTCTTGCATTTCAAAAACAAGCCTCACCTCATCCTCCCGTACTATCTTGACAAGATGGGCCTGCCGCAATGCCGTCGGCAATTTGCCCGCATTACGGAATCTAACCTTTATTTCATAGTCAGTAGAGTCGCCCTTTCCGGCTTTACCCTTGCTGATATCCACTGACTCCCATTCGACCAGCGGAAGATATTTCATCATCTCGATATTGAACAGAGCTTCCTTTGATGCCCATTCTTCAAGATGTCTGGCGGGGGCATTCTGGCTGAAGAACTTGGGATCAAAACCTCCGGCTTCAGCATCAGGATGATCGGGGTGTTTGACCGGTTTCCATTCGATGAATCCTTCCCCTTTGTTCTCAAGGTCGTCCCAGGCGAGCATGTCAACCTGGTCGATATCACCGTCGCCGTCATAATCCTTGTTGCGTGCCCCGTTCCACAGTTCATCGCCGTACCAGATGGCTCCGTAATACCAGTAACCGAAATCAGGTCCGTGTCCGAAGATGGGTTCTCCGTTGCCGTAGTCATTGAAAACATCTCCGGCTTTTTCGTATCCGGTGATGCCTTTTCCAACCGCGTCAAAATGTTTGTACCACCTGAGATCTTCAGGATACATCCTCTCTTCCGATGGGGATGTTGACGGCGGCCTGAGATGCATGGGAACCCTGGTATCCATCGAATTTACGATGTAAATGTTGGGGTGTGTCATCAGGAATGAGAAAACCGACCGGGTTTCTGTCTCGCTCAGGGGGTATTCACCTGCTCCGCCCTGGGTGTTGCCGCGTCCGGTCATTTCCGCCTCCGGTCTCCAGTTTTCAGGATAATTCCTGTGCAGGTCCAGCCCGCCGATGCCGTCCTCGTTCACACGTCCGTCACCGTCGTTGTCAATGCCCTCTGCGGATGTCGCATATATTCCTTCTCCCCGCGGTACCCTTTTCATTATCCTGCCGGTGCTGTCAGCCGGATCAGGAATAAGAGTGCCGTTTTTCTCATCCTTCCACCTCAGGGTCAGAATAACTCCGTCACCGTCAAGATCTTCCGGCGGGTCTTCGTCAAGCAACCCGTCATTGTCGCTGTCGTCAGGCCGTACCGTGCTCCTGTTGCTCTGGGCTGTATTCAGATACAGATTCTGGCCGTCAGGATTGTTTACCGGCTTAAGGTATATGGCGTACCTGTCAACAAGTTTCGTTATTTCGGAATCGGAGCCGTAGTTTGTAAGCAGATGCTGAATCAGCCAGAGTACCGATTCGGCACTGGTTACCTCTCCGCTGTGGCGGTTGCCCTCGAAGAAGGCTGCCGGCTTGACCAGGTCAGAACCCGTTTTCCTGTTGGTGACCGTAATCTGCATTATGGGTCTGCCCTCGTAACTTTTGCCAACCTCATAGAGAGTCACAAGGTCAGGATACTGTTCGGCCCACCTGTTCAGCCAGTGATTAATGACATCGTTAGTATGGAACCTGTCAAAGGTAAGTTTGTCGCCGGGGGTGTATTCAACTGAAGAGAGCTTAACCGTCGGAAAGAAGCTTACTCCGTGCCTGTATCCGGCTACACTGTAAATGGCAGTATCCCGGTCATTTCCGGGGAGAGAACCCCCGGCGGGCTGACCATGGAGAGCAAAAGCAAAAGATAATCCCAGCGGAATTATCAGCAATCTGGCAAATAATAGTTTCATTTTCATCTGTTTATTGAATGACAATTATTCCGGAACTGACCCCGGCGGCGGAACTGAACCTGATTATGAAGGTCCCCCGTCCAAGGTGGGACAGGTCTATCTCTTTCATGGCTTCTATTTCAGTTTCATAAACGGCGGTAGCATCGCTCCTGAAAACTGAAATCATTGTTTTTCCTGTTGCGGGGACTGTAATCACGCCGGAGGTGGGATTCGGGTAAAACTCTCCGGGAACTGAATGATTTTTTGTGGCTGGCGGTACATTTTCAATCTTAAAATTATCTAACACAACCCCCATGCTGTTGAAGCCGGTTTTAAAGCCGAAATAACAGGGTCCGCTTGCCGTCGGCTGGACTACGGCCTTATGGATGACAAGGTCGCGGTAATTGAAGTTCCTGCCGGCAAAGAGGTTATAGGAATTCAGACCGGCTTCATTACGGTCAGCCCCGCCTCTGAAGTCGAGCGATTCCTTTATACCGTATTCCTGATTCCTGAAACTGAATGTGACAAGGTATTTCTGGCCTTTTGACAGGTAAAAGCCGGGGGTATAGAGCCAATTACCCGAAAGTGAGGATTCAGCAACCACTCCGTGACCGGATCCGGAATCGGGAGCCTGAATATTAAGGCTCCATCCCTCCCTTCCCAGACTGGAGCTCCAGCCCCTCGGAAGGTCAGAGACCACATCATCAAAATCCTGTACATACGGCATCGAGGGAACGATATAAATCCCGGACCTCTTCTCTCCTGTAGAAGGCTGGGAATAAACGTTGTTCTCAGCGTCTGTAACTGCCCATACGGAATAAAAGTAGAGCTTGTCGCTCTCAAGCCCTCTCTGCCTGAAAGATCTGGACGGTCCCCGGTAGATCACAGTTCCTGAAGCCCCGATGGTATCTCCCTGAAGGTATCTCTTCCCCCTTACCGGCACCAGCGGTTCACGGCTCTCTGATCCGGCAAGGATAAACCCGGTCGTAACAAGAGCCTTCCAGGTAACATCCATTGCATTGTCGTCTACCGGCATCATTTCAATTCCTGCGGGATCATCAAGATCAACCGTAAAAAGGAGGCTGTCACCCCGGGAAATGATATCTGTTATTTTAATACCGGCACTGGATCCGTCCTGAAGAAACGAAAAGGGATTGGTCAGGTCAGTGAACGAAGCGGTGCCGTTAAGATCAGAAAATGCCGCCTGGTCTACCTGTCCGTTAACGGTCGTTGTCCCGTTCTTCCGGAAGACATATACCTCGTCAGGACCTCCCCTGGCATTACCCCGGTACCTTGTATCGATTCGCTGGATCACCATTCCTGATGAAGGCAATGAAGACTCGTACAGGCCGGTCTTCAACCTGTATTCAAGGACAAAGAACTGTTCTTCGGCGAGGGGAGATCTGATAATCCAGGAGTTGCCTCCGGGGGCTGTAACGGGCTTCATGGTGTAGGTTCCGGAGTGTTGTATCTCCGGAATTTTATCTATCCACCCGCCGTACCTGTATTTCATCCACGCTCCCGGGTGCCCTTTGCCGTTGGCCATTATATCCCAGGGACCAACCGGCACTCCGTCGTTGTCATAGCGATACAGGTCAGGGGCTCCCAGAGAGTGAAACATCTCGTGCGAAAGCGTGTTTACGCTTACGTTTTCAAGCTGGATTGTATAATCGTTGACTTTAAGTTTGCCCAGCCTGACCTCTTTTGAAAAGAGGACCCAGCGGTGCGGCCACAGAAGCTCACTCCATCCGTCGGCCTGGCCCCGGATAATAAAGGAAACATTGTCAAAATCACCGTCCTGGTTCATGTCGAAATTCACATCCTCGGGGAGACTGTATGCGGCGGACGCCCAGGCAACAGCATTTGCAAGCAGGGAATGCTCCCTGGCAGTCCGTTCCGCATCATTGCCGTATCCGTCAGGATTAAATGACACATTGTATGGCTGGTAATGCCTGCGCGAAAAACTGTCAGTATAGAATATTTCTCCTGCTGCCCCTCCGGGAAAATGATGAGTTACAATATCCAGTCCGTTATTTGACACCTCACGAAAATACAGACGCATCGAACTCTCCGTCAGGCTGTTGAATTTTTTGTCATAGGCTGATCTCGCGACTGTAAAACCGCCTTCATCCCTGAACCGGATATAGATAACCAGGTTGTTGAAGCTTCCCGTTGTCTTTATTGCGGAAGAGCCGCCTGGCCTGCTCCCGTATCTTTCAAAGACCCGCTCAGATTCTGCCCTTTTTTCATTTACCTGCGAAGGTACTTTCACATGACTTATCTCAGGATGGTCCCTTGGATCGGTTTCCCCTGCCCTCCACCGGGTGGCTTCAAACCTGTTTCCCGTCTGAACAAGGTAATAAAAGTAACCGTCATCTCCGCAACCCACAGGGTAACCTGAGGCGTCATGCAGATAATTGAAGAACTCGTCGCCTGACAGGAAAAGCTTCAGCTCAGTACCGTCAGGGAGCTTTTTTGTCACAGGTTCAAAAACAAGTGGCGCCCCTGATGCCAGTGCCGTGCCCAGAAAAAGGCAAATCAGCAGGAAGAGGGCTTTTCTCATATACGGTTCTGATTGCAGGGGAGCAGTATTATCCTCTTTTTGACACTACCTCAAGTTTGTCCGGATCAATTATCTCGATGGTCCTACCGTATGATTTGATAATCCCGTCACGCTTGAATTCCGAGAAGGTGCGGATGACATTGGCCGTGCTCATACTGATGAAGTCAGCTATCTCCTTTCGTGAAACGGGAAGGTCGAAAACTCTTGAGTGATATATCTCCTTTGAAAAATAGGAAAGTACATAAGCGACCCTGCCTGCAAGGTTCCTGTTCCTGATATCAAGACCCTGCGAAATAATCCGCTCAGTAGTCCGTGAAAGAACAGTAATAAGCTGAAGCCCGAATCCGCCGTTTTTTTCGATGAGCTCCTTTACAAGGTCAAGGTTTATTGTGCATGCTACTGAGTCTTCAAGTGCTGAAAGGGAATATTTGTATTTCTCTTCCGAAAATACATGGGTGTTGCTTACAAACTCATAAGGCCTGGTTATAGCAATTATTTGCTCCTCACCGCCGGCTGTAAGGCGAAAAAGTTTCACCAGCCCGCTCCTCAGGTATTTGAAATCGGTAACTTTATCTCCTTCGGCATTGATCATCTGGCCCTTCGAGAAACAGAGCTCAATCTTGTTATTGCAGACACGGTCGAAATCTTCGCTGCTCAGATTTGAAAACACGAGTTCACGAAAGTCGCATGTGAGGCAGGAACACTTTTTTTTCTCAGGTTTTTGCATGAAACAATGAATTACTGCAAATTTAGAACAAATAGCGAATTAATTCGTTCACCTTTTCTAATTTTGAGCTGAGAGCAAAAACCATGACCTACAGAACCGATTATCATATCCATACAAACTACAGCGACGGCCGTGAAGAGCCGGAAGCCAGCATAAAGGCAGGAATACAGGCCGGACTTACTGAGATTGGGTTCTCTGAACACATTACCCTTGTTCCTGAAAAACAGAAGTGGAACATGGACCCTGCAAGGCTGCATGAATATGCCATTCTAATTGAGAAGCTGAGGCACCTGTATCCCGGTATTGCCGTAAGGATGGGAGTGGAGCTTGATTACCTGCCGGGGATGGAAAAAGAGTTGGGTGAAATTGTTTCATCCTTCCCGTTTGATTATGTGATCGGATCCGTTCATTACATGGGTCTTGAGACGGTGGACCTGGGCCCGGAGTTCTATCTGGGCAAAGACATAGACCTGATATACGAAAATTATTTTAACCTGGTTTGCGAGGCTGCGTCAACGGGTCTTTTTGATATCATCGGACACCCTGATCTTGTCAGGATACACAGGTTCAGACCGGAAAGAGATATCTCCGGCCTTTACGCCATGATGGCGTCAGCCTTCCGCGCTTACGATGTTGCATATGAGCTGAATACAAACGGGATGAACAAACCGGTGAAGGATTTCTATCCTGACACCAGGTACCTGAGCCTTTTTGCCTCACACGGAGTACCTGTATGCGTCAATTCTGACGCCCATATGCCTTCACGCGTGGGCCAGTTCTTCGATGAAGCCTATGCGCTCCTGAAAAAGGCCGGATATGCCGAAATGGCAACATTTAAAGGCCGTGAGCGCTTTATGATTCCGTTCTGACTCTTTTTAACATTATGAGCAGGACAGGCTGATTGCCGGGTTCCGCTCAGAGGCGGGGGAAAATGCCGTATCAGGCAGCCATCAGGTGTTCAATGAGTATCTTGACCCCGATCGCTGCCAGTATTATACCTCCGAGTATCTCAACTCTGGACCCCAGCCGGCTCCCGGCTGATTTACCGATGCGGACAGCCGTCATAGAGGCAAAAAATGTCACGGCGCCTATGATGATTCCGGCATTCCAGATCTGCACATCCAGAAAGGCAAAGCTTATTCCTACGGCCAGGGCGTCGATGCTTGTTCCTATTGCCATGGTGAGCAGGACTGA